>CAVPNR010000015.1:0-118389 GCA_963706645.1 uncultured Acidobacteriaceae bacterium
GGCTGATTTGGGAAACGTGCAACGAGTCGATGTCCTGCCCTTCCATCAGATGGGACGATTCAAATGGAAGGAACTCAAACTCAACTACACGCTTGACGATGTTCAGCCGCCGACGGTAGAAGTTGTCGCACGAGTCTGCAATCAGTTTCGAGCGGTTGGCCTTATTGCACATTAAGCGATTGGCTGAGGCTCGGAGCAGTCACTTTTCGAAAGATTCAGTGCTCGTCATCCGTTTCGAATCTTTTCGAGGCCGCATGTCGTTTCGGCCGCACGTCCTACGGATGCGACGGTGGGTTTGAGGCAGCGTTGTGGCTCAGCCATTGTGCATCGGTCAGGTTCCAGCCCCCGCCTAGCGCCTTGTAAAGATCGACCAGCGCAGTTTTGCGATCCAGGTCATAAATCACAAGGGCTGTTTGCGCCGGGAACAGGTTCAGCTTGGCATCAAGCACTTCAAAATAGCTTGCGAGTCCGCTGTCGTACCGCAAATCCGAGAGCCGCACGGAATCCTGATAGGAAGCTACAGAACGACTCTGTTCCTTGAGAGACTGGGCAAGCTTCTGATGCGCGGCGAGCGCGGTGGAGACCTCGCCAAAGGCTTGCGTAACCGACTTCACGTAAGAAAATTGCGCCTGGTCACGTTGAGCCTGTGCCGCGCGATACTGGCTTTTGAGACGCCCTCCCTGGAACAGCGGTCCGGCCAAACCGGCACCTGCAGTCCACTGCGTTCCGGAACTGACCAGGCCCGAAAGTTGGGGGCTCACGCCGCCCAGCAACCCCGTCAGATTGAGCACAGGAAAGAAGTTGGCCTTGGCAACACCGACGGAGGCGTTGGCGGCAATGAGCTCTTGCTCTGCTTGTCGCAGGTCTGGTCGCCGCTCCAGCAGTGTCGAGGGCAGCCCCGACGGGATGATGTCCAAGTCATTCTGGTCGGCAAGCGACTTGCCGCGTTGGATCGGCCCGGGGTTCTTGCCAAGCAACAAACTAATCTGATTCTCTTTTGCCGTGATCTGTCGTTCGAGGTCCGGGATTTGCGCTACAACGTTGGCCAATGCTGCTTCGGCGCGCGACGTTTCCAGACCCGATGCCTCTCCGCCCTGCTCTTTCTTACTAAAGAGGTCGTAGCTCTCCTGGAAGCTCTGGCCCGTCTCCCTCGTGATCACAAGTTGCTCGTCCAGTGCCCGCAGTTCAAAATAGGCCTGCGCCACGTCCGCGACCAGGCTCAGCCATACTCCGCGCTGTGCTTCCTCGGAAGCGAAAAAGAGAGCTTTCTGTTGCTCATTCAACTTGCGGATGCGGCCCCACAAGTCGATTTCCCAGGAAAGGTTGAAGTTATATCCATAGTAAACATGATTTGGTATGAGGTTCGATTTTGCTCCTGCAATGCTGGCCCCGTATCCGATTTGAGGATAGTACTCCGACTTTGCCACACCCGCCTGTGCCCGCGCCTCTTCGACCCGGGATGCCGCTATCGCCACGTCGTAGTTGTTCTTCAAAGCCTCGCGGATCAGATCCTGCAAAACAGGATCTTTGAAGAGTTCCCACCAGGGCGCGTCCGCGAGCGAACCCGCCTGGGGATTGGCTTCCGTGTAGAACTTGTCGGGAGGTTGAATCACGGGACGCTTGTACTTCGGTCCCACCACGCATCCCCCAAGACCCAGGAGCAGGATTGCCACACAAACGATCTTGCGCATCAGTGTGCCCCTCCTTCCGCGGGTGCGGCGTGAGACACTTCTGAATCGGGTTTTTTCTTTCTGCTGGCGATTCGCTCTACCAGGACGTACAAGACCGGCACAAGGAAGACGCCCATCACCGTCGCCGCCGACATGCCGACGATGACTGAAGTTCCCAGAACCTTGCGACCGATGGCGCCCGCGCCTTTTGCCGTCCAGAGTGGGACGCAACCGAGAATGAAGGCGAACGAGGTCATTAGAATCGGCCGCAATCGGAGGCGGGCTCCCTCGAGGGCGGCGTCTACAAAGTCTTTCCCTTTCTTGTGCTCCAAGACGGCGAACTCAACGATCAGGATGGCGTTCTTGGCGGTGAGACCAATCAGCATGACCAGTCCGATCTGAGCGAAGATGTTGTTGTCGAACTTGCGCAGCATCAGTCCGCCAAACGCGCCAAACACCGCCACCGGCGTGGAAAGCAGAACGCTGAACGGCAGAGACCAACTCTCATAGAGCGCGGCTAGGATGAGAAAGACGAACACCAACGACATGCCAAAGACCGCCGCCTGACCTCCGGAAGCCTTCTTTTCCTGATACGACATATCGCTCCACGCGTAACCCATATTGCTGGGCAACACTTGGGCGGCCACTTCTTCCATGGCGGCCGTCGCCTGTCCGGAGCTGTATCCGCTGGCGGGGGAACCGTTGATCTGGATGCTACGGAACAAGTTGAAGCGGTTGGTATATTCCGGACCGGAGACTCGCCGAATCGTAACTAACGAGCCCAGGGGCGTCATCTCCCCCTTCGAATTGCGCACGTAGAAGTTGTTGATTTGGTCAGAGCTGTTCCGGTATTGAGGTTCTGCCTGTAGATAAACCTTCCACTGCCGCCCAAAGCGATTGAACTGATTGACATAAGCTCCACCCAGAAAGGCCTGCAGCGTCTGGTAAACCTCGGCGAATTGCAGCCCCTGTTTCAGGACGCGGTCCTGATCGACGTCCATATAGAGCTGCGGAACCGAAGGGCGGAAGGTGCTGACCAGCGAGGCGAGTTCCGGACGCTTGCGGGCAGCCTGCGTCAGTTTCTCCAGATTGTCAAAGAGTTGTTCAACGGTGCCGCCGGCACGATCCTGCAACATGAAGGTGAATCCGCCGGCTGTGCCCAGTCCTGGAATCGCGGGCGGACCGAAGGCAAACCCAACGGCCTCTGGAATCTCTTTTGCCATCTTCTGGTTCAAAGCCCGCATGAGCCCAGCCGCAGATAGTTCATCGCTGTGCCGCTCCTCCCAGGGATCCAGCTGCAGAAAGTAGAAACCGGTGTAGGAAGCGGACGTATTCGAGAGCAGGCTAAAGCCGGCGATCGCGTCATAGCCTTGAATCCCATGGGTGTGCGCGAGAATGTCGTCCATCTTTCTCATGACCGCGTCCGTGCGTTGCAGGGAAGCGGCATCCGGCAGCTGCAGTTGAACGAAGGCGTAACCTTGATCCTCTTCGGGGATGAAGCTTTTGGGCAAGCTCTTACCCATCAGTCCAGCCACGATCGAAACACCGAGCAGGAGGAGCATTGCCATCCCAGTCCGGCGAATCAGGACGTGGCTCCACGAGACGTAGCCGCCGGTGACCTTTTCGAAGCTGCGGTTAAACCAGTCGAAGAATTTCCCCAGTGGCCCTTTGGCTTTCTTGCGCGGTCGAAGCAACATGGCCGACAAAGCTGGAGAAAGCGTCAACGCATTGAAGGCAGAGATCAGCACCGAGATTGCGATAGTGACCGCGAATTGCTGGTTGAGTAATCCGGAAATTCCGCCCATGAAGGCCATGGGCACAAACACGGAGGAAAGAATCAAAGCGATTCCGATCACCGGGCTGGTAACCTCCTCCATCGCCTTGACTGTAGCTTCTTTAGGCGGCATGCCATGCTCGATGTTGTGTTCGACGGCCTCGACGACGACGATTGCATCATCCACGACCAGGCCGATCGCAAGGATCAGCCCGAACAGCGAGAGCGTATTGATGGAGAACCCCAGCATCGGAAAAACAGCGAAGGTTCCAATGAGAGAGACTGGGACGGCGATGAGAGGAATGAGCGTGGCGCGCCAACCTTGCAGAAAGAGAAACACCACGATGATGACAAGAACAATCGCCTCACCCAATGTCGTCACGATTTCTTTCATGCCCTCAGTGATGGGCAAGGTCGTGTCCATGGAGACTTTGTATTCCAGACCCTGCGGGAATCGCGACTTGAGTTCGTCCATCTGGATCTTGACTTGATTGGCCACAGCCAAGGCGTTGGAACCTGGCGCCTGATACACGGCGATGATGACCGCCGGCTTGCCGTTGAAACGTCCAATCTGCTGGTAAACGAGGGACCCAAGTTCGATGCGTGCGACGTCTTTCAATCGCACGACGGAGCCGTCCGTATTCTGGCGAACAATCACCTTGCCGAACTCTTCGGCATTGATCAGGCGGCCTGGGGCGCGCACGGAATAGGTGAACTGCTGCCCTTTTGGTGCGGGCTCCCCTCCGATCTGACCCGCTGGGTTTACGGCGCTCTGCTGCTGCACGGCATTGTTCAAGTCCGAGACGGTGAGACCCAACTTCGTCAGTTGATCGGGTTTCACCCAAATGCGCATCGCGTAATCTGCAGTGCCGAAGTTCGTCACCTGGCCAACGCCAGGCACGCGAAGCAGCGCGTCGTTGATATTGATGGTCGCGTAGTTCCCCAGGAACTGACTGTCGAAAGTGCCATTGGGCGAATAGACCGACAGGACCAGCAAGGGAAGTCCCATCGACTTCTTTACAGTCACCCCATACTGGTTGACCGAGGTGGGAAGATTCGGGCTGGCTTGCGAGACCCGGTTCTGCGTGTTCACCTGATCGATGTCGACATTGGTGCCGACATCGTAGGTCACCTTCAATGTCATGGTTCCATCGTTGGCATTGGTGGACATCATATAAATCATGTTGTCCACGCCGTTCATCTGCTGTTCCAGCGGCGTTGCAACCGACTGTTCAATCGTGAGTGCATCGGCGCCGGTGTAGGTGGAAGTGACATTGACCTGAGGGGGTACAATGTCGGGCAACATTGCTGTGGGCAACTTCGTCATTGCAACGAGCCCTGCGATGACGGTGAGAATGGCGATCACGATGGCGACGATGGGGCGGTTGATGAAAAACTTGGCCATGTCTACTCTCCACCGTGGACTGCGTTGGCCTGGGTGTCTTTAAATTCGCTGGGCGCTACAGTCATGCCATCGCGCAGGCGCTGCAAGCCGTCCACAACAACTCTGTCGCCCAATTGCAACCCGGTGTCGATCACCCACATGTCGCCGAACTGAGGCCCGGTTTTCACAGCACGAATCGTGACCTTGTTCTCGGAATCAACCACTCCGACCTGGTAAATCCCCTGCAACTCCGCAATGGCCCGCTGCGGAATCAACAACGCGTTCTTCCTTACTTCGGTCTTCGAGCGTATGCGGCCATACTGGCCGGGGCGCAGAACATTTGTAGGATTCGGAAACTCAGCGCGGACTTGAATCGTGCCGGTTCGCGAGTCTATTTCGCGATTCACAAGAAGGGAGTGACCTCGCCGTGGGTAAACAGTGCCGTCCCCAAGAATTAGCTCCAGGTCAGCTCCGCGTCCGGTTTTGTCGCGAGCGAAGCGCAGGTAGTCCTGTTCTGCGATGCTGAAATCGACATAGACCGGATCCACAGCTGACACTGTCGCCATAATCGTGGTCGGCGTCATGAGATCGCCAATTCCAACTTTCGCAATTCCAGCAATACCTGAGATCGGAGACACGACGGTTGCCCAAGTAAGGTTGAGCTTGGCATTGTCCAGTACCGCTTGAGCCGCAGCGACTTGTGCGGTAGCTGCCCGCTGTCGGCTAGTGGCTTTGTCTAGCTCGGCCTGGCTGACGGCCTTCTGCTGGACGAGCGGCGTGTAGCGGTTCACATCGATCTGCGCTTGTGCCAAGGCTGTGTTGGCTTCCTCAAGCTGCCCTTGCGCCTGTTGAACCGCAGCTTCAGACTGGCGATCATCCAGATGGAACATCGCCTGTCCCTTTCTTACGAAAGATCCTTCGCTGTACAGTTTGCTCAGGAGGAAGCCTTCGACCTTTGGCCGAATATCGGCGTCAATGTTGCCCGCCATTGTCCCCACCCACTCTTGATAGACGGGCACATCCTTCTGAAGAACGGTGAATACTGTGACTCCGGGCGGAGGTGGCGCTGGCTTCGGTTTACCCGAAGAACAACCACATAGAACCACGGCTGGCAATAACGAACTCCAGAGCCGGGAGTAAATTCCTAGTTCTCGCCACACGAACTGCCTCCTCGAAGCACGCGAACTGTTCGGACTCACGCGAAATGGCTGAGTGCTCTCGCTACTGATGAGTATTCACACTACTCATTGCCCGAGTGGCTACTGGAAGAATAATCTCTGGTCAGAGCAGCAAGGGTCGCTCGTTGGCCTGCAATCTCAGCGCGATCTTCAAGTTCGGAATAAACTCGGACGGCTTGATGCTACGAAGGGCTACCACGCATCACAACTGGGGAAATCCCTAGTCGCACAAGGCTTCATTGGAACACGGCAAAGTTCATGGCTGAAGCAACATGGCGCAAGCTGTTCTCGCTCTGGGTGGCTGCGAGCAGGTCTCAAGCACCGGGCGATTTTGCCAATCCTGGTTCAAGACTGGCTCGATCGATGGGTGAGGCGGAGAAGATCAGTATTTGTCGGGAATGAAGTGCCTTGATTTTAGAGGCGCCTGATCGTCGTATTCTCCCTGCTTCTTTCGCAGGGGTAATATCACTTTCTCCCGTGGTACTTTTCCGTATTGAATCAGGCTCAAAAAGTGCGAAATGCAGTTAAGCCTAGCGGTCTTCTTGTCATCAGAGCGTACGATATACCAGGGAGCGTGCTTGGTGTCCGTCGCCTTCATCATCAGGTCTCGGGCGTTGGAGTATTCGTACCAGCGGCGGTAAGATTCCAGGTCCATAGGGCTCAGTTTCCACTGGCGAAGGGGATCTTTGATCCGCGACTCGAATCGGCGTTCCTGCTCTTTCTGCCCTACCTCCAGCCAGTACTTGATCAGGATCGCTCCACCATCCACGATGTACTTCTCGATCATGGGACAAAGATCTAGAAAACGGCGATGCTGTTCCTTGGTACAGAATCCCATTACATATTCGACTCCCGCTCGGTTGTACCAGCTGCGGTCAAAGATCACGATCTCGCCGGCCGAGGGAAGATTCTGAATGTAGCGCTGCATGTACATTTGGTGTTTTTCCCGGTCGGAAGGAGCGGGTAACGCCACAACGCGGAAGACGCGAGGGCTCACGCGTTCGGTAAGAGCGCGAATCGTGCCTCCCTTGCCGGCGGCATCGCGCCCTTCAAAAATAATAATCACGCGTAGTCCCCGATATTTCACCCACTCCTGCAGCTTGCACAATTCGCTCTGGAGTCGGCGAAGTTCCTCTTCGTATTGTTTGCGTCCCAGGGATTTCTTCTCGTCTTTCCTCTGCCTATCAGCCATTGCGAGTCACTCTCACTTTCAGAACCTGCATCGTTGATGTCTGGCGGGCGCTCCAGCGCGGAGGTTTCAGCCGCGTAAACTTGTCAGGATCCGGACACCAGCTCAGTTGTGATGGCGCCGTTTGACGCGCAGTTGCGCCAGCGAGCGAACCAGAGACGCGTTGACGGAAGCGACCTCCTCGGAAGAGAGTTTTTCCCGTAGGCGGGCAGCCGCGCGCTGACGTGCTTCTTCGGCCGCTGCTTCGTCAATGTCCTGAGCAGTCACAGCCATATTCGTCACGATGGCTACGCTCTTGCCCGTGACTTCCACGAGTCCCTCACCCACTGCAAGAACTTCCTCTTGGTCGTCCTTGCGCGCGATCAGTTCACCCGGTACTAACTGGGTCATTAGGTGGACGTGGTGGGGAAGAATTCCCATCCGCCCCTCCACGCCGGGAAGAACGACCATATCCACGTCTTTGGAGTACACCGTCCCGGTCGGAGTCGCAATTTCCAATTTGAGAGTGTCAGCCATGTCGCACCTGCAAGTCGAGCCATGAATCGTTGTGTGCTTAGTCGTAGTGTCCTTAATCATCAGCCTGCGTGACTTCCTCAATTGCACCTTTCATGTAGAAGTTGCCTTCAGGCACGTCGTCGTGCTTGCCTTCCAAGATCTCTTTGAAGCCTCGAACTGTGTCCGCAACGGGAACCTGCTTGCCCTCTCGGCCTGTAAAGACTTGCGCTACGCTAAACGGCTGGCTCAGAAAGCGCTGGATCTTGCGAGCGCGGAAAACGGTCAGCTTATCGTCGGGTGAAAGCTCGTCCATGCCGAGAATTGCGATGATGTCCTGCAGATCTTTGTAGCGCTGAAGAACCTTCTGGACTCCCCGCGCAACTTCGTAGTGCTCCTTGCCTACGATTTCTGGCGCAAGGGCGCGGGAAGTCGAGGCCAGCGGATCCACTGCTGGGTAGATGCCCAGCTCGGCAATCGAACGCTCTAACACGATGGTGGCGTCGAGGTGAGCGAATGTCGTAGCCGGCGCTGGGTCGGTCAAGTCGTCCGCAGGGACATATACCGCCTGGAACGAAGTGATCGATCCTTTCTTGGTCGAGGTAATGCGTTCCTGGAGAGCTCCCATCTCGGCGGCCAGAGTGGGTTGATATCCCACGGCGCTGGCTGTACGCCCGAGCAGGGCAGACACTTCCGAGCCGGCCTGCGAGAAGCGGAAGATGTTGTCAATAAAAAGCAACACATCCTGGTTCTTCTCGTCACGGAAATACTCTGTGATCGCAAGACCGGCCAGCGCAACGCGCAGCCGGGCACCCGGCGGTTCATTCATTTGCCCATAGACCAGCGCGATCTTGGAGTCGCTCAGTTTCTCCTGCTTGATGACTCCCGCCGTCGACATTTCGTGATAGAGATCATTTCCTTCTCGGGTCCGTTCTCCTACGCCCGCGAAGACAGACACACCGCCATGCAGCTTGGCGATGTTGTTGATCAGTTCCATGATGACGACCGTCTTGCCCACACCGGCGCCACCGAAAGCCCCGACCTTGCCGCCCTTAGAGAAGGGGCAGATCAAATCGATGACCTTGATGCCGGTGGCAAGTACTTGTGGAGAAGTGGACTGGTCCACCAGAGGAGGTGGCTGGCGATGGATGGGGTAATACTTTTCCGCTTTAATAGGTCCGCGCTCATCCACCGGGTTTCCGGTCACATCGAGCACCCTGCCCATGACACCTTCACCAACGGGGACAGAGATCGGTCCACCACTGTCGGTGGCCTCGAACCCACGCTTAATCCCCTCAGTCCCCGACATGGAAATGGTTCGGACCCACTTGTCCCCAAGATGTTGTTGCACTTCCAGCGTCAGCTTGGTGGGCTGGTTCTGAACTTTGCACTCAACCGTTAATGCGTTATAGATCGGAGGCAAGGCGTCTTGAAACTCGACGTCCACAACCGGACCGGAAACTCGAACGACTCTTCCTGTGTTCATCTTCGTACCTGCCTTGAGACGTCAGCAAGATAATCTCGGCTTACCCGGACTGCCCGCCGGCGATTTCCAGCAATTCCTTCGTGATATTGCCCTGGCGCAACTTGTTGTACTCCAGACTCAAATCCTTGATCAGGCCATCGGCATTGTCGGTTGCATTTTTCATCGACACCATCCGGGCACTCTGCTCACTGGCTTTGGCATTCATCAAGACCTGATAAATGTAAATATCCAGATAGTGCGAAAGCAGATAGCCCAAGACGGCTTCGGGGTTCGGCTCAAAGAGGGACTCGGTTGAGTCGACCGCGAGTTTCTCCTCAGGTTCCGCTCCCGGAATCTTCAGCGCCTTGATTTCTCCCACTGGCAGAAACTCAACGCAGAGCGGTTCCTGGGTCAGTGTGTTGACGAAACGGGTAGCGACAATCTGGACTTGATCAACCTCCTGTTTGAGGAAGAGGTCCCGGGCAAAAGCGGCAATAGCCCTCGCTTCGGAAAACTGCGGTGTGTCATTGTAAGAAAATTCGGCGACGAGCTGTCGCCGGGTGCGAGCGATGAATTGTGCCGCCTTGCGCCCCGCAGTGATGAAAAGGGTTGACTGCGAATCGAACTCGCTGGCCAAACGGAACAGATTGCCGTTCAGTGCCCCGCACAGTCCTTTGTCCGCGGCGATCAAGATGACCGCGCGTTCGCGCACGGGACGCACCGCAAGCAGCGGGTGACTGAAATCGACCATGCGCGTCGTTGCTTGTCGCTGGATCCGATATAACAGGTGCACGAAGGGGCGCCCAGCAAGAGCGGAGTTTTGCGCTCTGCGCATTTTTGACGCTGCGACCATTTGCATCGCTCTGGTGATCTGAGCTGTGCCACCGACTGACTTGATCCGCCGTCGCAAATCGCGCGGGCTGTTCATTTCCAGCCCTCCTTATACTGATCCGCGGCAGCCTTCAACTCGGCAGTCAGTGAGTCACTCAGCACTCCTTGTTTGAGAATCTGCTTCAGGAGTTCGGCCTTGCGGGTAGTGAGGAAGTCCGTCAGTCCGGTCTGGTAATCTCTGATCCGCTCAACCGAAACATCGTCCATATACCCGTTCTGCACAATCCACAGGATGGCCACTTGAACCTCAACCGGGATCGGACTATATTGCGGCTGCTTGAAAATCTCGACGATGCGTTTGCCCCGGCCGATCTGCGCCAGGGTCTTTGCATCCAGTTCCGAGCCGAACTGGGCGAAGGCCGCTAATTCACGAAATTGAGCAAGGTCTCCCTTGAGCTTTCCAGCCACCTGTTTCATGGCTTTCAGCTGCGCTGCGGAACCAACCCTGGAAACCGAGAGGCCAACCGAAATAGCAGGGCGCACTCCTTGATAGAACAGATCCGTTTCCAGATAAATCTGTCCGTCAGTAATCGAGATGACATTGGTCGGAATGTAGGCGGACACGTCGCCCGCTTGCGTTTCAATAATGGGCAGCGCCGTGAGTGAGCCGTTCCCATATTTCTCCCCAACGCGTGCGGCACGCTCGAGCAACCGGCTGTGGAGATAGAACACGTCACCGGGATATGCTTCACGACCCGATGGTCTCTTCAGCACGAGTGAAACCTGGCGGTAAGCCACCGCGTGCTTAGACAAATCGTCATAGACGATCAACGCGTCCATCCCGTTGTCCATGAACCACTCACCCATCGCCGCGCCGGCAAACGGCGCCAAGTACTGGTTGGTGGCCGAATCGGATGCGGGCGACGCGACGATGATGGTGTAAGGCATCGCCCCAGCATCTTCCAGAACAGTAATGAGCCGGGCGACACTTGATTGCTTCTGCCCGATGGCGACATAGATGCTGTAGAGCGGGCGATAGTCTTTGTCGCCAGTCTCCTCGGCAGCACGATTGAGCCTGGCCTGGCTGATGATGGTGTCAATACAAATCGCTGTCTTACCCGTCGAGCGGTCCCCAATAATCAGCTCGCGCTGGCCGCGGCCAATCGGGATCATGGCATCGATCGGCATGATGCCGGTTTGCACTGGCTGGCTCACGGGGCGGCGCCGGAGAATGCCTGGAGCTGTTTTTTCGACCGGATAAGCGACCGTACTTTTAATAGGCCCTTTACCGTCCAGTGGCTCTCCAAGAGTGTTCACCACGCGGCCCAGCAGGCCCTCGCCGACGGGAACCTGCAACAGCTTTCCGGTGGTGCGAACCTCGTCACCTTCTTCAAGTCGCGTGTAGTCGCCCAGGATGATCACTCCAACTTCGGTTTCATCCAGATCCAAGGCAATTCCAGTCATGCCGTGACCGAGATCCAGCATTTCGTTGAGCATGGCATCGGTAAGTCCTTCAACTTTGGCGACGCCATCGGCGATTTCACGGATGACGCCAACATTCTGTCGCTCCGGCCCCGCCTTAGCTCCTGCGATCTGAGCTTCGATTTCCTGCAGTAGGTCTGCCATATGCTTGTTCACCCGAATCAGTTCACGACTTGGTCATCCGGAGATGCGCTTCGTTTTCAGCGTTGACTCAAAAGCGTCTCTCGAGTGAGGCCAACTCAGCTCGCACGCTGCCGTCAAGGACGTCGCTAGCCACCTGGATCCGGATACCACCGATCAAAGCCGGGTTGAGTCCAAAGACCGCGCTCACGTCGGATCCGTACCCTTTCTTTAGACCAGCCTCGATGTCGGCACGAATATCCGCGGGCAACGGGATGGCGCTCTCGACGTTGGCCGTATGCCGGGCGAAGTCGAGCTTTACCAAGCGCTGGAACCTTGTCAGCAGAGAAAGGTAGCCGCGGCGCCTCGAGTGCACCACTGCTCGCACGACCTGGCGAACACGGTCTTGGTCCATCATTCCGCTGACGAGACACAAACGATAAAGTTGCTTGGCCTCACGCCGGATCTGCGCTGTGGTCTTCATTTCTCCTGCTAGGCCGCCATTTGTTTTGCTGTTTCTTCAGCAAGACGTCTTTGGTCTTCCGGGGTCAAAATCTTGCCGGTGACGTTGGCGGTAGTCTGCACAACCAACCGGCCAACCTCACGTTTGAGTTCAGCGAGCATCCGTTCGTGATCTTGCACAGCCGCCTCTCGCGCTTTGACTATGATCATCTCGGCCGCCGCGATCGCTTTTTGGGTCTCAACTTCCTGCACGTGGGAGGCTGTGGCACGAGCTTCTTCGATCAGATTGGTCGCTTGGATGTTGGTCCGTATCATCATCTCCCGGTGCCGGACTTCAGTCCTTGCTAACTCTGCGGCGATTTTCTCCGTGTTAAGTAGTCCTTGCGCGATTTGTTGCCGTCGCTCCTCCAGCATGTTAAGGATGCGTTTGTAGGCGAAGCGGTGAAGAAGCGCACAGACAATCGTGAAGCTGACAACCTGGGCGACCAGATGGGACCAGTCGACACCGAAGGTCGTGGCAATTTCCTGTACCTTGCCTCCGGTCGCAACAGTTGCCAGTACAAACAAAACGTTCATGTGTGTCCCTCGTCCGGCGCCAGCAGCATGTCCTGAGCAGCCGTTTGTTGAAGGTCCGAGTCTTACTTCACTAAGAACAAGGCATAAAACACGATCGCTTCAGCGAAGGCAATCGCGAGGATGGACTGGACTAGAATCTTTGTCGATGCGTCAGGATTGCGTCCCACGGCCTCTGATGCTTTCATGCCGATTAGACCCACGCTAAGAGCGGCGCCTAGTGCCGCCAAACCAACATGCAGGCTTCCGTTCATAAGTTCTTTCCTTTTCTTTCCCGCCGACGATCGCCCTCGGTCAAGCCGGCGAAACTGGTCACGTCACTCGTGAGCGACCGCCACTTCCTTTGCCTCATGCTGGCAAATCAGCATCGTGAAGACGGCGGTCAGTAACATAAAGACAAGCGCCTGAACCAAGCCCATTAATAACTCGAGTAGATAAAACGGAATCGGCAACAACCAGCCGAGCCCCGGAACCATCTTGGCCATGGCTTCGAGCAAATTCTCCCCTGCGAAGATATTGCCGTAGAGACGAAAACTCAGCGAGACAGGCCGGAACAGGATCGAGATAATTTCCAAGCAGCCAGCCGCGAAGAACACGAAGATCATCAGCAGCTTTAACAAACCAGTCGTCTCACCCTTGGGAGCGAATAGTTCTTTGAGAAATCCGACGGGACCAACCTCCTGTAGGGCCCAGACGATCCAGCAGGCGAAGAATACCAAGGCCATCGCAAGCGTCATGTTGACGTCAGCATTGACGCCTCGAAACAGCGGCTGGTCGATCACAAAGCCATGAGAAGTTCGGTGGCCCCACCCAATGCTCCCGACCCCAGGAATAAGGCCCATCCAATTCGTGGCCAAAATGAAAATGAAAATAGTGGCAAAGAACCAGAACGTCCGCTTGACCAGATGCGGCCCAATGATTTCCTCCAGAAAATTGTACAAACTCTCGACGAGCCACTCAAAGACGTTCTGAAGTTGTCCCGGAACAGGTTTCATGTTCCGCGTCGCGAAGTAAGACATGCAGATGAGTCCCAGAGCGACCACCCAGGTGACTACGATTGAGTTTGTGATCGAGAAATTGAAGAAACGTGCGACCTCTTCGGCTTTTTGCGACAGGCCATGTTCCTGTGTCTCGGGAGTCGTGACGACTTGTCCCGGCTCAGAGGACCACGTCGAAGCCAAACTCAACCCCTTGTCCGCCGCCGGGCTGATGCCAGTTCCTAAGCTCAAGAACAAGGTTGCAAGGACCAGCGGCACGAATCTAATGTTGAATTTGTGCAAGTTATCGAGACCAACGGGGATCCAATTTATCCTCAGGCGGAAGCGAAGGAAGTTGGTCAGCGGCCGGTCGGCGTGGGCCACCTCATTCTCGTTGACATGGGCGACTAAATTCACAGACGGTGCTCCAGGGTCAATTTCTGGCTAGCTTCTTGATAACCTATCGAGGCGAAATAGAGAGCACGGTCGAAAAACTGATTGAGAGAGCGGAGCAACATCACACCGCCCCAGAATTCAACAGGCTCTTCGAACAAACATTCTTCCTGCATATACGCCCACAAGTGCTCGTTGACGATGCAAACGGCCCAAAATAGATCGCTGAACGGAACACCCTGTTCGGCTCGCAGCATTCCGAGGGCGACATATCGACTCTCTATGCTCGACTCGGTTTCGGCTTGCAGCCATGCGGTCAGGTCGGTCTAGATATCCAACGCATATTGCTTGTGTTCTTCGACAGGCACCTTGATGAGCAGTTCTCTGCATCTGCTTGATGCTCTGATCTTTTGGAGCACTGCTTCCGACATGCGGCTGGCATTAGTCTTCATGTGTTGGACTAACTTCAGAGCGCGCATTAATTCTCCCTTTCCTGGTCTTCGTGCCAGCGGTGTGACTATCACCGGCGACAACCGATCTTCGATGAATTTGAGCGACTTTTCTACTAGGGATATCCCTAGTATTGCTGAGGCAGACTCAACAGTAGGTTTGTTTCCATATTTGAGGAGCGTGAAGGGTGTTTGATTCGGAGGATGTCGCATTTGCCTGGGCCATCGGAAAGGCATCGCTGATTGTGATTCTGTCAGTCGGCGCCTTGGTCTATGTTGCTTGGTTGGCAACCCGGAAGAAGGAGATCATCGCGCGTGTCGATATCCCCAAAAACGCAGCTTTGAGGTCAACTGCTGTCGAGGTGAATGCGGCACCGGCCCTTGGACTTGGAAAAATCGGACCAGCGGAAGGGGTACGCGATATTTTGTCTGTCGAGAGTACCCGCTCGCGTTCAGCGTGATTCAGATGATTTAGGGGATACACCTGATGGATCGCAGGCTGACAATATCAATGGTGATTGAAGGAAATCGGGAACGTAAGTCGACGTTGGGCACTGCAACCAGCAGGTCTAAATGTGCCCTCGATCCGATGGAAGCGATTTCGGAGATTTGGTTTGGGCTGCTCATGGTCCTCACCTTTACTTGCTCGCTCAGTGTCAACGGGGGAGGGCGGGAAGAAGTTCGCACATTACTCATCGCCGCGCTCGGCTGCAATCTAGCATGGGGCATCATTGATGGCGTCATGCACCTTGTCCGTCGTTTTGCTGAGAGAGGCACTGCCATCGCGAAGCTACGCGCGGTGCACAATGCTCCCAATCCTGATGCCGCCCATAGAGTCATATCCGACTCGCTGCCGCCGCTGCTGGCATCCGTTTTGTCGCCTGCAGATCTCGAAGGAATTCGGCGGAAACTGAATCAAGTACCTGATCCCGCGAAGCTTTCCATCGTAACGAAGAGGGATTGGCTGGGTGCTGCAGCTGTGTTCCTGGCCGTGTTCCTAACGACATTTCCGGTGGCGATTCCATTTCTGTTCATCAACAAGGTCAGGCTGGCAATGCGCCTCTCCAACAGCATTGCGGTCGTGATGCTGTTCCTGACTGGGTATGCGTTCGGGGTCTATACCCATCAGCGCCCGTGGAAGATGGGGATTTGTATGGCGATTATTGGCGGCGTACTCGTTGCGGTCTCCGTGGTACTTGGAGGGTAGGACGGTTCTACATCCCGCGAGCCCCAATCTACAGCTTACGCCGCTTGATGATCACAGCTGTCAAGTCATCTTGCTGCTCGGATCCGTTAGAAAACGTTTTGACGGCATCGTAGAGTCTCGCAATGATCTCTGAGGGGGGTAGGTCTCGGGAGGTGCGAATTGCCTCTTCTGTCCGCCCGACACCGAATTGTTCCCCGCGATCGTTTTCGCCGAGTAGGGGACCAACGTTGCTGTTGGTCCCCCCTCTAAGAACCGTGCGTGAGAGTTTCCAGCTCACACGGCTCAAGTTTCCGGGAACGCTCAAGTCATGAACGCGCACGATGCGGAGCGACGGCGTAGCGTCTGGACAGGTATGGGGTCCAACTCGGGTCGTAAGGATTCAGGCCGGACCGAACCTTCACATGCCTTACGATTCGCACAGAAGCCGCATGAAACAAGCGAACACGAAGAGGCGAACCCCGCGCGTCCACAGTGTCACCGAAGAACCACCAATCGCGTGTTTTCACACGGTCGAAGTATTTCTGCTTGATCCAGCCAGCTCCCTTTCGGCGGTGACGGGCATGCGCCCATCCCCAGAGCATCCTGAATATCGCAGCATCGAGTCGTGCGAAAACGCGTTTGGAGACGACATGGCGGTGGTAGTTGGCCCATCCCCTTACAATCGGATTTAATCGGTTAATAAAGAAGATGAGCGGTGCTACCCAAGTACTCTCGGACAATCTGCTTCACTTTGGCGAGAACAGACACGACACTCTTCCGAGCGGGCTTGATAAACAACTTGCCGTGCGGATAGCGCCGAATGTTCTGCCCAAGGAAGTCGAAACCTTTTTCTATGTGCGTGATCAAGGTCTTTTCCGAAGAAAGGACCAGACCACGTTCAGCCAGGAAGGATTCGACCAACGGCTTCACCGTCATTCTCAGCAACTCCTCGGAGTGTCCGGTGATGATGAAGTCGTCCGCATAACGGATCAAATGTACTTGCGCTGCTCGACCACGCTCGGAGCCTTTTCCGCGCACCGGGAAAACTTCCCGTAGCCGACGTTCGAGGCCGTCGAGAGTGATGTTTGACAGCGCAGGCGAGATGATTCCGCCCTGCGGTGTGCCGGAGATCGTATCGTAGAATACTTGTTTTTCTAGGTAGCCCGACTTTAGCCACTTGTGGAGGATCGCTTTGTTCAGGGGAACATTGTCGAGCAGCCACTGATGACTAATGTTGTCGAAGCAGCCTTTGATGTCGCCTTCGAGCACCCAGCTAGGATTTTTGTGACAGAGCGCCGTGAAGCACTGTTCAATCGCATCTGCACAACTTCTCCCCTGCCGGAAGCCGTAGGAGTTCTGATCCGCAGTCGTCTCCGCGACCGGGTCGAGCGCCAGCAGATACAAGGCTTGCATGGCACGATCCCGCATCGTTGGGATTCCTAACGGTCGGAGCTTCCCATTGGCCTTCGGGATGTAAATCCGCCGCAGAGGCATGGGGCGGTAACCCCGTGCCGTCAGCGAGATCACACCTTGAAGCTTCTTGTGTGGTGTATCCCAGAGTTCGCCATCCACTCCAGGCGTTTTTCTACCGTCGTTCACTGTTACCCGGCGCACGGCAAATAACTTGCCGCTGGCCGAGTGCGTAAGAAGATGTTGCAAGGCTTTCACCTTGTTCCATTTCTTTTGCTGCACTGCCTTCACGATACGCGCCTGGAGTCGGCGAACATTGTCCTCGACGGTTCGCCAATCAACAGCGTCCCATGTCGAACTCATATTTAGGATTGCACCAGCTTGCGACGTCATCTGCCGATCCTATTAGGCCGATTTGCCAAGTTCTCTCGTGATCGGAAGCCAAGAGGAAGTCTGCCCGCTTTCGCGTCGGATAATGTCGCAATCCGTATTCCGACCATTACAGCCGGACGTTCGCTTTCTCCTCTATCCTCTACCCGCATCGCCATTGCACGACCTTGCGGTCTCGCTACCCCGAAGGGAGCAATGCGGGCTTACCACGTTCCACATGCGTGACAGAATGGGTTAGGTCCCTCCTACTATACCGACGGCCTTTTCGCCCACGACGGGTGAGAATGGAACACCCGTTCCGGCCGCAACCTCGGAGCCTAACAGCATCTTTGACCCCTTCATTCTTGACGATACTTAAAGAGGTTCGCATCTGCTGACCCTACCACTCACCCTAGCCCCGATCCGCCTCGATGCTGGCAGAAATATCGTCCCCTCGCGGTTTCGATGCCCGTCTTGCGACGGTGGGATACATTGTCCGAGGGCTTCTAGACGAGTCGTTACCGAATCGCCACACCTCGTAGGGTACTGCCAATGGGATGGCAGGTCCGGTCGGGTGATACTCGCCGGACAATCACACATGCAGCTTCGTGTCGCGACCACTCATAAGAATCCGTCGGTGGCTAGTAGCACCATGTCTTCTGGTTGCAAGCGGAGTCGCGAAGCTGGATCGGAACTGAAGCTGGGGAGAATGCCAAGTGGAAGCGCGTGCGTGTTGACCTGTGTGAATCGATCATCAGGACGGGAATAGACCAAGATAGGGCCGTGGCCGGCAGAGAGGATTTCAACATCCGGATGCCCAGGACAACAGACCGCCGCAACGAAGGTCACAAATCGGCCTGGCGTGAGATCAGATGCGAGCCCTTGGTGAATATGTTCGAGAGCATCGGGAAGATCTTTGGTGATGCTGAAACTACTTCGCGCGTACGCGTGGCAGAGTGCCGCGAGCAATGCGGGCCCAATGCCGTGACCGGTGACGTCGGCAAGGCTGATGACCAGGTTTCCATTGGGCAGGGTCTGCCAATCGAAAAAGTCGCCGCCAGTATCATCGGCTGGCTGATTCCAGCCGGCAATGTCGAATCCATCAATCTGAGGTTGCTCTTGGGGAAGAAGTGATTGCTGGATCGATCGTGCCACCTGCAGATCGTGTTCAAGGGTCACGATCTTCCGCTTGGTCTCCGCCTCCTGAAGAGCGGCTTGGACATGTCGGCGTATTTGTGACGCGACCGCGCCAGCCACGACCCCTCCAATAAGAAGAGTTATCGCATTCAGAATGACGGTGGTCTGGGTAACGCGAGCTTCGGCACCAGGGAGCGGTATCCGCCAGCCGAGATACCAAGCGGCACAAAGGTAAGTGATGCTGGCAACCATGCCGGACAAGACGGCGATCCAAGGACTCAGCCGCAGTGTCGAGAGAATAATAAATATAAAAAAGACAAGCACCGCCGGACTAGCCAGAACTCGATAGGCGGCCTCAACTTGTTGGCTAGTCAGAAAAGCGATCGCTAATGCTGGTACTGACGTCTCCAGGATGGTGCTCAGGATCCAGAACCGTGCGGCAAGACTGGCTCCAGTTTTAAGAGCAAGGTTAACTTTGCGCAATGTCCAGAGCTCGTAACCGATGACTACGGATGCCAGGATATAGCTCCACATCCAAGAGGTCGTCTCGGCGGCTGTGCGAACAACGAACACGCGCACGGTCGTGACAATAATAAAGATGGCAACAAAGACCAGCACAGCAAAAATGCGAAGATGTTCACTCTTCAGTTCAGCGTTCTGGAATGCTGCGGATTTGAACTGTTCCTGGCTCATCACCACTCAAACGCTCGTGAGATGTTCGCTATTCCAGCAATCTCGCTTCGAATCGGTCATTCGGGGAATCTTGCTCAATCGTACGCAGCCTCAGTAGGATCGTTGGACTGGCCAACGTTCCTTTAGAAGACGACCTTCGCAATCAGGAACCCAATGCTCACCGACGAAATTGTAGCTACCATACCTGGGAGCATGAAGCTGTGATTCAGAACGTACTTGCCGATATGCGTTGTGCCGGTCTGATCAAAAGAGATGGCCGCCAACATTGTGGCGTAAGTCGGCAGAAAGAAGTATCCGTTGACCGCCGGAAACATGGCGATCAAAGCAGGCGCACCCAACCCTAATCCCAATGCGACGGGCATTAAAGTGACGACGGTCGCCGCCTGGCTTGCGAGCAGGATAGAAAGCACAAACAGGCCCAAGGCGAAGACCCAAGCATGCTCTCGCACTACGCCCGAGATGCTTCCAACAATCAATTGCCTGTTGCCTTCGAAGAAAGATGAGCCCAACCAACCGAGGCCAGCGATCGAAATCAGGGCGACCATGCCTGCAGTCATGATGCTGGTCTTGACCGTTTCTGCAGCGGACACACGGAAGAGCAGCATATTTATTCCGGACGCGGCAAACATGAGAATCATAATCGCGGGAGCCATATCCAACTGTTCGACGCTTTCATGCGCATCACTGCCCGCGGTATACCTTGGCCGGAGCGAGGGGATTAGACCAAGAACGACAACGAAGATTGCTGCGAGAAGGAACACGATGACAGAACCACGGGCACGAGTCAGTTGCTGCTCGGACAAGTTCACCGACGACGCATTCGAACTGAAGACTCCTTGCGCCAAGCGTTCCTGATAGATCGGATCATCCTTCAATTCAGGTCCCTTTCGCCAAACTGCAATTGCGCCAATCAAGGTGCCCAGCAAAGTTGAAGGGATGCAGATCAACAGGATTTGCTGCAGGCGTACACCTTGTGGCGTGAGCAGCGCCAGCAAGGCCACCGTTGCGGCTGAAATGGGGGAGGCTGTGATGGCCTGCTGGGATGCGATGGTCGCAATCGACAGCGGACGCTCTGGCCGGATCCCAGCCTTGCGCGAGACTTCCGCGATTACAGGTAAAAGAGCGTAGACAATGTGGACAGTGCCTGCAGCGAAGGTGACGATGTAGGTGACAAGGGGAGCAACGATCGTGATACCGCCCGGCCAGATACGAAGAGAGCGGTCGGCCACAACAGCCAGGTAATTCAAACCCCCAGCGGCCTGCATGGTTGCGGCAGCGGTCACGACGGCAACGATCATTCCGAGCACTGTTCGCGGAGGCATGCCGGGGGGAAGCCCAAAGACGAAAACCAAGGCAGCCAGACCAATCCCCGCGACGGTGCCAAGCCCAATCCCTCCGAGGCGCGCTCCCACCAGGATGCACACTAGGAGGACAAGCAATTCAATCCATACCATAATCTGCCACCCTCATCGATCGTCCCCCAAATCCTTCGCGCGGCGGGATCAGTACGTTTGGAAGAGATTTTGAATGTCCGCGATAGTCCGTGGTTTCAGCAGCGCCAGCATCAGCAAGATCCTCGACTTCTGCGGGTTGAGCTCATCGGAAGCGACAAAACCAAGTTCGTCGTCGTTTACCTCGACGTTGCGCCCAACGGTGCCGGTCGCCACACGACTGCTCCTGACGATCACAACACCCTGTTTCGCAACTTCAGCCGCGATATCGAGTGAGGCTTTGTTTACGTTGCCGTTGCCGACACCGGCCAAAACAATTCCTTTCGCTCCATGTTGTGCTGAGGCCTCGATGAGGTCAGGAGACATGTCAGCACACGCGAAGATAATGTCAACGCGAGGCAGCTTCGTTATGTTTGTGATGTCGAACTCGCTGCCGACCGTGTGCTTCCATTGTGGGTTGTTATAGAAATCGTTCTTGCCATAGGTGGATACACCCACCAGGCCACGCAAAGGAGACATGAATGTCTGGACGGCCGTAGTGCTTGTCTTGGTGAGAGAATGCGCGCCATGGATCCAGTCATTCATGACGATCAGTACGCCACGACCCCTTGCGTTCGGATCGATCGCCACGCCGACTGCGTTGTAGAGATTCAATGGACCATCGGCACTGACGGCTGTCGATGGCCGCATGGAACCAACCATCACGACTGGCTTGTCGCTTTTCACGACCAGATTCAGAAAGAAGGCGGTCTCTTCCATGGTGTCCGTACCGTGCGTCACGACAATGCCGTCCACTTGCGGAGTAGCAAGTAACTGGTTGATGCGTTTGGCCAGGGTGAGCATGATATCGAACGACATGTCTTGCGACCCCACGCTGGAAATCTGTTCACCTTTGATATTGGCGAGGTCCGCGATGCCCGGCACTGCAGCAACCATAGCGTCAATGGTTACGGCACCAGATTTGTAGCCCGCTTGAGTTCCTGTCGCTGCGGCGCCGGCAATCGTGCCGCCAGTAGCCAGGATGACTACGTTGGGTTTCTTTCCCTCGGCGAGGACTAGATTGCAGGCGAGAGTGACTAGAACAAGCAGGGATGACAGCGATCTTCGACTGGGTTTCATGAGTCACATCCCTCTCAAAGTTCAGTCCTTCTTCAAGTATTGGCTCTTGTCCAGACCGGTCAACTTCACTGGGTCAAGTAGTTCGTTGATTTGCTGCTCCGTAAGAAGTTTCTGTTCGCGAATGATTTCGAGGATTCCCTTGTTGGTCTTGTATGCTTCAGCCGCCAGTTCAGTCGCCTTTTCGTAACCCAAGATTGGGTTGAGTGCGGTGACGATGCCCACTGTTGTTTCCATGTAGTGCTGCAACACCTTTTCGTTCACTGTAATGCCGTCAACGCACTTCAAGCGGAATGCGATGGACCCGCGGAATAGCAGACTCTGAGACTCGATGATCGCCAATCCTTCGATCGGCTCATACGCGTTGAGTTGCAACTGCCCGTGGGTGCCCGCCAAACTGACGGTGTAGTCATTGCCAATAACGCGAAATGCAATGAGGTTGACCAGTTCAGGGATCACCGGATTCACCTTGCCCGGCATGATCGAGGAGCCTGGCTGCAGCGCGGGCAAATTGATCTCGAAGAGTCCTGCCCGCGGACCGGACGCAAGAAGGATCAGGTCATTCGCGACCTTTGAGAGCTTAATTGCCACGCTCCGGAGAGCCGATGAATACTCGACGAATCCTTGTTGGTCCCATGTTGCCGCGAGCATGTCTGAGGCGGGAACGATCGGCTTACCGGTCAACTTAGCCAAATGAGCGGCGCACTTCTCCGGATAGCCTTTGGGCACGTTGATCCCAGTGCCGATCGCCGTTGCACCCATGTTGACGGCGTACAGCGACTCTTCTGCCCGTTTGAGCAATTGGATTTCGCTTTCGAGGGAGGCCGCGAAAGCATGGAACTCCTGGCCGACAGTCATAGGTACTGCGTCCTGCATCTCTGTGCGCCCCATCTTGACGATCTCAAGATAAGCGTCACCCTTGACCCGAAAAGAAGCCGCAAGTTTCTGCAGTTCGGCGACGAGTTTGTCATTGCGCAGGAGAATCGCGACCTTGATCGCCGTCGGGTAAGAATCGTTCGTGGACTGTGACATATTCAGATCATCGTGCGGGTCGACGAACTGGTACTCGCCTTTCTCGTGCCCCGTAAGCTCAAGTGCGACATTGGCGAGTACCTCGTTCGCATTCATATTGGTCGATGTGCCGGCTCCGCCTTGGTACCAATCGACCACAAACTGGTCGTGATAGTGTCCATTCAGGACCGCCTGAGTAGCCTTTTCAATTGCGGATAATTTCTCGGGCTTCATTGCGCCGACGTCTGTGTTGGCCCTCGCCGCGGCCAACTTGACGATCGCCCACGCCTCGACAAAGCCGGGATAATGATCAATGTTGATGCCGGAAATCTGAAAGTTTTCGAGCGCTCTTGCCGTCTGGACGCCGTAGTAGGCGCTGGCAGGAATCTTCTTCTCTCCAAGGAGGTCTTTTTCGACGCGGACATTTTCTTGAGCAGTTGAGAACGAAAGGAGAAACACACCTATGAGACTGATAATGACTAAGACTCGCCTCGTCATGAGACCTCCGCCAACGTTCAAGCCTGGGCAACCCTCGGGGTTCACAAGACCTATTCAGGCTAAGACCGACGCGCCGCCCCGGGGCGGAGGAAGCGCGTGGTGGCCAGCCGCTGCCGCGACATGCTCCAGGCAATTCAGCGATTCGGATTGGGCTATGACCGCAGCCTTAGCGGTCGTCGGTCAAAGGCTACTTGGGCGGAGGAGGAAACTTCTTCAGAAGTTTCGCTACCGCTTTTGCAAGGTTCTTCTGCTGCTTCTCGGGCTTCGCGTTGGTGTCGATCGTCTTGCTGGCGACGCCCCGCCAGACCAGATCATGATTCTTCGAATCGTAGAAATCGATCGCCAGTTGGCCTGTGTAGATCGTCGAAGTCTGACCAGTCGTCATGCCACCTCCGCCGCCGTACCAGCCACCGCGGTACCAGCCTGGACCGTATCCCCAGTCCGTGTTGTAAGAAGTGAATTGTTTTTCTGTACCGACTCCTGCCTGATAGCCAACGTAGAGATCGGCCGTATCGGCATCGGTCTTCGCAAGGCCTTTAGTCGTAAGTTCTGTCTCCACAGTGCTCTTGATCTGTTTGTCTCGAAGGTTGTCCAGGTTCGTAGCATCCTTGAGGACTACCCATTTGTAAGTCTTGAATTTCGAAAAGTCCGCATCCTTATCAAAGTTGTAACGCACGTCTTGGCTTACGGCAGTGTGGCATGCCAGTAACGCCAGAGCTAGCGAGAAAAGTGCGTGTTGTTTCATAGCGCTTAACCCATGCCTCCCGCGTCCTAGGTGTTCAGAGTGTCGCTGTCCAGGTTCCATGGGGATTTCCCAAGCGGCGACTGACTTAGCCGCTCTTGAATGCAATGGTAGGAGGGCCTACGTACGCTCACAACTGGGGAAATCCCTAGGAACGTCCGCCATTTCGACCGTTGTTGAGGCTCGCCGGTCTGTCAGTCGAAAGGCGACCGCGGAACGATTCGTCGGACTTGCCAGCCTTCTCAAGATTCATATCTGCTTACTTCGGACAATTCGAGACCGCGAACGCGAAGATGGTGATTCACACGACCAGCGTGACAGCAAATGTTAAGAGATGTACCGGTGCATCGTTCTCGCCCCGACGATCATGACAGTAGTTCAGAGAGGTTTAGGGGTTTCCCTAGTTGTCGAGCGGGCGCGTTCGACCTACGTTTCTGTTCGGAGACGAATTCTCCGCAATGACTTCGAAATTACGCGGAGCAATTCGACGGCGGCATTCGAGTCCGCGTCCAAGAGAGTCGTGCCATGACTTCGAAAACTAAAGCTGCAACCATCCGGTCTTTGGTTGCAATGCTCTGTACTGCTGTCCTCTTACCCGGTGATACGTTGGCGTATGCTTCGTTCCATTCACAAGCCCCAGCGCCCTCGGCACAGAACCAGGCTGCCAAGATTCCGCCTGATCAACTCGATTCTCTGGTGGCGCCCATTGCCCTTTATCCGGATCCCATGTTGGCACAGGCTCTGGCTGCGTCCACGTATCCTCTCGAGATTATTCAACTTCAGCAGTGGCTAGAGAAAAATAAGAATCTGAAAGACAAGGCGCTCGCGGATGCCGTCGCAAAAGAGTCCTGGGATCCGAGTATTCAAGCGCTTGCAGGTCTCCCTGAAGTGGTAAAGCGGTTGGCAAACGACATTCAGTGGACTACCGATCTCGGCAATGCGTTTCTGGCGCAGCAAGGCGATGTCATGGAAGCCGTGCAGCGTATGCGCAAGAAAGCTCAAGATAAGGGTAATTTGAAATCGACTGAGCAACAGAAAGTGGAAACTCAAGTCATCGAGAACAAGAGCGTAATCATAGTCGAGCAAGCGAATCCGCAGGTCGTGTACGTGCCTTCGTATGATCCCGTCGTGGTGTACGGTGCGCCGATCTATCCTTATCCTCCAATTTACTATCCCCCACCTGGATATTATGCAGCTGGGATAGCGATTTCGTTTGGCGTTGGCATTGCGATGGGAGCCTTTTGGGGCGGCGGTTGGGGTTGGGGCTGCGGATGGGGTGGCAACAATAACGTCTACATCAATCACAACAACAATTTCAATCGCAACACGAACATTGGCGCGCGCCCCTCGAATCCAATAGCGGGCGGAGGAAATAGTGGCAACCTTGGTGGGGCCGGTGGGGCCGGCGGAGTTGGGGGCGTCGGCGGTGCTGGAGGTGCCGGCGGAGCTGGCGGTATCGGTGGAGCTGGCGGAGTCGGTGGAGTGGGCGGTGCTGGCGGTGTCGGTGGCGTTGGTGGAGCTGGCGGCGGGAATCGCCCGTCCACGTTGCCCTCGGGTGGTGGCGGACGCGGCAACTGGCAACACAATCCAGCACACCGCGGTGGAGCACCTTATCGAGACCGAGCGACCGCAGACAGATTTGGAGGTACCGCTCGCGGCGACTCCCTCGCCAACCGCCAGGCCAGTGCCCGGCAACAAGTTGGACGGCAGGGCGGCAATCTGCAGAGCAACCGCGGCGGAAGGGCAGCTACAAGCGATCGGGCTCGTGGTGCGAGCAATAGTAGCAGGAGTGGCGGGGGCGGCGGAGCGGATCGCATAGGTGGTCGTGATCTGTCGCGCAGCGGCGGGGGAAACCGTGATGCCTTCGGAGGAGGTTCCCGCGGCTACGACGGATCGAGCGCTCGCTCCAATAGCAGTCGTGGTTCATCCAGCATGGGATCTCGAGGTGGAGGCGGTGGTGGGGGTAGTCGAGGTGGAGGCGGGGGTCGACGCAGGTAAGGCGGCAGAATTGCCGGAGGCCAATTTACGGGGAGCGCAGAATGAAATCAACTTGTGCGAATAGAAATCTCAGTGGACTTGTTTGGCTTGTCAGCGTGGTCGCATGGGCATGTTTCTGCACGTCGCCGCTGGCCTTCGCGCAATCAGCCGAACCGAAGAAGACTCCTGCTACAGCGAATGTCGGACCTGCAGGCGCGAAGAGGTTCGACACGCCGCAGCAAGCCGCGGACGTGTTAATCGATGCCGCTGACAAGTTCGACGTGCTTGTACTCGCACAGATCTTTGGGCCCGACGGCGACGACATCGTATTTAGCGGCGAATACCCGCAAGACCGGAAACACGCTGCGGACTTCGTTGCCCAGGCTCGCGAAAAGAAGATCGTTTCAGTGGATCCAAAGAGCGGGAACCGTGCGTTCCTCCTCGTAGGCGAGGAGGACTGGCCGTTCCCCGTGCCCCTGGTGAAGAAAGGTGACAAATGGTCGTTTGACGCCAAAGCGGGCTGGGAAGAACTCCTCTACCGCCGCATCGGTGCCAACGAATTGGATGCGATTGCCATCTGCCATGGCTATGTGGAAGCACAACACGAATATGCCTTTCAACCTCGCGAGGGATACGACGTGAACCAATACGCTCAGCGCATCGTGAGCACGCCCGGCAAGCAGGATGGCCTAGCTTGGCAAAATGCCGATGGCGCATGGGGTGGTCCGATCGGCGAAAAGATTGCGCGCGCTATCGAGCAGGGCTATACGAATGGCGCTGAGCCGTACCACGGCTATTTCTTCAAAATTCTAAAAGGGCAAGGGCCCGCAGCACCGCTCGGCGAAATGGATTTTGTCGTGAAAGGAATAATGATCGGGGGCTTTGCCCTGGTGGCAGCACCGGCGGAGTATGGCGTGACTGGAGTGAGAACCTACATTGTCAGCCATGATGGCGTTGTCTATGAGAAGGATTTCGGGCTAAAAAGTCTCGACCAGTTCGAAAAGATGGAGCTTTTTAACCCCGACAAATCCTGGACTCCGGTGCCGGAAGAAGACGATTAACTGAAAAGTGGCAGTTCCTTCAGCGGCAATCAAACTCCTTGCCCACCTCGATCGGGAACGAAAATCGGGAATGATGCTTCCTGGATACTCAGCTTCGCGGTCGACTGACAAAGCATCGATGCCGGTTCGGCATCTAGAAGAAGACCACACTCACAAGGGTTGAGCACAGCGTTCCTTTAGTAAACTCGACCTTGAGACTCTGATTGATTGGGAATAGAGTTTGCTGGTCTCCACAAAAGGCCATAGTATTTGCACTGCCTGGGTTCACGAGTGTCACCTGCGTTACATTTACGATTGTGCCATCGCCGTCTGCCGAGAATCCAAGAGAAACAATTGTGACGGTCCCGCTGATACTCGAAGGAACAACCCCTGGATTTGAGACAAAGCCGACGAATACTGCTCCGCAGCTTGATAGCCCAACAACCAGGGCGACCATCAGTCCGAGTGGCACAAGGCGCGTCATCTTAACCTCCCCACGCAAAGAGAGGTACCAGCAAAGGAGCGCAACCGCACTAACAACAGAAGGCTGCGAAGCGTCGCCCTTGGGGACTCAAGGTCCCCAGGGCAACATGTTTATCGGCTCTTCCGAGCGGTCCGCAGTCCGGCCGAAGAGGCAAGGCAAAGCAGGCCTAGCAGTCCAATCAGAGGCAGCTCGCTTCCGGTCTTGGGCAGCACCGGCGCCGGCGCGGCCTGAGCCACTTGCACTGGAGCAGCCACTTCTTCGACAACCAAGATGGGAACATCAGCCGGTGGAGGCGGAGGTGGTGGCGGCATTTCTCCCGTCAGTTTGGCCTTCTGGGCAACCACAACCGTGGGAGCTTCCACAACCTTCGTCGCATTCACGGTCATCCCCTTCTTCAGACCCCAAGCATCGACCATCTGTCCATCCACGTTGAATTTCTGGCCATTCGGAATCTTGAACTCCTGATTCTTTCCGTCCTCCATCGTCAGGATCACGGTGCTGGGCGGGTTTATGAACCAGACTTTTCCCGTCACACTTTTCACCGTTGTGACGGTCTCTGGAGTTGTAGTAGTCGTGATGGTTTTCTGGACCTTCATGCCTGGCTTCAAGTCGTGAACACCAAGTTGCTGGCCGTCAACTGTAACTCTGGCGCTTTCGGGTACGTTGTTGAAGTGGCGAAGAGAACCGTCTGCCATCTTGACGACGACACTGTTGCCGGAAACGAATACGATTTCACCATTTTCAACTTGGGTGACGACCGACCCTTTGCCGGCGGTTCTAGTGGTCGTTGTCTGCACCTGTGCGCTCATGCTCACTGTGAAGGCCATGCAAACAGCCACTGCCAGGACCACCAGTCCTGCACGTGCCCAACCTGTGTCTGAGTTCATATCTGTTATCTCCTTAATTAGTTTTCGCAATCACCAACTCCGGAACGGCTACCGCGAGAGTTCGCTGCCGAGCCTTCAATCCGCAGTTCCGCGTCCGACGAAGATGATCTGCAGAGAACGGGCAGCACGGCTCCGACAAATGAAACACGAGCGCTTGCAGATCCCGCACTCAGCGCCTCCTGTTACCCGGTCTGCTCAGAGCAACTGGCCACTCATCTGCAGATTGGAATAGGTCAGCCTCACCCTATCTCTGGGTCGATGGCCGCACAACTAGGGAAATCCCTAAGGGCAAAGCCAATCCAAACTCGTCAGTCCAAGCCTATTCTTTCTTGGAGCTTATTCGTTTGGTGGAGAAGAGTGTGTAAGAGGCAAGCCAATCGCACATCACCAAAAGAAAGCAGCACCCAATGCAGTCGGCCGCGTAGCGCTGCGCATCCGTACGAGATTCGACCCAAGGCGGGAGCGGGCACTGCTGAAGCCTGGATGCCGTAGCAACCAGAATCATCGCGATTGGCCGCCAAGTGCGAGGAGAGCTTCTAGATAACCTTTCCGTCCCCTAAGCGGATGTCGGGGTTGATCGTGATGAGCCCCTTCTTGACTGCGAGCAACACAAGGTCGGCATTACTCTTCAGATTGAACTCTGCCATGATGTGATGCTTGTGAAATTCGATTGTTTTTAGACTCAGGTTCAGACGTTCGGCAATCTCCTTCAAGCCGTAGCCCTCGGCAAACAATTGCACAATATCTCGCTGGCGAGACGTCAGGTTTTTGGAGGACTGGCTCGCTTGGTTCTTGTGTTCGACGGAAGCTCCTGATTGAAGCTTAGGGGAGATATACGTCTCTCCTCGCCAGACCTGTTCAATGGCAGTCACCAATTCGCCGGACGCCGCATGCTTGAGTACAAAGGCCGCGTGTCCCAATTCTAGCGCCGCCGCCGCCAAGTGAGCATTTTGCTGCATCGTCAGGAATACGAGCCGAACACTCGGAAGCTGCTCTCGAATGCGCCGCGCGGCATCTAACCCGTTGAGCAGCGGCATCCCGACATCGAGGACGATAATGTCAGGCTTGAGTCGGATCGCGTCCGTCACCAGCGACCGGCCATCGGTCACCGTTCCCGTTATCACGTACTTCTTCTCCAGAAAACATTTCAGTGTTTCGAGAAAGATGGCGTGGTCATCCGCGATCAGGAGACGGGGACGAGACTCTGGGGACGGCACTGCCATGGCATCGAGGAGAGGCACGACTTCCGCGCTCCTTAAACCATAATCTATTCGCTCAGGGCGCGAGAAGGCACTGTCAACACTGACAGTGGGCACATGCTGAGCGATAGCACGAACGGGTGAGGGCTAGTGCGCCACGGCTGGCCATCCGACAGGCCGAGAACGTTTGGTTGTCAGTGCAGCGCGTCAGCCCTGTTTTGTTCGCTATCATCGCGAATCGATTGGGTTAGTTTTTCTGAAGTGCCGGTTGCCAGGTATAGGCTCTGCGATGGCAGCGCGATCTCCGTTCCTGCCGTCCGCACAATATCCATCATGCCGAAGAGCAGCTCTTCCTGAATCTCCAGAAAATTGTTCCAGTCATGGGCAAACACGTAGGCAAAAATGTCCACGTCCAGGGAAGAAGCGCCGAACCGCACAAATCGAACGCGAACGGAAATTGAATCGACATTGGCGTGCTCATCGAGCAGGGTGCGAACGCCAGCCAGGAATGAGTGCAACTGCGCTGGAGTCGTTTCATGGCGCAATCCAACCATCGGCTGAAACAAGAACCGGTCCCGTGCTGAAAGGGTTTCCAGCCTCATATTCGCGATCTGCCCGTTTGGCAAACTGACCACGGTACGACCTACCGTGCGGATGCGGGTCGATCGAAGGCCGACCGCCTCGACCGTACCCTGGATATCACCCAGATTCAAAACGTCTCCAACTCGCACCGCCTGGTCGGCGATCAGAGAAACGCCGGCAATCACGTTTTCCAGTGTCTTCTGGGCTGCGAGGGCAACGGCAACGCCTCCGACTCCAAGTCCGGCTAACGTGGCGGTCGGGTTTATGCCGAAGTGGTGAAGGGTGAACAGCAAACCAGCGAAGAGGATGAGCCCGTCAATCAACCTTCGAACCAGACGTATGGCTGAAGCAGCTCCGCTCAAACTCCGGCGACGCGTAACCAGGGAGCGTTCGCCGCTCTCGTTCAGGAGCATTAGCAACCACATGCCCGCGACGACAATAATCATCAGTGCCGTGGTTGACCAGAATTGCCGAGCCAAGATGGGAAGAGGAACCCTCGAGACCAGCCATCGGATAGTGAACGCAAGAAGCAGCAGCCGAAATGGAGGCCGCAGTACTCGGGGATTCGTCAGAGCGGGATTTCGTCTCAGCCGACGCTGCACTATACCGACAGCTAAACCGAGAATGCGATTCAATACTCCCGTTAGCAGATAGAGAAACGGCATCCCCACGAAAACCGCCACCCACTCAAAGAGCGGAATCTCCGCGATCCGAGTTCTGACCATGAAATCCGGTAGAAATCGTTCGAGGGCGGACTCGCTCAGCTCCTGGAAAGCCTCAGGAATCCAGGCCAGAGTCTTCCCGGAGAAAAGCCAGACCTTTCCGGCCTTTCCGCGATCCACACGTTCGACCAAAATGGCGCGATCACCGTTGGCGGTCTGGATTACCCCAATCAAGTCTTCGTCGGGGTTAAGAGGATCTCGACCGGAACCCTCGGGATTATCACTAATCTCGTTGAGCCGAGCAGGAAGACGACGATCAATGACTGCGGCAAGTTGGCTCGCCAGGGCCTCGGCTTCTGCCCCTCGCAACGGAGTATTCAGGTAGAGCGCAGCGAGTCCTGTGTTGCCCTTCCGTGCTGCATTGATCAGACCAAGAACTGCCCCTCGAGGTGTGAGACGACCCAAGGTGTCCTTAGGAGTCTCGGACGCCACCTCGGAAGTAGCCGCAGACTTGGACGAGACCTTCTGGGACCACAGAACTTGGCCAACCAACAGAAAAAGAAGCAGAACTGCAGCTCGACCTAAGCGCTTTTTATAGTGGCTACCGGGCGTTATCATACGAGTCCCTCTACAAATCTGCTTTTTCAGCGCGGATTGGACCGTTTCGTCGAAATCATCTTCCTCTTGTTCCGCAAGCTCTTCCCAACGAGAACCGGTGTCATCCCATTCGCGAAGCGACGATGATACTTGTCGTCCTCGTGAGCTTAACGAAGAACGGCAGGGAACTACACTGTCAGAACCGACAAAAACCTTGCCATTGACGACAAGGAACAGTGTCCATGGCGGAGCCAGTCGGTTCAGTGCATGCTCTCGCGAACCTGGACCAAGAGGCGATCACTCGTCTCGAGCCGGATCAGCCCAACGCGCGGGTACTCAACATCAAGTATGACGAATGCGACGATAACGGTGACCACGGTGAAACCAAGAACATGAAGCCAGCTCCGACGCCGACCAATTGCCATTCGATAACCCGCAAGCAGGGAACAGATGAGACCGAGGCCGAACAGGAGCGCATAGACGATTCTCGGCGGGTGGATCTGCAGGGCCATTGTGCGTGTTGTACTCATGTCGATCATGTTATTGAGGGCGGGAAGGAGGAGTTTTCCTGCATCGGGATGAGAATTCGGCAGGACTGTGGCCGCCACCGCCTCCTTCCAGATCTCTTCCTGGAGCTTCTTGGATTTTGCCATTTCCTCCTCTGCGGATTCCATATTCGGCAGCCGCCGATAGGTCTCCAACCGGGAATCAACATACTGACGAAATAACTGTTGCAAGTCGGGCTGTGCCGGTTGCGCCACCAGTTGCACTCGCAAGTACGCGGTTTCGATGGCATTGACCTCTTCGGCGATCAACATTCGTTTCTCGTTAAAGCGCGATGCCGCACCCGAAAAGCCGAATGCCATCACCAACCCAAAGAGGGCAAAAATCGCACCCTCGATTGTGCCTAGGCTGCCACGCTCGCCCTCCGATTCTTTCGGAAGGCGCTTAATGCCAAGTCGACGGCCTGTTTCCAGCAGGATCAACATGCCGGAGAAAAGCAGCAGAGCGAAGAGTAGAGGGGAAACGGGAGGTTCCATCGGATATCGTCCTTTGCGGATCTCAGAGAATCTCAACCATCCTAAGCCATTTCCTTCCTTCGTCTCGTTGCGAGTTTGAACGTGATATCGTTGGCAAGTTTTTCTCCGTCGAGGCCATTAAACGTTACGGGTCGCTACCTTCTCCGGCCTCCCCCTGCGCGCGCTCCGCCGCCCATGGAGCCCCTGAAGTTCTGGGTACGCTGCTGACCCACGGCACGTGCCTGTTGCTGCTGCTGCAGACTTGCTGAAGATTTGGACGTCGACTTCCATCCGTTTCCGCCGTTCTGAGACCAATTGCCAGTCTGCGGGTTATAGCGGTACACGTCACCGTCCTTTCCCGCATAGATATTGTTAGGGCCCGCAGCAATCCCAGCGCCAGTGTTCGTGTTGTATGCAAAAGCGCCGCGGCTGGCAGTTCCTTGACCGCTGTAAATGTTGCCCGCGTACCGAGAGCCGCCCCCGGCCACAATGCCTGTCGTCGGATCATAGCCCACGGCTCCACGTCCTCCGTACGTGTTGCCGGTGTAGATATTGGTGTTTGCGCCGCGCCCTGCCACGCCCACCGTGCCGCGCTGCGTGTTTTGGAACGAAGTTCGGTTTGCGCCGCCATAGTTCCCTGTGTAGGGATTAGCCCAGGCAGAGTGTGTACTCGCGTAGGCAGCATTGCCCCAACGGCCGTATACGTTGGCGCTGGCATATCCTCCGTAGCCGTAGCCCCAAGCCGGACCCCAGCAGCAGGGCCCGTAATAGCCCCATGGCCCCCACCACGGGTAGTAGTAATAAGGATAGCCGGAGTAGTAGCTGACACCGATGGTGAGGCTCCAACCCGTTCCCGAACTCCACGTAGAGGCCACGCCAACCCCGTAGGTATAGGGCGCTCCATACCAGTAACTGCCTACGTAGGGCGGATAGTACCAACCTGTGCCATACACGACCGTACTTGTGCTGGACGACACGACCGTCCCGTAATAGCCGGGGGTGTAGCCTAAATAAACGACATCCTGCGTGGAACGATACACTTTGACGTACGTGACGTAATGCAGCGAGGAGCTGGGAGGAATCGAGTAGATCGCCGCAGGCACCGAGGTTGCCACCGCCCATGGTCCAACCGCTGCAGCCCCGGTGAACCAGACAGCGTTCTCGACAGCATAGTAATGGTTGCTATCCACCTGGATGACGGGGGTGGCGGTATTCACCGCATACTGCAGTTCCGTGCCCTCAATATTCTTGAACTGCGGCTCCCCATCGTACTTAACTACCAACTGGGCTTCCTGACGACCGATGACGGCTGTCTGCGGTATGGCATTCGCGATCAGCGCTTCCTTGGCGGGCCCCGTTCCCGGGACCGACGCCAATACGCCTGCTCTTGGGCTGTTTTCGGGAATGCTGGCGAAGGTTTCAGGCAAGTTCTTTCCGTCAACAAACTCCCAAGGGCCGGTCTCCAACGATTTCGATCGGAACCATCGTCCTGCTAGAAGGATGTAGTAGTCGAGGCTGCTCCGATCCCGAAAAATACTGGCGCTCGTGTTCTTGACGTATTCCAGTTCCGTATCTGGAATCAGCTCAAACCGTGGTGGACCTTCGGTCATCAACAGTTCACAAGGACCCATGCTCACGTAAACTACTGGAATCTTCGACGCCTTTTCAGCCTCCTTCAGCGACGGCGGCGTGGTGTCTTTCGGCGCTTTTGCTTGCTGCCTTTCCTGGATGCCCTTAGTGATTTCCTTCATGTCATCGGGAGTCTTCGTAACGTAGGACCAAGAACCAGAGATGAGGTCGGCAGCCTGCAACCAACCGTCCATCACATTCAAGTAGTATTGATTCGTCTCCGTGTCGAGCAGAATCGTAGCTTGGGTATTGAGCATTAGCTTCAGTCTGGTCCCACCAACATCTCTGAACTTGGCGGGTCCATCAATGAGCACCAGCAAAGAGGGCTTGGTGCTGAAAATGACCTTGGGTGGATCATTGTTGACCGGCAACGCCTCGACGCCGGCTTGGTCCGAGTCGACGACCGCCAGTGCGGCTTCCAGACGGTCCAGGGCAATCACCTTTGCATATTTCGGTAGCTTAGCCTGCAGGAAGGCCTGGTATTCCGCCTGCCTGGTTTCCATAGTAGGAAACCTCACCCTGGTAATTTGGAAATCGTCCAACGTTACCTGGCGGTTCACCTTATCGACCTCTGTTCGAGCCGTGAACCAGAGTACTCCGTATTTGGTCGTTTTATTGTCCGCGCTGATCACCGCAAGTGCTGCATAGGCGTGCAACTCATCGCCTTTCCAAGTCTCCACCTGTGGTTGGTACATGGAGATCGTCTCACTTCCACGAGTGGCTTTGCGGGGCCATGCTTCATCGATTCGCTTCTCTGCACGCGTTGCGTCAGAGGATGCTTGGGGCGTGGGGTGTTCAGGCAGGGGCCGAACAGACGATGGGGCGTCAGGCAAGGACTGCTGCGACTGCGGGTGGTCGGCCGCCGACTTCTGCGCTCTCAATGGGAGAAGAACGGATATAAAGAAGAGCGGCAGAATGAAACGACTGATGATTTTAAGGCGCATGAATACTCATTCGTCTTCGATTGACGCGATTGAACATTTACTTCTAGTCCTGCACTGCGGCAATTGACGACGTGTCCGCCACATTGGCCACACGAGCGAAGTAGATCTTGATTACTTAAGGCCAAATGTCCAGCTAAGGCCCGAACTCGATCCGTAATCGCTGCCAGAGAAGCCAGACGGCGGCTTATTGTCCCAGTTGCCATAGAACGAGACATTCCACGACAAGTTGCTTATCAGCTTAATGTAATAAGTAGCGTTCGTATTGAAACGGAAGCGTCCCGGCTCGGAGAGAGCTGGAAACACCGTTGCATTCACATCCAAACTAGTTTTGTCGAATTTGAAGAACTTGATATCCGTTGCAACCATCGCAGCTGTTAGGTTTTGTCTGCCGACTGGGACGAGAGACGGTTGGTAGCTCGTACTCTGCCAGGAAATGCCTCCGAGCACCGAGATCTGGCTTCGGTTGGTGTTCTTAAGATAACGTCCGAGGCCACCTCCGATGGAGGTCTGTAGCGTGATTCCCTGCGCCGAGCTCTGTAGAAAACTGCCCAGGCCCGAATAGAAATACTTGTTCCATGGCAACAGATGAGTGCCGATGAGATCCAGCGAGTTGCGGGTGGATGCGCTCGTTCCGGTACTCGATGACAAGTTAGAGCTGAAGTTTGCCGCCGCCGACCACCTTTCGCGCAGGTAAACAGTCTGTGAGCCAAAGGTGTATTGAGTAGAGTCATTGCCTTTGGAATAGATCACGCCGAAGCTAACCTCGCCGTTAAATCGTCGCCAGAACCTTTCGGACGTCTCGATGATTGAGACGATCTGGGGGCTGTCAAGCACCACCGACGACTCGGGCGGCTCAAGGACTTCAATTTTCACTGGCTCTCCAGCCGGCGACTCGGCTGTGCGAAGCTTCCCGGTGTACACTGAGCCATCCTCCGTCTTCACGATGAACAACTGGTCGCTCTCCAGATGGGCCACCTTCGACCATTCAACAGAGGCGGTGCCATCTATGTAATCGAAACTAACGTATAGCACTCCGGCGTCGAGGCCCTTAACCTGGCAGGTCATACGGTCACCGTTCTTCATTACCAGCACGTCGGTCTTTTCTCGCGCGAAGAGAGCAGGAGCGAGAACAAGAGTCACGCCAATGAGGGCTAGTCGAATGTTCATGCACGCTCCAACCCCAGCTGTCTATCCTGATTCGACGCTCCTCTTGCAGCCGATTCATGGTCTTTCAGTTTTCCAGCGGAATGTGTCCTGTGGTTCCCCTTTGCGCTAATATGGTTCCCCCATAGGAGAATCACGAGGCAAAAGTAATCCCCTCCTCGGTTCCGTTGCATGAGAGTCTTCTCGGTCAGGCGAGTGGCAATCGCGCGGTGCAGATCCCCAAACATCACTTGGTCACGAGTGGCGAAATGTAAGATTCTCCGACAAGGGCCGCCCGTATCGCCGGGATTAAGTGGACCTTCATGTGGGACTTGATGACATATCCCAGTGCGCCTTCCGCCACACACGCTTCCACAAATTGCTCCTCCGAATGGATCGTCAGGAACACAAACCTGGCGGACAAGGCGACCTCGTGAAGACGATGGGCGGCCTCGATTCCACTCAAGATCGGCATAGTAATGTCAGCGACAATTACGTCGGGACAAAGACGGAGAGCCTCCGAGACTAACTTTTCGCCGTCGACTGCCGTTCCTACAATGTCAAATGCAGGCTTCAGGAGCGCAGTTGTCGCTTCAAGCAACGCGGGGTGGTCATCCGCCAGTAACACACGTGGTCGGATCAAAATTCGCCTCCGTTAGAGCAGAGGGACGCCCCATGTCAAGCAAGCGCCGAAAGTGAATCACAGCTCTCCACTATTCCTAGGGTAATGCGCGGTTCTGCGCCACTGGGGAAATCCCTAGGACGCGCGTAGGTAGGGCTCTGGGTCGACGGAGATTAATCCCTTTTTCAGTGCAAACAGGACCAAATCTGCGTTGCTCTTGAGATTGAACGCTTCCATAATATGGTGCTTGTGGAATTCCACTGTCTTTTCGCTCAAGTTGAGGGCTAAAGCGATTTCCTTCACGGACCGCCCCTCGGCAAACGACTGCACGACGTCGCGCTGTCGTACCGTCAAGTCTTTTGAGAACTGCCGCGCTCGGGCTTTCGCAGCGACCCAATCTTCCGCTCTCAGCTTGGGGGTCAGATAGGACCGGCTATGCAAAACCTCCTCCATCGCCTTGATCAGTTCCAGTCCACCCGAGCGCTTTAGAAGAAACGCCACGGATCCGAGTTCGATTGCTGCGGCTGCGAGGTTCGCATCGTCGAGCATGGTCAGGAATACGAACCCGACCTTGGGAGCCTCCTCTCTGATTCTCCGGGCCGCGTCCAGTCCGTTTAACAGGGGCATAGAGATGTCGGCAACCACAACATCTGGCTTGAGCTCGATGGCTTGTTGCAGCATGGCCTCACCATCGGCCACGACCCCGATGATCGAGCACGTTTTCTCGAGGTAGGCGCGCAGCGTCTCGGCGAAGATCGCGTGGTCATCAGCGATAAGGACACGGGGGCGGGGAGTATTCTGGTAGAGGGTTTGCATAAAGTAACTCGTTTCTTTCGCCGAACTTGTGCCGTGAATGGAACTGAAGGGCGTCGGCGGGGCGCAGGTCGCAGCGTTAATGGCCCGAGCCCTGGGAGTGAACTAACCAACTCCGCGAAACACTTACAAGGATTAAGCCTATGCCCCAGTTTCCCAATTGTGAGACTAGTCATACTACCTTGTGATTCGTTTGGCAAGAGCAAAACGCCAAAAGAGCCCGGTCGATCTCGAACCGGGAGCGTCCCCTCGGCATGATTTGCGGGTGGCGATTCTTTCTCTTCAAGCCGACTCCTTTCGGCAGGAGTCATCCCCGGAGCCTGGCCAATCTCGTCGAAGCGGGACCGAGGCTTCGATTTCTGTCCCCTTTCCGGGTCGTGAATACACTTTGAATCGTCCGCCTAACAAGTATGCTCGTTCTTCCATGCTGCGTATGCCTAGGCCTTCTTTATTTTCCAATTCCCGAACATCGAATCCAGCGCCTTCGTCGCGTACAGTCACAACTATTCTTCCTGCAGCCATACGCAACTGAACTTGTGCGTTGGCCGCGCCACTGTGTTTTTTTAAATTGCGAAGTCCTTCCTGGACAATACGGAACACGCACAGGGAAACGTCGGGATGAACGCAACGAGGAACACCGTTGGCCCGAAAATCGACTTTAACACCGTATTGGACGGCAAACTCTTTGCATAGAGCGCTGACCCCGGGGACAAGTCCCAACCTCTCCAACGTAGAGGAATGCAGACGATGCGAAAATGTATGAAGGTCAGCCCCGATTTCGCTGGCAGAATTCAGAAGATCGTGCACTTGGCGGACAGCTTCAGTCGGCGAAGAGCCAATTGCTTCCTCAGCATTCTCCAACCCGAGGGCAAGAAGCGCCATACGCTGGCTGAAGTCGTCATGGATCTCCGAGGCGAGCCGGCTACGCTCTTTTTCCTGGGCAGTAATCAACATGCCGCTGAGTCCTAGCGCGCGATCCTTCGCCAGTTTCAACCGGACATACAAGGAGAGAACGGTTACACCCAGAACGGTGAGCGACAAAGCCACCCACATCCACTTGGTGCGCTCCCAGAAAGTCGGCCCACGGAACAGCACCTCGCTGCCACGCGGAAGATCGCTTTCTTTAAATCCCCATCTCCTCAGCGCGCGTTCATCAAACATGTAGGCGTTGGCGCCTCGCACCGCAGGGATATCTTGGGGGCTTTCCCCATTGAGAATCCTTAGGGCAATTTCGCCGACGATGTTACCCTCCATGGCAAAGCTCTCCAGGTACCCTCCAACTTCTCCGCGACCCAGGTCGACATCCGATGGACCGAAAACCGGCGCATTCGCGGCCTTGGCTACCATGGGACCTGCCTGCGACGCGCTGATGTATTTGGTTGCTTTTGTGTCCATTCCGATGTGGGTGTAGAGAACAATCGTGTGATCCGGCAGGTGCCGCAAGCGCTCGAGCAGACTGGGCATGTCAAGATCGGTGAGGTAAGTAAAATCAAGACTGCTTTCGTAGCTTTGGAGACGTTCTCGAAAGATGTCTTCCAGGTGTTTGTCGTAGGACGAACTGCCGCCGACCACAACGATGTGCTTGCTGCCAGGCTGGAGTCGCAACGCCACATTCAGCGTCTTGTCCGGCTCGAACATCTCCCAGCAACCAGTAAAGTGGGAATCGAGTTTGGGGTTGTCCGCTTGCGATTCGCCCGTGCCGCCAAAGACAATCGGAATTCCAGCGAAGAACCTCTCATGCGATTCGATCATGAATCGGAGTGAGCTAGGTCCAAGAGCGATGATCAAATCTGGCTTGCGATCGCGATATTTGTAGATGTACCACTCACGCATCGATTGCTGAGCGGTGGCATCGTCAAAGAGCGTTGTCTCGAGATAATCGCCATATAATTCGATGTGGTACGGCGAATTTTCCAGGACGGCTCGCATCTCGCGATCAAGCAGCGTGACCGCAGGAGAAGAGGGGCCTAGTTCGTAGAAAACCACGACTCGCCGGACTTCCTTGACTTCACTATGGGCCTTCGGTTGAAAGACGAGACACGCCGCAAAAAGGGCGAGGATTAGCACTCTCGGGTGCAACGCCTTACCTGGTTGCCTGCTTCGTCCGAGACTGCACCTTGCAATTCGAGAATCCCACGCGACTGGCGCCCCGGCCAGCCAGCGACAGAAGAGCGCAAACATCTCAGCAACCCCAGCCGCACCGAGTTCGTTCTTGGCGGGCATTCTATGTCTCGATATCAATCAATGCAAACGCGTCGCGCCGACGCATACGAAAAGTAGGTGCGCTTCCGACGTTAGTAAGCTTACGGTCACGGCCATTGATGCCCAACTAGGGATTTCCCTAATTGTTTCCGCCGAGCCTTCGGCATAAGAGTTGATCGTGGACGGCCGTAAGGCCACCTTCACTTTAAGCCGATCGAGTCAGCAGGAGTCTCTATGAGATTGAAAGTTCGGACTAACTGGATAACCGTGACCTTAAATGGTCTGATAAGAGTCAGCATAATCTTTCCATTGATATTCGCCCTTTCGGCTATTTCGGCGAAGCCTGCTCGCGCGCAGGACTCACAAACGACACCAGATCTGCAACAGCTGAACAACAAGCTCGAGCAACTCGAGAAGGAACTGGAAGACGTCAAGAGTCAAATGCGTGCCGCAGCCGCGGCAGAAAAACCTTCGAAGGCCCAGGCACCACAAGGTCAGGCGGAGGCGCGAAAAACGTCCGCAGAGTCGGCGCCAGTAGTCTCTATTCCTTCGCAAGCCCCTGTCACTCCGCCCCAGGCTGGGACCGTGCCGATGGAAGGCGAAATAACGGAGCGACAGGATAGCGTCGATTTCTACGGATTCGTCATGCTCGACTCCGGATACGACTTCGGGCAAGTGAATCCGAACTGGTACGACGTCGAGCGTCCCACCCAGCTGCCATCTTATGCGAACCAGTTTGCACCGAGCGGAAATGTCTATGCCAGTGTGCGCCAGACGCGCTTTGGTGTGAAGTCGTCTACGCCCACAAAGTTTGGCGATCTCAACACGATTTTTGAATTCGAGTTATTTGGGACTGGAGTTGACGCTGGCCAGACTACTTTCCGTCTACGGCATGCCTACGGCGAGTTGGGACAGATCGGCGCCGGACAGACCTGGAGCGCGTTCATGGACATCGGTGTCTTCCCCAACACGCTGGAGTACTGGGGCCCGAGCGGCATGGTCTTCTTCCGCAACGTGCAACTGCGCTGGATGCCGATCCGAACCAAAAAAGGTGGCATCACCATCGCTCTCGAGAGACCTGGCGCCAGCGGCGACCAAGGCACTTATGCCGACCGCATCGAACTCGCAAACATTCGGCCTCGATTCAATTTCCCGGATCTGACGGGGAATGCTCGCATCGTCGGAAACTGGGGCTACTTTCAGGCGGCCGGCATTGTTCGCAAAATCGGTTGGGTTGACACGAGCGGGAACCCCGTCAACCTCGGTGGCAGTGTCGTGGGCTGGGGCGTAAACCTGACGTCCAATATCAACTTAGGGAAGAAGAATGTCGCCAAGTTGGCATTTGTTTACGGCGACGGCATTGAGAACTACATGAACGATGCACCGGTAGACGTCGGTATCGCGACCAATCCTCCCGGCTCGCGGATTCCGATTAAGGGTGTTGCTTTGCCGGTGTTGGGTGTCGTGTCGTTCCTCGACCACACGTGGAATCAACACTTCACCAGTTCGGTCGGGTACTCGCTGGTTGACATCCAGAACTCAAACGCCCAGCTGCCGTCGGATTATCACCAGGGTGATTATGCGGTCGGGAATTTACTCTACCATCCGATTCCAAGAGTGACCATGGGCGGGGAATTTCAGTTCGGCCGAAGGGTGAACTTCAGCGATGGGTTCAATGTTAACGACTATCGAATGCAGTTCTCATTCAAGTTTGACTGGGACAAAGCTTTTAAATCGCCGTCCCTATGAGCCGTGGCCATAGCTACCTTCGGTTTCGCCGATATAACAGCGAATTAGAAAAAGGAGAATCAGAATGAATACGAAGCCAACGCCGATCGTACTACTGATCGTGGCGGTGTTCGCATCTGTTGTGTTTCCAATTCGAGTTGTAGCCCAGGGCGGCCGTACGAGCCCTGTGGCCCCACGACGCGAGGTTGTCGCTGCGGTGGTTCAGGAGGCGTACGACAAGTTTAAAGATGACAACAAGGGCAAGAACGCCGACTACATTCCCTATCTCGCGCAGGTAGATTCAAAGCTCTTCGGTATCGCAATCGTTACTACCGACAACCAGGTCATCACTCTGGGGGATGTGAAGTATTCCTTCTCTATCCAGTCGATTTCCAAAGTGTATACGCTGGCAATGGCGATGGACGAGTTGGGGGTGGACAAGGTATTCGAGAAAGTAGGCTCAGAGCCTACGGGTCGCCCTTTCAATTCTCCCGTGGCGGTCGTGGACATGCCAACCCACACGGGCAATCCGTTTGTGAATGCGGGCGCGATTGCCACGACTAGTCTGATTGCGGGAAGCGACGCGAATGACAAATGGAACAAGATCCTGGATTTCTACAGCCGAGTGGCCGGGGAAAAACTAACGTTGATCAATGAGGTTTACAAATCCGAAGCGGCTACCAACACCGGCAATAAAGCGCTCTCTATGCTTTTGGCCAAGTATGACCGTATTTATGCGGATCCGTTCGAATCGGTGGATATCTACACCAAACAGTGTTCCGTTGGCGTAAACGCTACTCAGCTTGCCCGCATGGGCGCAACCCTGGCGAACAACGGGATCAATCCTGCCACCGGCGAACAGGTGATCAAGGCCGAAGCGATTCCCCACATCCTCAGCACGATGACTGAGGCTGGCCTTTACGACGGTTCTGGTGCCTGGGCCTGGCACGTAGGACTGCCCGCGAAGAGTGGAGTAGGTGGGGGCATCGTAGCGATCGTCCCCGGAAAGGGCGCAATTGCAGTTTTTGCGCCTCCTCTGGATGAGGCAGGGAACAGTGTCAAAGCACAGGAAGTGATTGAGTACGTCTCCAACAAACTTCACTACAACCTTTACTCCCCGGCTTCAGTCGGGTGGAAATAGTGCATCTTGGTTCGCTCAGCCAGGCTCGACCCTAAGGCATGGGTGTTTTTCTGCGGCACCAGGAGTAGATTGTGAAACTCAGCTTTCTTTTTATGATCCTCGCCGTCGCCGCTTGCCCGGTTTGCGCTAGCGCACAAACTACCGACGCGGGACGCGCTTCCCCGAACGCGCAGAACACTACTGAGGTGTTGAATAAAATTGACCAACTGGTTGAACAGAACGAGGCACTCGAGAAACAAAATCAGCAGCTGGTGGAGGAGATCCAAGTCCTGCGTCGGTCACTCGCAAAGGAAACTCCGGGGATCCCGAGCGCACCCGCAACAGAAACTGCACCTGCGACGGGTCCGCCTGCAACTGTCGGACGTTCTCAACCAAGTGCAGAACAGCAGATGGTCACCGATAGTTCCGCTGTCCAAGCGGAGCCGCATAAGTGGGGTACCTACACGCCAAATTTTGGCTTCAAGGTGGCCGATACCGACCGCGGCGACCTGAGCATCAGCATATACAGCTACGCCCGCTACCTGAACCAGTTGGGTCTGGATCCAACCTACAGAGATGCATTTGGCAACGTCAAGAATGTCCAGCAACGCCAGGATTTCCAGCTTAACAAAGTGCAAATAAAGTTCCTTGGGTGGATGCTTGACCCGAAGTTCCGCTATTTTCTGTACGCGTGGTCTTCCAATGCTTCGCAGGGCCTAGGCGCTCAGGTAGTGCTCGCCGGAAATCTGAGTTACTCCTTCACCAAATCATTCAACGTCGGAGCCGGCATTCGATCTCTGCCGGGTACGCGGAGCGTAGAGGGCAACTTCCCCTTCTGGCTGGGCGTGGATACCCGCCTGATCGCCGACGAATTTTTCCGTCCTTCGTACACGTCGGGTGTTTGGGCCTGGGGCAAAATCGGGAAACGGCTGGATTACATCGCCATGATCGGCAACAACCTAAGCACCTTGGGCGTAAGCGCGGCGCAGCTCAACAATGGCTTCAACACCGTGTCCACGTCGCTGGTCTGGATGCCTACGACAGGTGAATTTGGCCCCGGTTTCGGTGACTTCGAAGACCATCAAAAATTGGCGACCCGTCTCGCGGGCCACTTCACGCGCAGTAACGAGGACCGGCAGGAACAGCCAAACAGTGACCAATTCGAGAACACACAGATTCGGCTCGAAGACGGCAGTGTGATCTTCGTGCCTAACCTCTTCGGTCCCGGTATTTCCGTCAACGATGTGACCTATAAAATGGCTGCCTTTGACGGCGGCCTCAAGTACCACGGGTTTTCCTTGGAGGGGGAATACTATCTGCGATGGCTCGATCATTTTCAGGGACCTGGCACAGCCGCAATTCCCACGATCTTCTCCCGTGGCTTCCAGTTGCAAACCTCGGCAATGGTTTTGCCTAAGACTTTGCAGGCTTATCTCGGAGGATCGACACTCACCGGCAAGTATGGCCATCCTTGGGATTTTCGGGCCGGGCTCAACTATTTCCCGTTTCACAACAAGGTCGTCCGGTGGAACAATGAATTCCTTTACCTGTACAAATCTCCGGTGGGCTACACCGCCGTTCCTTTCGCGCTCGGAGGAACCGGGCCGGTCTTTGCTACCACTCTCGAGTTAGCGTTTTGAGCGGACGAGTGCTGGATCGAGATACGAGGGTGGAGGGAGGACCAAATGAAGAATGCCCCTAAGTGTCGACATCAAACGATGGCCCAAGTCGCTTTCGGTATTCTCTTTTCGTTGTTGCTGTGCTGCAACGTTGCAACTGCGCAGCCACACCCTCCAGAACAACCGGAATTGAACGACGCCCACTTTCACCTGACCAACTACATTCAGGAAGGCACAGACATCCATGACTTTCTAAAGATCATGGGCACTAAAGTAGGGCGCGTCGCTCTATTCGGAATCCCTTTGCAGCAGGAATGGTCGTACCAGAATTCCGGCGACTTTGCTCCAACTTACTACCTGCAGACAGATGCGCCGCTCTACTACTACTCCTTCACCGATGCCTACATCGCGATGTCATACCGGTCGTTGACGAAGGAACAGCAGGCACGCTTCGATCCAATGATCACCGGTTTCAATCCCGCGGACATGTACGCGGCTGATCACATTCGCCGGGTGCTGCTGACTTTTCCCGGTGTGTTCACGGGCATCGGCGAATTCAGCATTCATAAGGAGTTCGTCTCGGCAAAAGTGGCGGGGGAAGTTGCCAGCCTGCAAAATCCCGCGCTGGATCGCGTTCTCGACTTTGCGAAAACAGTCGGACTCGTCGTGCTGATACACAACGACATGGATGTGCCGTTTGCGAAGGAAGGCTCGGAACCGGTGTACCTGAACCAGATGAAAGCTCTCTTCAAGAGGCATCCAAACACAACCATCATCTGGGCTCATACTGGCATGGGCCGGGTAGTGAGGCCGATCAAGAACCATGCCGCTCACTTAGCAGAAATCTTGGCTGATCCGCAATTCGGTCACATCTACTTCGATATTTCATGGGACGAAGTGGCCAAGTACGTCGTCTCGAGTCCAGAAGCGACTCGCATCACTGCCGACCTCATCAATCGTTATCCGGATCGTTTCCTGTTCGGCACCGATGAGGTCGCTCCATCAAGCCAGGAGCAATATCTTCGGGTCTATTACCAATATCAACCGCTTTGGAACCTTCTGGACGCGACAACGCGCGAGAAAGTCTGCAAGGGAAACTATGAGCGGATCTTCGATGAAGCGCGACGGGAAGTGAGGGCGTGGGAAGAAACTCAGGCCCTAGGTCGACCGAAGACTCCGTAGTGGACCGCCGGACACCCGACCCAGACACTCGTTAGGGATTTCCCTAGTTGCTCCGCCCCCAACTCAAACCTAGAGTTGATCTCGGAAGCGCTCGCAATCGCGCGCGGAACCTTCGGACAAGTTTCGCAGGAGCGAATCTGTTACGCAGCGTGTCGCACACATTATCAATATCAATGTTTGTTGCGACGCAACACAGGCTGGTGGTCGGCCCAAGTCACGTGCTATTGAGAGGTAGCACTTTGTTTTGCAGTGGATCAGCGAGGGGGACGGAATGGAACCGTCAAGAGTGGGCGAGAAGCGACCACAAAGAGGGTGCAAGCGATGAAGTCGCCAAGAGTTAGGCTGCGCCGAGTCCGCGACGTATTGGCGTTACTCTGCTCAGTTCTCCTGGTGACTGGCGACCCGGCGGTATATGCGCAGCCATCGACGCAGGGTGCAGCGCCTCAGGAGCAGGCAGAGCCGAAGATTCCGAATGATCAACTGGATTCGCTGGTCGCTCCCATCGCTCTCTATCCCGACCCCCTTCTGGCCCAGGTCCTTGCTGCGTCCACTTATCCCCTGGAAATCATCCAGCTCCAGCAGTGGTTGCAGCAGCACAAGGACTTGAAGGACAAGGCGCTGGTTGATGCTGTTCAAAAGCAAGACTGGGACCCCAGTGTCCAGGCGATGGCCGCCTTGCCCGACGCGTTGAAGCAGCTCGCGGAGAATCTGAAGTGGACCACAGATCTAGGCAACGCGTTCCTGGCGCAGCAAGCTGACGTGATGGATGCAGTGCAGAGCATGCGCGCGAAGGCGAAGGATGCAGGAAACTTGAAATCCACTGAGCAGCAAAAAGTGGAAACGAAGGTAGTGGAGAGCAAATCTGTCGTCGTGATTGAGCAGGCCAACCCGCAAGTCGTTTACGTTCCTAGTTACAACCCCACCGTAGTGTACGGCCCGCCTGTTTATCCGTATCCGCCGATTACGTATCCTCCGCCGGGCTATTACGCCGCGGGGATGGCGATATCGTTCGGCGTCGGTTTGGCCATGGGAGCTGCCTGGGGCGGAGGCTGGGGCTATGGTTGCGGATGGGGTTCGAACAACAACATTACAATCAACACTAATAATAACTTTGTGAACAACTCGAACCGCACGAATGTCAACAACCGGCAATCAGTGCGAACGGGCGGCGGTAACAGCTGGCAGCATAATCCACAGCATCGGGGCGGAGCGCCCTACTCGAACCGCGACACCGCAAATCGATATGGAGGAACGGCTCGTGGCGATTCCGTCGGCGACCGTCAAGCGAATGCACGGCAGAATCAGGGTCAACGGAATGACCGGCAGCGAGACAGCACGCCGGACCGAGGTTCCGGGGACCGACAGCAGTCGGGAGACCGAGGAGGGGCAGGCCGGCAACAGGCGGGCACGACGGATCGAGGCGGCGGAGGAGCAGACCGCGTAGGTAATCGAGACGTTCCTAATACCCCGGGTGGATCGAACAAGAGTGCGTTCAGTGGAGCTTCCAAGGGGACGAGCGGAAGTGCGGCCCGAGCTAGCAGCCAGCGCGGTTCTTCCAGTATGGGAGGCTCACGAGGCGGTTCACGAAGTGGCGGCGGCGGACGGCGAAGGTAGGCGAACCATGATCAAGGACAGGTGCATGACATCCGACTATTCCAGCGCTTTCGCAAAGATTGTCGGCCTGGGCGTGCTGGTGATCGCCATTTTCTGCGCTCTCCCCTCCCGTTCCCAAAACCAGGCGCAATCGAAAAGTGAGTCGGCTCAGTCTTCGCCAGCGGCACAACAGAGTTTTGACAGCCCGCAGCAAGCGGCCAACTCTCTCATCGCGGCAGCGGATCAATTCGACGTGCCCTCCCTCATGCACATATTCGGCCCTGCCGGCGCGGATTTTGTGGCCAGCGCCAACCCGGTCGAAGACAAGAAGATCGCGATCGCCTTCGCCGCCAAAGCCCACGAGAAAAACTCAGTAGAGGTAGACCCAAAAAACCCGAATCGCGCTGTCCTCGTTGTGGGTTCTGAAGAATGGCCATTTCCAATACCGATAGTCAAGAAAAATGGGATGTGGCGCTTCGATACGAACGCTGGAAGCCGCGAAATCCTGATGCGGCGAATCGGAGCCAACGAACTGGATGCCATCACCATCTGCCGCGGTTATGTGGAGGCTCAGTTGGAATATGCTTCCCAGATTCATGACGACTCCGGAGTGAACGAGTACGCGCAGAGGATCATCAGTACACCGGGGAAACACGACGGTCTCGCATGGCAGACCGCTGACGGAAGTTGGGGAGGGCCGGTCGGGGAGGAGGTCGCGAAAGCCCTGGCGGAAGGATATGCAGAGAAGCGGCCTTTCCACGGGTACTACTTCAGGCTCTTGGACGGGCAGGGATCGCATGCGCGCCTGGGAAGACTGAACTATTTCGTGGAAGGCGTCATGATTGGCGGCTTTGCCATCGTTGCTTGGCCCGCTGACTACCGCGTCACCGGCGTGCAGACTTTCATCGTCAGCTATGACGGCATCGTCTACCAGAAGGACCTGGGGCCGAACACATCGCAGATTGCTTCTACAATGCAACTTTACGATCCGGACAGTACGTGGCACAGGACTAACGACGATTGGTAAAGTGAATCTCCAACGGTATGGCAGCTACGAAAAGCTTTCCGTTATCTCGCTGGATTCAACTTCACCTTCGGGGAAAGCAAGGTTGGTGTTGATTCTACATTCGTCGCTACGGTGAACCAGCGCCATCAGAAGTGGCACAGCCGCGACCGCCAGGGTCAAGACGATTCTCGTTCTACAGTGGATGGCGGGATCCCGGAGGCTTACTTGAGTCGGGCGACGTCCTTGGCGGCCTTGCTTTGCTGAACGGCCCGGTTACCTAATTCCATGATCAGGCCTCGCGTGAGGATCTGGTCGAAGGTGAGGACAACGACTCCTTGCGCGAATACGATTGGATCCCACTTCTTCATCCAGATCTGCCCGCCCTGGGTTCGCCCCGAGTGAAGCCTATTGCGCTCAGCACCAACGAGAACCATAAAGTGCGGGCACGGTTGAATGGCGCCTTTGTGAAACTCGCGTTGCACAACCCAGCACGCGTCGTGATAGATGCTTTCGGCCTCGAGTATCTGTGCGGGTGTGAGGGAAAAGTTCACCTTATTGATGTGGCGAACTGAAAATGATCCGTCGGAGAACGATTGCGCGAATCCAACGGAGGACAGAAGAAGGAGGATAGAAATCAATTTCGACATAGGACGCCTGCTTCGTCGCGCGTTACGTTACGCGCCCTCTACACCAACCCAATCCGTGGCGGGATGTAATGAACAACTCGCAAAATCACTAAAAAGCGCCGAAGCAATCAGACCGATCTGCTATGCCGCGCAAACCCTCGCCGAGAGCCATTCCTTGGACAGGGATTGGAAAGCCAGTTCACTCTCGGGCGTGGCAAAACCGGTACCGCATAGCAGGCACATGAACTCCCACCGATCGGAATCGTGACGGTTTAGGTACTTTGAACGGTATACAAATACCAACGTGTTACAAACGGGGCAGATTGATACGGCCGCAATGATCTCGTCGAGTTCGTCAAAATAATCTGGCATGGCATCCCTCGCACCGCAGCTGCGTAACCTCTCCATCGCCTTCCAGCTAACGTCGCTATTTAACAGCCGTTCGCGTTGTTCAATCACGAAAGTACCCAACCGATATCAGTACGTGACGCCCACCGTGTTGTCTAACCTAGGTCCGACCCGATGTCAGCACAACTAGGGAAATCCCTAGCAGGCTGCTGAAAAACTACTCCTAATCCACAGCCTTGTGTGATACGAGAAGGCATGCGCGGAGCCGACCAGCAGCAGAATCACATCTTCAGTTATTTGTCGCCGGAGAAGCGGGTGCGGAAAGATCATCCGCTGCGTACCATCCGGGCCGCGGTGGACGAAGTACTCAAACAGTTGTCGCGGCGGTTTGACGCGATGTATGCCCGCGTGGGGCGACCTTCGATTCCCCCGGAACAACTTCTGCGGGCGCAGTTGCTGCAGATGCTGTACTCGATCCGCAGCGAAAGGTTGTTGATGGAAGAGATCGACTACAGCATGCTCTTCCGTTGGTTTATCGGATTGAACTTGGACGGCGAGGTGTGGGACGCGACCGTGTTCACCAAGAATCGCGACCGTTTGCTGGAAGCGGACGTGGCCAAGGAGTTTCTGGCGCATGTGGTGGAGAAAGCGCGAACCCAAGGCTTGACTTCGGACGAGCATTTCACCGTCGATGGCACGCTGCTGGAAGCTTGGGCGGGCGCGAAGAGTTTTCAAACGAAGGACAAGAAACAGCCCGCCGTCGGACGATCCCGGCAATATCCCACGGTAAACTTTCGCGGCGAGCGGCGGTCGAACGAGACGCATGCCTCGAAGACCGATCCCGAATCGTTGCTGGCGCGCAAAGGCGAGGGCAAAGAGTCGAAGCTGAGTTACACGGGGAATCTGCTGGTGGAGAATCGCAACGGACTGATCGTGGATGCGGAAGTGTTTCAGGCGAATGGGACGGCGGAGCGCGATGCCGCCTTGGTGATGCTGGAGAAGCTTTCCGGCACGCAGCCTGTGACAGTGGGAGGCGACAAAGGATTTGACACGCGGGATTTTGTGAAAGAGTGCCGTAATCTGCGGGTGACGCCGCATGTGGCGCAAAATCATGCGCGGCCGGGCGGCAGCGCCATCGAGGCTCGCACTACGCGGCACGCGGGCTACGGAGTCAGCCAGAGAAAGCGCAAGCGGATCGAAGAATGTTTCGGTTGGCTGAAGACGATCGCCCTGATGCGAAAGGTGCGGCATCGCGGGGTGTGCAAAGTGCATTGGATTTTCACCTTCGCCTGTGCCGCCTACAACCTCGTGCGCATGCGCAACCTGGCGGCTGCAGTTCCGACGGCGTAAGGCGAGACGGAAGTGTGCCCGGAGAAGCCTGCAGTTAGCCTCCGGACCCGCCAGAACACCGAAAATCAGACCGTTCGACATCGCGAAAGACTAAACAATAGAAAGAAAAACATGCCGCGAATCAATTTTTCCGCAGCCTGCTAGAAGGCTCCAATCCCGCGTCTCGTTTATGGGACAACTTTCGGCCCTATCGTTGAGCCTCGACCCGCGGGATCAACTGTGTAGTCGGATTCAATATCTGCTCGAAAGCAGTGCGACCGACCTTGCTCTGCGCCAGGTGCGACGACGGAGACGGAAACTGCCAGGCTCCCGAATCGGCATTTGTTCCGGCAGGAACGTTGGACTGCTCACTTGTTAGGCTGGCTGGAAAATTCTGAGGCGGTTTGCTCGGGAGCGAGACCCATGGTCTCGTCGTCCAGATCTGAAGGGACTGATGGTGCCCTACTCCGCACGCCGGCGAAGTGCGCATACCAGTTCGGACACTTGCTCCAACTCAGAACCCGTTGTTCTGGCGCATCGCGTGCATCGGCGTCTGCTCGCAGATCTCTTTCCATCGAAGCGTAGATGGGCTGAAGCGTGCTTTGCAATCGCATTTTGCTCTGACTTGTTGCTTCCATGACGGACTCGACAAAAATGGGTCGTTCCGATGTGGGGAAGCCCGCTCTTCGAAGAGCTTCTATAACAAGAGCCTGGTAACGTATGAAAAGAGTCTGCAGATCCTGATAATGCAGCATCTCGTGTTCGCATATCACTTTGTACTCGCAGCTTTCATCTGGGTATTTATTTGCCAGCAGCATTTCCACCGGTGTGAACTCTACTTGGATCGATCGTATCGAGAAACAGAATCCCTGCCGCAGAGCTGCCGGGTCGGCTCGCGACACGAAAAAAGGCAGGCGGAGGGTAGGGTTTACCTGGCCGAGTCAGTCCGACGACCCCCGAGGGGCTTGCGGCCAAAGCGCTCAATTCCGCGGAAGTTTTGCTGTCGTCAAACAGTAATGGCCACGGGGCGCCAGTCGGAAGGCAAAACAGAAATCACTGGTATACTCTCGCTGTCGACTAATCTCACCGGGCAAGCAAGATGGAGTGTGACCTTTCCGATCAACCTGCCCAGCTGAGGGGAATCTTCGACAGTATGCTCCTCATTGCTACCATCAGCGAGGGACAGCGTGAACACCGTAGAGTTCAGATTTGCGGTATTGACCACGGATTTATAGGTCGTCTCCATGGGATTGTCATCCCGGCACGCAGGCCGATGGAGTTCAGGGGTTAGGCTAAGCGTCAGAGCGAGCCGATCGCGATTTCGCCTTCCGATGACTTGTAGTCTGTTAAAAGTCAGGTTCAATCTGCACTTACGGTACATCGGTGGAAGACGCCAGTAAGCTCGCATTGTTGCTTTAACAATGAAGACGTCATCTCTGTCCGGCAGCTGCAGAGGGATTCTTCCACTGATGTGATAGCCAAGTCCTTGTTCTGCGGTTCGATCGAGGGAAATCTCCAACTCGCCCGGCATTTCACCGGCCTCTTGAGCCTGTCCTGAGCTTAGGAATGCAATCAGCAATATTGACGCCAAAAGGAGCCTGTATTCCAACATTAGGTTTCTCCTTTCCGCTCGTCTTTCTTTTGCTGTGTTACCTCAACTAGGCAAGGAACCTCGTCACCTGCTGTCGACGGAGCCCGCGATGCGTGAGGCAGTCGATTTGACGCTCAGCAGGTTCCCACGCCGGCTCCAGAGGATCGTAGTTGGTCCTCTGGAACCTCTTACGTGTGGGGGGACCACACTAAAATACTGGCCAAGACATCCCCAAGGAATCAGCAATTGTGCGTTTCGACAAGCTCGAACGCTTCCTCGTCAGAGAATGGCTTTGGTAGTGTGTTTTGCGGACTTCAAGCGGCGAAGTGAGAATGCGGTTGCAGTATGAAAACCGCCCTCGCTCAGTTCAGATCGTCGTCCTTGTAGTACTTTGTGCCCTTCCCGGTGAGCTCAACGGCGAGACCCTTATCGGTCATCTGATACATCCAGACGCCATCCGAGACCGAAGCTGCCCCCTCCATGGATCCGCCCTTGTCTCCAGTTTTGGCCGCGGCGCTGGCCTGTCCCCCGAACTCCCAGCCTGAGTTGATGAAGCTATTCAGAGCCTTGTCATCGTCAAAGACGAAGATAACGCTGAACTTCTTCACACCGAATCCGAGCCCCGCCTGCAGCTCGACCATCTTCATAAACACTTCTTTCTTCGTCTGGTTGTCGACGGCGATGCCTTTGCCTTTCCCAGAGCCCGCGAACAAGATCTTTACGCCCGTGTTGCTGAAGACGGCATAGCCAGCGCCATGTGCGACCGCTGACTGGGCGGCAGGCTGGGCCTTGTAAAGCCGCTCAAGTGTCTGCTGTACGAGCTTTCGGACTTCTGCCTGCTCTTTTGCTTTGTCCTCTGCTTTGTCGTCGGCCGCACGCGCCGATAGCGCAAAGGCGCATATGAGAGCGGCGGCGATGAAGCCATATGTCCTGAATCCGGCGAGCCTGGTGATTTTCATGGACGATATCTCCTTTTTCGTAATGTCCAAAGCGGTTGGCGAACAGAGTGCTTTGTCCGAGGGAATGGCGAGATCCGAAAGCGAAACGGGCCAAACCTGGTTTTCGGGCGGCTGGCCGTGTGGGCTGCCCCGCCAGCCTGCAAGCAAAACTAGGCGTGACTCGATATCTGCACAACTAGGGAAATCCCTAAGGCCGCTTGCTGGGAGCATCGCTGCACAGACTGCGCCGATAACTCTTGAAAACACGGCATAGCGACTGAAACCCAAATCCAAGGCACTCCGAGGATGTTTCGCCGACCTAGGGATTTCCCTAGTGGCAAAGTGCCGAGCGCTGCCTTTCAATAGCCAGACCCCTTGGTGAAGTAACTCCTAGGAGAACAGTACAATGAAAATCCTCTTGCTCGCGGTCTTAGCACTGGCCCTGCCGATGGCTGCTTTCGCCGGAAGCAGCGTAGACTACACCAACAGCGGCGGCACCTTGGCGGGTTCGAACAGCGGACTAACGCTGACCGGATCAACCTTGGTCGCTGTCAATGGGCTCAACGGAGGCGGGCTGATCACAGGGAATGACCTTGGTAGTGTAAGCCTGTCAACCGGAGCGCTCATGAGCGGCTCGTTGCAAATGGGCGGAACGTTCGCGGCCGGCGGGTCGTTCGTCATTACCGGCAACGGTACCAGCGGAATTCCGAACGGAACCTTGTTCTCGGGAACATTCGATGGGCCTGTGACCTGGACGCTCGTAACTCTGGCGAACGGAACTCACGACTACACCTTGTCTGGCACTCTGTCGGGAACGACCAACACCGGGATGTCCACGGTGGGTGTGACCGTACAGTTGACCATCAACACCGGCAAAGGCTTCTTCAACGGCAGCACCACCATTTCAAGTGGTGACACGAACATCTTGTCGGGCGGTCGCACGAAAGGCGTGGTTCCGGAGCCCGGCTCGCTGAGCCTGATGGGAACCGGCTTGATCGGTCTGGCTGGATTGGTCCGTTTCAAACTAAAGGGCTTCGCCTCAAGGAAAACCTAGCTGAGAGGCGGAGTTGCGACGAATCACGTAGCCACCAACGAGGCTCCTTACGAGTCAAAAGCGCAGAAATGAAGTCAATCTGCTGCTAGAGCATAAGGGGCATTGTTAGCTCCGAGGCGAAAAGCTAACGGCCCGTCCTTTACCCTCTAAAACGGAGGCGCCGTCTGGGACGCCTCCGTTCCGTTTGAGTCGGCCTCGCGGAGGGCCTCCGGACGGCAAGGTGACACGCAAAGGTCGAGAAAAATCTTTCAACGTAACGGCTCTATTTACTTTCGAGCACCGCCCGATCAAACAGCGGCTGTGTCGGCCGCGCATCGTGCCGGTACAATTTCGCAAACTGCTCAATCTCTTCGGCGGTTATCGCCACGGGATTTTTCAACACGTACCATGTCACGTTCTCGCTGCACGGCGGAGTGGTGAGTGACCCGGAGAATGTGTAGTAGCCAGCGTCCGCAGGCAGTAAGTTGGCGACGTTGATCGTGACCGTGTCCAATCGTTCTTCCTTCTCTTTTTCCTTGGGCAAGTCGCTCCACAACTCGCGGATGAGAGGGTTATTATTCCCTTTCTCGAGAAGGACGGCGACGACGGCCAAGTTTCCATCTTGGTCGGCATGAACCAGGTGCGCTACCATATCGTAGGTTTTGCCGTTGATCTTCTCTTCGCTGGGCCGGTGAAAATGGAATTGTTTCAGAGCGTATTCCTTGTCGCCCACGCGGATGGAGCTACCCGGCGCGTAGTTGATCATGATCGTATGGCCGTTGTCGATGATGTGCAACGGAGAAGGCTTGTAGTCGAATCGAATGGGGGGCAAGTCGGCCTTCTGCGGGTTGCGAATGTCGATGGGGGATTGGCGGTGTCCGGTTTTGCACGGGGCAAATTCGGGGCTCAAGTCGCCCCAGTGGCTCGGCCCCTGGTCTCCGTCGTATCCCCAGTGGCCGGATTTATGTTCCTGGGCAGAGGTAAGCACGGTCGATAGCAGAGTTAACGCCAGGACGGTGATGGAGAGATGAAGACGAGATGGACGGGGGCAAATCTTTGCGATTGACATAGAGCCTCCAGGAGACCCAGTCTGCGTTGAAAATTGTATCCAGGTATTGTACGCCCAACCCTCTTTGGTCATCGGTCGGCGCTCGGCAGATACACCGAAGCGTTAGGGACATGCAGGCAAATGTAACCCTTCGGCCGTTGTTTAATGGCTGGGACAGGGATACCTTTCTCCCAAAGAGAACATGATGAGAGAGTTTGTTTTCCGGCGCGCCGCCGCTGGGTTGTCACGGATATACTTCAGCACTACCCGAACGATTTGAATATTCTCAACACTTGGAGGCACGCAGAAGGGTGCGTGCGAGCTTTGCTTCGTTGCGTTCTCCACGAATAGCATTTCAACCTCCACGCCGTTAGTGAAGCCGCTAATAAAGTTCAGACAGGACATCAGGGCCACCTTCTGGTCAACGCTTAGGTGTTCCGTGTTTTCCTCCTTGTCCGCCACAGAGCAAATCCTTAGGAAGGTATTTCCTGATGTTTCAAGCGACTCGTGAGTCTGTGCGAAGAGAGCACTGCTCAGCACAAAGAGCAACCAAAGCACTAGCCATAGAGTTTTCATGGCGCGATTGTCTCACTTCGGGCTGGCCCTCGCGTCCTGGGGATTTGCCGAGTGGCGGAAAGTCGCCGATCACTTTAGAAATGCAAGAAGCAGATGAGGACGATAGCAAGCAAACTCAGCTGCTACAAGTATGAGGCCAGGGCGTTTTATTCCAGGGCAGTTTTATGGAATCAGTAAAGGAGGCAAGCCGGAACTAATCGTCATGCCTTCGCGGAATCGCTGACTAACATTCATTGAATCCGACTTGGCCGTTCTGCCGGCAGACTGGGGCTGTTTTGAGACTGGTGAAACTGACGGTTATTCTGTTTCTCTGCTTGTGCGCCCTGACCTAGGCAAGAAGCGGCCCAGCGCGGTGAGCGGCGACCAGCAGAGAAGAGGCGAGTGGCAAAGTGAACTCGGCCGTCTTCAATTTGAGGTGGAAGTTTTCGGTAGTAACCCGTCTTTCTCCATCTGCTTCGGGACTTCTTTTACCAGGCCATCGGCTACCTTCTTTGCCGACTTTGGATTGAACGAGTCGCTGACGGCCGTCCACACTAGGTCACCATCTGGCTTGCTGGTCGCGTAAACATTGGTCTCGACGCTTACCGTCGTGTCTTCCCGCGTGTACCCCGGATCGTAAACAACGGGATACACTGCCCCCAAGTAGCCGTAAAAAGAGTAGTAGTAGGGAAACGGGGCTACGTACGTCGAGCTCGGGACGTGGGTCACTCTTTTGTCGACCTTTAAGAGACGCGAGACAACCACGGCATCAATATGATTGCTGCCGATCTGCGCGCGGAGATAGTCGAGATCAGGTTTCGCCTTGGGGTCTGGGCGCAGCAGGATCTGGTTGCCGGGAATCGTCTCGATGCCCGGACGCACCATCTGAGCCGCCATTTCATCTTCAAAGTCGGCGCGCACCATCGGGTCCTGGGCAACCCCGATGACGAGGATCTTGTGGAACTTCTGTCCTTCGTAAATGGGATTGAACCAGCTCGTGACCATCTTGATGGATTTGCCGCTGGCAGCCGTGAGAGCGAACAGGAAGACACTGAAAACAATTGAGCGACAGAACAACCGGCGGAGGAATCCGGATACGGCCGGGCTTCTTCCCGTGGGAGTGAAATGCACTAGTCGAGCCGTTGCGCGCGCTGGAGGGGATTTGTGCCAGAAACGGGCTGTCGGAGTCAAGTGCAGAACCTCTCACGATCATTAGGGCCGCCGAACACGTGCATTCGAGTCTAGAAGGAGGTCGCAACAGTGGGTCTACTGCTTAGGCCCCGACACCTTCTCGACGCGTACCACGGTGCATTTCACCTGTTTCCCGGCTGTGGTTTTCAATTTGCCCTCATCACCGTCGAGCTCATACTTCACGTCGCTGCCCACAACAAAGTCGATCGCCCTCACAGAAGCTTTCGGACTAGTTCGGCAGGTGTAATGGTTCCCAGAAGCCTCGAAAATAAAATCGTACTGCTGTTTCTTTTTGTCCTTAGTATCGGTCGTGCCCGCGGGCTGAACATCCTTCAGGGTCGTCGTTCCTTTATCTTTCTTGGCCGCCCTTGCAGAGAGGTCAACGACCACTATCATGAGCAACACCGCAATCCATCGTCGCACTGTCCAACCTCCAGAATCCAACGCGCTATTGTTCTATGCAGTGTCCGGTCCGCCATTGTTCGTCGCCTCGCGCCGCTCTCGTGCGCTGCGTGCCGCATTCCGAACTGGGGACCTGCCCCGCTTGGGAAGCAACAAACCTTGCATCTTCCGCTTTGCATGGTGAAGCTGAGACCTGGAAGTGTTGATAGAGCAGTGCAACAGTTCGGCGATCTCGCGATGCTGATATCCCTGAACCTCATGAAGACCAAAGATCTTTCTGTAACCTGGGGGGAGTGTGCGGATCGCCTTGTCTAACGATATGCGGTCGATCGCGCCTGAGAGATTAGGATCACGATCGCCAAGTTCGTGCCAAAGCGATGGCAGATCCGACGACACCGGCGCGTCGAGCGAAAGCATGGCCGGGAACTTGTTCCGGCGACGTTGCATCAACACCGTGTTTACCGCGAGGCGGTACAGCCACGTCGAGAAAGCCGAGTCTCCACGGAAGGTTCTGACCTTGTGAAACACCCTGAGGAAAGCTTCCTGCGTCAGATCTTCCGCTTCAGGAGCGTCTCTCGTCATTGACAGGCAAACTGAATAGACCCGCCTTCTGTGTAATTGAAAGAGCGCCGCAAACGCCTCTTCATCTCCCCGCTGCGCACGCTGCACCAAAGTCAATTCGTCTGCAACTCGTTCGTCTTTCTCAAGAGAAATAGAGTTCGTCGTTGCTGCAGAAATCGCGCAGGTCGCCACTGGGTGTCCTCAATCGTCTTGTCCGGCTTTGTGACTGCTGTTTTGCGGATCGGTCACTATGGAGAAACGGCCAAGCTCAGAAGCAAACCTAGGGCCAAGTCGATGCCCCGCACAACTAGGGAAATCCCTAGAAGCGCGAACCATCTGCATCTGCGCTCTTCGCTGCAATGGGTTGCTCGTAGAGCTCTTCACACGCTGATGCTGTCAGAGAGGCCTGTTAACAAAAACACCGTCGCAATCGTGGTCTCGTTGGTTCGCCAGGCGATGCGCGCCAGGCATTAGGGGTTTCCCTAGTTGTGGAGACACCGCAGCAGGTTCTAGCCTCTTCAAAACTGGTCTGGCCAGCGTCCCTTTTCTCTTTTCAGCCAAAGCCGCTTTTGCCTGTCACACAGGAGGCTCGATGAAACCGAAAACTGCAGTCCTTGTATCGGTACTGGGTCTTGCCGCATCGGTCGTATGCCTGGCGAAGGACGCCAATCTAGGCACGTGGAAGCTGAACGAAGCCAACTCATGGCTGAGTCCGGGAGCGCCCAAGAACCTCACAGTTGTCTACAAAGCAGCGAGAGGCGACGTGAAGGTCATTGTTGACGGCACGGACGCCGATGGAAAACCGACCCACAATGAATGGAGCGGCAAGTTTGATGGCAAAGACTATCCCGTCACCGGCGATTCGACTTCAGACAGCCGAGCCTACAAGAAGATGAACAATTCTACGAACTGCGCCAAGTTGAACTTCTGCACCCTCGAACTAACTGCCAAGAAGGATGGAAAGGTTACGATGAGCGGGCACATCGTTGTTTCCCCGGACGGCAAGAGTCGCACGGTCACGATGAGTGGGACCGATCCCAATGGCAACAAAATCAACACAACTGGGGTATACGACAAGCAGTAGCGACGAGCCTGTTCTTCAGAGAGCAGAATGATGCCCTTCCCGAACGGTTGGTATGGAAGGGCATTTGCATTGTTTCTTGCACCGGGGTGCGTCAGGGATTTCCCTAGCTGTGCGCAGATCGAATCGAAGCCTAGGGTTGTCGTCGGAAACAGGTCGCGAGCGAGGTACTATGCCGGCGCAGAGTCGATCCACGTTGTTCTGGCTCTTCGGGCGTCTGATTCTCGGACTTCTCCTGGCAATGTCGAGTCCCCCCGATTGCCTGGCGTATTCCGTCCTAACGCATGAGGCTATTATCGATGCGGCATGGAAGGACGGCATCGAGCCCCTACTCTTGAGCCGATTCCCCAACGCGACTCCGGAGCAACTGCTGCAGGCCCATGCCTATGCCTATGGAGGCGCCATCATTCAAGACATGGGCTACTATCCTTTCGGCAGTCAATTCTTTAGTGATCTCACCCACTATGTCCGCAGCGGTGACTTTATTCTCGCGCTCATCGCCGAATCCCACGATCTGAACGAATATGCTTTTGCGCTGGGAGCCCTTGCCCACTACGCCGCCGATACTACGGGACATCCCTTGGCGACGAACCTCTCGGTTGCAATGATGTATCCCAAACTGGCGAAGCAATACGGGCCTGTCGTCACTTATGACGAAAAACCCTCAGCACACGCGCAGATTGAATTTGGTTTCGATGTCGACCAGGTCGCAGAAGGAAACTACGCATCGCGCGACTATCATGACTTCATCGGCTTCGAAGTATCCAAGCCGGTTCTGGAAAGAGCGTTCGCCGATACATACTGCATCGACATGTCAAGCATCTTCGTCAGCGTCGATCTGGCGATCGGCAGCTATCGCCACGCAGTTTCGTCGGTCATCCCCAGAACAACCAGGGTGGCGTGGCATATGAAGAGACATGAAATTCAGAACAGCCACCCCAACGAGGTACGAAGCCAATTCATCTTCAATGTATCGCATTCTGAGTACCGCAAAGATTGGGGCAAGACGTATGAAAAACCAGGAATGTCAGCCCAAATCAAAGCGTTCTTCTTGCGTCTGGTGCCCAAAGTTGGACCCTTTAGCGCTTTGGCATTTCATCCGCCCACGCCGGCCGTTGAACAGTTGTACATGCACAGTTTTAACGAGACCCTTAAAGACTATCGAGGGATGCTACGTTCGCAACAGGAAGGGCGCCTCCAATTGCCAAACGATAACTTTGATACCGGGGAGCTTACTGAACCGACGGCCTACCCATTCACCGACAACGCCTACGCGAAGCTGTTAGCCAAGGTGAGCGGGAAACCAATTTCGGACCCGTTGCGCAGTGACATCCTCGCATTTTATGCCGATCTCGGGGCGCCGTTTGCGACCAAGAGGGACCCGAAAGCTTGGCAAACTGTTCTCGTTGAATTGGGCAAACTAAAAGACTCGCCGGTAACTGCCGTGGAGCTTGAGCCTGCTCAGAGATAAGCGATCAGGAGACTCGCAGTTTCCCAGCATTAGGGATTCCCCCAGTTGTGCTGAGCTCGGGTCAAGACTAGCTTTCTTTTTGGGCTCTTGTATCGACGACTCGGTGGCACACTTCAGGACGCAGGGTCAACTATTTCAGGAAAAGCTCAAACCGCGCCGAAGATCTCCTCTGCGAATAGCGTCGGCTACTCGCAACCTGCGCCTTCTTGTGCCCCGAGCCCCCGACTATTTCTTCAGAAGACCGGGCAAGGGCCTGCAGCGATGAGATTTGTTCGTCCGGATGAACCCCATCCGAATGCTTTGTCGCTGAAGCACGAGACGATCGCTGAAGTGTTCCTCCTTGCTGAGAATCGGCTGCTGCGTGAAGCGCTGATCCGGATCCTTGCCAAGAAAAGCCACATGCGCATCGTTGGAGCCGCCCCATACTCGGCAGCGGCACTGGAACAAGTAAAGGCCGCCCACCCCAACATTGTTCTGCTGGATTCCATCGCCCTAGTTTTTTCCGAAATCCGACTCGTCGCTAGCTTGCATGCAGCGATCCCCGGCGTGCGGGTTGCAATGATCGACATGGAACTGGATCAGCGCACTTTCCTAAGAGCCGTCCGCATGGGCGTGGTTGGGTACATCCTAAAGGATGCTTCGGCTACGGACGTCGCCGCCACAATACGCGCAGTCTCCGCGGGCGAAGCAGTGTGTCCATCTTCTCTAGCGATGAGCCTGTTCAATGTGGTCAAGTGCCGTCTGTTCACCGCGGGCATGAGCCAAGTACTGAGCCGCAGAGAAGAAGAACTCGTGGCACTACTGCGTGAACGGCTCACAAACAAGGAGATTGCGGCCCGGTTAAAGCTTTCGGAACAAACCGTGAAGAATCACGTGCATCGCATACTGCGAAAAATAGGCGTCCCAGACCGCCTCGCCATCGTCGAGCGCTACGAGTCAGCAGCCTGAGTGAGAGAAACACCTGAATGCGGATTGGCTGACGAGTATGCTGGATTTCATTCCTAGTGGGCGAAAGTTGCTCCAGATAATTTTCCCGCCAAGGCAAGAGCGCTGTCACAAACTGCAACAGGATGTGTTAGTGAACGAAACATCGGCAATTGACTAGCTAGGTATATGAGATTAGGAAAATCTGCATTGGCCTTGATCAGTTGAAACACTTCGTGTATCTCTTGCGGCGTCAGACGGTCGAGATCATCGAGGACCACCAAAATAGGCGCTCTTAACTTCCTGAGGTCACCAGCAATCTCTGTCTTAGCCTCGCTGATGCTCTTTGTCCCGATTTCTGTGCCGGCTTCCCACAGCTTGACTGTCGCGTCCATGAACTTGGAGACAAGCGCAAGGAGTCCCGCTATAAGAACTAAGCTTCCCAAAATGATCGTGATGATTCGCGAGTGAAGCCATGCGGCGCCGAGCGTCGCTACCCCAAGTATGACGAGAACGGTTCCAAAGAAACTGCGAATCGCCTGGATCAGATCTCGGCCACCCTGAAGGCGGTGAGCCCATCGCCGATATCGGGCCAAAACAGATTTCCGCAGGCGATTTGAACCTAGGTCGCCTCTCCCGAGCGCAACTCCAAGTTCATCGAAGAACGCCTCGCTCAATGTCGGTCGGTTTGCCAGCTGCCACGGATTGAAGTCGACGGTTAGGACCTTGGGAGAGTTCGAATGTAGGCAATCGAGAACCATATTCTTAATGGAAGACTTTCCGTTACCCCACGCCCCATACAACGCAAGAACGAGGCTCTCTTGACCGGACCACGCGCGAATCGCATCAGCGAGGGCCTCAGAGAAACCACGACGATCGAGTACGTCTTCTTGTCGGGTTTCAATCGGCTTGTCTGCCGAAAGCCATTCCGACGGGTGAGGAGTATTGCCTTTGTTTTTCATTGCCTAATTGTTCAGATTATATGCAGATATAGCGCTAACTCCGCGCAAAAGTCGACTAACCCCTGTGCAGGGTTTATAGACGGAAGCGTGAAAGTGAGCTCTGGATCACCAACACCCTTCTGTAGTGACTCCGGGGTATGGACGAAATCGAGGAATGATGCCAGAGTGATAATTGAGATACACGCAATGATGCGCAAACCCCATACCGATTGCTTCCCGACACCGGCCACGTTTACGTGGCAAGGAGCGGGGGAAGGTACGTTCATGTAACGGGGGCGATCCATAGCGCGTAGTTTTTCTGAGCCTCCGATACAAATCGGGGGCTTTTGCTTTTTACGGTGCAATTGACCGATGCGCAGAGAGGAGGCAGCGTCGTCTAACGGCCAGGATGCGGCTCTTTCAAGGCTGAGATGGGAGTTCGATTCTCCTCGCTGCTACCAAAGTTATGGGTACACAAACGATTGAACTCGAAGGCTTTGAGATCGAACTTGCATCGGACCTTTACTGTGATCGCGGCGGCGATCATCACGAATTGGTTGTTCGTGCGCGCTGATCGCCGGCGGCTTGGCCACAACGTAGATGAGTCGGCGGTTTTGTGTGTCCGGTGCATGAAAGCAGTGTCGCTGAAAGTGTGATGCCGGGTCGTCTAGTGGCAGGACCCTGGATTTTGAATCCGGGTACGGGCGTTCGAATCGCTCCCCGGCAGCCAGTTTGAAAAGTCAGCAAGGAGGAAGCTCATTGACGAGCAATGAAGAGGAATTCGAGGAGTGGTGAAGGCTACGGTTACTTCATCTTGTCCAGAAAACACACCGTATCCGCAGGTTCCCTCCTCATAGTTGCGAGGTCATCCAATCGGCCAGGATAACCGGCTCTGACCCGGTTCATGCACGTTCGAATCGTGCCCTCGCAGCCAAGTTTGAAAAGTGGTCGCAGAGTCTAGCGGCAGGATGCCTGACTGTCTATCAGGAGGGACGGGTTCAACTCCCGTTGCGACCGCCACAGGGGTGATGACCCGACGGGAAGGGCGCTCGTCCCCAAAACGAGTTCAAGCAGGTTCGAATCCTGTCACCCCTGCCAAGTGTGCATAGCGAGCATGGTATAGCGGATGGTGCCTCGGGCCTCCAACCCGATGACGCGAGTTCAACTCTCGCTGCTCGCTCCATGATTTTGTGAGGGCGGAAGTCGTCTAGTGGCCAAGATGCGACGTTGCCAACGTCGAAATCGCGGGTTCGAGTCCCGCCTTCCGCTCCAGAGTTAGTAAGTGAGTTTGAGGCGGTGTAGCCAAGACAGCAAGGCGTCTCCCTGCAAAGGAGATCATCGGGAGTGCAATTCTCCCCACCGCCTCCAGAATTTTGTGCTGGTGTAGCTCAGTGGGAAGAGCACGGGCCTCGTAAGTCCGTGATCGGCGTTCGAATCGCCACGCCAGCTCCGCTGGTATAGCTCAACGGGAAGAGCAGGCGCATGGTAAGCGCCCGACCGCAGTTCGAGGCTGCGTGCCAGCTCCAGAGTTTGCTGGTCTAGCACAGTGGGAGTGCAGAGAGCCTGTACCTCTCCGGCGAGTGTTCGATTCACTCGACCAGCTCCAGATTCGATGGCGGGATTGGCCGAATGGCTTAGGCACTGGATTGTGGCTCCAGTCACGAGAGTTCGATTCTCTCATCTCGCCCCAAATGGGGGGTTCGTATAAGGGGATTACCCGCGGCCTGCAACCGTGAAATGCGAGTTCGAGTCTCGCACCGTCCACCAAGTTTGGCTCGGGAACTCGACGGCAGAGTGCTGGTCTGAAAAGCCAGTGGATACGGTTCAATTCCGTGCCGAGCCACCAGATTTGTGACCGCGAGTGTTTGCTGCAAGAGAGGAAAGACGATGACAGACACAACCTACAACGTGATGATGCCCGAGAAGGGTGTACCCATCAAGACATGGACCAAGGGCGTTCCCCTTGAGGACGCTGCGCGCCAGCAGCTTCTGAATGTCGCGCAGTTGCCGTTCATCTACAAGTGGGTGGCTGCCATGCCCGACGTGCATTGGGGCATGGGTGCAACCATCGGCAGCGTGATTCCGACGCGCGGGGCGATCATTCCGGCGGCAGTCGGCGTTGACATCGGCTGCGGCATGATGGCCGTGCAGACTTCGCTGCACGCTAACCATCTGCCGGACAATCTGCACGGCATCCGCACGGCGATTGAGAAGGCGGTGCCGCACGGACGTACCGACAACGGCGGGAAGAACGACCGCGGTGCGTGGTCGGACGCTCCAGCGCATCACTTGGAAGCGTGGGCGAAGATGGAGCCCGCCTACCAGTCGATCATCGACAAGTATCCCAAGCTGAACCATGTACAGCGAATGAATCACCTGGGGACGCTTGGCACAGGGAACCATTTCATCGAGGTTTGCCTCGATGAGAACGAGAACGTCTGGTTTCTGCTGCACTCGGGATCTCGTGGCGTGGGCAATCGCTTCGGCACGTTTTTCATCGAGCTGGCAAAGAACGACATGCGCCAGTGGATGATCAACCTGCCGGACAAGGATCTCGCGTACCTACCGCAGGGAACAGAGCATTTTGAGGACTACGTCCATGCCGTGCACTGGGCGCAGGACTACGCGCTGGCCAACCGCGAGCTGATGATGCGCAACCTGATCGCGGCGGTCCAGGGCTCGGGAGAAGTCCCGGCGTTCGAAGCCAATGTGGAAGTCGTGAGTTGTCACCACAACTACGTGACCTGGGAGCACCACTACGGCGAGAACGTGTTGATCACTCGTAAGGGAGCAGTACGTGCGCGTGAGGGCGACATGGGAATTATTCCCGGCAGCATGGGGGCGCGCTCGTACATCGTGCGCGGCAAGGGCAATCCGGAGAGTTTCATGAGCTGTAGTCATGGAGCCGGACGCGCCATGTCACGTACGGAAGCGAAGCGCCGCTTTACCTTGGATGACCACGCTAAGGCGACGGCGGGCGTTGAGTGCCGTAAAGATGCAGACGTCATCGACGAAACACCGATGGCGTACAAGTCCATCGATGCAGTGATGGAAGCGCAGCGCGATCTGGTCGACGTGGTACACACGTTGCGCCAGGTTGTCTGCGTGAAAGGCTAAACAGGAGAGGGCTGCAAGGCCCTCTCTTTCGATCCGGGTGTAGGGTATCGCATCAAGAAAGAAGACCATCCGCAGCACATACCGCTTCAGGTTTCCCAGTTACTGTGGCGAGCCGGACGCGCCGGCTCCCACATCGGTACGCTCTGCAACCTTATTTATACCCAGCTCGGAGAAGTTGGCATTCGTCGCATCCTGGGCGTGCTCTCGCTGGCCAAGAAGTTCGGTACCGCCGCGGTCGAGGATGCCTCTGCGGCTGCTCTCGAAATGGGAGTGCATGAGTACCGCTTCGTTCGTCGCTATCTCGAACGTGCCCCACAGCTTACTCTGCGGCAAGTCGATCCGCTCATTCGCGAACTGGTCCACTACCGCGATCTCATCAACCTCAGAACCCAGGAGCCAGACGATGAACCTCATTGAGTTGAACCGAGCTTTAGGACAACTACGGCTGGGCGGAATCGCCGCCGTGCTCGAAACCCGGCTTCACCAAGCTCAGACCGAAGCCATGCCTCCGATCGACTTCCTCTCCTGCCTCGTCTCCGACGAACTCACTCGTCGTGGCGAACGACTGCTGGAGCGGAGAAAAAAACAGGCCCAGTTCCGAGACGTTCAGAAAACTCTCGATAACTTCGACTTCAGCTTCAACCGAAAAATGAATCGCAGCCTGGTGTTCGATCTGGCTACCGGTGCCTTCATCGCGCGCCACGAAGACGCTTTGTTTCTCGGGCCACCTGGAACTGGCAAAAGTCATCTCGCTCAGGCCATCGGACAATCCGCTATCCAACAGGGCTATCGCGTGCTCTATCGCGAAACCCACAAACTGCTCGATGACTTGGCCGAAGCCACCATCGACGGAACCCGCAAAGAATGCATGGAACTGTTCGTTTCCGTACCGCTTCTGATTATCGACGACCTCGGCATGCGGAAGTTACCCATGACTGCCGCCGAGGACTTACTGGAAATCGTAATGCGGCGCTATGAACGCGCCAGTAGTGTGCTGACTTCGAACCGACCGGTGGACGACTGGGGCAAACTGCTCGGCGACAGCGCCGCCGTTACCGCTATGCTCGATCGTCTCCTCCATCACGGCCATGTGCTCAAATGTGGTCCACGGAGTTGGCGCACGAAAACAGACTTGCCTCCTCAGGAGGTGGCGGAGTAAAACAACCTAGTCCCCGGCCACTTCCGTTGGCCGGTTTTGATGTGACCACCGTTGGCCGCTTTTGATGTGACCCCTGAGGGATGGACTGAGTCGTAATGACGATCGATATTGAAGCAGGCGCTTCACAACGTCAATTTAGCATGAAACCGTTGGTAGTGCACGCGTTTTTCGGCGGCCAGCCTTGGAACGGCAGGCGATTCACGACCGATGCAGATTTGGCGCGGCAGAAGCCATTCGAGAGGAAACCTATTCGTTTTCCAAGGAGACACCATCCCTAAGCCTTCGGCTTAGGTCGGTGAAGGCCTTCCGGGGACTATCGAACGATGCTCGCACGAAGTCGAACAGCATTCGAGTCCGTTCGAATTGCGTCCGATTCTAATTCGAACGGATATGAGTAATCTGAACTGCCACCTTAGACTACTAATCCTAGCCGCAGGCAACCCTGTTCTTTTGGCAGTTGACACGCTTACGCAATATGCGTAATAATGTACGCAATATGCGTAACTCTTCCGTGCTGACTGCGTTGTTCCCACAGGTACGGCAAGGTGTGCTTGCGGCGACACTCGGCCAGCCAGATAAGTGGTGGTATCTTTCGGAGCTCGCCGGCCGCTTGGGCACGAGCCCGTCGAGCCTTCAGCGGGAGTTATCATCTCTGGTGGCAAGCGGAATATTGGTGCGTCGTCGGGAAGGCACGAGGACTTATTTCAAGGCGGAGACGCAGTCCCCAGTGTTCCGAGACCTGCAGCAGTTGTTCGAAAAAACCGCAGGGCTGGCTCCGATATTGGAGCAGATACTTAAGCCGTTTGGGAACAATATTCAGAGTGCTTTTATCTATGGTTCCGTGGCACGAAGCCGGGAACATGCGATGAGTGACGTGGACGTGATGGTCATTGGCAGAGCAGGTCTTGCTGACTTGTCTCCGGCGCTCCGCAAGGCGGAGGTGCGGCTGGGAAGAGAGGTCAACGTCACAGCCTATTCCCCAGAGGAGTTTCGGGAGAAAATCAAATCGGGCGACCATTTCCTTGTCGCCGTTTTACGAGGACGGAAACAGTTTGTGAAAGGAGGCCAGAGTGACTTGGACGAAATTGTTGGCAAATAAGGACGCCCAGAAGCACAAAACCTCCAAGAAGGAATTGGACAATATGAGAGCCTTGATCGCCCGCGACCTCGCAGACGCGAGCCTTGCCGGGCTTTCCGCAGATCGGAGATTCGCCACTGCCTACAACGCTGCGCTCCAGGCGGCGAATATGGCCATAGCCTGTGCGGGGTATCGGATCGTGAGCAAGGTCGGACACCACCGGGTGTCATTGGAGAGCACGAAATTGGTGTTGGGTAAAGCCGCGCACAAGTATGCCGACTATTTTGAGACGTGTCGACGGAAGCGAAATACTATCGACTACACCTTCTCCAACGTTGCGACTGACACAGAAGCAAAAGAGATCGTCGTCCAAGCAAAACAGTTTTACGTTGAAGTCGAAGACTGGATTACGAAAAACCACCCCCCGCTGAAAATGTGACAGTTGAGACCAGCCTAATCGACGCCGCAGCCATCACACATGAGCTTACTCCCCAAGCTGCCGGAGAATCACCGGGTCCTTAATCGCCCTATCCTCTGCGAGCAAGAACGCCTTGCTCAAGATGATCGATAGAGTTGCGTCCCCTTCAAACGGCAAGTACACCTGAGGCGCACCTGCACGTGCCCTCGCATCCGGCACGATGCAGAGATACTGGTCGTTCGGTTCCATCAGAATGTTCCCCGAGCCGAGGTGAATCTTGTATCGCCGTCGCGTTCCCTGCACCAGCAGAAACCGATCGCTCAGCACGCACTTGTCGGCAATCTTGAGTCGTGGAATGAGCCGCTCCAGTGTCTCGCGTCGAGAACTTGCAGTCGCAGAGAGCTCGCCAAACGAGTAGTTGCGCCAGTACTCTCCATACCGGGTCTCGCGCGTCCGCCGTCCTGCCATGTGGGATCGTTGCCAATGGATCCGACCCCGACGAACAGGTCGACATCACGCATGATTTCCGAAAAGACCAGCGTCGGCACTTGATCCATGCGCAACGGCTCGTTGACCTCTTCTGCGCCGGGCCCGAACGCTCGCGCACGGTAGCCGCCACCCCCGGCATGTGCGGTATTTGGCGCAGCGCCGGTCCGGTAGAAGCGGACTTGGTCGGAGGCCAGCCGCAGGTATGTCCCAGCCTCATTCGTATCCTGCCCATAAGCATCGCCGACGCCTTCGATCCAGAACTCCGCCCTAATCCTCCAGGCGGCAAGTTCGCGGCTAGCGGGCGGATACTCGTCGTCGACCATCAGCCGCAGCTTGTTCTTCCAGCCCCGCGCTCCGCACAGCGCATTGAATTGGTGCTGACGCAGGATATGCGCCGCGAACCGGTTGGAATAGCGCTCCGTCCGCCGTTCTGCATCGGTCACCAAGTAGACTTCGCGGTGCGCCTGCTTGAACGGTTGCACCATGCCAAGCGATTCGATGCGCCGCCGCCACGCTACTACCTCTTCGACGTTTCGGCCCGCAGGATGCCACAGGCTAACCATCGAATCATCGCCAATGGCGATCGTCTGTGCTTCGAGGTCCTGGGCTTGGCCTTGAATCATTGTCACTGCCACGCCGTCCACGCACCAGATCAGCCTCCGGCCGATCGTGCCCACCACGGGGTGATCAATGTACCTCTCGCGCCATACGCCAGCAGGCCAAGTCTTCTGCTCTAGAAAGAGCCCGTCGATCCGTTATCAGGCCAAAACCTATAACAACTTCGGAGTGCAAGTCCTCCCGTGGGCGAGACATCTAAAGGCTAGCCGCGATCTGCTTCGTCGGGCGTTCGAGGCCGCAAACCAGATGGGCGACCTTACGTTTGCAGCGTTCGCCTGTACCAATCTGGCCACGAACCTTCTCGCGGCGGGCGATCCACTCGTCGAGGTGCAGGTTGAAATCGAGCGTAACCTCGTGTTTGCGCAGAAGATGCGCTTCGGCTATGCCATTGACCTAGCTAGTCAGCATACAGCTTGGCTTGGTGCGGACACTTCGTGGGTTGACGGCGAAATTCGGATCATTTGACGACGGGCAGTTCGACGAGCAGCGGTTGGAGCGCCGTCTGACCCTCAATCCGCAGTTGGCGCCCGCCGAGTCCGCCTATTGGGTCCGCAAGCTGCAGGCGTATTTCATGGCCGGTGATTATGCGTCTGCGGTCGAGGCCTCATCTAGGGCACAAAAGCTGGTCGGGGCTTGGCAAACTGCTCCGGAAACAGCGGAGCATCACTATTATGGTGCACTCTCCCAAGCGGCATTCTACGACTCCGCGCTACCTGAAGAGCGACAGCAGCATCTAGATGCACTGGCCGCTCACCACCGACAGCTCGAGGTTTGGGCGGTGAACTGTCCGGAGAATTTCGCAAACCGCGCAGAGTTGGTCAGCGCTGAGATCGCTCGCATCGAAGGCCGCACACTTGATGCCGAACACCTTTACGAGAAGGCTATCCGCTCGGCCCAAGCAAACGGCTTTGTTCAGAACGTTGCGATCGCCCATGAACTGGCCGGGCGATTCTATGGGGCGCGCGGTTTCGAGCAGATTGCACAGCTGTACCTGCGCAACGCCCGCCAGTGCTACTTGAGCTGGGGAGCGGAAGGCAAAGTGCGGCAACTTGATGAGCTCTATCCGCACCTTCGCAATGAAGAGCCAACGACCGACGCGCACGGTACGATCGGCGCGCCGATCGAACACTTGGACCTTTCAACCGTCCTCAAGATCTCGCAGGCGGTCTCCGGGGAAATCGTGCTCGAAAACCTCATTGACACGCTGCTCCGGACCGCCATTGAGCACGCTGGTGCGGAACGCGGACTGCTCGTTCTGCCACGAGGTGCCGACCTCCGGATCCAGGCGGAAGCGTCTATGGGGGGCAGCTCGGTCACGCTCGCGCTCCGTGACGCGCCCATCTCCGGCTCTGCACTGCCAGAGGCCATCGTTCAATATGCCGCGCGCACACAGGAGAGCGTCATGCTCGATGATGCTTCGGCCCGAGGTTCGTTCACCAATGATGAGTACATTCGCCGTACACACGCGCGGCCTATATCGTGCTGGTCGCGGCCACCGTGATTGGGGACACCCGCAGCGAGACCTTGGCATTCGTGCTCGATCTCACGGAGCGCAAGCGCGCCGAGGAAGAACGCGAGAGACTGCGTCAGGCCCAAGCCGACTTGGCCTATATGAGCCGAGTGATCACTGTCGGGGAATTGGCCGCGTCGCTGGCCCATGAGATCAAGCAGCCGATCGCCGCAGCCGTGATGAACGCCAGAACCTGCAACCGGTGGCTGCATTTTGATCCGCCCGATATCGCGGAGGCGTGCGAGGCTGCTTCGAGAATCGTCAAGGACACAACGCGCGCTGCTGAGATCATCGACCGCGTTCGCTCACTCTACAGGCGGGAAACGCCACAACGGGAGTTGGTCGACCTAAACGAAATCGTCCGAGAGATGATGGTTCTTTTGCAGGATGAAGCGAATCGATTCTCTATCCCGATTCGCGCCGAACTCACGCTAGGTTTGCCGAAAGTCATGGCCGATCGGGTGCAACTGCAGCAGGTAATGATGAACCTTATGCTGAACGGCATCGAAGCGATGAAAGGTACGGGAGGCGAACTGACGGTCGCTTCGAAGTTAACCGAGGGTGGTCAATTAGTGATTTCCGTGAGTGATTCGGGGGTCGGCCTCCCGCAGGAGAAACCCGACCGTATTTTCGAAGCGTTCTTCACTACGAAGGCGCAGGGTACGGGTATGGGACTCTCCATCAGTCGGACAATTGTCGAGTCACATAGCGGTCGTCTGTGGGCGAGCGCCAATACAGAACGTGGCGCAACGTTTCATTTCTCCCTGCCGATCGAACCTCAGGAGGCTGCAATGTCTCCACAGCGAACTTGATGCCACGAATTTCTTCGGCCCTTTAAAGTCCTTGGGGGTTAGCGCTTCATTTCTTATTCAATGGAAACAACAACCATTCATACGACTGAAAAACTCTCCGCCTCGCGCTGGACGGTGCTTGCAATCATTGTTCTGGCACAGTTCCAGATAATGTTGGTAACGTTTGCTCCTGCAGCTGTCGCCAGCCCCATAATCTCAGACCTGCGGCTGAACCGAACGGAGTTCGGGCTGATCATCTCGGTTCTAAACATTGCCATCATGATTTGCCAGGTGTTGGGAAGCGTGCTCGTTGACGGCGCCGGGCTAAAACTGGGTCTGCTTTCTGGAGTTGCACTGTTGGGAATAGGTGCTGCGATTATGCTGGTTGTGCACGGCCTGGCTCTTGTTTTATTCAGCAGGGTTCTTCAGGGAATTGGTATTGGTATCTGTTATCCCGCGATGGGCGCATTAATCGTGGCCTGGTTTTCCAAGCGCGAACAACCGTACATCAATACGATTTTTGCCGGGGTTACTTTCTTGGGAATCGGATCAGGAATGCTTGTTACTGTCGGTCTGTTTCGCTGGTTCAACCGCTCGTGGAGGCTAGCACTTGGCACTTATGGGTTCAGCATCCTCGCCACGGCGCTTGTTTGGCTGGTTATCGGACGAAATCGCCGAGAGACTGTCTCTGCGGGAGAGATATCAGCGGCCGGCGCCACTGCGAAGACTCAGAGCTCTCTCCGGAAAGCGCTCACTATGCCGGTCGTTTGCACCCTCGTACTAGGTGCCTTTGCGATCTCATGGGTTTACAACATGGACTTTTCGTTCATACCCCTGTTTCTGGAAACCAGGTCGGGCAGTTCATTGTCAGAGGCCAGCCGCCTGGCTTCACTGGTTCCGTTTAGCGGTGTTGCAGGGGTCATTGTCACCGTTCGGATCGCAAGCTTTTCCTCCGCGTGGAGTTGATCTTGCTACAGGGAGATATTTTCGCACTCAAAACTCTAAGCGCAACTGGAATGCAATCATGCGCGGGCTGCTATCACCGCCCAACCCAACCCCGAGCAGACCGGTCGGCGGAGAGGTTGTATAGGTGAGTGCACCAAATCCAGTCTGCGTCGACGGTTTGCCCGGAATGCCTGCCAATACCATGCTCGGCAGACCGAAGTTCGGATGGTTGAAGATGTTGAAGAACTGGGCATCGAAACGCATTTTCAAGTGTTCGGTCAAAGGGAACCACTTCGTCAGATAGAAGTCGTTCCAAAAGAAATCGGGGCCGCGCAAAGCGTTGCGGCCGAGGCTTCCAAATTGGCAATTCTGAGGGCTGTCTCCGCCATTGCACTCCCCAGCACTGGGATCGACGGCTGAAACGAATGCATCGGGGTTGAGCCACTGACGAGTGCCCGGTTGCGTGATGCCCTGGATGGGACGGTGCTGGTAGAGAGGCTCGCGGGGAGCAACGCTCGCAAACTGCGGACCGCTACCCTGCACGATTCCATTTCCGTTCGCCGAATATGGTGTGCTCAATACTGAGAACGGAATCCCGCTGTGCCAAAATGCAGTGCCTGAGATCTGCCAGCCGTTTAGCGCGTATCCCAATGTGTGGTTGCGCATTTTCATGGGCAGTTGATACACATACTGCGCGTTAAGGTTATGACGAATGTCGTAATCGCAGGGCCCATAGTCGCGCGCCAGTTCTCCCGGCAGTGGCGAAAGAATTCCTCCCGCTGAGAATTGCAGGAATCCGCCATTCGAAACAGTGTCGAGGCAACGACTCCACGTGTAGTTGATCTGACCTTGCAGGCCGTGACTAACGCGCTTCATGGCTGTCAGTTGAAGGCCGTTGTAATGACTGTTCTCGCCGGTGGAGAGTTGGGTCACCGCGGCGAACCTGGGATCGGTTGGCCGCAGATAAGGGAATGGCGCAAAGCAGCCGAAACACACTGTCTGGTATCCGTTCACTTCCGTCAGGTACGGCTGGTTCACGGCGCGGGTGCCGACGTATTGTGCCTGGACACTTGCAGTGGTTCCGAATTGATGTTCCACGCCCAGACTCCATTCCATGAAGTAGGGAGCGTGGAGAGTGCCGTCGGGGACCGCGGTCATCGCAACCGGCGGAAGGCAGGTCGCGGCGTTTGCCAGCGGCGAGGCGCAGGAGAGCTGGCGCGTCGGAAATCCGGCAGCAAACTTTTGATTGGACGCGACGGTGGCATCGACGGCGCTGTTGGGAACACCGGGCGGAACGGCCATGCCACCGACTGTGCCGAGGAGACCTCCCTGGAATGTCTGGACGTAGGGTGGATTGACGCCGACCAAGTCGGCGACGCTGCCCGGCAGAATATCGCTGAAGATGCCGAACCCGGAGTGGAGCACCGTCTTAGGTTCGAGCTGCCAAGCGATCGCCATGCGTGGTTGCAGAATCGCAAACGGCGTCGACGCGAAAACGTGACTAAGGCCAGTCTGAATCGCGGCATTCAACGGCTGATTCACGTCGTGGACGATGGATGCAAAGGATCCGCGCAACCGGGCGATTTGCTGATGTGGGTTCAGCGGATTGGAGTTGAAGGTATCGCGTACGCCGAAGGTCCACGTCAGCTTACGCGTCACCTTCCAAGTGTCTTGCGCGTATAGGTCAAGGTTAAGGAAGTTGAAGGGCTCGTTGGCGGATGTAGGGAAAGTTTTTGTCGCGGTCGATGCCACTCCGTAAATATATTGCGGCAGCGTGGTGTAGGTGACAGTTGGAACCGAACCCTCGCCGAAGTCGTAGTCATTGAGGCGGAAGATTCGCGTATTGGTTCCGAACCGCAGCTCGTGCGCGCCGTAGCTCCAAGCGAGATTGTCATTGAGGAACAAGCGGGAGGCTCGTCTTCCCTGAACCCATGTATTGTCGAGTCCTCCGACGGTCGTGAAGGGTGCATTGGCACCGCTGCCCTGCAACACGATCGGGAACACGGAAAGCGTCTTCTGAAAGTCGGATGGGCCAAACAGGCTTTCGTACCACGAAAATGCCGGGTTGAAATAGTTGACGAGATGCTGAGAAAAGAGGTGGGTGTATCCCGCGGCGAAAGAGTAAAGAGGCTGGGGAGAGACGGAATCGAACAGAGAATTGATCGGGTCGGTGTAGGCCGCCTGTAGCCCGGTATCGGCCTGAAAGCGAAACCATGCCGTGTTTCTCTCATTGATGTTGTAGTCGATTCGTGCGGTCTGTACTTGTTCGCGGTCATCGCTGGAGTGCGAAACACTTTGCCGGTTGGCGCAACCGTTACCGTCATTGGCAATTGCGGGGACGCTTCCGCCACCGTCGAACGGGCAACCCAGCACGGCAAGCGGCGATCCACTTGTATTTCCGAAGAGCGAGAACATGTTTTGATAGAACGGGACCGATTGCGGAGCTGCTGGATAGATTGATCCGGTGACTGAATCCGTACCACCAAGCGGAAGCTGTTGCAAGACGTATTGTTGAAATGTCGAAGTGGGTACCGTAGTAGCAGTCACAATGGGCAACGCAATCCGAACCCATTCGCTGTCAAAGAAGAAGAAGAGCTTGTCGTGGAGAATCGGGCCGCCTAAGCTGCCTCCAAAGTGGTTCACGGTGGCTCCCGGTTTGCGGTTCCCCGGAGTCGCATTCGTGAAATAGTTCGCGGCGTTCAGGACTGCGCCATTCCATAGCTCGTAGAGATTCCCGTGAAACTGGTTGGTACCGGACTTGGTGACGTAGTTCACCTGGGACGCGCCATATCGGCCCTGATCGACGGAATAAGAAAGAGTGTTGACCGTCACCTCGGAAATGGAATTTAGTCCGAGCACGAGATTGGTGGAGAGGCCACTGTTGAGATTGGTCAGCGGGTCATTTGTTTCGAGTCCGTCGACGATGTAACCGTTAGAGAGCGCTGGCAGACCGTTGAACTCGACGTTCCCGTAACCATTGGTGCCGCCGACGAAATCGTTGCCACTGCCGGCGGTGTTGATGAGAGCGCCGGGGGCAAATTGCAGAGGATAAGTCAGGTCGCCGCCGGGGTTGGGCAGATCCTCCAAGGCCGGCGCGTTCAGGTTTGTGGAAGTATTAGCATCTTCCGGGTCGATCAGCGGAGATTCTGAGCTTACCTCGACCGTTTCTTTCGCTTGCGCAATTTTCAGTAGGAAGTTGACGGTCTGTTTCTGGCCGAGACCCGAGAAGACGTTATCGTTGCGTTGGGACTCGAAGCCGTCGGCTTTGACTGCAACGGAATACTTGCCGGGCTTCAGTTGCGGGAAGTCGAACCGCCCCGTGTCGTCGGTCTGTACCGTGCGTGTGGCTCCTGTCTCGCGATTCGTGATGGTGACCGTCGCGCTTGTTACTGCGGCGTTGGCGGTGTCAAATACCTGCCCCACAATGGCACTCGTGGTCTCTCCTTGCGCCATGGCTTGTGTCGAGAAAAGAGCGAGCGCTCCAAGTAGAACAATGCTCCAGCGAACAGCTAGCCTCATACGCGCGACCCCACATCGCGTTAACTACAGATTGCTGGCGATAGTTAAGCATAGTTAACACAAGCACGCAAGCAATAAAGAAATTCGCGAACTTATCACTTCTTGAGCCGCGCGACGAGGACAGGCAGCACGGTTAATGCTGCGGCAGTGGAAAACGCCATGCCACCTAACGTCACGGTCGCGAAACATAGCGGGGCTACAGAGTTGGATCGGATGAACGCCATCGGCAGGACGCCCACGCAAACACACAGGCCAAGGAGGAAGACCTCCCGAAATTTCGCTTGAGTGCCCTTAAAACATGCACTTCGGACATTGCTGTCCAGCCTGTGGGCTTTGGCGATCCCGGAAGCAACCATGTGCGCTTGCACGATCGCCAACGTGGAAGCGAGACAGAAGCCTACTGCCGCACCCTGCTCGGCGCGCATTCCACGAACGAAAAGCGCAAGCACACCTCCTCCAATTGCCAGCGGGACAACGGTCATCGCGACGGCCAAACACTGCCACATCACTCACTCGCAAAGAGGTGGTCTCAAAAAGTCACGATAAGTTTGTGAGCCCCTCAAAAGCTCAGCCCCGATCAAGGCGGAAGACCCCAAGCAGCCACAGCACAACCATGGCAATCATTCCAGCAGCGATCAGAGCCATCATCCAAAGCCCGTTGCAAATCCTGAATTTCTTGACGGCCTTCTTCCTGCCCCTTCCTAGCGAATAGCTTTTCATCGCGCGCCGCTCCAATGAAAGTCAGGCAGGCGATTCCAGATGCAGATCTCGGCTCAGAGTGTTCGGGTCGCCTCCTGCTGCGCTCCCCTGAAAGAGGGCCCCGGTCGCCGGGGCCCGGTTGCACGATGGGGTTAGAAGTGGAAGCCGAGTTGAGCCGTCAGCGTTCGCGGAGTCACGTAGTGCGTGCCACTGAACGTCGAGAGGAAGTTGTACAGCGCATACTTATTAGTGACATTGATGGCAGTCAGTGTGAGACTCCATCTGTAACGTTCGCCTTTGAACAGGTTATCGTCACCCACGGCAATATCGAACAGGTTGCGCGGCGCGATGCGCGGTGGATTGTGGTCGTCATTCTCGGTGTTCGGAGCTGGTACTTGAAGTAGACTGGAACCGAACTGCGACACAGGGCAAGCAAGTGCCGGAACACCCGGTACGCTAACTCCGATTAGAGTGGTAGGGGTGGAGCGTTGCGTGCCACAGAATAGGCCGGACTGGAACTCCTGATCTGCGGTGAGAGGAGTTCCGAACGAATCCGTCAGTTGGATGTAGTTTGTGCCCCCGACCGTTACGCCTTGGGCACAATTGCCCCCGAAACATGGCGTTTGCCCGGCCACAAGGCCGCTGTCATATCGCCAGTTGAAGCCCAGCCACGGACCCTGCTTCCAGGGTTGATATTGAATGTGGGTCGTTTGGTTGAACTTCTCGTCGTGGTCGATGCGGAACGGCGTACTTCCAGCGCCGAAGGCCACCGCCGGAACCGCACCCGCGCCGCCAATCTGCGGCGTGAAAAAACGTGCCGCAACGCTAGAGAAGACCACTAAGGCTGTGAAGCCGTGGAAATCCGGTACGCTCACACGGACAGCATACCCAGGAATTTTTGAGTTGTGCCAGTCAATCGGAAATGTAATCGGGGTGGCCCCCAGCACGCTGAAGTCGTAAGCATTGTGGGTATATTTCCAGATGTAATCTCCGCTTATGACCGCATATTTGCCGAGCGCCTGCTGCAGGCCAGCATGGAAGTCATTGCGATAGCCGGGATTGAACGGCGTTGCCCCCGCTGAGGCAGGCTGAGAACAGGCCAGAAGGGGATTCAAGACTGCATTAGCGCAGCCGGTGCTCGAAAGCACCAGATTCTCATTGAACGGACTCTCCAGCGTGCGGGCATAAGAAATTCGGAGCACCGTATTGCTCCGCTTGATGTTGTAGGCAACACCAAGGCGCGGCTCGGCCTGACGAGCGACGACAAGGCCGTTGTAAAGATCGCCCCGGAGTCCCAGGTTGAAGGACCAGTTCTTTATGGTGATCGAATCCTGGATATAGAGGGCGAGTTCTTTTATATCTGTATGCCCGTGATAGGCATACAATCCGCTGGTCGGACTGGCACAGCCGTCGGCCGACGATGGAGTCGATCGCGTCAGATCGTAGCAACCAAGCAATGAATCAAAACCGGGATTGGCGACGAACGGAGTCGGGTAGAGGGCGGGGTTCGTGGAGCTCGCCCCTGCGCAATTGCCGGGGTTATTCAACCCGGGGTTCCCAACAAAAACCGGTACACCATTGGCATCCAGGCACGGGGCGTTGAAATTTGGGTCGACGATTCCGAGGTTGTCGTTTTCGGTGAGAAAGGTCTGTTGATAAGTAACTCCCCCCTTGATGTTGTTGATGCCTATCACGTGGGTGACATTTGCGAGGACCCCCGTGTTCGCGAGTGTCCGGTATTGAGAGACAGTTTGCTGCTGCAGATTCGGTGGGCCGAGGTCCGCAAATGGGTTGTTGCTCGGATAGTAATTATAGGCATCCCGTCTGACGAAGCCGCCGAAGGTAAACACGGTGGTCGGGTTGATCACCCGTGTCCAGGTGGGAGCGATGTTAAAGGTGTCGATCTTCGAGCGCTGGTCTGCAGGGCCAACCGGGATGCCATTGGGACCCAGCCCGTTATTGCTGACGCTAACTCCGTTCCACGGCGTCGCGTTCTGCGAGTCGTAAGAATTGGGCGTCTGGAACCAAGAGCGGCTAAAGCCCAGGTTGAGGTGAATCGAGTCCTTAGTCGAGAGCTGGTAGTCCACCCGGTCGAAAATGTTTTCCTCGTTGCCTTTGTCGTGGATCACGGCAAATTCCGGTGGGTCCAGAAATCTCCCCGTATTCAGTCCGTTCGCCGAGATGAAATTCCCCCACTTATCACCGCCATAAGCAAGGTCAAAGCCGAGATTCGACGATCCAAACGACCCGTAGGAAGCATTCACGCTGCCATGCGGCGTTTTTGAGCCCAGACCCGAGCGAGTAGTTGCCACGATCACCAAGCTTGTCTTGCCGCCGTACTCCGCCGGCGGAGCTCCCGGAATTACCTCAAGCGACTCAATGGAATCAAGAGGGACTTGGTTGGAAAAGACCTTGCTCTGTTGATCAGTAATCGGCTGGCCGTCTACCGAGAATGAGTTCGATGCATGGTCGCCGAGGCCGTGAAACAGCCCATTCGAATCTGCCGACACACCCGGCGAGGCCAACGTGACCAGCGAACTCAACGAGGAGGACTGGCTTTCGAGTGGCACCTTATTGAACAAATCGCGATCGACGTCGGTGTGCCCGGTTGGATCATTTTCCACCAAATCGGCGCCAGCTTCGACCGTGATTGAAGTGGACGAGCCAGTCACTTGGAGACTGACCTTGACGCTGGTTGCTACTGCCGACCGAACCTCCACATCTTGGGCGGTCGGGGCAAATCCAGTAGCGGTCACTGTCATGTGATACGGATTAAATGGCACGTTGGAGAAGCTGAAATTGCCCTTACCGTCTGTCACGGTCGTCCGGTCATAACCGCTGACTGCTTGGTAAATCTCGACCTTGGCATTCGCAACTACCGCGCCTGAAGGGTCGAGGACGGTGCCGTTGAGTGATCCCGAACCTGACTGCGCGTAAGCCCGAAGACTCAGCGCCACACAGAATACGACTGTAAAAGCCGCTCGAAGCGACTTCTCGTATGAAGCCAGCATGATTCCTCCTAAGAAATTGTCGAAAAGATCAAGGCACAGCCGCACGGAGAACGAACCGGGGCCTGAAAAACGTCAGAGAATTGATCCTTGATCTAGACGCTAGGAGGCGGGCGAACGCTGAGGGCGAAGGGTATCAGGCGTTGCTTGGTCGCTACTACAGGTTCCGGTCGGGAGACGGATACGGAAGCAAACATCACCCTTGGCAACGGGCTGGTGGTCTTGGGGGAAGCCGAATGAGCGGCGATACAGACCGTGCATGTTGCCGAGTCGGTAGTGCTCGAATGCTGATGCGCAGCAAATGCGACTGCTGACCAGATGGTCAGCAACACGCATAGACACGCTATCCGCTTCGCGATCGACCGCACTACGGTCACCCCACTAGGAAGTTGTGTTGAATTTATAACAAGATTGGAAGTCAACGCAACAGAAATAGTACCTATGGGGGTATGTATATCTTTGACACGCCCTTCAATGCACAACAAAACTTGCTGGGTGCTCCGCCTCGAAATCGTCGGTCGAGTTCTGCCCGCACCACCGTGGCATCGTCCCGGCCATAGCATTTGTTTCATGTTTCGTGGCCAGGGTTAGTGGTGATGAGGGAAGGCTAGGCCCCCGTAAAATCCCAACACGATGACGATCACCGCCCACAGAATCATCAATAGCAACTGACGGATCGCTTTCCGACCTAACGCTTCTTTATTCTGGTTCTGACGCCTTCTGACGATCGATAGCACCAAGTCGCTGCGTTGCACTTCCCATAGCAAAGCCCGAATCCAGGGAACGCTTGGTCTGGGCGGATGTCGCAGAGTTGGTTGTGGCCCGTGCTGCACTTTGAAATCACTCGGTTCTATCGAAGTCAGTCCGACAACTTCCCATAGATTTCGTTGCGTTTAGCAAAAAGGGCTGATCCTGCATTCATGGAATTCGCGCGGCAGGGCTAACATTTCGCCCGCATCCCGACAGCGGGCGGCCCACTCCAGCAGGCTCCGGTACTGGTCAAACTTGACGATATTCCCTAGCCAGTCCGTACCTGATGAGCTTGTAATCACCACTACGTTCGGAACGTCGCACGGTCCAACACAACCACTAATCGTTAGCTGGACTCGCTTCAATAGTCCCCGTTTCCGCCATTCACTCTTCAACCATTCCACTGGAACTTCCGGAAGACCACGTTCCACATTGCCGCAGCAGCAGCCTCGACAGATGGTGACCTGTCCGACCACGAGCCGCTTCGTTTTTAATGGACAGTCTTGATCCTGCTTCACGATTGTCAGCACCGTCCCCGCATCTCGAATCCGTTAATCCAGCAGGCCATACAGGTCGTTCATTTCAAACGGTCGCGGTGATCTGCGAGATCTCATGAAGAGCGCTGCGATCAAAATCACAAAGATCACTAGGACAATTAGGACGACCCAAGTTCGCACCTTTCGAATCTGCAGCGCGCTAGCAAAGTGCATACCCATAACTCAGACTTCGCTCAATTCCCCAACTCACCGCGCGGATTCAACACTACGGGGCAACAATCTTGTGGAATTGAGGATGAACGCCAATTCTGAGGTCACATGAATAAAGGCGGCGAGGAGTGGATTCAGAAAGCCCAAGGCTGCCATCCCGACTCCGATGCTGTCGACTACTAACGTACCGACAAAGTTCTGCATGATGATTCCACGACAGCGTCGAGCAACCCGTAGAGTTTCCACCAGTTTCGACAGGTCGCTTCCGATCAGGATCACATCTGCGCTTTCGCGGGCAACATCGGTTCCGGAGCCCATGGCGATGCCGACATTGGCTTCCACCAGGGCCGGAGCGTCATTGATTCCGTCGCCGACCATCGCGACATTTCGCCCTCTGCTCCGCAACTCAGTCACCCATTTTGCTTTCTGCTCCGGCAGGAGACCTCCGACTGCTTCGTCCACTCCGAGACCGCGGCCCACAGATGACGTTGCCGACTGTGTGTCTCCGCTAAGCAGCACAGTTTTCAAACCCATTTGGCGCAAGGTCGCAATTGCATTTTTCGCTTCCGGCCGCAAAATATCTGCTATGCGGATGCTCCCAAGAACTTGACCCGCGCGCGCGACGTAGACCTCGGACGCCCCGTCCGCGCCGTTACTAGGTGCCGGCAAACCTCTCGTCATGCCGTACTCCGCAAGGAGCGCAAGACTACCCACGAGGATTTCCTCGCCTTCGTAACTCACCCTGACTCCTCTTCCTGGCGTGTAGGAGAATTCATCGGGTTCCACGAGGGGAATGCCCAGCTCCGTTGCCCGTCCTACAACCGCCTTGGCGAGTGGGTGTTCTGACTTGTTTTCTGCAATCGCGGCGGCGGCCAGGATCTGCTGCTCCCCGAACCCATTGGCGGAAACAACTTCCCGAATCTGGGGACTACCAAAAGTCAGAGTGCCAGTCTTGTCCAAAAGCACGGTGTCCACCGCAGCCAAGGCTTCCAGGTAGAGACCCCCTTTAATGATTGCTCCCTGATGGGCCGCTCTTCCGATTGCGCCGAGGATCGCGAGGGGAGTTCCTGCTGCGATGCCGCACGCTCCAGCCACGATCACAACCGAAATAGTCGACCTGATATTGTGCGTGAGAATGAATGTCAGAACAGCCGCTCCCAGGGCAAAATAGACCAAGTATCCTGCCAGGCGATCCGCAGTTTTCTGGATAGGGGCGCGTGATTTTTCAGCTCGTTCGACGGCTTCGATGATCCTTCCGAAGGTGGTGTCGCGGCCGAGCTTTTGGGCACCGATTTCCAGAGCGCCAGATTGATTGATGGTTCCGGCGTAAACGGGGTCTCCGGACGCTTTCTCAACCGGCATGGCTTCGCCAGTAATTGCTGCTTGCTCCACGAACGAGCGGCCACTCAGCACGATGCCATCGACCGGGACGTGTCCACCCGGTTTCACGATAACGGTCTCTCCAACCTGAACTTGATCGGATGGTATTTCCTCCACCTGACCATTGCGCCGGACCGCGATCGTTCTCGGAAGAAAGTCCAGGAGACTCTGAATAGCCCTCCGGCCTCTCCCAACTGTGAGCCCCTCTAGCACTTCGGCGGCAAGGACGAAGGCAGTGATCACCAGAGCAGTAAAAAACTCGCCAATTGCCAGAGCCGCCAGGAGGGCGATGGTCATTGATAGTTCCATCGTCATCTTTCGTTCGACGATGTTCTCGAAGGCCTCCTTGAAAATCGGATATCCGCCAATCAGAGTGCCAGCGATGCCAATGATGCTCAGGTGCGGAAACGGCTCCCAGAGCCGAAACCAGACTGCAGCCGCGGCCAATGCCACAAACCCAATACGGAGGAGTTCTGTCCACTCAAACCCGTGCCCATGTTCTTCGTGGTCGGAGCCAAGTTTGGGTTCCTTCAGCTCCACCGACCTCTGTGTCTCACCGAGATCTGGATGGTTGGCTGAGGTTTTCTCGATGATGGGCGCAGAATTCATGGCGAACACCCTTTCGGTGATGGGAAACGAGTTCAGTATACATACCCCCCTAGGTATATGCAAAGGTTGCCATGATATGATTTGGGCGAATGAGTCACGCGATCAAAAACAAGCAGAAGCTGATTTTGCGCAGCAAGCGCATCAGGGGGCAATTCGAGGCGTTGGAACGCGTTCTCGATGAGGGGCGCGATTGCTCCGAAGTTTTGCAGATCATTAGTGCGGCGAGAGGGGCAGTCAATAGCTTAATGACTGAACTTTTGGAGGGGCACATCCGGCACCATGTCCTTGACCCCAAGCGAAAGCCAAATTCGGAACAGACCATGGCGGCGGATGAGGTGATCGACATGGTGAAGACCTACCTGAAATAGTTGGACTACCGCGTTGAAGCGCGCTTTCTTGAGATCGGAGACCGTCACGATCTCACGAGCTGGCATTGGCAAGCCCTGCGTGCATTCCGGGCGACTAACGGCCTAACTCACCATTGCTCTCGGCGATCCGGATCGGTGCTGGCAAGGCGGCGTAGCGCACGATCCGAATGCAGATGGTCGGCGATTCCGCTGCTCGATGGCGTCGCTCGGTACCCCACATCCAACCCCTACTTCCGAGTTTCCCGGAATCTGGAAACATCGTCACTGGCGCGTTCGCACTGGTGCTGGCCTTGAAGCTGGTGCCTGCGATCAAGCCCCACTACCTGACTGACATTCCATCAGTCGATCATCCCCTTGGCAGCCCCAACAAGTCCGCTCGCCGTCAGATTGCCATGCGCCGATTGTGTGCTTGATTCCAAGGAGTAGAGCCAATCCTGCCAAGATTGTTTTGCTCTCCGATGTTTTATCACTATCATTCGGTCGCGTCTGTCAGCGGCCTGAGTGGACTGGAGCAGCGGTCGGCACAAATCGATGCTTTCTGGCTCGTGGGGCACCCTATAGGTCGCGAAAACATATCGAAGCGAACTGTCTTGCGAGCAACGTGGTCGTGGACGTCGAACCGCTTGAACCTTGCAACTCCGTCTTGAATTGGTTCTTCCGCGCCGTCCTGCCGAGAGAAAACCGGAGATTTCATAAGGAAGAAACGACCGAAAAGAGGCCGAATCGGCTTGAGTTCATCTGCGATGGGAGTGGTCGAAATGTAGCATGACTGCGTTGGCCGATCCGCGCACAATGACGTAACTTTCTAGCTTAACATGCTCGGGCGGTTTTCCACCCACCACCAGGATGACCGGTTCAGGACAATGGTATCCATTGGACGTGGAAATGCGCCGCATTTGCTCAAAGTCCGTCGAACTTGGTTGTGGCGAGTTGCCAGGGTGGAAATGCCATTCCCCCAGATAATACTTTCGTTCTGCCCAAAGCCTCTCCAGCAAGCTCTGGAGACCGCGTATTCCTCGCTCAAAGGAAAACCTTTTGGAGGTTGAATCGCCAGGTGCGGGAACAACATCCGTCACCTGGGCAAGCGTCAGATCAGCCGAGTAACGGCCTATGAGGATTCCACCTGTCTCCATGGGATAGGAGCGCTCGCACTAGCGAAGCGCGTCATCGAGAACGGTTTGGGGAAGATCGAGACCAAACCGCCCGTCAACAGTAGCGAAAGCCACGCTATCCGCTTCGAGATCGACCGCATGCCCATTACCCCACGATACGTTCCTGATAATTTACAAGGAAGCAAGAAAAGAAATCGCTCGCGACCTTGCAGACGCGAGCATTGCCGGCCGGATTTCGCATGAAACCTAGGCCGAGATTCTGTGGACCGCCGACTATGCGCTACCCGCCCCATTCGAGGAGTCGAACTGGGCAGTGTCTTTGGAGTGGCTTCTTCGGCGGCTGAACCGGGGCGTCGAGCCTGGAGTGTGCGCACCGTTTGTTCGAGTGTGTACGTGCGGGAGGACAGCTCCTGCCATCGCTCGTTATCTTCGTCACGTTCGCGCTTCCGTCTGGAGCTAATGCGCCAGACCAGCACCCAGGGTCCGAGCAGCACCAGCAGCACGATCCCGCCGACAAAGACGAAGTCCATCGCGTTTTAGACTTGAACAGAGGAGATTACACGAGTACAGGGGATTCTGCGACAAAATGTGCAAATTCGGGATTTCGGGGGATCGAGTTCGCCCTTTTTCGGGTTCTGTCGATTGGTTCGACTATGGGATTGTTATTCTCTAGCCGAGAATCCCTTCATTCGAGCAGACAATTACGAAACCTAGGCGGAGACCTGGTCGTCAGAACGGAAATAGAATTCCCTTGTCTTTCAACTTTTCAAATCGAGCGGCCACAAATCGGTAGAGCTGGGCTGGGCGTTGCCCACCTCTTCGATACTCCGGCACAGGTTTCAGGATCTTCAGCAGAGACAATTTTCGCCGGAAATTGCGTTTGTCGAGCTGCTTTCCAAGAATTGCTTCGTACACTTCCTGCAACTCCGTGAGCGTGAATTTCTCTGGAAGCAACTGAAAACCAACAGTCGTATATTCCAGCTTGTTGCGGAGGCGCTCCAGTGCATATTTCAGAATCCCGGCGTGGTCAAACGCTAGGGTTGGTAATCGGTCCATCGCCCACCACTCGGCTTCGGCAGCATCGGTGCCCGCCCTTAGCGGACGGTCCGCCGAAATCAGGGCGAAGTACGCCACTGTGATCACGCGCCCCCGGGGATCTCGTCCAACGTCTCCGAAGGAATAAAGTTGCTCCAAGTACACATCAGCGACTCCCGTTTCTTCTCGCAACTCCCGCAATGCCGCCTGATCCAGATCCTCGTCTTCGTGGACGAAACCACCTGGAATTGCGAACTGGCCCTGAAATGGAGCCGCGGCACGCTTCACCAACAGGACTCTGAGGGTCCCCGACTGGATCGTGAAGATTACGATATCAACGGTAACTCGCATCGGCGATTCTCAGGATACGACAAGCCGGGCACTCTGTTCCGCGGCGCGCACATGAGCGATGGCTCCCGAGTTGAATTGCAGGAAGTCCGCCTCCATTCCGTCGCTGAAGATTACACCGTACGAAGGCATCCGAGATTCGATCGTAAGCTCTTCTCCATTTTGAAGGATGCCAGCAACGATACCTGCTTGCGAGTGGCGGCTGACGAATGGTTCGCGCACAACAAAAAGAAGTCGTCGGTCTTCCCATGGCATGCGCACCGGCGTCACCGGAGGTCCTCCGCAGAAGCGCGAAACGCCGGCCGCCATGTTGAACACCGACGAAACCCAGCCTGTCGACCCTGCTCCCGTCGAGGCCAGCACGCCGCTCGAAGACTGAATCTCAGATTCTTGGCCACATGTGATCTGATACAGCGCGGAAATGTGACTCCGGGCTCCTAGAAAGAAGTCGTTGAAGGCCAGCAGCCGCTGCCCGTCGTCAAGTCTCACCTCCGCTAACGTTATGTCGCGAATCTTGGCTCGCTCCTCCATCACATGTTCTACTGCCGCGCGCGCCTGGTTCGGCAGGAAGGGTAAGAGTATTCCGTCAAACCGGTCCGGCTCAGGATTCACCGCCACAATCGGCTGGGCCCCTACATACTTCGCGGTGTTCGCGACCAGTCCGTCCTGCCCGAGTGTCACCACGAGATCCTCTTTCTGAAAATGAAACGTCGAAACCAGACTCCGGTCCACCGGTTGCTGCGGCAATTCGAAATCCAGGGACCGGCGGAGCGTCTCCAGCGCGAAGCGGTAGGCATCGTCCTCGCGCTCATAGTCGGCAAAGTCCCCGCCCGCGTGCTCGATGTAAAACTTGGCTTGGGACCGCGTGTTGAAGCGCTCCACCAGTTCCTGCAACCTTGTCTTGCGGGTTACGATCACCAGTTTCTTGTACATGGCTATTTTCCTGCGGTGCCGATCCCTGTCGTTCCGATCAATGACTTCAGCAGGTCGGGTGAAACGTTTAGTTCGCCGATCTTCTGCGCATTCGCGGTCGATTGAAAGTGGGGATCTCAGATAAGTAATAGAAACCGAACCATCAGATTTCCCATATGTCGACAGCTAATTGTTGGTTAGAACTCACCACACCGAAATCGATGCCTCTCCCGTGCTACCATTCGCGTAAATCTGGCTTACGACTGGTGGAGCGAGTCGCTGCATGGCGTGGCTCGGAACGGGACCACCGAGTTTCCCGAGCCGGTCGGCCTGGCCGCAACGTTTGACACCGATGCGATCCACCGCATGGCTATTGTGATCGGCACCGAAGGGCGCGCCAGTTATGTTCGAGGCATGCGCGATGGGCATAGCGACATCTTTGAAGGGCTGGATTTCTGGGCGCCGAACACCAATATCTTTCGCGATCCGCGATGGGGACGCGGTCAGGAAACTTACGGCGAAGATCCTTTTCTGACGGCGCGCATGGGCGTGGCGTTTGTCACGGGCATGCAGGGCGACGATCCGAAATACTATCGTGTCATTTCGACTCCCAAGCACTACGCCGTACACAGCGGCCCCGAGTCGACCCGGCACATGGCCGATGTGAAAGTCAGCAAGCATGACGAATTGGACACCTACCTGCCGGCGTTCCGTGCGACGGTGACGGAGGCGAAGGCTGGCTCGGTCATGTGCGCCTACAACAGCATCAACGGGCAGCCAGCTTGCGTAAACGAGTTCCTGCTACAGGATCAGTTGCGCGGCAAGTGGGGATTTCAGGGATATGTGGTATCGGATTGCGACGCCGTCATCAACATCTTTCGGGATCATCACTTCACCAAGACCCAGCCTGAGGCCTCCGCCCTGGCTGTGCAACGCGGCATGGATAATGAGTGCATTGACTTCGCAAAGGTAAAGGACGATCACGACTACAAGCCGTACCTCGATGCATATAAGCAAGGAATCTTGAAAGAAAGCGAGATTGACACCGCGCTGGTTCGGTTGTTCACAGCGCGAGTGAAGCTGGGCATGTTCGATGCGCCGGAGATAGTTCCATACTCGACGATTGACGGAAAAGAACTCGATACTCCAGAACATCGCGCGATGGCGCACGCTCTTGCCAATGAATCTATGGTGCTGCTCAAGAATGACGGTACGCTTCCTCTGAAGCCGGGACCGCTCAAAATCGCATTGGTTGGGCCGCTTGCAGATCAGACCAAATATCTGCTGGGAAACTACAACGGAGTTCCCACGCACACAGTTTCCGTGCTGGAAGGACTCAAGGCAGAATTTCCTGAAGCGCAAATCAGCTTTGTTCCGGGGACGCAATTCCTGCGCAACGATGGCGACACCGTTCCCGCGTCGGCGTTCACTACAAGTGACGGGCAGCCGGGCCTCAAGCTGGAATTTGCCACGGGAGAGATATTCGGCGCAAAACCGACCGTTCTCGCCACCCGCGACGTAACCACCGTTGATTTGAAGACGGAAAACATTCTCCAAGACGCCACGGGCAAGTATCCGGTGCGCGCTGAGTGGAGTGGCTTTCTTACGCCCACGGACACAGGCGAATACAGCATCGGCGTGCGCTTTCAAGCGGGGTTCGCGAGAGTCCTGGTGAACGAGAAACCAGTCGCTCAAGGGTGGGCGGGTGCCGACGACGTCGGGGAGACAAAAGTCGGGCACATCCGTCTCGAGCAGGGCAAGAAGGTTTCGCTCAAGGTGGACTACTCGAAAACCACCGCGGGTCCCATACGGGCGCAGATGATCTGGTCGAAGTACGATCCCAAGCCCAGTTCTGAAGCGATTGCGGCGGCAAAAGATGCGGACGTTGTCGTAGCAGTGCTCGGAATTACAAGTGAACTGGAAGGCGAAGAGATGCCGGTCAGCGAGGAAGGGTTCAAGGGAGGCGACCGCACGAGTATCGATCTGCCGAAACCCGAAGAGGACTTGCTTGAAGCGGTGACGGCGACTGGAAAGCCGTTTGTTCTAGTCCTCGCGAACGGCAGCGCGCTTGCCGTGAACTGGGCCAGGGAACACGCCAACGCGATTCTCGAGTCGTGGTAAGCGGGCGAGGAAGGTGGCGCGGCCATCGCGGAGACTCTTTCGGGCAAGAACAATCCAGCCGGTCGCCTTCCAGTCACGTTCTACACCGGCATCGAACAGTTGCCGCCATTCGAAGATTACACAATGAAGGGGCGTACTTATCGCTACTTTGAAGGTAAGCCGCTGTTTCCGTTTGGATATGGCTTGAGCTACACAACGTTCTCCTATAGCGGGTTGATACTCCCGAAGAATGCAATCAAGGCAGGCGATCCGCTAACCGCGGAAGTGACGGTTACCGATACCGGCAAGCTGGAAGGGGATGAAGTGGCGCAGCTGTATCTCGAATTTCCGCACACGGCGGGTGCGCCACTGCGTGCGTTACGTGGGTTCAAGCGCGTTCACCTGAAGGCTGGAGAATCGCAGACAGTGCACTTCGAGCTGAGAGATCGCGACTTGAGCATGGTTACCGAAGCCGGCGCGCCGATTATCGCAAAAGGTAAATATTCCGTTTCGGTTGGGGGTGGACAGCCGAATACCGAGGCGCCGTCCGTTTCGGGAACGTTTCAAGTGAAAGGGACCAAGAGACTACCGGAGTAAGCAATGCAGAGAACCGCATGCTTAAGGATCTCAGGATTTTGGGGCAACAAGCTTCGACTGACCGGGAGGAGATCATGGGTTTGCATCAACTGTTCTCATCGTTATTGATTCGTTGGTTCGTCGGTATCCTATTGGTTTTTTCCGCGTTGTCTGTCATGTACGCCCAAATCCCAACGGCTCCCACAGCTTCGGAGGAACCGGCAAAGATCGATCACATCTGGCAGAAGGCTAGCAGCAAGTACGACGCCGAGCGAACTGCTCTGCTGAAGGAAGTTGATGCCCTCGCTAACCAAGGCCCGTTCCGGCCCGACTGGGAGTCACTGCAGAAGTACGAATCTCCTGAGTGGTACCAGGACGCGAAGTTCGGCATTTTCATTCATTGGGGAGCGTATTCGGTCCCAGCTTTTGGCAACGAATGGTACCCGCGAAATATGTACGAGCCGGGATTCGATGCGTACAAGCACCACATTTTGACGTACGGAACGCAGGACAAGTTCGGCTACAAAGATTTCATCCCCATGTTCAAAGCCGAACATTTCGATCCTTCTGCATGGGCCGAACTCTTCAAAAAAGCGGGAGCAAAATACGTCGTGCCGGTCGCAGAACATCACGATGGTTTTGCCATGTACGACAGCGGACTGAGTGATTGGACGGCTGCAAAGATGGGCCCCCATCGCGATGTGATTGGTGACCTGTCCAGGGCCGTATGGGCGCAAGGGCTGCACTTTGGAGTCTCGTCGCATCGAGTGGAACATGATTTCTTCATGGGCCTAGCCTCTATCCCGCAGAAGCCGTTCTTGAACTCCTCGATGCGGTTCTCGCACTCGCCGCGATCGTTGTAGAAAGCGAAGACTTGGGAGGCAGGTCCGGCGCAGTTGGTAACGAGGAAGCGCAGGTTGGTTCCGGCGGCGGAGTGTTCGGCCTTGTAGCAGATGCGGCGCTGGCGCGGCCAGCTGCGGGCGCGGTGGCGGAAGCTGGAGAAGCTGCGCTGCGGGAGTTGGGTACGGCGATAGCTGCGTTTTAACCGCTTCTGCCGCGGCTCGGCACGACGCTTGAAAACGCAGTTGGCGGGGATGCCGAAGGTGTACTGGAGAGCGAAGAACTCGCAGAACTGGTAGAGCAAGGGCAGAGCGAAGCCGGCGTCGCCGCGCAGTTTGATTTTCACCCCGGGGAAGGCGGCCTGCAGACGCGGCACCAGACGCAGCAGCATGGGCACGATGCGGGCATGACTGGAGGCGTTTCCCGGCCGTAGCCGCGCTGCCAGCAGGCATCCGCTGTGGCGTTCAAAGATCAGCATGGGGTGATACATATGCTGGCCGTAGGCGCCGTTGAAGAAGCTGAGCTGCTGCTGGCCGTGCGTGGGATCGTCGGTGGAATCGAGATCGAGCAGGATCTCGCCGCGCTGGCGAACCGGGTCGCCACAGAGACGGATGAACTGCTGGCACAGCAAGTCGTTGGCGTGCACCAGGTCGCGGGAGGACGGCGCGTTCTCCCAGCGGCTGAGCGTGGGCTGGGAACCGAGAGGGTCGCCCAGTTTCTGATCGGCGACGATCTGCAACAGGGGATCGTGGCGCAAACGATCGGCATCGTTGGCGTCTTCGTATCCGGCCACGATCTGGTAGATGCGTTGCCGCAACAGAGCCAGCGAATCATGGCGCAGGCGGTCGGGTTGCCGCGGATCGCTGAGTTGCGCGGCCCAGTCGTGGGTCAGATGATGGCGCTGATCGAAGGCGCGCAGGGGCAGCAAACCGGCATCGCTGGTGATCTGGCCCCCGGAAAAATCGGCGCGGATGGGTTGATGACCGTAGAAGGAGAAGCACAGCTGTGGTAAAACACTTTGTATCAAGCGATGGATGCTCCGAAAGGGAATGCTGGGTCGGCGAAACCCAGTGTTCATCATCCTTTTAGAGCATCCTTTTCCTTTTAGCTAGAGACTTCGTGAATAATCCAGGCTAGGCCGCAAGATCCCCTCTGATGTTAACGACCCGCAATACGCCGCCTTCTATGGTCCGGCACAAGTGGGGGTCATCAACTGGGGAACTCCCGTCTGCAATGATTTCACCTATGTTTCGTCGGCGTGGGCCGACGACTGGCTTGCTCGGGGCGCCGAACTCGTCGAGAAATATCATCCCGACATCATGTACTTCGACTGGTGGATCGGGCAGGCATCGATCCGGCCGAATCTCGCCCGCTTTGCAGCGTTCTATTACAACCCTTCCCTGATATGGTGTGACCCTGTCAACATCTTCGAATCGTTGGGGTAGTTTTTGCATTTGTCTTTTCGAGGACAGGATCAGCAGCAGCCGAGGCAGGTAATGGCGACGATTGATCAAGCTGATATTCGCGGGTCGGAACCGCATAATCATGATCCGTCGGGAGCTGCCTCTGACTAAGTGCGCGAATCCGGCTAGGCCTGTCGCATAGGGAAGCCGAGGATTCTCCTTCGTGCTTACTCCGGCTGCGGCTGACCCTGTCCTCGAATTGGAGAGCGTTGTTCATGGGTTGAATCGTTTTTGCTTTTTCCTTATTTGGAAAGTCTTTGCTTTTGTTCTTTCGGTTCCCCTCATGCCGCCAGTTGTTGTTTGCAGGACGCTTCGGCCTTGATCCCGATGGCCCAGATGAAGCCCAACAGCTCGCGTGCGACTGCCGTCATGGTCTTTCTCTGCTCCTTGGCTCGAGCCATCAGCGTCAGGTAGCGCTTGTGCAGGCGGTTCTGTGCTTTCCATGCAATCTCGGTAATTTCTGCCGGAAGTCCTTCCTGTCGCTTGCGCAACCGGGCTCCGATGGCAGGCCGGTGTCGATAGCTCCAGGCCGATTCGACCACGATGCGTCTCAGGTGCGCGTTACCTGACTTGGTAATGCCGCCTCTTCGAATACGCTCGCCGCTGGAGTCTTCGCTGGGAAAGGCTCCGCTATACCCCATCAGATCCCGCGCACGCTCGAAGCGGGAGGTGATGTTGCCCAGCTCGACAGCAATCGTGACTGCCGAGATATGCGCAATGCCGCGCAATGCCTGTAAACCGCGAACCACATCCTGCATCGGCACGGGAGCTAGCTGAATCACTTCCCCAATCGACTGCTCCAACCGCTTGACTCGTTCTTCCATGTGCTGAACTTCGTTCAGACAATCGAGCAACGTGGCCTCCTGCGCCGGATGGGTGTAGCGCACCTGCTGGACCCACTCCACGTAACGTTCCGTCCACGCCTTCACTCCCAACGGAGGACGCTGGCCCGTACGGAGCAGGAACTTGGTCAGCCGATGCTTCGCGCGCAGCTGATCCTGCTTGGCTGCCTCCCGTTGCCGGACAAGATCGCGTAAGGCTTCCGATGCCTCATCCGGCACCCACACTGCGGTCAGATCGCCGGAGCGGTGACTCCGTGCCAGCTTCAAAGCGTCCCGCCGGTCGGTCTTTACCTTGTCCCCGGGCTTTTTCGGAACCAGCGACGGCGCCACCACATCGCACTTGATTCCCCACTGCGTCAGCTGCCAGTAAAGTACGAACCCCGTCGGGCCGGCTTCATAGCAGGCCCGCAGATGCTCGACCGGTCCAAGTTTCCTGATCAACTTGCGGATCGACTCTTCGCGGTTGGCAATCGTTCCCAGGCTGCGAACCTCTCCATCCGCCTCTGCTACTGCCACGGTTATCGTTTCGGCATGGACATCCAAACCCAAAAATCGTAACTTCTCTATCATGACCGGTTCCCTCCGCTTGTGGCTCTGGACTAAAGTTCTTCAAACAAACTCAGCCTAACCCACGACCAGCGCATCGAGCCGGTCACACCATAATGACTAAAGTATAGCGATCACGTCGGAGTCATCAATTACAAAGACTATGCAATGCAGGAGCACTCGGCGGTGCTTGACTTGGAGCGTGGCCAACTCGGTGACATTCGCCCACTCAATTGGCAGGCCGATACGTCGGTGAGCAACAAGTCCTGGGGCTATGTCAAGGACGACACCTTCAAGTCTCCCGAATTCATCGTTCACCAACTCATTGATATCGTCAGCAAGAACGGCAACCTGTTGCTGAACATCGGCCCGCGCTCCGACGGAACGATACCCGAGGAGGTACAACAGGTCTTGCTGGATGTGGGTACATGGTTGAATGTCAACGGAGACGCGATCTACGGCACTCGACCCTGGAGAACCTATGGAGAGGGACCCACAAAGGTGGCGGCTGGTTCGTTTCACGACACGGACACCGCTCACTACACGGCTGAGGATTTTCGCTTCACTACCAAAGACCACGCGCTGTATGCGATCGGACTCGCGTGGCCGACGACTGGAGAAGCCGTGATCCGCTCGCTGGCAGCGACAGTGGGAAGTCAATCCGTGCGAAGCGTGTCGCTGTTGGGGACCGATGCAAAACCGACATTCCAGCAGCGTCCCGATGGACTGCACGTTCAACTGCCTGCGCAGGCACCGGTCAAGTATGCGTACGTGCTCCGTCTAACGTTTTGACAGCGGAATGTGCAGATTTCTCGTATGCACGAGTGGAATCGCCCAGAGTCCCGTATAACCGGTGCAGTTTCGTAGTGACCGTTCAAAACCCGGATCAAGAACATGCGTTTGCTAGATCTCTCGAATGGAGTGTCGATGATAATGGCAGCGGTATTTCGCGCGATAAACGTTGTGAGAGTCGTAGGCTCCGATCTAGTCAGTGTCAGCAGTTCTCTCCTTCTCGGGATCTCCTGTCTTCTCGGGAGTCCAACTGATGCGCGCGCGCAACTGTGGGAAACGCCCCCACTGCCTCCCGTGAAGTATGCGGCAGCCGCAGATGGTATGACGGTCTCGGTGGGAGCTGAGCAGGTTCATGTCTCCGTATGCCGTTCCGCCGTCATACATTTTGTCGCCAATCCCGAGCCGTCCAACGCACTCCGACAGAACCAGCCGTGGATGCTTGATTCCAAGGAGTCGTGTCCAGGGGCAAAATTCCAGACATCACAGACCGCCGATGCGATCACACTCACAACCGACGCTCTGAAGATCGAGTTTTCGTTGAAGTGGGGAAATATCCAATACAGCACGCTGGCGGGCGAGACCCTTCTGCGGGAGCGAAACTCGATCCCGCGAACTTATGAACCCGTCGAGCTGAATGGCGAGAAAACATTCCACGTCGAAGATCGTTTTTCGGAGGACTTCTCGGAGGGGCTCTACGGTCTGGGACAGCATCAGAGCGGCTTGTTCAACTACCGCGGAGCCACCGTGGAACTCGGCCAGAACAATACTGATGTTGCTATCCCGTTGCTGTTGTCAACCAAGGGCTACGCGTTGATGTGGAATACGGCTTCCCTCACTTACGTCGACAATCGCTTCCCGCTTGATCTGAATCTGCGTTCGCTCGCAGGCCATTCCGTGGACTACTACTTCATTTACGGTCCGGAAATGGATCAGATGATCCATGAATACCGGAACCTTACCGGGCACACGCCGCTGCTTCCGCAATGGGCATATGGCTTTTTTCAGTCGAAGGACCGCTACGTGTCCCAGGACGAAGTCTTAGGCATAGCAAAACGTTACCGCGAAGAGCACATTCCCTTGGATGCGATCGTACAGGATTGGTTCTGGTGGAAAACAGAAGGCGATCCCGTCTTCAATTCGAATTTCCCGGATGTTCCGGGTGAACTGAAACAGTTGCATGATGAGCATGTTCACTCCATGTTGTCGGTGTGGGGAATGTTTGATGCGAAGGCGCAGAATTTTCAGGAACTCGTCTCCAAACACTTCGATGTGCCGAGCGCTCGCGTGTACGACTCGACGAATCCGCAGGCGCGCGACTTCTACTGGAACAACTTGGTCGGCAAACTGTTTTCGCAGGGATGGGATGCGTTCTGGCTCGACAGCGCAGAGCCCGAGGAATACTGGCCGCACTGGGGTGACGCGATTCTCAGCAACAAGCAGATTGCGATCGGCAATGGAGCCGAGTACACCAATATATTTCCGTTCACTCATACGCTGGGAATCCAGCAGCACTGGAGAGTGGCGACGAGCCAGAAGCGGGTCTTTCTCCTGACGCGATCCGCTTTCTTCGGCCAGCAACGGGTGGGAGCGACGGTGTGGTCGGGCGACGTCTATGGCTCGTATTGGGGTTTGCGCCGTCAGGTGGCTGCCGGGCTGAACTTCGCGCTCTCTGGTTATCCGTATTGGACAACGGACATCGGGGGCTATTGGCCGCCTCACGACAATCCTGTGGAAGATCCAAAATTTCAGGAACTCTATGCGCGATGGTTCGAGTACGGAGTATTTTGTCCGATTTTCCGCACTCATGGGCACCGGCCGCAAAATGAGATCTGGGCGTTCGACAAAGTCCGGCCGATCCTGGTCGACTTTGACAAGCTTCGATACCGCCTGATGCCGTATATCTACTCCCTCGCCTGGCGCGTTACAAATGAGGACTACACGATCCAGCGGCCTCTGGTGATGGACTGGCGGACTGATCTGAATACGCGCGACATCGGGGACGAGTTTATGTTTGGCCCCGCAATTCTGGTCAGTCCGGTTCTGCAGCCAGATGCTACTCGCAGAACTTTGTATTTACCCGATTCTCCAGCGTGGTACGACTTCTGGACAGGAGCGTCGCAGAAGGGGGGCCGTGAAATTGACGCGGATGCTCCTCTCGACCGCATCGCCCTCTATGTACGTGCCGGTTCAATCGTCCCCCTCGGCCCAGAGATTGAGTACGCGAGTGAGAAACCCGCAGGGCCGATCGAACTTCGGATTTACAAGGGAGCCGACGGCACGTTCGATCTGTACCAGGACGCGGGAGACAGCTATGACTATGAGAAGGGCGCGCATTCTGTCATTCCGTTGCGCTGGTCTGAGTCAACCACGACTCTAACGATCGGTGATCGGAAGGGCGAGTACCCCGAAATGCCCGCGAGCATTCAAATCAATATCGTCTGGGTGTCCGTTGGGCACGGCACTTCACGCGCACCAGTGGCCAATCCCGACAAGACTGTGGAGTACACCGGGAAGGCAATTTCGGTAGTGGAACCGTGAAATCGTAAGAGATCCGCGAGGAGGGTATTGATGAGAGGAGCGAACAAATTTCTTTGTCTGATAGCGTTGGGGGTGGTCGTCAGCCTTGAGCCTGATCTTACGGCGCAAGTTCAGACCGACGTGCCACCTGTCGTGGCAGGTGCTAAGGCTGTCACGGTCGAGCGCATCAAGATCCACGGCAAAGCTCTCGAAGGGAATTTAGAGGGCGACGCCGTTGACCGCGACGTGCTGGTGTTCCTACCGCCGAGCTATGCCAGGGAGAAGTCGCGCCGCTATCCCGTCGTGTATGCACTCCACGGATATTCCATCGGCGCAGAACAGTGGTCCCACGAGATCCATGTGCCCCAGACCATTGAAGGCGCTTTCGCCCAGGGAGCGAAAGAGATGATCGTCGTTCTGCCCGATTCGAAAACGTTGCACAACGGCTCCATGTACTCGAATTCGGTAACGACCGGAGACTTTGAGCGATTCATCGCGCACGATGTTCTCGCGTATATCGACGCTCATTACCGCACCATTCCAGAGCGAGCTAGCCGTGGCCTGGTTGGTCACTCCATGGGAGGCTACGGCGCGACACGCATCGGCATGAAGCATTCAGATGTGTTTGGCAGTCTGTACATCATGAGCCCTTGCTGCCTGTCGCCGCGGCCCGCCCCGAATCCAGAAGTGGACAAGGCTCTGGAGGCCGTGAAGAAGCCGGAAGATTCCTCCAATCTGTCTTTCTTCGCGCGGGCCACGCTCGCGACGGCAGCAGCTTGGTCCCCTGATCCAAAAAGTCCACCCTTGTATCTTGATCTGCCAACCAAGGACGGCCAACCTCAGCCGGATGTCCTCGCGAAATGGACGGCCAACGCACCGCTTGCCTTTGTAGATCAGTACGTCGACAGCCTGCGCGAGTATCACGGCATTTCGATCGACGTTGGCGACCAGGATGGGTTACGTGTCGATACCGCCAAACTGCACGATGTTCTTGACAAGTACGGAATCGCGAACAGCTTCGAGGTGTACGAGGGCACTCATACGAGCAAAGTCGCCGATCGCATTCAGAATCACGTGATCCCGTTTTTCAGTAAGAATCTCTGTTTTCAGGCACGTTGCCGGTAGCTGTCGTTCCGATCGATACCTCCGTTGCTAAGAAAGTGAGGACAAAATGCATTCGCGCTTTGAACGGAACGTCGTTTGGCCTTTGCTTCTGCTGAGTACTTCTGGAATTGCTCAGCAATCGGACTCATGCGCCAGCCTGATGCACTTCAAAGCAGCTAGCGTCGAGATTTTAAAGGCTGCACCGATTGCTGCCGGAACCACAGAGCCGAATCCGTGGGGGCCGGGTCACAGCGCGCCAATCCCTGCATATTGCCGCGTCGAGGGAGTGATCAATCGCCGTACCGGAGTCGGCGGCGAGGAATTTGGCGTCAACTTCGCTCTTGCCATGCCTGACAAGTGGAACGGCGATTTCCTGATGCAAGGTGGAGGTGGCGGAAACGGAGTGGTGATGGCCCCGCTTGGTCTAAATGCTGCAGGAGACACGCCCGCCCTTATGCGCGGGTTCGCGGTGGTTAGTACAGATACAGGTCATAAGAGCCATCGTGGACCATTCGACTTCGATTTCATGAAAGATGAGCAGGCTTATCTGGATTTTGCGTATCTCGCCAATGCTCAGGTCGCCGCGCTGGCCAAACAACTCATCGCGCAGTACTACGGAAAACCGGCGGCCTTTTCCTATTTCTCCGGATGCTCCACCGGAGGCCGCGAAGGCATGATTCTCTCGCAGCGCTATCCCGCGGCTTTTGACGGAATCATCTCGGGTGATCCTGCCATGCGCACCGGATTATCCAACCTGGCGATCGGTAAATGGACCCCTGTCGCGTTCAACCAAATCGCTCCGAGGGATGCAGATGGCAAACCAATCATCGCGCAGGCTATCAGCGACGCTGATCGTAAGTTGATTACGGATGCCCTCCTGCAAAAGTGCGACGCGACGGACGGAGTGGCCGATGGCATCATCTCGGATCCGCTGGGCTGCGATTTTGATCCCGCGGTATTGACATGCAAGGAAGGAAGGAGCGAGCCGTGCCTGAGTCCAGCGAAAGTCGCCGCAATCAAGAAAGCCATTGCTGGCCCAAAGACCTCAGACGGAGTCCAAGTGTATCCCGGATTCCTGTACGACACGGGCATCACTGCCAGCGGTCCCCTCCGCGGGATTCTCTCGCCGGGGCCCGGTATTTTCGGACCCGCAACCACCGCAATGGAAGTCGATGTCGAGCAAGAAGCGCTCGCGGATATTCAGCCCCTCGTGGACTCGATGTCGACGACCTTGACTACGTTCTGTGGGCATGGAGGGAAGCTGATCTTCTACCACGGCGACAGCGATCCCTGGTTCTCTCCACTCGACACGTTCGACTACTACAAGGATATGTCGGCTGTGAACGGTGGACTCGAAACCGTCTCTAAATGGAGCCAGTTCTATTTCGTTCCCGGTATGGCGCACTGCGGCGGAGGACCCGGCCTTGATCAGTTTGATTTTTTGGGTGCACTGGTCAACTGGGTGGAGAAGGGAACTGCCCCTACAGCGGTGACCGCCACCGGCAAGGCGTTCCCAGGACGGAGCCGACCGCTCTGCCCTTATCCGAAGCACGCCCACTACAAGGGACAGGGCGACACGGAAGACGCGAACAACTTCGAATGCCGTTGAGCAACCACTTGCAAGGAGCAGATTCCGCCATATGAAGCGCATCAAGAAGCAACGGGTTCGGTATCTGACCGGTCTCACTTTATTCTGCCTTGCACTTTTCCCGGCGGCTTCAGCGAAGACGCCGAAGCCAGCTCAGCGCGATATTGAGAAGCTCGATCAGCTCAACTCGCTGACACGCGATCTCCCGGAAATCAATCGAGTCATCAAGGTTGGAAAGAAAGGCAGCTATACGTTTTCGCTGCCGATGCGTAGCAATGACGTCGTGCTGCTCAAGTTGGAGAAAGTAAAGAAGTAAGGCCACTTTTAAGTAGAAGTTCTTTTGTCCATTATGGACTAGGGAGCATGAAGTGCTTCAGCAAAGGAGATGGTCTTGCGAACAATCGTGATCGCTTCGGCGCTGTTTCTGGCCAGCGCTCTGCTTTTTGGCCAGAGCGCGGAGCAACACCCGGAATGGCCCGGGAAAGGACAGCTGTTTGTCGGCACCTGCTACCAGCCTGTCGATCGGTCACCCGAACAGATACGGCAGGATATCGCGCTCATGAAGCAGGCGAGATTCACCCTGGTCCGCATGGGCGACCTTTCCTGGGACGCCTTTGAACCATCCGAGGAACATTTTGAATTCGCATGGTTTGACCAGATTCTGGAGCAGATGAATTCGGCGGGAATAAAGGTGATTCTCGACATCGGCGGATCGCCGGCGCCCATCTGGCTTCATCATAAGTACCCATCGGTAAACATGGTCAACGAACAAGGCGCAACCGTGCAGCCGGCCGAGCGCTACATGGACGACATCAGCGACCCGGCTTATCGCGAGCACCTGATTCGGTTTGCTGATGAGTTGACCCGGCACTATGCTCACAATCCTGCGCTGGCGGCGATTGGCTACAACAATGAGATCGGCAACGGCGTCATGTCGTACTCCGAAGCGGATCGGCAGAGATTCATCGAATGGTTGAAGGCGAGATACGGAACAATTGTAGACCTTAACAAAGCATGGGCAACGCAGCGCTGGTCGCGGCATTTGAACTCGTTCGATGAGGTGCAGTTGCCCTATGCGGAGGGCCCCTCTGCGCCGGAGCGATATCTTGACTTGCGGCGCTTCTGGTCTGACGAAACGATTTCGGTCCTCGAGGATCTTGAAACAATTCGTGAACGCAATGTCCCGAATCTGCCCGCGGTTTCCAACCTGTGGGATTGGGCGTGGCGCAGAGGCTTTGATTATCTGAGCTCTTACAAGAAATTTGTGAGCTACGGAGCCGAGGGATTTTACCCGGCAAATCCGATTGACGTGTCATTCGGCGCGCTTCTCGAAAAAGGCGACCTGTCTACTCCACTGTGGTTCAACGAATTCACAAGCGGGGGTGGAGGCACTTACGGCGGACCGAAAGGCATCATTCGCATGTGGGCGTATCTTGGCCTAATCGACTATGGACAAACGTTTCTCGCGTGGACCTTCAACACACATCGTGGCGGAGAAGAACAGGCGCTTTTCGGATTGCTCGATCACGATGGCACACCGTCCTGGAAGTACACGGAGTTCAAAAAGATTGCCACCGAGTTCTCAAAGCTGCAGCGCTTGGGCTTCCCGCGCTATCACAAGCCGGATGTCGCAATTGCTTATTCATTTGAAAGCAACATTGCATCTCATCCGCCGGGTCCAAGCAACACCGTTCGCCAATACTTTACTGTCAACTATATCGATCAGGTCCAGAGTGCCCTGAAGCCCTTCTTCGAAGACAACATCGATGTCGCGATCATCAATATCGGGCACAGCGTCCTCGACTACAAACTGCTGGTGGTGCCCGCGGACTATGTGATGGACTCCGCAAGTGCCGACGCCATCCGAAATTACGTCCGCAACGGCGGCACGGTGATCATGACCGCGATGTCGGCGAAGGTCGATGAGAGCAACCAGTGGTTCGATACTCCGCAACCGGGACGGCTGAGCGATGTGTTCGGGATTCGTACCGAAGAGTTCTACCGGCCAAGCGCGCCTCCCGAATTCAATCTGAATGGCAAAACAGAAAAGGCCAGCATCGGTTTCTACGAAGTGCTTGAGCCAAAGACGGCCAAGGCTATGGCTCTGTTTACCAATACTCCCGAGATATCGCCAGCCATCACGGTCAACGATTACGGGAAAGGGCGTGCCATCTATCTCGCCGTTCCTGCGCAGATGGCGGCGCTTGCTCCGCTGGTGCGCAGTCTGTATCCGGCGCTCGCCATTGAGAAGGGGCCAGAGACTCCCTCAGGCGTTTACGCACGCGTAGTAGAGGGACGGATGCTGTATGTAAATACAACCGGCGAAGAGAGAGCTGTAAACATTCGCGGCAGCAAGCGCGGGATCATCAGCGGTACCTTATATGAAGGCGTCATTCGGCTGAAGCCGTACGATGCAGATCTGGTTGAGTAAAGATGCCCTCGTGCTTCCAGTCCTGGCCTCACTTTGATTCCTTGACAATCGCGTCCGCGGCATTGCCGGCGACGACCCAGCTTGCCGACCCGGCTACGACGGCTTCATCCTCGAACCAGAGGAACCCGTAGTCGTCGATGCACTCCGGAAAATCCGGCTTGATGATGATGTATCCCGGAATCACTGCACCCGGAATGTATGAGTTGTCGCCGCGGTTGTTGCTGTAGGTCTTGGTCTTCGAGACCGTACCGACGCCAGCCACATACGAAGTGCTCGATACCGGGTGCGTGCCGAGAATGTAGTTGACGGCGCGCAGCGTGTATTCGGGGCCCACAAGATCTGGAAACGCCTTGTGCAGGAAATACATTCGGATGCCCATGTCAACCACGGGGCCCGATCCGCCCCAGCCGCCGAGGCTCGGAGGCACGCCGAACGGCGTATCGTCTAACCGCTTGTCCAGACCCGCCATGTATGACTTCACCGCTTCACGCATTTGATCTCTCGCGCTCGGATCCAGATAAGGCAATGCCCGGACCGCCGTCCAGCCCCGCAAACCGATCTGTTGCTCGGTGATCATCTGGGAAAACAACTCCTTGAGACGAGACTTGTAGGGCTCGGCGCCATGAGTGGCGATGGTCAGTTCCAGAGCCCCAGTCCATTCCAGCCCGGCACTGAACGCGTTGCGATCAGAGCTGGGCTGCGGAGGTGTTGGCGCCGTCGAGGCAGAACTTGCCGACGCGCCAGCATTGCCTGTTCCGTTATGACGGGCTGGCGCGCCACCTACCACACCCTGCGAAGCGGCCAGCACTCCGCCGGAAGCCCCTGCCGGAGCCCCGCCAAAGGCGCCCCCGACCGGCGTCGGATGAGCCTTCTCGTCGTTCCATGCTTTGATCGCTGCATCGAGGCAGTCTTTCGCTAATTTGTCATCCCAGCCTTTCAGCACATCGGCCGCCGCAGCCAGCGCTGCGATGCCGTTCCACTGGAAGAACGGGTTCGTTGACGTGAAAATCCAGCGATCGTCCGGCTTGCCGGAATACTCGCCCTTCACTTCGTTCGGACCTAATTTCGGGTCATAGATGCGGCCGTCGGTTTTCGACGCTCCGTCCCCTATCTGGGTATATTGGCGCAAGTCTGGTTCGTGAGTGCCGCGGATCGCGTGACCGATATTGTGGAACTGCGCCAGGATAAGCAGTGCCCCATGCTTGACTTGCTCGACCGTATCCGGCACGCCATCGGGACGGTGCATCTCAACCTCACGGGCGCCTTCATCGACCGTCAGCTCGTCGTACGTGAGATTGAACTCGCGATACGCCAGGGCCAGACTCTGAATCACGCTGAGTTGCGCGGGCTCTTCGAGATCGAAATCGCCGGCATCGTACCAGCCACCCACGTTCATCCCGGGAATGTGATCGCCGCCTTTCCACTTCCCGTCCGTTGCGGTTGCCTGATTCCAGCCGTCGAATTGCTCCCCGACCACTGGCGCCATGCGGCCATCGTCCAAGTGCGAGGCTGCGTGCCAGACGCGGTAACCTTCGCGAACGGAAACATGATCCATCTGCGCGGCAAGGTGATGGTCGAGGCTGTCCTGCCAGATGTTCGCGTAGGCATCGTTAGAGATAGGGAACGGCGCCGTTCGCTGGTCCGCGTACTCAATCACGTAAAGCCCAGGGTCCTTCACCGAGGTAAAGTCGAATTTCGAATAGACGTACCGAAGCCACGGCGTTGACGGCGTAATCGACCCCTCGAACACCTGCTTGTACGATCCGTCCTCCATCAGGCGCAGCACTTTGGCCGTCTTCGGACCGTCGTACTTCGGATCAAGTTCGAGAACCGCCACCTTGGAGAATCCCGGGGCATACCCTACCTGGCTGTGCGCGATCATTGGCAGGCGCGTCCAATTCGGAATCACGTCCGGCCGGATGTGCCACACGATGGCCCCGGTGGTCTTACCCGAGGGGATCAGCGAACGCAACACGAACCAGCCGTTCGGCGCGCGGTTGCGTCCATCAAACAGCATGAGGTCGGCCGTTTCCGACTTGACGTTAATCCGGGCCAGCGCGTCGTCGAGCCCCAGCGTGATGCTCTTGCCCTGCGCGAACGGTAGTGGCTGAGTGTAGCCCTTGGCCTTATCCCAGTCCTCAAGGTAGTAAGCCTTTTTCGGTTCATCAGCCAGCGGCGGCACCGTGACCATCGGGTCGTTCGGAGTTCGCGGGAAAATGCCGGCTTTGGTTCCGTCCACCAGGTAAGTCTTGCTCATGTAGATCGAAGGCAGAAATTCCAGGTTGAAGCCCGCCCGACCAGCCAGTTTCTGCGGCAGCGGCTTGTCGAGGTTGATGCTGACCCTCACGCCGCCTGGTTCCGCTGCGACCTCGAGCGTGTAGCTAAAATTGAAGGTCGGGAAGGCGAGGTCGGCGGTGAGCCGGCTGTTCGCCGTATCGGCATGACGATCTTTGAGTGTTGCCACCAAGTCCCATTGTTCGGGAGTTGGCATAAGGCGCACGTCGCCATTGGTGGCGATGCGCTGCCCGTGGAGAATCATCTCCATGGCGGTGTTCTTTTGGTCCACAAAAACAGGATGGTAGGTGCTGTCGTAGAGAAACACGCTGAAACCCTGCGTGTCGAGATAGTTCTTATCGGTCACCCTCATGGCAAAATCGGCGCCGAACAGGTTTGGGCCAGAGGTCAGGGCCAGGAGAAGGCACACTTTGAATCGAGAGAGCATAGGCTACAATTGGACTACTCCTTCTGGCATAAGCTTATATGACAAGCGCACCGTCTGAGCGCACTTGCACCCATGGCGCAGGCTTTGGAGGACCCTCGTGGAGGAGTTCGCCGCCAACGGCGGCCTGACCGGGCTCGCTTCCAACAAGGTTCGCCGTGCTGGTCTCTGCCATCAGGCCGGAGGCGAACTCGAAAAGATCCAGTCTTTTCTCGGCACGCCTCCGGGCAACGATTCCAAACGCCGTGAATGACGACATCGGAATCTAACTCAAAGGTCCTTTGAGCAGGGAAACAATCGGAGACAGCCTCTAGTATAGCCGACAATTTCTGAAGCAGAGCGGTTTGCCAATAACCGCTTAAAGTGCCTGGTGCATCTTTCTCAGGTTTTCTCTCCAGAATCGCCCTTGTGTTGACTGATCGGGTCTGGATAATTTGCGGATACGCTCCGCGTTCGACAAAATCGTTCGAATGCGGCAATTCTCTCAAAAATCTGGGTCCGATTTGGGTCCGGTACGCCAAGTCAAAGAATTCTGAGCGGAGCAAGAACGGGTTGTCAGTACCGTTGAAGTCCAATAAGTTATACGTCGTTGATGCCCTGTCACGGCAGAAGGCGCATTGATTTCCAGATCAGACTGCATCTTGATCCATTCATGATCCACGAAGCATTTCCGACCGTTACCGAAACCGCTTTTGGAAGCCATCCGTGTCGCGTAGTTTCAGTAACTTACCGTAAGCAGCGGCCCTTTCACGGCGTAAACACGGGTTCAAATCCCGTCGGGGACGCCAAACCTTTCAATAACTTGCACTGACTTAGGTTTTAGTGCGCTACGGTGACCCAATAGTCAAAGCGGTATCGCTCCAAGAATCTAACGGATTGCCGACGTGAGAGATGATGAATTTAAAGGAGATGAACCGGCACAGAAAGCGTTGAAGGGAATGTTGCCGCCCCTTTTGGGCGGTCGAGCAGACACAAGATGGCACTTGAAGGTCAGTCTTTAACGGTCTGTGAGGTCATAGTCCGGTTGGTTAGAGCCCCTGCCTGTCACGCAGGAGGCAGCGGGTTTGAGTCCCGTCGCTCCCGCCCTCTCTTGTCCAAACGTTGTTTAAGGCCTCGCTCAATAAGCAATGTCATCGCCTCGGCAACGCGAGATTCCGGCACGCTTTGGTCGTCTGCCCCGACCAGGTAGCGTTCGAGAAGGCTAACGAAGTCGAACGAGTTTGGTGTGTTCCGTTCCTAATGCAGCCACGGAATCGCCTTGCTCGTCCACACGCTGGAGGGATAGGTGCTTCGAAGGTCCTCTGCGACTTTGCCTAGAACAGCGTGATCGTGGCTCGCGCTGTACTGCGACACAGCCCGCCAGTACATCGCCTCCGCAGCAAAGTGCCTGTTTCCGAAGCGAGTGACCACATCGCCATACCACCGTTCCGCATCGGCGTATTTCTTCCGAACGAAAGCCATGCGACCCAGACCATTCATCAGAGCGGCCGTGAAGTCGCCATTTGGCAGATAGCCTTCCAGTCGTACACGCTCCTTCCCATCGCTGTCGAGCAGGAGCACCGTTGGGGTCCAGACCGCATCGAAGCGGTGGAACCAAGCCGGGTGTTCCTTTATGTGAGCTTCGAGGGGAAAGAAGTTCTCATGAATGAAATCGGCAGTCTTCTGATCTGCATATGACTCGGCATCCAGCCGAGCACATGCCCCTCAAGCCGGAGCCGCACTGAAATCCACCAAGATCGGGCGAAATTGCTCCTTTGCTGCGGCGAGGGTCTGATCAATATCTTTGCTCCAGTTAACGGCCATCATTCGCCTCCTTCATCTTGCCACGAATCAAATTGTAGCTTGTGCGTCGAAGATCATTCGGCCCTTTGCAAGCCCTGCAAGAAAGCCCTCGTGAGCCAGTCTCGATTGCGCTCAGGGCAGCTTGGCAGCGATCGCGCGAACAAAAAGAACCAGAAGGGCTGCCGACATAACGTGACAAAACGCGACGATGAGTTTGTCTTTCATTTCAAAAACCCCGCTCCGGTGCCGGCTGTTTCGATCCTTTCTACGCATCACACGGCTTGAGACAAAAGAGCACGAGAATTGCCAAGACTTCCGCTTTTACACGGTTGCCGATGTTTCGAATAGGCGTGCGGTAACAGCGCCAAAAATCAATCCGCCGATATGCGCCAAATACGCGACGCCGCCGGTCTTGCTCATGTCGGTGACGCTTGCGACAGCACCGAGATTGACCAATTGCGTAAGGAACCAGAACCCAATCATCAGAACTGCAGGGATGAATGTGACGCGGACAAACCAGCCAAAAAACAAGACTGACTTGATCCGATCCCCAGGATAGGTGACTAGAAATGCGCCCATCACCGCCGCAATCGCGCCGCTGGCACCAAGGCTGGGCATCGTTGAATGTGGAGTCGCCGCGATCTGGCAAAGACTAGCTAAGAATCCGCCGGAAAGATAAAAGATCAGGTAGCGCAGAGAGCCCATGGCCTCTTCGATCTCGGGCCCGAACGCCCACAGAAAGACCATGTTGCCGATGATGTGCGACCAACTGGCATGCATAAACATGGAGCTCAACAAGTTGATCCAGTGGTGCCCGGATGTTATGTCAGCAGGAATGGCGGACCAGCGCATCACGAAGGCGTCGCCTCCTGCCAGTTCGAGCGCGAATACGATTACGTTGATGACGATGATGAAAACCGTAGCCGCTGGAAAGCGGCGGGTTTGTCGAGAGGCATCCGAAAGTGGAATCAGTCCACCCATAGCTAGTGCTCCTTTTTCAACAGGTGAGAAACAAGCAAGTTAGTACCCATCCTTTTGCTTTGAAGAGGGGCGCAGAGCGTCCCCGTTATTCCTCGCATGTTCCGAGGACATCTTCCTTATTGGCGCCGTCGCCATGCGCCGTCGACAAGCAACTCTGTAGACGCTATTCCGCCACAGTGACGATGATTCAGGGAGGACGTTTGCCTCTCGGCTGCGTTGCCCATTCTCAAATAACGCCAAAAGCCAAAGCGACTCAACATCTTCGCGCTTCCAACAATTTCTGAAGCCATGCTGGATGGACTGGCGCGGTACATGCTTCTGTCGAAGTGGACGCCGTGTATTAGCAATTTCGGACGCGGCGTGAAGTTCACTACAAAGGAGAAGAAATATGTCGAACAATTTTCTAGTACAAAATCCCCTTGCTGCGGGCGTCAATGAGATCCGCAGCCAATGGGGTCGGTTTACAGCCTTAGGGATCGTATTCATGACCTTGGGCCTGTTTTGCATCTTCTATAGTGGCATCGCCACCGCCGCCACCGTGCTGGTGCTGGGATGGATGCTCCTGTTCAGTGGAATCGTGTCGCTGATCCAGTCTTTTTGGGTCCGCAATTGGAATGGTTTCTTTCTGTTCTTTTTGAACGCGCTCCTACGAGGCGTTCTCGGTTATTTGCTGCTTCGCCATCCGCTTGCGGGTGCCGCTGGCGTGACTCTGGTTCTGGGTTCCTTGTTCGTTGTGGGAGGCCTGTTCCGAATTGTTGGCGCCAGTGTTCTGAGGTTCCCAAGCTGGGGATGGGCGGTGATCTCGGGTATCGTCTCACTGGTTTTGGGCGTCGTGGTACTCGCACACATGCCGGTCATGAGCGTCTTTTTCCTCGGGATTGTCGTCGGAGTGGACCTTCTGACGGACGGCATTGCTTTTGTGGCACTTGGCACACAACTGCACAGCATCCCGAAGATCGAACCGTACAAGGCGTCGAAAGCTGCGTAGAACACGCAAGCTTGAAATAAAGGGGAGAAGGTTATGAATCGCGTAGTACTGGTTGTCTTCAACGAGCGCAGTCAAGCCTTTGACGGGCTTGACGCGCTCAAGAATCTTGATCGTGAAGACGCTCTCGCGCTGCACGAATACGCAATTATCCAGAAGCAGCCCGATGGCACCTTCGCGGTCAGCGACAACAACAACAAAGAAGGACTCAGAACGCTGCTTGGAACTTCACTGGGTGCGCTGATCGGTCTTCCAGGAGGACCGCCAGCTGTTGCTCTCGGCGCGGTGGCTGGAACCGTAGCCGGGGCCGCCGCGGAGACTGACAATGCGCTCATGACCTATGACTTCGTAGACAAACTCTCGGAAAGGCTGACACCCGGCAAGTTCGCCTTGATCGCTGTAATTGATGAAGAGTGGACAAAGTGGACCGATCTCCGCGCAGGAACTAGGCGGAACGCTCTACCGTTACACTCTCTCCGAGGTGAAGCAGACTGAAAAGTCCGTCCATCTTGGGCAGATGAAAGCAGATCTCGCCCTGCTGAAAGCCGAACTGGCGCAGGCAAAGGCGGACGCCAAAGCAAGCCTGTACGGAAAGATCAATCGGCTGGATGCGAAGATCAAACAGCAGATGGAGACCGCAGAGGAAACACGGGGGGGCGCTGAATCCGAGGCGGACGCCAACGCCAGGCTGCTCAGGCGCGAAGCGGGTGAAGTCCTGAAGGAAAGTGAAGAGAAGGAAGGACCGCTGAGCCCGCATGAACACAAGAGTGCGTAATCGATGTGCGAAGGGGAAAGTCATGCTCCGAATTACAACGATCGACAAAGGCGAAGTGACAGTCTTCCGGCTCGAAGGCCGTTTGAGTGGAGACTGGGTAGACGAGCTGGAGCGCTTCTGGACAGAAACGAATGCTGTCGGCTCCACAAGAAAATTGCAGATCGACGTGACTGATGTCGAGTTCGTGGACGAGGAAGGAAAAGTCCTTCTCGAACGCATGCTGCTGGAAGGGGCAGAGCTTCATCCCGGCAATCCCTTCATGACGTCAGTAGTCGCCGAAATCGTGGAGCATTCCACGCTGGTGCGCGTGAAGTATTAGGTCCACTCAAACCTCGGTTCGAGTGCACTCGAAAGAGTAGGAGAATGTATATGCCGCAAACCAAATCATCACCGGCCCGGCCGGATGGCGGGAACAAGAAGAATGACGACGACTCAAAGCGCCGCCTTGCCCGGTACGCCGTGAGCTATTTGCTCACAAGCCTGATCATGCTGTGGCTCTTTCAGATCGTTGTCGTTGGTCCGTCTTCCAAAAGCTCCGAGATTTCTTACAGCGAGTTCAAAAGCAAAGTGTCAGCCGGCCAGATCGTCGAGGTAACCATCGGCGACCGCGTGCTTGTCGGCAAAATGAAAGACCCGAAGGGCAGCGCGTCGGAGGTCCCGTTCAACACGGTCTTCATGAGCGGGTCTGACCCGCACCTAGCTGATGACCTCAAGAGCGCGAATGTGAAGTACCAGTTCCAGCGTCCTCCGAATCCTATCGGCGCAATGTTGCTGCAGTATGTAGTCCCACTCGTGATATTGGGCTTTTTCTGGTCTGCCGCATACAAGCGAATGGGCGGAGATGCGGGCATGGGCGCCGGGATCTTCGGCGTGGGAAAGAGCAAGGCCACAGTGGTCAAACCCGAAGACATCACGATTACATATAAAGATGTAGGCGGAGCGGACGAGGCGATCGCCGACTTGCAGGAGATCATCCAGTTCCTGAAAGCTCCAGAGCAATTCGCCACTCTGGGTGGGCATATCCCGAAAGGTGTTTTGCTGGTCGGACCGCCGGGAACCGGTAAGACGCTCCTGGCCAAGGCAACCGCCGGCGAGGCACATGTCCCATTCTTTGAAACCAGTGGATCGGAATTCGTGGAGATGTTCGTCGGGGTTGGTGCAGCAAGGGTGCGCGACTTGTTCGAAACTGCACGCAAAGTTGCTCCGGCCATCGTGTTCATTGACGAAATCGACGCAATCGGTCAAAGCCGCGGCGGAGTGATGCCGATGGGTACGAATGACGAGCGGGAGCAAACCCTGAATCAGCTGCTTGCAGAGATCGATGGATTCAAAACCGAAGCTGGCGCGCCAGTGATCATTATGGCCGCTACAAACCGTCCGGAAGTGCTTGATCCGGCGCTTTTGCGCGCCGGACGTTTCGATCGGCAGATTGCGATTGGCAATCCCGACCTTAGCGGTCGAATTCAAATCTTGCAGGTACACAGCAAGAGCATCAAGCTGTCCTCCAACTTCGACGTGGAACGGGCAGCTCGCATGACCGCCGGATTCAGCGGCGCTGATCTTGCGAACGCGATGAATGAAGCGGCGCTGATGGCGGCGCGCGAGAAAGCGCCGGCTGTCACCCTTGCGGACTTCGAAACTGCCATTGAGCGGGTCATCGCAGGTTCGGAGAAGAGAAGCCGTGTTATGAACCCGCAGGAGCGGACTACGGTCGCTTACCATGAGTCCGGTCATGCCTTGGTTGCTGAACTCGTGAACGGCGAGCCGGTCGCAAAGATCAGTATCGTTCCTCACAGCCGGGGCGCTCTTGGTTACACAATGCAAACGTCAACCGAGGACCGCTACCTCCTGACCGCTGAGGAATTGCAGGGCAAGATTGCAGTCATGCTCGGCGGGCGCGCTGCGGAATTGCTGACGTTCCGCAAGATCAGTACGGGAGCAAGTGACGACATCATGCGGGCGACTGAGTTGGCGCGCCGTATGGTCGTTGAGTTCGGCATGAGCCCGAAACTTGGGTCAGTGCGGTACGCGGGTCAGCAAATGCAATACATGGGGCAGTCGGTCGAGGACGATGGCCACCTGAGTCCGGAGACGCGGAAGCTGATCGACGGAGAAATTCAGCGTATCGTCACCGAGCAGTACGAACGGGCACAGAAACTGCTCACGGAACATCAGCCTGCGCTCAAAACCCTTGCAGTCGAACTCCTGGAGTGCGAGACGGTGGACGGGAGTGCGGTCAGGAATGCTTTGGCAGCGCAACCCTCAGCGAAGCCCAGCACAGAAGGCGCTCCACTTACCCTCGTAGCCAATGGGTAAGATCTGAACTGTCCCACTCAAGCCAAAACCAGGCTTGAGTGGGACACCTGTTCCGGCATCAAAGGCTTTCACTGAGTGCTGAATGCTGACTGCTCCTGACGTCAATTCGCGAACAAGTCCCTACGCGAAATTTGCAGTTTCCGCATTTTTGAATTCAGGGTTGTGCGTTTGATCCCGAGCTTTCCTGCTGCGATCGCAACCACGCCGTCGGCTTCCCGAAGCGCTCGCAGGATGATCTCCCGTTCCGAGGCCGCGAAACTTGAGACGCTGTCACGCACGGCTGGTTCAGTCCTGCGGGACCTGAGTTCTGCAAGCGGTACATTCAGTGTCGTCCCCTGCGATAAGATCAGGGCCCGCTCAATTACATTTTCCAGTTCGCGAACATTTCCCGGCCAATGCCATGATGACAGTGCTCGCATCGCCTCAGCGGGAATCTTCTCGATATGCTTGCCAATTCGTTTTGAGTGTTTGTTGACGAAGAAACTGACGAGTAGTGGAATATCACCCGGCCGCTCGCGCAGAGGGGGAACCTGAATCGGGAAGATGTTGAGCCGGTAGTAGAGGTCCTGTCGGAACATGCGCTCGTTCATCATCGCCTCGAGATCCCGATTCGTGGCGCAGATCAGTCTCAAGTCCACCTGAATGGTGCGGTTCGATCCGAGCCGCTCGAATTCCTGTTCCTGTAGAACGCGCAAGAGTTTTGGTTGCAGCTCCGGTGGTATATCACCCACTTCATCTAGAAACAGCGTGCCCTTGTTCGCCAGTTCCACTCGCCCAATCTTTTGTGCGATGGCTCCCGTGAAGGCGCCTTTTTCGTGACCGAACAATTCGCTTTCAAGCAGCCCGGTAGGAATGGCCGCACAATTTAGCTTCACCAATGCCCGGCCGCGGCGGTTGCTGAAGTTATGAATGGCCCTGGCGATCAATTCCTTGCCAGTTCCTGTCTCGCCCAAGATCATCACGGTTGAATCCGTCTTAGCGACGATCTCAACCTCCTGCAGGACGTGTTTGAGCGCATGGCTGTTTCCTACAATTTCTTCGAAGTTGTGTTCAGTACGAATCTCTTCTTCAAGGTAGATCTTCTCCTCCGCCAAGCTGTCTTTGAGCTTGGCGATTTCCCGAAACGCCAACGCATTATCAAGAGCTAAGGCCACCTGATGGGCGACATCGGTGAGGAGCGTCACATCCTCTTGCGTGAACGCCGCTTCTCGTGAGCTGCAGACGCTAAGCACGCCAAGGAAGCGTTCACGATTAACAAGCGGGAGCCAACAACCAGACTTGCTTCCTTCCCCCAGAAGCTGAACACCCTGCGGATAGTCGTGCAGATTCAAACGGTTCACGAGTATCGGATTACGCGTAGCCAACACCCGGCCCCATGGGGAACCCTCAACTGGAACGAGAATTTCCGCGAGGTCATGCTTTGCGGCAGAATCCAGTCCCAATGAGCGAAATTGATTGTTTGCGGGATCATATAGGGCCAGACGACAGTACTCGCTCGGCATGACCTGGCCGATGCACTTCGAGACTTCCTGAAATAGATCCTGAGGATCTAGGCGCCTCACCAGGGTATTCGTAATGTCGTGCACGAGCCGCACCCGCTGCAGTTCTCTGGCGAGTCGCTGCTCATAAGTTTTTGCCGTTGCATGTGCGCTGGTGGCCTCGACAGCAAGAGCAAGCTGAGTCGCTAACTGCTCCATGAACTTCAATTCCGAGTCTGTATAGGCATCAGGCTCCCGACTGCCGAACGAAAAAGCGCCGAACGCTTTTCTCGCCGTCGTTATGGGAAGGGAGCAGAACGTGCGAATGCCGTTTCCCCTGATCATTTCAAGGTGCTGGGGAAAGCGGTTCTCAGTTGCAATATCTGTGATGACAATCGGCTTCTGGTTTTGCCACACCCAACCATCAAAACATTCGCCTACCGGCAGTTGCAGCGTTATCGGGACAGTCACCGGCACCTTTACGTGCAATGCACTGACGCGCATAACATTCTCAACCGGGTCATGAAGGACTAACGAGAGAAAATCGAACTTGCCGAGGTCCTGGATGCGTTCAAGAAGCTCTCGAAAGAGTTCCGATAAATCCAGACCAGAAACCAGAGATCCTGCGAACTCAAGGAGGGTTTCATAACGCTTCAATAGCGGCCGTGAGGTCGCATCGACGCGTGAGAGTTCAGGGTCGTCCATGGGAATGACTTTGGCTCGAGTCGACGTAGGTGGCATGGGAGCCTCCTGATCCCACTCTTCTTTTCGAGCTTGGCGGGCCTATCGAACGTTGGTACCAAGGCACCGCCATCTTAGCACCAGTAGGCGTGACTGATTAAATATCACCACTCTGACGAACCCCACAGCCGCTTTATCGGGTCAAGTCTCTCCCATGCCGCTAAGGTGTTGTAAACATTGACCAACGTGCATATCGCAGCAGGATTGGCTGGCCATCGGATTGCCCCCATGTAAGGCGGGATTTGTTTACAGCCACAGCTACGGGGTGCCGTCATGAAAGTCTTGTTGGCAGTCGATTCTTCAACCGCTTCCGAGGCAGTTGTCAAGGAAGCCGCATCGCGTCCATGGCCGCCCGGAACCGTCTTTTGCGCGATGAATGTCGTCGATATCTGGACGCTGGAAGAGACTCCTTCTCTCAGGGAGCCGGCCGAGCGTGAAGCGAAGAGAGTTGTGACCAGCGCAGCCGACATGCTGCGCCATTCCGGATACGACGCCTTTCCCGAAATTAAGTGGGGAGTGCCGAAACAGGAGATTCGAAATTACGCCGTAACCTGGAATGCCGATCTGATCCTGATTGGATCTCGTGGGCGGAGCGACATTGAAAGATTTTTCGGCGGCAGTGTCGCGCAAGCTATCCTCCGGACGGCACCTTGCTCGGTGGAGATCGTCCGGCAGCATTCTTTGGCAGCTCCCCATGAAGGCATGCGAATACTGCTTGGCACAGATGGCTCTCAGTTTTCGAGAGAGGCTGCCTGTTCAGTCGCCCATCGTCCTTGGCCTTCAGTAACCCAGGTCAAAGTCCTCTCCGTCCACGAATTCCTGGTTCCCGAAGGTTCCACAGCGGCATGTTCGCCGTATTCGATTTATTCGGAAGCCGCTCTGACGGAACTGACGGATGCGACCCGAAAAGTCGCTGAGAAGGCGGTGACGGAAACGAAATCGGTCATCGAGTCCGCCGGCTTGCGGATATGCGATGCATCACACGGCGTGCCCGTGGGCGATCCTCGAAGTGTCCTCCTGGACCTCGCTGATTCCTGGAAAGCCGATCTGATCGTCATGGGTTCCCACGGCAGGCATGGACTTGATCGCCTGCTCCTGGGAAGTGTCTCTGAAGCAGTGGCAATGCATGCAACGTGCTCGGTCGAGGTTGTTCGAGGTATGACCTAATGATAAGGTCAGGCCCCACCTTCACCCACTCGTTCTTGCGCGCGGTTCGAATCGCTCTAATGTTCGTACCGCTCGTCTTGGCCTTCCGGCTTGACTTGAGCAGCGCGAAGCACACGATGACTTTTGCCAGTGTTCAGCCGAAGAATGCTCAGACCGAAAAAGCCCCAGGCGTTGCTCAAAACATGAGGTGAGTGAACCGATTGATGTTGAAGAGGAGGTCGTATATGGCCATGCCGGCCGCGAGCGTAGACACAAACATTCATCTCCAATCGATCCTAGTTGCCACTGACTTCTCTTCAGCTTCTGAAAAAGCCCTTCGCCACGCGCTTTCTATCGCTCGACACTACGATGCAAGACTCTACGTGCTGCATGTCGTGTCTTCTTTGGGACTGAACATGACCGGACCTGACGCAGTAGCTGCAGCGACTACGGTGGCACAAAGGGATGCAATGTTGGTTGAGAGGAAACTGGTTGCCAGCGGAGTACTCCGCGATCTTCGACATCACGTCATCGTGCGCTCTGGCGACGTCTGGAGCGAATTACAGGCGGAGATCAAGCAACAGGCGATTGATCTGGTTGTCGTCGGCACACATGGTCGAACGGGATTGAAAAGACTGGTGCTTGGGTCGATAGCCGAGCAGGTTTTCCGCAACGCCTGTTGCCGTGTCCTAACAGTAGGCCCGGGCTCACCGGTTGATGCCAATCTGGAGCCAGACGGCGCGCCGCGGTCGCTGCTGTTTGCCAGCGATTTCAGCGACGCATCGCTTAGAGCACTGCCTTACGCCACTTCGTTGGCGAACCAGCGCGGAACCAAATTGGTGCTGCTTCACGTCCTCTCTCCCGTACCAAAAATAGACGGAAATCGCTGGTATACGGCCAGTGACGTTGTGGAAATGCGAGGCGCCGCAGAATCGGAAGCGCGAAAACGTCTGCAACAGCTGATCGCGAACGTCCCCTTGGCAGTAGCACCGCAATGCATTGTTAATTTTGGCGAGCCGACAGAAGGAATTTTGCGAACGGCCAGCGAGCTTCATTCCGAGGTCATCGTTCTGGGCCTGCGATGCAAAGACCACGTGGAAACGATATCGCACCTGCCGTGGTCGACAGCTTACGATGTTGTGTGCAACGCGGTATGTCCGGTGCTCACCGTGCGAGAGAATCTAAAGGATTGGAGATGGGCGTGGTAAAGCCCGAGGTGGTAAGCCCGGTTGACTAACTATTTCCGGCTATTGCTCCAAAGTGTTCCGTATCGCAGTCAGAGCCTTCTGCAGATTCGAGAGTGAACCACTAACCGCTGCTTTTCTCACGATAGAACCTTTTAGCCCAGTCAAGCCCGCTTGCTCCGACCCCATCTCTTTGATGAGGTAAAAGCCGGGTTCGCCACCGGCATCGCCTGCGCGCACGCAGAAGGAAAGGGCAAGCGCGGTTTCGAAGTAATGGCTGGAATAGAGCTGCTTTTCCGCGACGGCAAAGACGACCGGATCACCCGTATTGCCACGCACAGTAATAAGGTGCACGATCCGTAGCGTTGGTTTCAATCCGAACTTAACGTTGGCCCAGTAGAACGCGTCCTCAGTGTTGGCGGGCCTGTAGTCTGGGTATTCGAGAAGATACCGATGGAAGTCCGGAAATTGTTCCGGCAACGCTTTAGCGTAGCTGAGCATGTATGCGAATTGCTGGGGCACATCGGTCGGGTTCCGTTTGTCGTGCCATACGCCTAGAGATTGGTTGCCTTCTTTTTGGTATCGATGTACAAGCTCCAGCGCCGCCTTATGTAAAAGATTGTTCACCTGCTGGCTGGGATCTGCCGCAGACCAGTCAATCGCTTTCTGTGCCTTCTCCATAGAACTCGCCGGCATCTGGATCAGGCAATCGCCCGGCTTGCACTGCTTCAAGGCCTTGATGTCGTCGTCATCGAAAGAGAAACCAGTCAGGTCCGAAAGCTGAGGAGGGGTACTGAAAACCCCGAGCGCCAGGTAATTCGGAAGTTGCCGAAGACGGTCAAAATCATGCGCAAAATGAATGTACTTCTCCGGGGCAGCGTGGATATATACCGCTCCGAATAGAAAAACCTCGGCAGGGGTACGAGATGGCATCGCCTTCACTACGGCCTTCCCGCTTTTGGTTGCGGCAATCTGTTCTTCGCTCAGACCGATGTTGTTCGCGAAAAAGTCGTGCAGTGTCGAGCTGGACTGTGAAAACCCCGGAGGACCTGCCAAAAGTTGGAGCGAAAGCGCAGCGATCATCGCAATCGGTCTCCATTTTCGCAGCCGAAAGTTGCTTGTTTGCTTCATGTCAGCTCCCTCCTAATGTGTTACACGCTCGTGAGTATTTTTGGCCTGCGAAATTTCTGAATCCCGCACCTGATTCTCCCGCTTCGATTTGGGCCGGTACCACGCAAAGTAAACAGCAGCACTAACGAGGGCGCCTATCGCCAGAACGATCAGCAGCTTTTCCGCAAGCTGATAATGAGCTGCAACAATATCAACAATCTGGCGTCCATAGATGCGACCTACTGCGGCCTCACCAAAAAAACGTAGCATCCGACCGGCGGTCAGGGCAGAGACGAACTTATTTTTTGGGTATTGCATTACTCCCGCAGCGATCAAGACCGACGTGTACGGAAACGGTGGTGGCAGCACTGCACCAGCTAGTACCGTTGCGGTTCCGTGTTTCTCGAACGTACGGTAGAGTTTCTCTGCGCGTGCTTTTCCTTTCTTCTTTTCGAGCGTTACTTTTCCGCCCTTTTTCGCCAGCTCATAGGTGATGCATCCGCCAATGACCTCCCCAATGACAGCTATAATCGCGTAGTACGGCCACCAACCGTGATGATCGGTTGCAAGCGCTATGACGAGTACATCAATGGTTCCAGGCGGGGTGGACATTACGGGCGAGTTATCGAGGATGCCGAGGAGAATCAGCCCTGGGCCGCCAAGCCCGTGAATCCATCTCCACGCAGTCTCAGGCAAGCTCCTTAAAAGAACGCATGTCGCAAGAAGCCAAGCCATAATGAACGCCTCTATGCCGCCGCCTTGACGGCGAACGCTTGCGATTCTGCTGACGGTCTCAGAATGTGCCGCTTGGCAAACTCGACAAGTACGAGGTACGCGGCCGTCGCCACCCCAAGGAATACAAAAAACGAGAAAGGCAACGGCGTGAACCCCAACACCCGCGCGAGCGGGCTGAAGGGAAGAAACACCCCAACTGCTACGGCCGCGAGGCAAGTCGCGACTAGCGCACCGCTGGGCCGGCTGCGCAGCGGATTCTTCGAGGTGCGAATGACGAATAAAACCAATGTCTGCGTCAGTAAGGATTCCACGAACCAGCCGGTATGAAAGAACGCTTCGCTCGCGTGGAAACCCTGCAGCAGGACGAAGAAAGTCAGAAAATCGAAGATCGAACTGATCGGTCCCACATAAACCATGAATTTTCGGATCAGGCCGATGTCCCAATGTTGGGGCTTTTTCAGATAAGTTTCGTCGACATTGTCGGTCGGAATACTGAGTTGGGCCGCATCGTAGAGAAAATTGTTAAGCAGGATCTGTGTCGGCAGCATCGGCAAGAATGGCAGGAACAATGAAGCTGCGGCCATGCTGAACATATTTCCGAAGTTCGAGCTCGTGCCCATCAATATGTATTTCATGACGTTGCCGAACGCTTTTCGGCCTTCAAGGATGCCGTCGTGCAGAACGCGCAACCCAGGTTGCACCAGCACCACATCAGCGGCTTCGCGCGCGACATCGACGGCGCCGGAGACGGAGATGCCAATATCGGCCGCATGAAGTGAGGGGGCATCATTGATGCCGTCGCCCATAAAACCGACCGCATGACCATTGTGTTTCAGAGCAAGCAGGATGCGATTCTTCTGTCCGGGCGAGACACGAGCGAAAACACGCGCATTTTCGGCTGCGTGCTGCAAGGCGGGGTCGGTCATC
>CAVPNR010000016.1:0-224830 GCA_963706645.1 uncultured Acidobacteriaceae bacterium
GACGGACAAGATTGTTGTGGACGACAAAGCCCTTCGTCTGGACAAAGATTCACAGAATGGTCACAATAAATCGGCCATCTTGACAGGTTAAGTTGTCGATTGAAGAGGGGCTTCAAGCCCAAAGAATCCAGCCCTGAAAAGGCCGCGCTCCACCGTTTTTTCCCTGACGGTGTCCAAAAACTGAATGAAAACTGAATGAACAACTCGCCTTTGTGGCCGTTCTTGGCATTCCGGACTATCGTAGAATCATTAAGTTGCACGGAATCAACGAGCGACTGGGGAACAAATCCACCCCCCGCAACCAAATTCCCCATTTGGTTTCAATGGGTTGAGCCAATCTCACAAACGGACTCGACGACTCTAAACCCAGATTCCCAGCCATTTTTTCCGAATTTGTTTACGCAAAGCTTTACGCAAACGCGGTCATGGGCACACCTCTCAGCCTAATCTTCCCTGTGCCTCCAAACTCGACGACTCCCTACCTTCGTGACCCGCACGCTTCCGTCTGGCTGACTGCGCATGGAGACCCGCCATCTCTCGTCCAGCTGAGACGCAGCCCAGTGCGACTAAAACCTTGCTGATTTCCCCCGACGCCCCGTCAAGATGACTGGCCCACTCTTCCGAGATTCGTTCTCGTCCAGCTTCAGGTAAGCGCCTGATTGCGATACGAAGCAGTTCCTCCGTGAACCAAGGCATCCCGCCTTCAATTTGTCACCGGACAGCCGGTCGAGCACAGTCGCAATCATGGCCGCGATTGAAGAAACCACTTGGCAGAGAAGATGAACCACGGAAACCGGACCGGCGAACTGTTGCACAAAAGCCCCTGCAAGGCCTACGAATAGATCCCCGGCGCCTCATGTCCAAGCTTCTGCACGTACTCGACGTAGGACCCAGGATAAACAGTGGGATGGAGGTCCGTGCCGCTCTCGCCGCCCAGTTCCAGCACACGTGAGCCGAGACCGCGAAGGAACATGCGGTCATGCGATACGAAGATCATGGTGCCTTCAAAGTCCTTCAGGGCGTTAACCAGCATTTCCTTGGTCGCAAGATCCAGGTGATTCGTCGGTTCGTCGAGCACCAGGAAGTTCGGCGGGTTGAAGAGCATGCGCGCGATCGCCAGCCGCGACTTTTCTCCGCCGGAGAGTGCGCGGATCTTCTTATCTACGTCGTCGCCGGAGAACTGGAATGCTCCCGCCAGGTTCCGCAGCGCCCCGATACTGTCCTGGGGAAAATCCTGTTGCAACTGTTCGGCGACGGTGAGATCGGAATTGAGCACGTCCAGCGATTGTTGTGCGAAGTAGCCCATATACAGGCTGGCGCCGAGACGAATGCTTCCGGCATCTGGAGCACTGGCTCCGGCAATCATCTTAAGAAGCGTAGTCTTACCGGCGCCGTTTCTCCCCATGACGGCCCAGCGTTCTCCACGGCGGATGGTGAGATTGAATCCGTCATAAATCACACGAGGGCCGTAACTCTTGTGCAGATTCTCAAGGACGGCTACCTGTTCGCCCGAGCGCGGAGGGACACGAAAGTCGAATTTCACGACCTGCCGTTTTTTGGGCAGTTCGATCTTTTCGATCTTGTCCAAGGCCTTAATCCGGCTCTGCACCTGGGCCGCTTTGGCCGCGTGTGTCCTGAAACGATCAATGAAGCGCTGCTCCTTGGCAAGCATGGACTGCTGCCGGGCAAATGCTGCCTGCTGATTGCTCTCTCGCACCGCCCGTTCGCGCTCGTAGAAGTCGTAGTCACCCGAGTAGGTGATGATTTCGCCGCCATCAATCTCTGCAATCTTTGAGACCAGACGATTCATGAACTCGCGGTCGTGCGAAGTCATCAGCAGCGCGCCGGGAAATGACTTGAGAAACTGTTCGAGCCAGATGATGGATTCGATGTCGAGGTGGTTCGTCGGTTCGTCCATCAGCAATACATCCGGCATACCGAGCAGGACGCGCGCCAGCGCAACCCGCATCTTCCATCCGCCGGAGAGAGCGCCCACATCGCCGTCAATCTGATCGTCTTTGAATCCCAGACCGTGGAGCACTTCACGGGCTTGCGATTCGAGCGCATAACCGCCTAAATGCTCATACTCCTCCTGAACGTGACCAAAGCGATCAAGAATGCGGTCCATGTCATCCGTTTTGTCAGGGTCGGACATTTCCCGCTGCAAGGCTTCGAGCTCGTGGTGCAGATCGCCGACCCGTCCGCTGCCTGCGATGGCTTCATCCAGGACCGAACGGCCCTGCATTTCCTCGACGTCCTGGCGAAAGTAGCCGATCGTCAACTTCTTGGGGACTGAGACCGTGCCCTCGTCGGGAGTTTCCTCGCCAACCACCATCCGGAAGAGCGTTGTCTTGCCCGACCCATTGGGGCCGACCAGTCCGACTTTTTCGCCAGGATTCAACTGAAACGAAGCATCCACGAAGAGCAACTGCTTGCCATACTGCTTATTGATGTTTGAGAAAGAGATCATTTTGAAGGAGCAACTCGCGGAACGGTGCCTCTTCCAGTGTAGCGTGGATAGAAAATTGGCGGGCCAACGCTGGCACTTTGGGATCAGTGAACAGAAATCAGGGATCGCAGAATTCACACTTGACATTGACAGATAATCCACTACCATATGGTTGTGGATAAGTTAGATACAACATTTACGGCTTTGTCTGATCCAACCCGGCGGGCAATGATCGAACGACTCTCCCATGGGCCTGCCTCTGTGCATGGATTGACGGAACCGTTCGCGCTTTCGCAGCAGATGATTTCAAAACATATTGCCTACCTGGTGCGGGCGCGGATTGTGAGCAAGACGAAGCGCGGACGAGAGAGTGTGTGCACGCTTAGGCCAGCGGCGATCAAGACAGTCAGCGACTGGGCGATCAGCTATCGCCGGTTCTGGGAAGAGCGTTTCGACAAGCTGGAAGTGGTTGTGAAGCAAATGAAAAAAGAGGAGGTCAGAGATGACAAAAAGCACAGTGAACGAGACCGAGCGAATGGTCGTCACAAGAGTTTTTGATGCCCCACGCGAGCTGGTTTGGAAGGCGTGGACAGACCCGAAATATGTGATGCAGTGGTGGGGGCCGAAGGGCTTTACTGCGCCCGTTTGCAAGATGGATTTTCGCGTGGGAGGAAAATCTCTCCTCTGCATGAGAACGCCGGATGGGCAGGAGGGCTGGAATGCGGTTGAATACCACGAGATTGTTCTGCACGAGAAGATCGTTTCCTCCATGTACTTTTCGGACTCGAAGGGAAACAAGATTGAGCCTGCGGAATTAGGGATAGAAGATGAGGCTATCGACGGTGCGTACGACGTGACCATCTTTGAGGATCTCGGAAACGGCCAGACGAAACTCACCTACATTGGAAATGAACCCATGGAGAGCGCAAAAAATAGCGGTCAACTGGAGGGCTGGAACGAGACACTCGAGAAAGTTGCCGCAGTGGTTACGAAGCTAGCGCAGGCGAAATAAGAAGTTGAAGCTTTGATTCGCAAAACTCAATCGTGGAGAAAGAAATGAAAAGAATACCGTTTCTCGCTATCGTCCTGCTGGCATGGGCATTTCCCGCCCATGCCCAGGACGCGATGAAGAAAGATGCAGCCGTCAAACCTGCCGATCCGGAATTGAAAGTCGTGCTCGATTCCTGGAATGAGATTGGCCGCAAGCTGACGGCGATGGCCGAAGATTTTCCCGAGGACAAATATGACTTCAAGCCGACACCCGCGCAGCGGAGCTTCGCCGAGCAGTTGCTGCACGCGGCGGGTTCATGCTACTACTTCACGAATCCTGTCGATGGGGCAGAAGCCTCCCGCGGCAGAAGATCCGAAGCGCGAGCAATACAAGTCCAAGGCCGACATCGTTGCGTTCGTCAAGAAGTCCTTCGCCGATGGCGCAGCCGCCATCCAGTCGAAAGGCGAAAAAGGCATGACGACGGAGGTTGTTTATTTCCCTGACCAGAAAGCGCGCGTTCTCGACATAGCATACGGCCTCATCGAACATAGCGGTGAACACTACGGCCAGCTCGTTGTGTACTACCGCCTCGCAGGTCTTGTGCCGCCGGAGTCGCGGCCCAAGAAGTAAAGCTCAAGAGACCAGGTACCCCGTCCTTCGCGTACTCTGCGAAGGGCGGGAACGACGACGGCATGCACGAGGGGTAGTGTAGAACGGACATAAATTGCTCCGGCAGCATTGCCACCCACCCTTGCAAAAAACGCAAGGATGGGGCACCCATTCGTGGGAATGGTGCAATGCAAAGATGGGCCAGCCGCTTGTGGGGGGGTCGTGTCTGGAGCGCCTTTACATCGATAACTGCTTGCCTTTAACAATGGAATTATTTCATCAGCTTGGCTTTTTCGTTCTAAGCTGAACTGCGAAAGCTCTGGACGTCATGCGTCCGTAGTACCCACCCTTGCAAAGTACGCAAGAGTGGGGCACCCTCAGTCGAGGTGATTTCTGCAACGGGTGGGCACCCGCCGACCGTTGGGATTGACTTCATCGTACAATGCCCGGCTGGAACGTCAATGGAGGCGCCCTTGAACGATAAGAGCAAAGGACGGCAGATCTATGGGAGCCCTTCAGCACTCAAAAAGGCCAAAGCGGATAAGAAATTCGCGTACGTTGTGGCCTTGGCGAGGGCGATAAATGCGCTCAACTCCGCTCATTCGCTCATGATGAGCACCGCCAACCGAAATACTCCTGAGGCCATGCGTGACCGGATGAATGGCAACTTCTTCGTGTCTGGAATCCTCTATGAAACGCTGAAGCTGATACGCGCGATGAGTGGCGTTTTCAGGGATGACATTAGCTTTGAGACGAGCTTTCGACTTGTACTCAAGGATACCTCCGCGCTGGCGCTGGAAAAGATGCATCTAAAATCGGCGAGACACGGTGGCGTATTTCATTTTGCGCCTGACAGATTTGCCGAGGCGATCGCGAAGACGCCAATGACGGAATGCGTATTTACGTCTTCAGGGGCCGGAGAGAAACGAGGGAGCGTTCACTACGAGTTTGCCGATCTCATCACGGCGGAGATGATGGTGGGCAGGCGGATCGATGACGAGGCATTGGTGAACGAGATGTTCGTGAAGATGCTCGATCTCGTACAGAAGATCACTGAACACTCAGAGAACTTTATTGCTGACCGGTTGAACGTATGGGGGTTTGAGGTGCGTGCTTCGCAATCGGTTTCCGATCATGCCTGACAGGTTCTGCCTCTTCCGGTGTAGCCTGTGGATTCGCCCTGGAAGGACTACGAGATGCGAAAAGGGTTTACGAGAAAGCCAAAACCGGACGCCCCCGCGACGCCAGGCAAGAACTACATCACGCCGAGCGGGCTGGAGCGCCTTAAAGATGAGCACCGGTTTCTGCTCACCCGGGAACGCCCGGCCGTGACGGAGGTGGTGGCGTGGGCCGCCAGCAACGGCGATCGCAGTGAAAACGCCGACTATCAGTACGGCAAGCGGCGGCTGCGGCAGATCGATGGGCGGATTCGCTTTCTCACCAAGCGAATCGAAGCCGCGGAAGTGGTAGACCCGGAAGCTCGGAGATCGGGCCAGGCGGCGACGAGGGCATTCTTCGGAGCGACCGTGCGCTATGCCAATGCCGCTGGAGTGGAGCGAATGGTGAGCATCGTGGGCACAGACGAAATCGATCTCAAGCGCAACCACATCAGTTGGGTGTCACCTCTGGGGCGCGCGTTGATGAAGTCGGCGGCGGGTGCCAGCGTAGTCCTTCAATTGCCGGGTGGTACAGAATACCTGACCGTGCTGGAAGTGTGTTACGAGCGCATTTCTGTGGAACCGTTCCGTGAACCACCTGGATCCGAGGCCTCGGCAAAGAGGCTCCCTCGCCGACACTAATCCACCTGACGAGAAAGAGCGAGATTGGCTTATCTGCAACGGGGAGCGGGGCGTATTTCCAAGTGGCGATCATCGGTGTTTTAGATCTTCGGACTATCCCTTCAATACGGAAGCAGCCTTGCGCGCAATCAACAGAAATCCTTTGCCCTGGGCGTCTTTCACGAGGGTTGTCAGCCGGGCACGGCCGGCGCCCACTCTGCCTGATTTGATTTCCAACTCACCCAGGGCGAGCCGCGCGTCGTATTGAAAGTAGAGCAGGTTCGCTTTGGATGCTTCTGCCAGCGCCGCGTCGAGAAGTTTTTGAGCGTTCGCCAAATCTTCGGAGGCGGTAGCGATTCGTGCGCCGGTGATGGCCACCGGAAGATGCGCCACATGATCGTCGGCCTTTACCAGTTTTTCTGCCTGCTGAAGTTCCGCCTTTGCCTCGGCAAGTTTTCCCAACTGCAGCAGGCAGCGCGCGGCCAGCGTGTGCGCCGCCGCTTCGTAGTCGGCCTGGTTCTGCTTGTGAAAATCGGCCACGGCGCTGCGCGTCACATTCAATGCTTCTTCCGAATGCCCGTCCTCAAACTTCAGCCGCGCCAGCGCCAACGAATCCTGGGCAGCCGTCCCTTTTTCTCCCAACTGCGTTCGTATGGCAAGCGCGTCTTCGTGCGCTATCCGCGCTGCCGCGATGTCGCCCTGATACAGCAGCAGATCGCCTAGCGCTGAAAGAGTGTAAGCCTCAGAGTGCCGATTGTGCAGGTTGCGTTTAATCTCCAACGCCTGCTCGAACATTTTCTTTGCTTCCGGCAGATCGCCCTCGTCCAGATACAACTCGCCGATGTTGCTCATGGTCATGGCAATTTCAAATTGACTGCCGGTATCGCGGAAGGCGGCGAGCGCTTCTTCGTATTTGGCTTTGGCTCCCGCTTGATCGCCCTTATCAGCCAGCACATTCGCAATGCTGTTGAGGGTATTCGCCTGGCTATCTCTGTCACCGATGTCGCGCTGAATGCCGAGCGCTTCTTCGTACATCTTTTGCGCCCGGGCAAGATCGCCCTGATCGTAGAGTCCGATTGCGATATTAACCAGAGATATAGCCGTATTGCGCTGGGCGCCCAGCTCGCGGAAGACTGCCAGCGATTGCTCATTGAGCTGCCGGGAGCCGTTCAAGTCCCCACGCTGATAGAGATTGGTGGCCAACCCCATGGTGGAATCGGCCGCACCCAATCGGTCTCCTGCCTCGGTGTAGGTTCGCTTCGCATCCTGAAATGCGGCATTCGACTTGTCGACCTGATCCTGATAGCGGAAGGCAGTTCCCTCCCAATTCAGTGCCTGCGCCAGCACCAGCCGTTGTCCGCTGGCCTGTGCTTTCACAGCCGCGCGCGCTGCTGCTTCGCCTGCCTCCTTATATTTTGAAAGACCGTCGTAGGCGCTGGCTTCGGCCAAATCCAGCCGAGGATCTTGCGATGCCGGAGCCGGCAACCGGCGCAGTTGCTGCAGCGTGACCAGCGCGTCTTTGGATTTGGCCGCCGAGTTTTGCGCCAGAGCCAGCAGCAAGCCATATTCAAGATTGTCGGGAAAGAACTGCGTGAGCGTGCGATAAATGCCGATTGCGCCTTCCCAGTCGTGTTTTGCTTCCAAATAGCGTGCCTGGATTGCGAGCTTGTCCTCGCGGCCGAGTCCTCCGGATAAATCAAACGCCGTCTTCGCTTCCGCCGCAGCCCTGCGGTCGTAGCCAAGAGTGGTCCATGCAGTTGCAAGCGCCGAATGCGCCAGCGCGAAACTCGATTCCAGCGCCAACGATTTTTGCAGCAGATCGCGTGCCGCCAGAGTGTCGCGGGCATGGAGTTTGGCTAAGCCCAGGGAATAGAGCCGCGCCGCTTCGGCATTTGAAGGCAACGACGCTTTCACGGCCGCCGCATCCATCGCGGAAATCGCACCGGCGCCCAACTTTTGCCGCAGTTCTGCGCCGGCCCGGCTTACCAGATCGTCAATTTGATCCTCGCGTCCTTTGGCGGAAACCGAGGCCAGCGTTTCTCCCGCGACCGCGTCCTGCAACCGCAGATCCACACGGATCTGGTCTTTTCCCAACGGAACGTACGACCCGACCACAACTTCATCGGCGTTCAGATTTTCGCGGATCTTCGCCAATGTTTCCCGCCCATAGCTGTCAGCGTCGGGCAAAGCGAGATTGCTTTTCATCTGCGCCACGTTTTCGCCGGCGACGGTTCTCAACTCCTCGCCCGCGCCCAGTTCCGTAGTCAACATCTCAGCAAGGGCGGTCGATAGCCACGCCTTGTCCGCTTGCCCGGAAACATTTTTCAAGCCTAGCACGGCCACCGATCGCCGCCTGTGAAGCAGTGGACCCGGCGTCTCGGATGCTCCAATTGCAGCGGATTCCTTATGTCCGAACAGCCGGTTGCGAACTCCAAAAACATTGAGGACGACTCCCAAGCCCGCCACAACAACCGCGACGGCGATAGCCGCGATTGCGATGTGCGATTTCTTCGGCGGCCCAGCCGGCAACAATCCGCCAACATCGCGGGTGATAGCGGCGGAGAGTCCCTCCAGCGCCACTCGCAACTCGCGCGCCGATTGATACCGCTGTGACGGATCTTTCGCCAGCGATTTAGAGACGATGCTCTCGAATCCGGGGGAAACATATCTATTTACCGACCGCGCCGGCAGCGGAGACTCATACAAAATCGCGCCCATAAGCTCCGCGGTCTGGGTCTGCGGAAATGCCCGCCGTCCAGTCGCCATCTCGTGCAGAACTGCACCGGCCGCGTAAATATCGCTGCGCGGGTCGACGGGCAATCCGCGCAATTGTTCCGGAGACATATAAGGGACGGTGCCCGAAACCGTGCTTGTGTCCACCGTCAGGCTGCGCGTCACATCGGCGGCGCTGGCTGTGGGTGAGTGCTTTGCCAGCCCGAAGTCCAGAATCTTAAGCCGACCGTCAGGCGTTACAAACAGGTTTGCCGGCTTGAGATCGCGATGAATGACTCCCTGGTCGTGCGCCGCCGCCAGGCCTTCCGCCAGTTGCGTAGCGAGGCGTACGATTTCCGGCTGCGGCATCGCAACGCCATGCAGCCGTTCGCTTAACGGTTTTCCTGGAATCAGTTCCATCGCCAGGAAGTCCACTCCCCCTTGCGAACTGAACTCGAAAACTGTCGCGATATTTGGATGACTCAACTTGGCGAGCGCTAGCGCTTCTTTTCGGAACTGTTTTCGCGCAGCGTCATCGGCGAGCGTGCCCGTCGGCAGCACTTTGAGCGCGACATCCCGGTCCAACTGCTCATCGTGCGCGCGGTACACCACGCCCATTCCGCCCGCACCGATTTGTTCGACGATGCGATAGTGGCCGAGAACCTGGCCAACGAACTCGGGAGGCGGCTCCATAAGTTAAGGAATGCTAGAACGTGTCGAGGTCAATGTCCATGCTGGAGTCAACTTTGTCGGCGGCCATCGGAAATCCAAATCCGCCAGAAGCGGGGTTCGCGCGCCGGTCGCCTCGCGCTCTTCATTCTGCCGGCAGCTTGGCTCATGGGCGGATTTAGCGGCCTCGTGTTTCCAATCATCGCTCAATCCGCGGTGCTGCCGTGCGCTTCCTTTCTTCTCCTCGGTGCCCTGGTGGCAGCAGACGCGCACCTTCGTCCCGGATTAGTTGCCGGTCTCGCCCCTCCTCCTCGGCTGGACTCTTCACCAGACACTCCAAGAGTCCGATCGGAATTGTCCGCCGCCAGGCAACAGCTAGTCGTCTCCCGCTTGAGTCGCGGCAGTCCCGGAGATACGCACGTGCCGAACGCATCACCGAACCAACTGCCATGACGATAACTCATAGAATCTACAACGGCGTGATTCTACTTGGTATGACATTTTCCAGCGCCGCCCAAACGGCGCCGCATAAGTCCGCCACGGGTTCCGGCGGCCCGGGATCTTGACCAACAGGCCGCCGATCCGACTGCACTTCTGATGGTCTTCAACTTGAAGGAAGGATTTACGCAAGCAGCCTCCGCCAGCAACTCTGTGATCCAGCCTGTTCCGCGTCTGGAATCAATCGAATCTACTCCGCACCAAAGTGGACTGCAGCACCAGCGTGCCAGAGCCGGCAAACGCGATCTTCAGCAACGATTGAAAAGGATAATTTTATGAAAAAAGTTCGCGCTGTCCGGGAACGATCTGCGCTCCAGATCTGGACGATGTGCCGATCAGCCGGGCTATCCATCAATTGGAACCAGTATGTGCCCGATTGCAGAACTATGCCCGACACCTCTACCGGCTCGGGGAATGTAATTTTGGTTGCTTTGTTCCACGTGTCGGCATTGGCGTTGCTCGATGCGAACAGGGCAGCGATCGCGACCAGGCACAACACAATCATTTGCAATTTGTGCGATTTCATTTTTTCTCCATTAAGTTTTTAAACTTACTTCTCGAACCTATGGACAAGGACGTGATCCTGTGTCCTGCTTCGCCGCGACAACGCGACGAAATCAGACGCTGTCTTTCGAAACTTTAACCGCTGCGCTTCTTGAACCGGCGCCTGCACGCTATCAATGCACAGCAAATGCCAAACCAAACCTGCTCAAAACAAGCACATTAATGAGCCCGGCGATTCACGAAGCCATCGGGAGTTCACGAGATTTCGAGACAATCAAGACGCCCGCCGAAGCAACAAACTGCCACGCTCCCGCAAATTGACTCGATAAATCTGAGGCTTTGCCGCCTGCGGATCTTTGACGGCTTGCGTGCAAGATTGCAGCCAACAGATAGCGTAAAGCCGATTTGCGAGGGAATTGTGTTTCTATGTGGAAGATGACAAAAGTTGTCGATCGCGACTCGGTGACCTTTCGCATGAGCGGCCACTTGGAAGCAGAACACTTAGTGGAGATCCAGAAAGCGCTGGCGGACGAAGGGATGGCCGAGAACGTCGTTCTCGATTTAAGCGAGATAACGGTAATCGCTCAGAAGGCAGTAAGATTCCTTGCTCACTTCGAAGTCGATCGCATTGACCTGCATAAATGTCCGACATATATCCGAGTATGGATTGTGCAGGAAAGAAGAGCGATGAGGCGTCGGGAACAATCGGATTCCACGGGCTAAGTACATGCATGACACGATTTTCCCGGAGTGTCGCGGGAATCGGTGCGAGGAGTTCGTGAAACTCATAACACATCTTCAGCGTCTGTTGCTGTTTTTAGGGTTCGCACTGCTGGCGTTCTATGCGGCAGCAAAACTCCATGAACTGATCTTGTCCCGCGCGGGAATGAGTCATTTTGAAGCCCAAAAGTCGACGAGGCTCAACAAGGGCGCCGAGGAAGAACACGCTGTGCATACGCCGACCGCCCCTCCTGATTTCGTGGTGTGGTCGGAGCAGCGGATTCATCAGTATGCGGAAAGTTTAAGCAAACATGTTGCGTCTCCGCTCGCGGTAATTCGCATCGACAGAGTTCATGTCCTGGCCCCGGTGCTGGAAGGTACCGACGACCTGACCCTGAACCGCGGTGTCGGTCACATCTCCGGCACAGCCCTGTTCGGCGAGAATGGAAACATCGGTATCGCCGGCCACCGCGATGGCTTCTTTCGGGGATTGAAGAATATAAGGGTCGGAGATCGCATCGACTTAGAGGAACCTGACCGAATCGAGACCTATGTCGTCGAGCGGCTGGAGATCGTAGCCCCGGACAATGTGAGCGTTTTGCGGTCAAGCAGGAAACCGGCCCTGACACTCGTCACTTGCTACCCGTTTTACTACATTGGCGCGGCTCCGCGACGTTTCATTGTTCATGCCGTACTGACTGGTTCGAAGTGACGGAAGGAGGCAGCACGCCTGGGCCAGGCCGACGTGGCATCGGGACTCTGCCCGGTGCGACAGTGACAAACGCCGCAAGGCGTCGAAACTGCAACGAGCACGCACAACGTCGTGATAAATCTCCAGGCCCACAATTTGTCTCATGAGTATGCTTCCTCCTTTCGGAAAGCATCGGGATACTATCGGACGGTGCGACAAAAAAGAGAGTAAGTCGAGCGTGCCTAATGTGGGCCTTGCTGCCCTTAAGTTCCTAGAAGAAGGAATCCTAAGACGTACGCAACGTACGCATTCAGACGTCCATGGTGCATTCCTGCCAGCAGTCTCGCGACAGAGTTCACGAATGTTCCCACGGGATGAAAGAAGAGGCGATCCACGAGGTGCGTCTCATCGTGGCGTCGCCGGATTGCGGTCCGGAAATGCACGGCCACCGTTTCGTGGGTGTCCTCGACGATATTCGGGCGGAAAATCGCCCCGTGCCTGCCAAAGCGCACGACGAAATACTGCTACGCCAATAACGTTTTATTTCGGGTGATTTGGGAAACGTTGTTACAGGCGATTTGAGTCTACCTTTTTCAGTTGATTGCCCATCCTACTCAGTGTGAGCGCGTGCATGTTGGAGTCCCAGAGCACATTTCGACGGCAACCTGGTTCAAGCATCGGACCGGCTGGAGAGAGCTTTGACGCGGGAAGGTGAGCCGTGGCTGTAGCTCGGGGCCGCTATCTACAGGTTTTCCCTCAGAGCTTCGCGTGACCGGCTGCATGGCGAGTCCCAAAGACTTTCTTCAACTCCTTGACATCGAATCTCGTCCCGAGCGGCATCGTACAAATTAGAGGTTCAAGAATGGCGGTTTGAGAATGGCGGATCTCAGTATCAAGGCAAAGGTCGCTCGGATCGCGGTCTAGACATTTTGAATACCTGAAGGAGGTTGCAATGAAAGCACGCAGATCACTACTTGTGAGTCTTTGCCTCGCGCTGTTCTGCACGTTATGTGCTCCCCGTCTTAGAGCGGATCAATGGAACCAGGCGACAAAGGTAACGTTCAACGATTCAATCGAGGTTCCGGGAAAGGTGCTTACAGCAGGAACGTACTGGTTCACCTTGCTGAATGATGACCCTGATCGAAACATCGTTCAGATATGGAATGCACACCGCAGCGAGTTATTGGCCACTATCTTGACCGTGCCCGATTATCGTCTGCAGCCGAAAGGCAGGACGGTCATTAAGTTTGAGGAACGACCTTCCAGTCGGCCGGAAGCTCTTGAAGCGTGGTTCTATCCCGGCGAAAGCTATGGTCATGAATTTGTATATCCAGAAGCAAGAGCCAAGGAACTCGCCAAACGCGTGGGCCGGCCGGTATTGTCCGTCCGCGACGTTGTGGCCTCCAATGGCACAAAGCCTGCCACGTCCTCGAAAGAGCCTTCTGTGATAGCAATGAAGCATGCGCAGATCGAGGCGGTTAACCCGGAGGGACAGGAGGTTAACATGGCGAATGCCGTCCAAACCAGCCCACAGGAGGTGAAGCATTAGCCAATAATGCCGTGCTGTTTGGAGCTCTTTCATTTTTTTCTTGGGCCGGACGTTTCTGGGAACGCTGAGACGTCTGGCGTTCATGATCTGAATTGGGCCAGCGACCGTTCTCCGCAGGCTGATGGTGGGGACTTCTTGCAATTCCGAGCAGGGCAGCCTTCAATGGGGCGATCGGGGAATGACCGCGATCTCCGGAGTGGAATTTCTGATCTGGCTTCTAACCGCAGCCCTCGATCATTGCGGAGCTGATCGACAACATTTCGACATTCTTTTCAAACTCGGCGCGAATTCCCTACACGATGGCTCTTGTTCTTGGCGGACTTCTCCTGACGCTGACTCATTTACCGTTCCTCTCCCCACTTCACCTCTTCCAACATAGATATCGCCTTTCCGGAAAATCTATTTCTCGGAGCATACAGCATGCATCTTCGTTTTTGACCCGGTCCGAAAAGAAGAACGCCTGTTGGCAGTTCACTTCGGAACTGAATTGAGAACTACGAGCGTCGAACCTGGAGGCTGTTTCCTCTTCTGTTGTAACTAACATCGCCACCGATCTCCGCGGCGCAAAGGTTGAAACAACACATATGCCCATGGTGGACTCTAAGTAGAACGGAATTAGCTTGCGGGGGGCGGAGCACTTGTCATTACCGATTGAAGATTACGCGATGATTGGGGACTGTCACACTGCGGCGCTGGTCTCGAAGCAGGGTTCAATCGACTGGCTTTGCCTGCCACACTTTGATTCGCCAGCCTGTTTCGCCGCACTCCTTGGAAGCAGTGAAAACGGACATTGGCTGATTACGCCCGCTGAGCCGGTCCGCTCCGTACGGCGACGTTATCGCGAAGGGACACTGATTCTTGAAACCGAATTCGAAACGGATGACGGGTCAGTGACACTCACCGACTTCATGACGCCTCGGGATGACATGCCGGAGCTCGTGCGGCTGCTAACGGGTACTCGGGGACAGGTTCAGCTAAATCTGGAACTCGTCATCCGCTTTGACTACGGTTCTGTAGTGCCCTGGGTTCGGCGAACGGGGACTGGGATATCTGCCATAGCCGGACCAGACATGGTCAGCTTGCGGACTGAAGTGCCGCTTCGTGGCGAAAACTTCAAAACTGTAGCGGCGTTTACGGTAAACGAAGGACAGAAAATCTCCTTTGACCTCACCTGGCATCCCTCTCACCAGAACGAACCTCTGCCACTCGATGCTAGCGTAGCGCTTCAAGACACGAATCATTGGTGGCGCGAGTGGTCCAGTCGATGTTTATATCGGGGAGAGTGGCGTGATCCAGTAATGCGGTCGCTAATCACGCTAAAGGCCCTATCGTTTCGGCCGACAGGTGGAATTGTGGCGGCGCCTACCACCTCGCTTCCCGAGTTGCCCGGAGGCGTGAGGAACTGGGACTATCGCTTTTGCTGGGTGCGCGACGCGACATTAACCCTGCACTCGCTTCTGGATGCGGGATACCACGACGAGGCGCGGGAGTGGCGCGAGTGGCTTTTGCGGGCCGTTGCGGGTAGTCCTTCCGAACTCAATATTGTGTACGGTCTTCGAGGTGAGCGGAGGCTTACAGAACTCGAGTTGCCGTGGCTGACAGGTTACGAACAATCCACACCGGTGCGAACCGGCAACGCCGCCTACAAACAATTTCAATTGGACATTTTTGGAGAGGTGGCGAACACGCTCTTTCAGTGTCGGCAAGCGGGACTGGGACCTGCGGATGACGCGGGCGAGGACGTCGCTGAGGCCCTGCTTGAATTCCTTGAGACAGGATGGGATCGGCCCGATGAGGGCATTTGGGAAATGCGTGGCCCACGCCGTCACTTTGTTCATTCGAAAATGATGGCTTGGGTTGCCGTGGACCGCGCAATCAGGTCGGTGGAGCAGGGCTGGTTCTCGGGAAACATTGACCGGTGGAGGCCCCTTCGAGCCGCGATCCACCAGCAGGTCTGTGAGCAGGGCTTCGACGCCAGCCTAAATTCATTTGTGCAGTACTACGGTTCCAAACATCTCGACGCCAGCATTCTCATGATGCCTCTCGTCGGATTTCTTCCAGCAGACGATGCTCGCGTGGTCGCTACCGTGAAAGCAATCGAAACCCATCTCATGCAGAATGGCTTCGTCTCGCGTTACACACAGGATCCTGCGGTCGACGGAATGCCCCATGGAGAAGGCGTGTTTTTGGCTTGCTCATTCTGGCTGGCGGATAACTACGTTTTACAGAATCGGCGGGAAGATGCAGTGCGATTGTTCGATCGCCTGTTAAATATTCGCAACGACGTTGGACTGCTCTCCGAAGAATACGATCCCGTCGAAAAGCGATTGCTGGGCAATTTTCCACAGGCGTTCTCTCACGTCGGTCTGGTGAACACGGCTCTGAATCTCAGCCGCGCAAACCCTCAGCCCGTTGCCGGCCCGATCCCCGGCGCTAGCAAGCGGGCTCCAATACCCGGAGACTGAACGTTCATAGAGTTCCAGCGCGCCGCAACATGCCTCCGTCGATAAAGTGTGTGCTTCCCGTAACGTAAGCTGCCGCATCCGACGCCAGGTACACTGCTAATTCAGCAACCTCTTCCGCGCGACCCCAACGACCGAGCGGGATTTCGGCCATTAACTTCTTTTCGACGCCAGGATCGTTTTCGATCTCTTTGTCGATGGGCGTATAAATCGCGCCAGGCCCTATGTTGTTCACCGTGATCTGATAGGGAGCCAACTCGACCGCGATGGTGCGCATGAGCATCCGTAGTCCTCCCTTAGCCGCACAATACGGAGCATTGGTTGGCATTGGCAGATCCTCGTGCACCGAAGAGATGTTGATGATGCGTCCGCCCCCTCCCTGTTTCACCATCTGCTGAGCGGCCGCCTGCGCGCACAGCCATGGCCCCGTGAGATCAACCTCGATCACCTTATGCCACAGATCGATAGGGAACTCGAGAAATGGATATTTGAATTCAATCCCCGCGTTGTTGACGAGGATGTCGAGTCTTCCAAACTTTGCCACAGCCTGCTCTACAAGAGATCGCACCTGGGCCGGATCGGAGACGTCGGCTTTGACGCAATGCCCATTTCCTCCAGCGGCCTGGATTTTTTCTACGGTTCGCGCGGCTGGCACAACATCGCCCACATAATCAACGACAACCGAGGCGCCCTCATTCGCAAAGGCCATTGCGATCGCCTGCCCGATTCCCGTAGCGGCACCAGTCACGATCGCTACTTTGTGTTGGAGCCGCAATTATCTCTCCTCGTTAGGCGCACGTCGATACAAAGCGATGTAATACTCCGTCAACTCACTGTTCTCTAAACTCTGTCCAGATCCCAGTCTTTCCCCGTGCGGGTCCACAGCGCGCCACCTCCTGCATTTCCTCCTATGAGGCTTCCGATAGCGCCTCCGACCAGCGCAATTGTCGTCACCAGCATGACCATGGGCCACAGCCGTCGCTGTTTCCTGATTTCCGGACAAGATAGGACATCTTACCTTCAGAACCTGAGATGCATCTGGACGATCGAATGTTGGCGATTCTTGGCGCTTTCTAATACGGCTCGAACGGCACTTTCCGATATTTCCTGCGTGGCTGCCTTTCGCGAGTGACCAAACGCGGCGGATCGCCCACTTCCCCCCGGGTCCAACCATTCTTGTCCCATGCCGCTGGAGCCAGTGGACCTGCAACTTCGGCAAAATCGGCGCAGCCTCTGTGGAATCAATCTTTTTGACTCGCTGGATTCGGCAGGCTGAATCAAATGATTTGACGGGTTCGTTTGCTGAATCGTTGTTCTCAATCTGGTAACGGCCCCCATCACCGCCACCTTGGCAAGCACCAATTCGTGGATGGATATGAGCTCCACTCACGCTCGATCTGAAATTCTCAACGTGATGCTGAGATTCTTAACGGAATGGACGCTTGTATAAAAGGCGAGAATTAGAGGCCTTCGAATTTGGGGATCGAAAATCACATTACTCCGGGTCGAATCCGCGGCCCTGGTGCGTTGTCGTGGCAGCACTCTAATGACAATCGTCGCAGATCCTCATTTTCATAAGGATTTCCAACCATTCCGACTGTCGCTTTTGCAACTCAGGATCCGATCCCGAGCTTGCGTAGTATTCGACGATGTCTTTTTTCAGGTTTCCAGGGATCGGCCGGTTGGGCTCCGATGTGATGCGCTCCAGCAATTGTGCATAGGTTTGGTCGGCAAGAGGATAATCTTCCAATTTGACGCGATTCCCCGTGTCGAGATCGATGTTGGCAAGCGCGAGAGGGGCCTTACCTTCCGTAAGTAGTTTGTCGAGTATGTCGTGAAATGCGTCTACCGTATGGTTGACACTACGGAGATACCAGTCTTGCGTTTCAGGAGTTGAAATCTTTATTGCCAGATCGGAAGCCGCCCCAACCTTCGGAATGATGAAAACCAGAATAGCCAGTAGGTGCGCCTTAAAACCAGGCCCTTTGTTTGCATGTCTCCAATGCCGCTCATAATTTGTGCGAGCGATGCGGTCGGCAAGAATGCGATAAGGCCCCTCGTCGGCGTGGGCAGGAAACTGATGCCTATGCAGAACAACCTCGGCTTCTGCGAACGCCGGGATAAAGCTGCGTACCGATGTGCGGTAGCTTCGTAGGGCGGGATGTGCCCGCCCCAGAACTTCGTGGATGTCAAATCCGTAAGTATTCCGGAACGCTCGTTCCAGGAATTTTCTGGGTACTTTGAGACCGATGAACCGCAGATATTCGGGCGGCGCGAACGTTCCATCCGCCAATTCCCCAATATCAAATCCGAATTCGGTTCTGATGTGACCGTGGGGACTCTCGTCATAGGTCACCATCGACCCAAACCTTCGCTCTAGCTTGGGAAATTCCACTGCGGTTGCGGGATTAACAGCCTCCGAGTGACCGACGGAGTCTCCTACGTAGTGGGACAAAGCTCCAATTGCGAAAGCGTACTCGTCAATGGTCTGGGCGTTTGCGAGAAGCCAACCGACGAAATCTCCCGAACGCACATAGTGCGTAAGGTTACTGAAGAACTGTTTACCGAACGGGTAGTAACCCATGTCCTGGATAGAGGAACCCCCATAGGCATAAGCGTGAGCCTCGCGCAATTGTTGCTCTGTAGCGTTTGGAAATCGCGCAAGCAGCACGGGGCGAATAGAATCATTCCAGGCCAGGTCGATCAACTCTTGATGTGTAAGAACAGAGTATGCGGCCGAGTTGACCGCGCAGAATAACACTGCAACCAGACACACTGCTCCGCGGCAAGCGGCAGCTCGGCGAGGTCCCCGTCTCCGAGGTAATCCGTGCGTTCCTCGTCGAGATGAACTGTTGGCCTCCAATCCCTGCCGTTGAGCTACGACGCAGTGAGCTGACGCGCGCAATCCGGAATGTCCTTTCCCGCCACGTCCTTTTGCTCGGCACGATAGCGGCGCCACGGTTCCTCGACCTGCGGCAACCCGGACACTAGACCCGTGCATGCGACGATTGCCGAGAAGTCTTTCGGCGGAACTGGAGCTTTCCGGAAGCGAAGCTTCGAAAAAGGCCAGACTTGCGCCGGCCCGCAAAATCGAAAAATAGATTTTTCTCGGTATCGGAATTCTCGCAGCTGGGGGGCGATCAATGTACAGTCCTCCGAGTGACTTGCGGCATTGGGATGCCCGACAGGCTTAAAGCGATGCTGCCTATTTTTACTTCGACTTCAACGTGGACTATCGAACACTAACGTCGATCTGTCAGGTGAGATTAACGCTGACTCTATAGTGCCTCGGAGGGTCTGGAAGGACGATGGGAAGGCGGGATTCCGCACTTGCTCAAGTACTCTTGGCGAAGAACCTGTCGAAAGGGCAGGTACGACGAACGCATACGCAGTGGGTTTGCGCAGAACCGACAAAAGTTGCGTCGGCAGCATCGCCACCCACCCCTTCGGCAACCGCATTAGACAAAACGACGCCATGTTCGCTGACAACCTATCTAACGGCAATCGCTTTTGTTTCGTCAGTCAGGCCGGTCTTGCCTGATAGGCCCAGCTTTCCGGCGATATCCTCTGCGATCCTGACATGGTCTTGCAGCGTCGGAAGGGTCCGTGCCGCATACTCTTTGACCTCTTGGTTTTGGCCGTTCTCAATCTCGTTCTCAAACGCCGCGATCGTTTCCTTGTGGCCTTGGAGTTCGTCCCGAAGGTAAGCGTCGTTCAGCTTAGCTCCTGAGAGTTTCTGCAGTTCGTTCTTCTGATTGCGCTCAGTTAGACTCGGCTCGGTAGGCAGCTTGATACCGCTCATCTCCGCCAGACTCGTCAGATCCTGGCTCGCTTGTGTGTGATCTGTAACCATGCGATTCGCAAAGTCTTTTACCGCCGGATCAGTCGACTTCTGCTCCACCATCTTTGCCGCATCAATCTCTGCCAGGTTCGCCTCCGCCGCGCTGTTAGTGAAACTCCGGTCGGTGGAATTCTGCACACCCTGTGTCGTTGTTCCTGCCTGGTGTTTTTGTTGGGCAAAGAGACTGCCGGTGAGCAAGAGAGCTGCTGTCAAGGTAAATGTTGTCACCTTCGCGTACATGACACTCCTCCAGGGGCTGCAAGATTAACCCAGTTTGGAGAAATGGTCTTGGGGCAGAGGTGAAAAGACGATAACTCCTACGCCAGGCGACAGCCTTATTACTAAGAGCACATTCCGAAGGTAAGAAGATGTCTTTCTCACTTTTTTTACGAGAAAAAGTGTCTCGACGGCACTATCGTCAGCCAGTCAGTCGGCGCACCGGGGACTTGCAGAGCAGATCTAGTAGATACCCACTAAGTGATTTTCCGTAGCCGCAACTCAGTCCCCGGTCATTCAAGCCAACCGTAGGGCAGAAAACTGAATCAGTGCGTTCATGGGTTCGCGCAAATCTCCAGTAGATGAAATAGGAACGCCGTGAAGTCGCAAATCAAGATTGGCACAATATTCGGAGTCGAACTGGGCCTGCACTACAGCTGGTTCGTAATCGCGTTACTGATTACTTTTTCGCTGGTTGCGCAATTCCACGCGGTGAACCGCGATTGGAGCGACGTTCTCGTGTGGTCCACGGCCACGCTCACAGGCGTGCTGTTCTTTGCGTGCTTGTTTGCGCACGAGTTGTCGCACGCTGTGGTGGCAAAAGCCCGCGGCATTCCAGTACACAAAATCACCTTGTTCCTGCTCGGAGGTGTAGCCCAGATCGAGAGAGAAGCGTCCGACGCGAAAACCGAATTCTGGATGGCAGTGATCGGCCCTTTTACGAGCGGCGTGCTGGGTGCGATCCTGCTTGCGGCGGCCCGGCTTGCCGGATGGGTTCCTTGGACTTCGGCCACAACTCCTGGAACTGCCCTGTTAGTATGGCTCGGCTACGTTAACTTGGGACTTGCTGCCTTCAATCTGATTCCTGGGTTTCCACTCGATGGCGGGAGAGTGCTGCATGCCATGCTGTGGTGGGCGATGGATGACGCTGAGCGCTCGACTCGGGCCGCGGCATTTGTCGGACAGGTAATCGCCGTCTTGTTTATCGGCTTTGGAATCCTGCGATTCTTTCAGGGAGCAGGACTCGGAGGACTGTGGATCGCCTTCATTGGGTGGTTCTTGTTGCAGGCGGCCGGAGCTTCCTATATGCAAGTTCGGATGCGCACGCTTCTCAGGGGCCTGCGCGTGAAGGACGTTATGTCTACGGACTATCGGTCCGTGGATCCTGACACTTCGCTGCAAGACTTTGTCCACAACCAGTTGTTGACCACAGGCCAACGCTGCTTTCTTGTGAGCGACGATTCGCACCTCCTCGGCCTCATAACGCCTAATGAATTACGGGCAGTCGAACCGCAAGCGTGGCCGTATACCAGAGTGCGGGAGGTAATGCGCTCGGGGTACAGGCTTCATGTGGTGAGTCCTGAGATGCCGGCGATGGAAGCACTGGAGACGATGGCCCGCGAGGACGTTAATCAACTTCCCGTCGTGGCGAACGGAAGAGTGGAAGGTATCATTACTCGCGCTCACCTGCTCCAGGTCGTTCCGGCGCGCACGGATCGGAACCGGCCGAGTCTGCCGAAGGCAGCATAAGCATTGTTCTTCCCCGATCTCGCAATTCCCAGCAGCGAGCCACCCCTGCCGAAATCCGGAGAGGAGACAATAATGACAGCAAGGCTACGCCCTCGCGAGCCGGCCTATCCCGTCTAGGCTCGCCAGGTGATAGCGTAAGAAACAGGAAGAGCTCACCGCCGAGAATCCATACGGACGAAATGGATGGTTCGTGGCTCATGTGATGGTTGTCCTGTCATTGTTCAATGTAAGCTAAGAGGGCTTTGCCCTGTGGGCAGTGGAAAAGAGGTGGAGCATGGAACTGGGACTCCGCAGATCACTCAAAATCCTTGCACCAGGCAGTTCGCTTCGACGAAGAGTGGCCTATAGCCTAGCCATCGTAAGACTTGTCCTCGTCCCTGTCATTTTTCTGGCGGTTTACTACTTGTTCGCAATGGGCTTGATCGTTGACCGCATTGTGAATGTTGACGCTCCCGTGGCGACCCTTGCAGAGCAAGCCTCCGTCCAAATGCTCGATGCGCGTCGTGCCGAGCGAAGCTACTTTCTGCTCCGAGATGAGCACTACCTTCAGGCCAACCGCGAATCACTGACCCAACTGAGAAATATATTTGGGGAGATTCGTCGGCTCGCGCCAGAGCAGGCTCTCACGCGAGAGGGGCTTGATAACATGGCCTTGTATGAGCAGCAATTTGCAGCAGCGGTGTCGCTCTCCCAAAAGCCCGGCGGAACTGCCATACAGCGCGTCCAGGAAGTCGTGCGAGCCTATGAAAGGGATCTCAACGATTTGTTGAAGCAAGCCGGGCGCAAGAGCCGCACTCGGCTGGTGGACGACCTTCGCAGTCAGGTCGCTTCCTTCGAGACGCAGATCGTGAGTACGGTTGAGGCTGGAGATCCCACGCTGCGGCAAGTCACACCTGCATTGCAGGCCTCAAGCCAGAACGTCCTGCAAGTGGCCTCTCAGCTCGAAGCCCGCGGTTGGGATCGGGTACAGCGTGATCATAGGGACGCTCGACATCTTCTCTCACGTGCTGAATGGGTCTTGAGCACGGTGTCCGCCCTAACCTTGTTGCTGAGTATATGGATCAGCTTTGTGCTGCCCCGCCAGGTTGTGAAGCCCCTGCTGGAACTGAGAGAGGCTGTGGATCATGCGGCGTTGGGAAATTATGAGATCGATTTCGAACTCGAGGGTGAAGGCGAGCTTGTACAGCTTGCAAAAAGCGTCCGGAGCCTGATTGCGCACGTGAAGCAGACGGCTTGATGCGACCCTGCCGGAAACTCTCAAACAGAATGCCCGAGACGGTTTCCCTGCATTTCGACGATAGGCGTTGCATCGTTGCTGTGCCTCTCGGCTTCTGTCTTTCCGCTCCGGGAAGCGCCTCCGCGAACCTCTCGTTCGGCTTGCAGCCAGTCTTCTAGCTCGTGTCCGTCCTCGTGGCCTCGCTGTTCGTACAGGCGATACGCTAATTGACGGATCCGTTCCTCTAACATTAAGGACATCTTGGAGAGACTCCTACCTCTCTAACTGATGTGATGGTTTCTCTCTGACACTGAGTTGGCTCGCAGGGAAGGCGACGGATGGCAGATCTTGAGCAAGTTGTTTGCCTGCAGCAAACTGACGATATATCGTGAGGCGATACAACTAAAATCAATCTGCAGGGAATCCAAGTAAATGAGGCAGCTGTCGGTCCCGCGCTCCTCAAACGGAGTTGAACCGAGATTGGACCGGGTGCGGCTGCCTCCCTCAGGATGACACGATCAGAGCCAACAACGACATTCCTAGTGAACTTTCAGCAACCACTGCGGGAAGGAGAGATTCCAATGATGTTCTGCAGACTCCGGGCCCATTTCGCGTTTTTCACTTTCGTCGTCTTCTTATTGCTCACCATGCCGTCCGCCGCACGCGAAAATGAAAACGGCAAACTTAAGATTCACGTAGTACCAAAGCAGGCATACGTCTTCGTAGATGGGAACGCGATTCGGGATGGTAGCCAGACCATCACTCTTCCTCCAGGCAGTCACGAACTGAATGTCTACAACTACGGATACATCCCGGACATCCGGCAAGTGCACATTGATCCCAAGACAACCACAGACATTAGCGTAGACCTAAAGGCCGAGGGCAACAAAGTAAGCGGCCCGTTCGGAGATATCGAATTCAAGGGTCATCCACGTGCTGCTGTCCTGCTTAACGGGACGACTCCAGATTACTTTGTCGGCCACGTCGATGAATTCGACTGGAATTGGATCTGGCATCAGCGTTTGCTCGTAAAGCCGGGTAACTACCACGTGACAGTGACGCGCCACGGAAACACCATCTGGTCGGGCCCCGTGGATGTCAAAGCAGGTCAACGAGTGATTGTGTACCTCGACCACGACAAGATGAAAACGAAGGACTGGCCGCAAGGCAATAGTTTGGGGCCTCAGCCGCGATTTCACGCGGGAGTTGCGAGTGCAATAGTCCCCATCGCCCCAGTCACCGCCCAGCTCACAGCAAGTTCCAGTCCCATCAGTTGCGGACAACCAGCTCATCTGAATTGGAAGTCCGACGATGCAGTGGCCGCTTCCATTACGGGTCTAGGAAACGTATCGGCAAACGGCGAGCGGGCGGTCAAACCGACCAAGACAACGACGTATGAACTGCTTGCCAAGGGTCCAGGTGGCGAAGCGGAACAAACAGCAACGGTTAGGGTTAACGCACAGCCGAAAGCAACTCTAACCTTGACACAGCCGGAAGTGCGCTATCACAAGATTGGGGACAAGGTCGTGCAAGACGACACGACAACCTTGAATTGGTCGGCAGCCAATGCTAACCAGGTGAAGATAATGCCCTTGGGCACTGAGGGCATGAGCGGAAGCAAGAAGATCGAGGCTCAGCCAAGGCAGACAAGCACGGGTCCAATCGATGAGATAATTGACTACACGCTCTCGGCATCGAACGCCTGCGGGCAAACAACGACGCAAACGGCGGCCCTTCATATCGTAGGCTCGATCGAGCCGGCGCCACCGGTAACACTTGCCAGTCTCTTTTATCCCACGAACTATCCGAGCGTCCGGCACCCTAAGATCGGTCTGGTAGCTAGCGAGCGCGCCGTGCTATCGAATGCTGCGAACCGCTTCAAGATGCACGAGCAGTACGACAACGATCACGCGAGCCTCATGGTGATTGGACACGCAGATGTTCGCGGCTCGACAAAATACAACATGCAGCTTAGTGAGAAAAGAGCTGAGCTAGTGAAGAGCTATCTCGTGTCGCAGGGCATCGCTGCGGACAAGATCCAAGTTCGCGCTGAGGGCAAGGAACAAGAACTGAGCAAAAACAGTGTGTTGAAACTTCAGATGCAGGATGCACAGAAGCCTGAGCAGTGGACGTTGCACCGACCGAAGGTTACATGGCTTGCGTACAACCGTCGGGTCGATATCATTCTTGAACCCACAGGACAACAATCGATGAAAGAGTTTCCGAACGATGCGCCCGACGCACGAATTCTCTGGCAGCGGTCCCAGCCGAGTTTCCAGAAGGTCGAACTAGCCGCAAACTCGGTCAACACAGCCGGAACGCTACATGCTGGGCCAAGAGGAAATTGAGGGGCAACCTTGGGGTTCGACTCAAATGCGGACGCGTTAACTAGATTTTCGGCAGCGCCTTGAAAGGAGGATAGGACAATGCGGCTTTCACTTAGAGCTACGATGCTTGCGGGAGGACTCCTGTGGGCAGGAGCCATTCTCATCGTCTCGTTAATCAACCAAGCGCGGCCAGGCTACGGAGTGAGCTTTTTGCAGATGATGAGTTCCGTGTACCCATGGTTCCATACGTCGCACACAATAGCCGGCATCTTGGCGGGCACGCTTGATGGACTGGTAGACGGAGCCGTTGCGGGCCTTCTGTTTGCATGGCTTTACAACATGTTCAACCGGCTTCCCGAGCACACATAAATTGAGGAACGAAAGGATCTGGCATGTTGCGTTGTATAGCTGTCTTCCTGCTCTTCGGAGTTTTTGTTTGTCACGCGTTCGCACAAACTCCTTCTGCATCCAGCACGAAGGCCCAGAACCTCCGCGACTGCATTGACGCATTTGGGACTTGCGATCAGGCGCTCCTGACAAGCACACAAGCAGGTGAGATCGCCAATCTCCAGCATGATCACAATCTTTGGGTATGTCTGACTGGCAACGGCGAGTGCGATCATTCGATGCTCTCAGCCCCCGAGATGAAGCAGGTTACAAAGGTCGAACGACTGCGGAATGCTCTTGCCTGTGAAACAACCATCGGGATCTGTAACCAAGCACTCCTTACACCGTCTGAAACTATAAGGGTCGCGCAAATTCAGAACGAACAAAATCGATTAAATTGCGAGACCGGAATTAATTCCTGTAACGACGCTTTGCTGACCTCTGCGGAGGCCGTGAACGTTCGTGGCTTGGCGCGCGAGCACAACTTGCTGACGTGTCAGACGGACCCTGAATTCTGCGACAAATCTTTACTGACCCCGATGGAAGCGAAGCAAGTTGCCAATATCGAGTACGAGCGAAATCTCTTAGCCTGTAGATCGGGAGATGGCTACTGCGACGACTCACTGCTGAGTCCAAGCGACTCGAGGGAAGTAGCCACTGCCCAGCGCCAACGGAATGCGTTGGCCTGTGAAGCCGAAGACGAGACCTGCGACCGATCCGCGCTATCGATCGAAGAGGCCAAGCAAAGCGCCGGCGGCTCGACAGAGGTACGACGTTAGCAACGCAGGTCACGGATTGCTCAAGGCTGGCCTGTGAAGCTCCTGGCTAACTGCGGGCGGGAGGCTATCCAGGCGGTCGAGAAACGCGACCACCTGCCAGATTTCGCTGTCTGCCATGACCTTGCCCCATGCCGGCATGGCAGTCCTCCGCACGCCGCACCGGATGATGTAAAAATTCTGGCCGTCGGACAGAGGGGGATTCACTTTCATAAACTGGGGAGCCGGCGGATAAAAAGACTCACCATAGTCGCTCTCGGGGTTGTCAGGTCTCCCGTGGCAATCGGCACATTTGTCCCGGTACAGGCGGGCGCCGTCGAAGAGATTGGCATCAGTTAGCTGGATCGGGTTTTTCTTTTCGGGCGTGTGGCGAGCAGCTGAAGCGTGCAAGGCTGTACTCGCAATCTCCGAATCGAACCGCGACATCGGGACGTTGGCGCACACGTCTGCAAATCCGAACCGAAGGTAGAGCCAGCCACCCAAAGCCAGCGCGATAACAGCGAAGACTATTCCTTGAAGGAAGTTCTTCATACGGTCTCCTTACCGACGCAATTGGAAAGGGCATCCCTAGACTTCATTTACCATGAACGGGTTGGTTCACAGGTCCCGGTACCAGGGCAATCCGAGTTTAGCAGCCCGGGTTCGCTAGGACTGCGCCCACGTCCGCGGCACTGGAAAACGCTGGCTGCCAAAACTCGTTATCTTCGGAAGCCGCGCATGCAGGCCCTCAGGCGTGCGATCACAATGGGGAGTGAGTAGACAGATTCACCAAAACGCGCTTGGACCTCAGTGTTTTGCGTGCTACGCTTTTTACATGAGGGAGATTACCCGAGACGTTCGGGAGGTCTTTCTCTTTCTGTTCTGGAGGCTTTTTATTGCCCCACGCATTGCCCATTCTGTGTCCATTAGCTCCAACTTCGAGATTCAATCCGACCTTGCTTGTAAGGCTGCGATGAATTGTTCGCGGCTAGACGGCATGCCGAGGGTACGCCTCGAGCACGAGCGAATTGTACGCTACGGGGAAAATACCTCCGAGCGCGAAATCGGGACGCATGTTTGGAGTCCTCCAGCTTCTCTCAAAGATCCAGGATGACTCCCGCGTTTGGCTGCGAGCAGCACACGAGCACGTTGCCGGGAGCGGGTCGCTCCAGCGGCTCAGGGTTATAAGTAACCGATCCGCTAATCAGCCCAGTCATGCAGGTATGGCAGACTCCAGTCCGGCACGACCATCTGACCGGAACGTCGCACGCTTCCGCCAATTCAAGCAAGCTCGCAAATTTCGGATCCCAAGTGGTCGTAATTCCACTACGCGCGAAGGAGACTGGAGGTCCAGATCCGGGCGGCCCTTGGGGCTGGTGAGGAGCGTGATCAACCCGCGCCATACCGGGTGTAATGCCCTCGAGAGAACCGAAGATTTCCGTGTGCACATTCCCGGCGAGCACACCCCAGTCTCGCAGTCCATCGCGCATGTTCTGCAAGAATGAAGATGGGCCACACAGATAGTAGTCACTATCCTGTGACACGCCAATTCTCTCCAGCAAAGCTGTGTCAATGTGCCCGGGAGCATCGAAGTCTGCCCCGACTTGGTCAGCTGCGGCGGGCCTGCTGTACACGATGTATCCTTGTCCGCGAGAGAGCTGTTTGAGTAATGAACGCGATTCTTCTGCAAACGGATGGTCAACGCGATCGCGCGCTCCATAGATCCACCAGATCTCTCGTTGAGACCTTTCAGCAGCGAGAGAGTGCAGCATCGACATCACGGGCGTTGCGCCCACTCCGGCACTCAGCAGAACCACAGGATTCTGGCTTGGACGCAGAGTAAAGCTTCCTCGCGGTGCACTCACGTCCAACACATCGCCTTCTCGCGCACGGTTGCACAGAAATGAACTTCCAATTCCGTTCAATTCGCTCTTCACGCTGATGCGGAAATGATCGGCTGCCGGCAGATCAGACAGCGAATAGCTGCGAAGAACCGGGGACTTCCCCGGGTCAACGAGCAGCCGTAAGACAACAAATTGACCCGACTGGAAGAGAGGAAGAGGCTGCCCATCGATGGGCTCCAGAATGAAGGAAGTTACGCTATCGCTTTCCTTCTTGATATTCGCGACTCGCATCTGCCGAAAGCCGGGCCATACTGGCGCTTGTTCTTCATAGGCGAGTCCCGGATTCCCCACCGCAGTTTTGGAGCTCAGGTCTTGTTGGAGCATTGCCTGGAAAGAGCTCTGCCAACCCTTGCTAAGGGCAGGAATGCGTAGCACTCGTTGCAGTTGGTCGCTCGACTGCCCTGGCAAATACAGGAGAGCGTCAACGTCGGCCACACTGATTCGCTCTGGACCGTCAGCAGTTTTTACGATGTCATCGCCTGCCCCGATTTCTCCCTCTTGCAACACGCGAAAGTAGAATCCTGGTCGGTGATGTGCCACGAGAAGCGCCGCCATACGAGGTTCATTCATGCGGATGCCGACGCGGTAGCACGTTACGCGCGGCTGCGTTACTTCAAACTCAGCGCCACCGATCCGGTATCGATCGCCGATGCAGACCTCACCATCAGGAAGTCCGTCAACGGTGAAGTTTTCTCCGAACTGGCCGAACGTAAAATCGTTGCGGCCCAAAAAGCGCTCCCAGAAATGGTAAGAATCCATCGGATAGACAAATACGGCGCGCTGCTCCCCTCCGTGACCTTCCAGATCGGCTTGCGCATCACCGTCGATATTGAGCTTGCGCACCATTCGCCGTCCATCCACTGGAGACTTCCAGACTGACGTTCGGACCGTCTTGCCGTTCCATGTCACGTCGCGCGGAAGGCCGACATTCACTGAAAGCAATCGGGACATGTGTACCTCGTCGAAGTGCAGCGCGTGTTTTAAACCCTTTTCTTTTCGTTGTAGCGGGCCAGCTCCGAGTAAGTTCGTCGAGCGATCACCTCAATAACTTGCCCGCGAGCCAGTAATCGACACTGAACTTTCCCGGACCAGAGCAGAGCAGCCAGATAAAGAAGAGCACGTACAGGACTTCCGGAAGATAGAGGAAATCGTCGAGCCAGTTAAGAGGCGAAAGTCCTTTAGGCACGGTTGAAACCGCGCTGGTCAGGGTGGCAACAATCATATCGATCAATAAAGCCACGCAGGCCGGACTCGAAAGAAACCCCACGGTCACCAACGATCCGCCAATGAACTCAACGCCCGACACGAAATAAGCCGTCTGGTGGGGAAAGGGGACTTTGGCCTTAACAAGCGTTTCGTAAACAGGTTTCGTGCCCCCAGCGACAAACAATTTGTTTGCCCCGGAGACGGCGAAGAACAGCCCGATCGAAACGCGTACCAGCAGGATGGCATATTGCTCCAAATCATTGCTACCCAGCAATGCAAACTGGACCAACCGTTTCCAATCCATCTCTTGTCCCTCCATCGAAGGGAAGCGCTGTAACGATACCCGATGTCACGCCGACGTGTCCGGCAACCCCGCTAATTGGGACTTAGCGGCTGTCCGGTCAGTTAGAGGCGACAGTAGCCGTCGGCGTCCGTAGTTCTTTCGTCGCAGCAAATGCGCATGGCCGGCGACAATCCTAATAACTTAGAGCTTCGATCCGCACGCGTCAGCGCATAAATCCGCGTCCCATCCCGGCCGAGCGTTAACCATACGTGAGCTCGGTGCTCTGTCCGACCTTGCTGTCGCCTCTGCTCAGAATGCGGCCGCCGAAGACCTCTTCATAAGAATCAGCCGATCGATCGATGTCGGCGACGGTGATGAAACGTGTGACGGTGAAGGTGAACCCGTCGCGTGGGGGCATCTCATAGCTCTTTGTTCGATTTGTACGCCGCTCATTGACGGCTCCAATTCCGATGAACAGTGCACATCTGGGGCGCGTGGCCCACAGTTGCCTGATTTTCAGGCGGCATCAGCGAAAAAGCGCCGAACGTAGTTTTCATCGATATTTACGCCCTCCAAGTGTCGTCCGTTTCTCAATTAGCTCTTTCTGGGCGTCCCCGATTTTTATGCCGCTGAAACCGACTTCTTCTTCCCATCGAGTGCCGGTAGAAGAAGTTTCAGAAGAGCTTGATCAGAGAATGGGTTCTGACCTGAGATAAGCTCGCGATCTTGAAGGACGTAGCTCTGCCATGGAGCGAGCACACTTACGTCACCGCCCGCCGTACGCAAGGCGAAGTCCGGGTAGAAGAGAACCTTACCACCAATCTCAAGCGGTTCCCGCTGCTGCTCCTCCGCTGTCGAAAAGATAGTCATCTTATATCCGGAATAGATCCAACCTTGAGCCTTTGCGTGTGCTCCGGCGGCATCGCCCGCCGCCAGCGCGGCGACCACCTCCGTCGAATTCGGAAGCGCCGCGAGAAGTGAGATCGGGCCATGGCAGAGCACTGCCGTTGGCTTGGATGTTTTATGAAAGTGTCTCAGCACGGTGCCCGCGTCGGGATCATCGAGCAGGTCCATCATCGGGCCATGGCCGCCGGGGACGAAAACAGCGTCATATTGATCCAGACCCGATGCGATGACTTCCGAGATACGAGTTGGATTTTTGAGCCCGGTTAGGGTGTCGCGGAATTCTAGATAGTCCTGAAGCCTAGCCTCGTCTCCACCGAAGAAGTCGGCTACAGCCGAATGGACATCCATTTGTGGCGTGTTGCCTTTGGGGTTGGCGAAGGTGATTTCGTAGCCCTCGTTCATCAGGGTGCGAACCGGAACCGTCAGCTCGTTGAGGTAGTAGCCAGCGCCGGTATAAACCTTGCCATCTTTCAAGGGCAAGCCATGACCGCTCGATACCAGCACTAAGACTTTTCCTTTCGTTGTCATTATTGTTCTCCTTTTTGAAATCGAATTCTGTGCTCCTGAATATGAGGTAGCCCATCGTCCGCGGCTTCCTCCAAAGTGCGTAAGGACTGGCTACCGCGCTTGATGTGAGTTATGCCCCTGGGAATCCGAACATCAGCCACGACTGATTGGCTACCCAATGCGGATACAGCTCCGTCATCTGATCGAACAGCTCCTGGTCGGATGTCGCGGTTTTCTGCAGCCGATCGAAGTCCTCGAGGTAACGCTTGGTGTCTTGGATCGTCGAGGGAGAGTCGGGCGCGCCAGGCTTCTTGTGACCGGCGACAACCATCGCCGGGTTCAGCGCGGCTAACCGGTCTAGCGCCGCGATCCAATTCTTTCGGCTCTCGGGGGTGGTGTCGCCGACGTACATGCGGCATTGGTTGTAGACAACGTCGCCAGCGACGATCAGGCCGATCGAGGGAACGTGTAGAGACGTCGAATCGGGACTATCGGTGCGGCCCTGCTCGATGATCCGCAATTCGTGGCCCTCGAGAGTGAACGTGTCGTGCTCATAGGGTTCAGGTGGAACCAACTTGGTGGGCACTTGCCCGGGAAACATCCGGCGAGCTAGCCGCTCCACTGTGGGCGTGAAAGACATCTGCATGGCGTCCAACGCCTTGGGCGTTGCTATCGCCCGAGCACCCGGGAAACGGTCGAGCAGAATGCTCAGACCGTAGAAGTGGTCGAAATGGGCGTGCGTTATATAGATGGTCTCCAAGCTGCGGTTGTGCAGAGCGACCCAATCCGCGAGAGCCGAGGCCTCAGCCACTGTCCCCATTGCGTCCACCAGCACTGCGTCGTACTCGCCGAAGATTAAAGTCGACGTTATAGGGTCAAAGCCGAGCGCTTCGCCGAAGGGCTTTGGCCGCTCGCCGACCATGGCCTTTCCCGGGGCCGTAAAAACGTTCACACCAAGCGTGTTCAAGGCGACAGGCGCGATCTCTTTGGGTCCATTTGTGCCGTCCATTTGATATCCCTTTCGATTGCTTCCAAAAATGCAGATTCTGATTGAACCTGCAGCGTGACGTTATAAAAGCAGAGGGCGGGCCTCGAACAATTGGACGATGGTATCGCTACTTGGACCCGACCTGCAGCACGATCTTGCCGGACTTGTGTGGTGCACCCGCGAGCATGCGTTGCGCCTGGCGCGCCTCCGAAAGCGGCAGGATTGAGCCCACACGCGCTGTGATTCTGCCTGCGTCAAATAATGTTGCGAGTGTCTGCAGGCGCGCGGTGGTCACCTCAGCGTAGAAGAAAATGGCCTCTGTTGGGAGCGGCTGCGCGGAGACCGAGGTGACGAGTTTGCCTCCCGGTTTCAATGCAGCGACGCAGCGTTGAAGCGTACTCCCCCCGACCGTGTCGAGGATAGCATCCACCTGTGGGAGGTCCCGCTCGAATGCGGGCTTACTCGAGTCGATGATGGATTTCACGCCCAATGATCGGAGCAGGTCCTCGTCGTCGAGGTGGGCGATGGCGACGACGTGGATTCCGGCGTCTACGGCCATTTGCACGGCGTAGGCCCCGACGTTCCCCGCGGCTCCGACGACCATTACCGTTTGTCCGCGCATCGCCTGTGCATACTGGAACAGCATTTGCCAGGCGGTTACGGCGATGACGGGAGCCGATGCTGCTTCTACGTGATTCAGGGATTGCGGTTTGCGGGCGATCATCCCGGCCGTGGCCACGGCGAACTCGGCTTGGGCGCCACAGAACTGCGGATTGGTGACGCCATAGACTTCGTCGGCCGGCGCGAAGACCGTAACACCGGGGCCGATCCTCTCGACGACACCGGAGAAGTCCGAACCGAGGGTGAGCGGAGGTTGCGGGCTAACCTTACTCTTGCCCTCACGGATGATCGCGTCCCAGGGAGCGACGCCCGCGGCCATCATCCGCACCAGAACTTCGTTTTGGCCCGGCGTCGGCGTCGGCACATCCTCAACCACCACGACGTCGGGCGGCCCGAAGCTATGAATCCTGGCTGCTTTCACGGCCAATTCCTCCCCGCGCCGAGTTTTAACCGTAGACCAAGTCCGTGCTCTGTCCGACCTCGATAATGTAACCGTCAGGATCCCGGATGTAGCAGCGTATCTCGCCGTACTTAGGAATCGGCTCCGTAATGAATTCGGCTCCTCGACTTTTCCATAATGTGTAACAAGCTTGAATATCGGCAACGCGGAAATTCATAAAGCTATTGATGTGATTCGGGTCGGGGACGCTGAGCGTTACCGTCGGCTTATCCGGGGTCGGCCCGCCCCCGACGTTGAGAATCATCCAGATATTCGCAAGCTGAAGGTATGGAGGAGCGTTGCCGTCACCCATGGTCAGAATGCGAGCGCCGAAGACCTTTTCGTAGTAGCGAGCCGATCGCTCGACGTCGGCCACGGTGAGAAAATGCGCGATGCTGATCCCCTCCCTCGGGGGCATCTCATAGCTCTTATGGTCGATTTGTACGCTGCTCATTGACGTCTCCTTTTGTGCGCCGCTCATTGATGGCTCCTTTCGATACGGTGCTCATTACAAATACGGTGTCCCGAGTCCCGTTCCCAATGCCGTACGGACCTCTCGCACTCCGGAAAACTGCTCTATCTTTTGTTGGTCGTTCACCTTGAACCTCCAATTTGACAAGAAGCTAAATGCTTTAGCGCCGGAACGATATTGAATTGTCCTGCTGCTACCAGCGACGGGCCGGCGCGGCACCATCAACGTGCAGTATCTCTCCGCTCACATGATCTGCCTGTGCCAGGTAAAGAACGGCATCGACAACATCCTTTACCGTCGCCTTTTTCATAGCCGGCTGCGACGTCGAGTCGTTGGGATCATTGCGGTGCATTGGTGTATCCACAACGCCAGGGGCTACGGCATTGAAGCGGATGCCATCTTTTGCATACTCGATTGCGAGATTCTTGGTTGCTGAATTCAACCCGCCCTTCGTAATCATTGAAACGGAGCCATTTTCGCCGGCGATTGGCCGATCCGCCAGCGCCGCAGTGATGGTCACAACGCATCCCGATTTCTGCTTCAACATCTCTTTCACAGCGCGCTGAGTGATGTAGAAGAATCCGAGCAGATTAGTCGAGAAAAGGGCCTCGAAGTCCTCGGCACTGAAGTCAGTGAAAGGCTTGTTTAGGAAGATGCCAGCGTTGTTCACCAAAACATCGATGGTTCCGAAGTTGTTGATTGCTGCTTCGACCGCCTGGGCAGCCGTTTGTTGCTTGCCGATATCGCCATCGAGCAGAACCAGGCTGCCTGAGGTACTTAACTTTCGATTGGCGTCACGAGACGTCGCGACGACGTTATAACTGTCTCCCAGAAACCCCTCGACTAAGCCTGCGCCAATCCCCCCCGATGCTCCAGTGATGATTGCCGTTTTCTTGCCCGACATAAATGACCTTTCGTTTCAAAGGTTGGAACCTAATGCACAGTAGGGCCACCGGCCCTCTCAAAGCGGCTTCATCGTGCCTGCCACGCCGCGAAACCTATCGCGTGATGAACCGACGAATCTTTGCATCAAGTGGCGAGCTGATCTGCGATGCCGCCCGGCGGCTAGCCGATTTGCCAGTCTTGCCGAGGCCGCGATCGTGACCGCCCGCCAATCTCGGCTTGTCGACCGAGGCGGACTATCCATTAACTCCGACTCGTCGAGCCAGTCCTCCGCCGAGAGCTTGGCCTCCTCGGGACCATACAGTTGGGCCACAGCGCCGATGAACGCGAATAACTCACGCTCAGCAATGTCCATTTCGACGGAGCAATTTGAATTGCAAACCTGTTCTTGGGAGTTCATGAAATCCCCCTCTATTCATCTTCCTTCTCCTATTCCTGATGGTGACGATTCCGCTGCATCCGGTCGATGCCACTTATCAGAACAGAAGCTTGGGAGATGAACAATTGGACGATGGTATTGGGGATACTTTGGTATCGCCCTACTGCCAGCCATGTCCGCCCGCTCCGATTCGAAGACAAGGTTGCAGGGTATCCCCCGCACAAATGAGAAGCTCTCTGGTAGAATTTCCCGAACGGTGGGGCGTCACGAGTTGATTGTGCGCGGGAAGCATAGGTTTTAGCGCACACACTTGACCATGAATGGGGTGATCGCCCATGTTGCACCTCGCACCAATCGTCTTCGTGGTCGACGACGACGTCTCTGTGCGCGAATCACTGGAATCGCTGATCCGCTGCGAAGGCTGGCAGCCGGAGACATTCACGTCCGCACAAGAATTCCTCGCCTACCCACGAGTTCGTATTCCGAACTGCCTGGTACTTGACGTTTCTCTTCCGGGTCTGAACGGGCTGGAACTCCAAAGGATCGTCGCCAACGAACGGACGGATATGCCGATCATCTTCATCACGGGTCATGGCGATGTGCCCATGACCGTCCAAGCCATGAAGGCCGGGGCGGTCGAGTTCCTGACGAAGCCCTTCAATGATGACGTACTGTTGACCGCCATCCGAGGAGCCCTCGAACGTAGTCGAGTTGCGCTTAGCCTGGAGGCGGAGATGCAGGTACTCCGGGATCGTTACGCGTCACTGTCGCAGCGAGAACGGCAGGTTATGTTGTTGGTGGTCTCTGGCCTGTTGAATAAACAAGTCGCTTGGAAGCTCGATATCAGCGAGATCACAGTGAAGGCACACCGAGGCAAGGTGATGCAGAAGATGAAGGCCGACTCTCTTGCCGACCTGGTGAAAATGGCGGCGAGACTCCGCCTCGCATCTCCAGCGATTACGGCGGCGTAGCGGCCATATTCATCAGTAGTCATTCGTGAAGACGCGGAGTTCGCAGACGCCGCCCTTCAGGTACTTTGCCGGAGTGATAGGTGAGTTGGTCCTGGAACTGGGCGGATAAGATGAACGAACTGGTGAACCACGCCAGCATAGAAGCGTGCGTTGCAGGCAACCCCTGTGGGAGGAGAACACCATGAAGAAGACCACTGCACCGATTTCTCTTGCTGGCTCCCAGCTCGGCGAAGTACGCCATGTCTGCGCATTTTTCAATAGCGACGACGAAGAGTATCGTGTGCTGCTTCCATTCATTAAGGATGGGTTCGAGCGTGGCGATAAAGCGGTTCACGTCGTGAATCCGGATCAACGTCGCGACCATCTGCAACGGTTGGCCGCAGTCGGAATCGACCCAGCGGCAGCCGAGCAGAGCGGACAACTCGAGGTTCGCATCAACACCGAAGCTTACATTCGGGACGGCCGTTTCGATCAGGATCGAATGCTAGCAGCGTTCGAGCAGATGGCCAGCGGCAATGCCAAGGGTGGATTCCCGCTGAGCCGCATTTGCTGCCGGATGGACTGGGCAATTGAAGATCCATCCTACATTGACGATCTCGTTGAATTCGAATCGCGCGTAAATGATGTGTGGCGTACTCACGACGATGCTGTGATCTGCACTTACCAACTTGGCAAATTTGGAGGCGACACGGTGATCGACATCATGCGGACACATCCGATGATCATCATCGGTGGCCTCCTGCACCGGAATCCGTTCTACCTGCCGCCCGCGGAATTTCTACGCGAGGCCCGCCAACGTGGAGCCATGCGGCCTTCCTCGTCTTCGACGGCTGCCTAATATGGAAGTCCAACCCGAACTTGCTTCCGGCGAAGTCAAGCACCTTCAACGGTGCATTAACGATCTCGTCAGCCTGCTTGCTCTTCCCGCCATCTGGAGTGGCGGCGACCCGTCCCAGGTTCTCCATACGTTGCTCGATGCGCTCATGCGCATGCTGCGTCTGGATCTAGTCGCGGTGAGGCTGGCAGCTCCAGTTGGCGAGGCGCCCATTGAGCTCGTTCGGATCGCCGAACGGCGTGGGCCGATGCTTCCGGTGCACGAGATCTGCGAAGCGCTCAGCCAGTGTTTCAAGAACGACTCACGGAAATGGCCTCCACTACTTCGGCACCTTATGGGTGAGGGAGACGCTTCAATCGTGCCTCTGCCACTGGGGTTACAAGGCGAACTCGGCGTCATCGTGGCAGCGGCTGAGCGGATGGATTTTCCGCGGCAAACGGAGGCACTTCTCCTGAGCGTAGCGGCGAATCAGGCATCGATCGGACTGCAAGAGGCAAGGCTTCTGAGCCATCAGAAGCGGGTCGCCATCGAACTCGATCAACGGGTCGTCCAACGGACTGCCGAACTTGCCGCCGCCAACGAAGAGCTCAAGAAGGAACTTGCTGAACGCAAACGGGCAGAGCAGGAACTACGGCGCAGTGAAGAGTTTCTCGCGGAAGCCCAGCATCTTAGTCGAATCGGCAGTTTTTCCTGGAGCGTAGCGACCGACGAAATCACCTGCTCAGAGCAGCTTTATCGCATCTTCCAGATTGATCGGGATGCGCAGATGACCTTTGAACTCATCGGTACTCGAATCCACCCCGAAGATTTATCAGTATTCCAGGAACATATCGAGCGATATCGCCGGGACCGCAGCGATGTGCAACTCGAATTCCGCCTGCAGATGCCGGACGGGGCGGTCAAGTACGTACATGTCGCAGCTCACATCCGGCGCGATCACGGCCAACCGGAATACATCGGCGCAGTTCAGGACGTAACAGAAAGGCGATTGTCCGAGGAGGCGCTCAGCAAGGCTCGATCGCAGCTCGCTCACGTGGCAAGGGTTACAAGCCTTGGAGTATTGACGGCGTCCATCGCGCACGAGGTCAACCAGCCCCTTTCGGGCATTGTCACCAATGCCAGCACCTGTCTGCGGATGCTGGCCGCTGATCCTCCCAACGTGGACGGCGCTCGCGAGACCGCCCGGCGCACGATTCGCGATGGCAACCGTGCTTCCGAGGTGATCACTCGATTGCGCGCACTCTATGGCAAAAAGGACACCACGATCGAATCGGTGAACCTGAACGAAGCTGCGCGAGAAGTACTCGCGCTGTCCTTGAGCGAACTTCAGAGAAATCGCGTTCTCGTGCAACAGGAACTCGCCGAAGGCCTTCCTCTTGTCGCCGGCAATCGTGTGCAGTTGCAGCAGGTCATTTTGAACCTGCTCAGAAATGCTTCCGACGCAATGAGCGGGGTTGACGATCGTCCGCGCCAGTTGTTGATCAGAACCGAAGCAGATGAAGACGATCATGTGCGTCTAATGGTGATGGATGCGGGAGTCGGATTTGCTCCACAGGCTGCGGACCGACTCTTCGACTCGTTCTACACGACGAAGAATGACGGAATGGGAATCGGACTTTCTGTCAGCCGGTCCATCATCGAGAGTCATCATGGTCGACTGTGGGCAACGCTGAACACTGGTCCCGGAACAACGTTTTCATTCTCGATTCCTCGCGCATCCGGCGCTGCGACGAGCGCCGACTGCAATCGCGACGTTCGGCCTCCTGACGTGACGGATGCGGCGTGAGGGCTCTGTGCCCTGTGCGAACTCGGCGGACTTAGTACCGGATTTCGGCTTGGCAGCGTGTGTTCCGCTCTGTGAACTGTTCCTCGCCTCTGATTCGCAAACTAATACTAAGGTGCAATAGACAGTGCTTCCTGGAATGGCGCACCTTCGTGTTGTGCAGTACCTTCAGCAAAGGGCCTTTCCGAAAACGAGTTCGGGCTTCTCGTCAATGCGCGTCCGGATTGGTATGGACTCCGTGAGGAGTGCATCGACCTTCCCGAGCAGCGCCAGTGCGAACACGCCAGTCTTGGCGTTGCAGATGCCTCTGGCTGTGGGCGCTGGCGCATGAAGAATCTATGACAGTCACGCTTTCGCTTGTGTCGGTAGTCGATGACGACGAATCTGTGCGTGAGTCGCTACCCGATTTGCTGATGGAGTTCGGCTTTGCAGCCCGCGCATTCTCGTCCCCCGAAGAGTTCCTCGCCTCCGACTGCGTCGGCCAAACCAAATGCCTGATCCTTGACATCGCTATGCCGGGAATGAGCGGACCCGACCTTCAGCGGGAATTGAAGCTTCGCGAGCAGGAGATTCCGATCATATTCATCACCGCTAGCACAGATAGGACTGTCCGCCCGCGGTTGCTAGAACGGGGTGCAGTGGAATGCCTGTTCAAGCCATTCAGCGACACGGCTCTGCTGAAGGCTCTCAATGCCGCACTCCGAGCGAACTGAGCGAGCGGCACTCTCATACGCAGCCTGGGCGACTTAGTCTGTCGGAGTCGCTTTAGTTTGATCCGCAACGTTAATTCGACATCTCATGCTCGTTATACCAACGTATCGCCAATACCATCGTCCAATTGATTCGCCGGAGGATCTCGGGTGTAATCGTTCCATCGCAGCGAATTGCCTGCGGCTCAATCGCTTAAGCGCACAGGCCGGCACTGCGCTTGCCTTTAGACAAATTACTTAAGGAAAGGATGACAAAAGCATGCCAGAAACGACCTGGAAACCTCACGAGAAACGCGGACGGCTGACGATGCAGAGCGACTTGCCCGACAGCGTCTACGCGTTTCCGAAGCAGCGTAGAACCACTGACCGATGCGCAACATGTGCGTAACGCAGTCGCGCGGTTCGATCAAGTCATCGACGTCTCCGATGACGACCGTGCTTTGGCATTCGCGAACATCGAGAAAGCTGCAAGCTACTACAACGTCAACCTCGCGGAAACGTCATGGCACGACCTGGGCATTCATCCTCAAAAGAATAGAAGAGAGGCTGCTGCCAAAGGCGCTGTGACGCGCGAGCGCCGAATGCAGAGCTAGAAACTTCCACCGATCAGAGGGTCGGTCGACAGAACGTTGGTGAGAGGTATGCTCATCTAAGTTTTGCTGACGACTGTTTTGCTCACGGTATGAGGAGATGAATTATGAAAGCAATTGTTGTCCACCAATATGGCGGTCCGGAAGTATTGAAGTTTGAGGAGTATCCTGACCCGGTTCCAGGTCCGGGCGAGGTACTGGTGCGGGTCGCTGCCGCGAGTGTGAATCCGATCGACTACAAGCGGCGTGCCGGGTTAACGAAAGACTTTTATCCCATGACTTTTCCGGGACTAATAGGAGTCGATGTGGCGGGGACTGTGGTCAAGATTGGGCCGGGAGTGGAAGGCTTTTCCGTCGGAGACCAGGTGTTCGCTATGGCGGACAATACTTACGCCCAGCTTTGTGTCGTGAAAGCCGCGGTCTTGGCGAAGGTCCCCAAGGGGCTCGATTTGATCCAGGCGGCGGCACTGCCTCTGGTGACGACGACCGGCAACCAACTCCTTTCAGCTACGGGGATCAAAGCGGGCCAGACGGTGCTTGTCGTAGGCGCTGCTGGAAATGTCGGGCGCTCGGCGGTATTCACTGCGAAAGAATGCGGGGCGACCGTGATCGCTGGCGTCTTGAAGAGGCAGATGGATGAAGCGAAGACTGTGGGCGCGGATCAGGTGGTCGCAACCGACGACGACACCGCGATTGCGAATCTTGCCCCGCTCGATGCGGTGGCGGATACCGTCGGGGGAAGAACCGCCGAGAAGCTGATCGCCAAGGTCAAGCCGGGAGGAGTGTATGCATCGGTTGTCGGGGCACCGCAGAACGCCGCGAAGTACCCATCTGTAAAGGTGGTGCCGGTATTCTCGAAATTCGACAGGAAAACGCTCGAGTTCATGGCTGAAGCGGTGCGCGATGGCAAGCTAGTAATCCCGATTAGCCAGAAACTCCCGCTCAGTGAAGCGGCCGAGGCTCAAGCTGCGGCAGAGAAGGGTGGTGTCGGGAAGATCTTGCTGGTGGCTTGACATTATTTTGCAACCAGAGGATACGAAAGGAAAATCGGAGACGAAGAAGGTCCGTGTGGAATCCACCGCGCTTCGAAGCCAAGTGGCGACGGATGTGTGGAATGCTTGGCGTCACCGAAAGGCTGGCGGTTTCATCTCCGCTGGTGCGCAGAGTGTGGGCATATCGGATTTTGCGACAGCTCTCCCCGCGGTGTACCCGTCGAAACCGAACTTGTCAGCCTACGGGTGCGGTGATTCCGGCGACCGGGAAGCCGCAGGATTCTTGCGGGTCGGCCCCTCGAGGCCGCTCCGGCCTTGGACGAAGACAACGGGATCGAATCTCTCCCCCTCCGCCATCTGAAGACTCTTTTTCAAGGCTTGAGAGCTGCGTGCTAGTCACGAGTATGCGTTGGCTTCACCAGACTAAAATCCAGCAGATGTAAGTTCTCGCCCCTTTGCCCGCTGAAAACAAACGACCTCTCTCAGCGAATCACATTCGCTGCTTTCAGTTATCCGACCTGGACGCGATGGAAGAAGCCCGCAAACCATAGTTAACCCGACGGCTGGGTGCGTGGAAGTACGACCCTCGCTTGGCAACCTCTCTGGTCCGTGCGGTTCAGGAGTTCAATCGAGCCTCCGTGGGCTTCGGCGATCTGCCGCGAGAGCACGAGCCCGATCCCACTGCCTGAAGGCTTGGTCGTATAAAACGGCACGAACACATTGGCGGGATTGCCAAGCCCAGGACCATTGTCTTCGATGGTAAGAACCAGATCTTTGTCGTAGAGTTCCCATCGGACAACGACGAGAGGTTCTCGATCCGGCGAGGGTTCAGGTGCCACACCATTTTGGACCGGAGTCCGATGCTGCGGTTCCAGAGCCGCCTCCACAGCGTTTCGCGTCAGGTTGATCAGCATTTGCTCGAGCAGGTCGGGATCGACCATCAATTCCACGGGCGGACTGGGAAGCACCTGCACCGGCAAGCTTGCCTCCAATGCAGCAACGCGTTGAACAATCGGGGCAAGCTCGATCTTGCGCACGATCGGTGGCGGCATTTGGGCGAGCCGCCGATAAGCCTGGAGAAAACGGTTGAGGGAGTCAGCGCGAGCCTCAATGATGGAAAGCCCGCGTTCAAAGTCCTCTGGTTGATCGGAATTCAAAGTGCCGTTTGCGATCAGAACTCTTAGCGTACCGGCAATCGATTTGATCGGCGTGAGAGAGTTGTTCAGTTCGTGCCCCAACACGCGAATCAGCCGCTGCCATGCGCCTCGTTCTTCTTCGCGCAGAGCACGGCTCACATCCGACAGAACGATCAGCGTGTGGGGCACACCCTTTTGACGAAACGAGCTACGCCGCACCAACCAGCGGGCGTTTGGCCCCTGGAAAGGTAGAGGAACCACAGTTTCGCTTTGAGCGTCCATGCAGGCAGCCAATCCAATTTCTTTGGCAGTACGTCCGAGCAGGCGGACAGACGACTGCTGTAAAAGACGTTCGCCGGCGGAGTTAACCAAGCGCAAGATCTGGTCGGGATCAAATGTGAACAGCGGGACTTCAATCTCTTCTACGACACGGCGCAACAGCGCGGCGGCTTCGATGGCTCGAATCCGCTGGTCCGCAAGCAGATCGGCTAAGGCATTCACTTCGAGGGAGAGTTCGCCAAGAGCATCGTCGGTGGCCGCTCCCCGCGCGCGGAACGAGTAGTCTTCTTCACGCAAAGCGGCGATCACATTGGCAAGCGTCTGCAGAGGGCGCGTGGCCTGCTCCTGAAGCGCCATCGCCAGCAGCCACCACGCGAACAATACGGCAAACATCAGAGCCAGCTTGGATTCCAGCGTCCAAGGTTGCAGCCAGAGGAAGGTGCCGCCCAAGAGCAGCCCCGGGAGCGCCACCAGCAGCGCATAAATGCTGACGCGCCGCTCGTACAGGAGGCGAACCCTTTTTCGTGGAGGCTTGCGCGCGCCGGGATTGAAACTCCCCCGCGGGCTAGAGCCCATACTTCTCCATCCGTCGGTAGAGGGCACCGCGGCTGAGCCCAAGGGTCTCCGCAGCCTGGCTCACATTTCCTTGAGAACGTTGCAATGCTTTGCGGATGAGTATGGCTTCCACCGATTCCAGGCTGAGCTCTTCCAGGTTCTGGCTTTGGGGTCGCAACATGTCCAGCCCTAAGTCTGCGCGCTGAATCTCGTTGCCGCGGCACATTAAGACTGCACGCTCAAGAGTGTGTTCGAGTTCCCGAACATTGCCAGGCCAGGAGTATTGCATCAGCAGTTGCAGCGCCGATGCCTCGAAGCCCCCGACCGGACGCCGGTAGCGCGACGCATAGCGCGTCAGAAAGTGAACGGCAAGCGCCGGAATGTCCTCGCGGCGTTCCCGCAGAGCCGGGACATGGATCTCGACTGTATTCAACCGGAAGAGCAAGTCTTCTCGAAACTGCCCGGAAGCACAGGCCGCGCGCAGGTCGGCATTCGTGGCCGACACCACTCGCACATCTACCCGCACTGCACGAGATGCGCCCACGCGCTCGATCTCCCCCGCCTCCAGCACTCGCAGCAGCTTTGCCTGCTGGCGAATGGGTATGTTTCCAATTTCGTCGAGGAAGATCGTGCCGCCATCCGCGAGTTCAAAGCGGCCAATGCGGTCGGACCGCGCGTCGGTGAACGCACCTTTGACATGCCCGAAGAGTTCGCTTTCAAACAAGCCTTCCGGTACTGCGCCAGTGTTCACAGAGACCATGAGGCGCTGCGCTCGCCGGGAGACTGCGTGCAACGTCCGCGCCACAACTTCTTTTCCCGTGCCGTGTTCACCAGTGATCAAGACATTGGCATCGGAAGGCCCTACACGGGTGATCGCCTCGAGCACGGGCTGCATGACCTGAGCCGTGGCAATGAACTCGGGACGTCCCTCGGCCTGCAACAGGCGATTCTGAGCGGCAAGGCGCTCCGCCCGCTGTAAGGCCTTGCGCAGATCCACCTGCGTTCGCAGGATGGTGAGCAGCCGCTCGTTCTCCCACGGCTTCTGGATGAAATCTCGCGCCCCACGCCGCATGGCCTCGACTGCCAATTCAATGTTGGCCCAGGCCGTCATCACGATTACCGGAATTGAGTTGTCGAGGGCAACAATTTCAGAAAGAAGGTCGAGACCCTCCTGTCCGGAGGTCGTGTCCCGCGTGTAGTTCAAGTCGATGAGCAGAGCATCATAGGATCCCGTGGCCAGCGCATCGCGAACCAGCGCCGGGGATCTCGCAGTTTCAACTTCATAACCCTGGGGGCGCAGGAGAAGTTCCAGTGCCTCCAGAACATGCTGCTGGTCATCGGCTGCCAGGACACGGGGCCGCTCGTAACTTCCCTTTAACGGGGCAACGGCGGAGACAGAACCGGGTTTGAGGGAAGTCGGCATGGCGAATTACGGGGTCACGGCGCTGATGGTATCACCAACCGTGCCGTTCACCGCATTTTGCAGCTCAATGCCATTATGTTCCAAAGTCGCTCCGGTTGCTCGATCCAGTTCAACTTTTGCTTTTTCGAACACGGTCATCGCGGTCACCAGGTCCAACTCGGCAAGGGCAAGATCTTTCTGGGCGGAGAGCGTTTGGTAACTGGATCCTGCGCCTAAATCCTGCTCCTTCTTTGTGATATCGAAGGTGCGTTGGGCGAGGTCGCGGGCTTTACGGGCCGCCTGAACGCGTGCTCCGGTTTGTTCGACGGAATACTGCGCATTGCGCACCTCGATTCGAACCTGCTTCTTCAGTTGTTCCAATCGCAATTCGGCCTGCCGGTATTCAAGCTCGGAGCGGTACTGGTCGGCCTTGGCGACGCGATTCCGCAATGGAATGTTCAGGTTTAGACCGACATAGTAGTCAGGGTTGGAATTGTTGAAGGTGTTGGCTAGCGCCCCTGCGAAATCCATGGGCACGTTTACGGTGCATCCCTGGGAACAAATAGGATTCAGAGGTCCTGCTAACCCCGCTCCGGAGTAGAATCCCACCGCTGAAAGTGAGGGCAACAAGGCATTCCGCGCTGCACGACGGCTGATCTGGCGGTTCACGAGGTCAATGTCAGATTCGGCGAGCTCCGGTCGTCCCTTCAGCGCAGTCGCGATCAGGTCCTGGATCGACTGGCTCACTTGGGGCTGCACACTTTCCGTCCGATCGGTCGGTACGACGGGCATCGCTTCGAGAACGGGATCCTCCAAACTCTTCGTAATCGCGTTCTTCATAAGCGTCTCCTGAAATTGGAGACTCGTCCGGGCGACGGTTAGATCCTGGTCGCGCTTGGAAACCTCAGCCTCGGCCCGCAGCACGTCCATCTCCGGAATGCTTTGCAATTTCAATTGCTTTCGGGCGTTCTCCAGAGTCTGCTGGGCGAAGGCCGACGATTGTTCATTCACTTGCGTCTGCTCGTAGGCATTCACCAGATCCCAGTACATGTTTTCGATCTGTGTCACGGTGGCAATTACCTGATCCTTGAAAGCGATGTCTGAAATCTTTTTATTGTTTCTGGCAATTCGCAAATACCGCAGGTTCGGACCAAAACCAAATCCGGCAAGTAGTTCCTGCTGAACCGTGAAGCGGAAGGCGGAAGTCAGGTTGGGAGACAGTGTGAAATACGGGCTGTTTGTCGTCTGCCGCGCGTTGTTGAAAGAAAAGTTGATGCTCGTTCCGGTCGCGAAGGCCTGAGAGTAATTGAGGTTAAATTGCCCGGTATTCAATTGCAGGGACGGAACACCGTAGATCGCCTGGTTGGCGACAGGCGACGTCTGATGCTCGACTCCCCCATTCGCGCTGATAAACGGATCGTAGGAAGATACATTGGTCCCGGTACCGAGAGTCGACTGAACCAAGCCCGATGCGCCCGCTCCAGCGCCGCCGGCGCCGCCCGTGGTGCCGCCGGCACCCGCACCCGGAGCACCAGTGCCAAACCCGCCCACTCCACCACCGGGAGTTCCCTGCACCACGCCGGTATTTACGCCTCGAAAAAATCCGCCGGCTTCGGTGCGCAGAATGTCGGTGTTCGCGATGGGCAGATTGTAACGGGCGATCGCCAGATCCAGATTGTTTTCGAGTGCGAGGTTGATGGCGTCTTTCAGTGAGAGATAGAGCTTGCCTTCCCGAACCAGCCGATCGATGCGCGATGAGTTCGCGAGCACTGGCTCGGGAACATAATCCGGCGAATAGGCATTGAGCGGGTTGTGCGACTTCGGCATGTCAAACTGGACTGGAAGCGCGGGCAACGCGGCGGGCGACGGAGCGGGCGGTGCGCTCGCTGCCTGTGGTGGGTTCGTGGCTACAGGGCTTGAGGTCTGCGCCGACATCGCCGACGCCAGCAGCGCATAAATACAAATGAAGGTAACTCCCCGCTTCAAGAAAGTGCTCCCGGAAACATTCACGATGCGCTGACCTCCGCTGGCTGGGCGAGCGATGGATTGGCGGTGTCCCCGACAAGCCACCCGTCCCGCAGTTGAATGGTGCGACTCCCGTAAGCCGCGTTCGCCTCCGAGTGCGTGACCTGCACAATCGTGGTTCCCTGCTCATTCAAGGCGCGGAAGAGTTCCATAATCTCCTTGGCTTGGGTCGAATGCAGGTTGCCAGTGGGCTCGTCGGCTAGCAGCAGCGGAGGCTTGTGGATTACGGCCCGAGCGATGCCCACAAGTTGCTGCTGCCCTCCCGAGAGCTGGCTGGGATACAGATCTTTCTTGGCCACGATCTGGAAGCGGTCGAGAGTATCGGCCACCAGGCTCTGCCGCTGGTTCCGCGGTATGTCTTTGTAGGAAAGCGGCAGATCGATGTTCTCCTGCACGGTGAGGTCGTCGAGCAAGTGGTAGCTTTGGAAAACCATCCCGACATTTTTCTTCGCCAGTTCAGCCCGCTGCTTGCGTTTCAAGTCGTGCACGCCCTGTTCTCGAAACCAGTACTCGCCCTCCCACTGGTCATCGAGAAGAGCGAGAACGTTTAAGAGCGAGGACTTCCCTGCTCCCGATGGTCCCATCACAGTAATGAATTCTCCTTCTCGAATGTCGAGGTTCACGCGGCGCAGCACCCAGGTTCGTCCGGCGCCAGTTTTGTAACTGCGGTCGATATTTTTCAATTGGATCATTTCATTCTCATTTCATGAATCAGTTTTCTACTCGTAGCGCAAGGCCACTATGGGATCAACCTTCGCAGCTCGCCGCGCGGGAATGTAACTGGCGAACAGGGCGACGGCAATTAGAGCGATCGGAACGCAGATGAATGTCAGGGGATCCGTCGGGCCCACGCCAAACAGCAAGCTCGCCATGAGCCGCGTCAAAAGAAACGCTGCGGCCAAGCCAATGAGAGCCCCAGTACAAGCCAGAAGCGCCCCGTTCTTGACCACCATGCCGAGGATTGCAGTGCGATCCGCACCCAACGCGATCCGAATGCCCATCTCTCGGGTCCGCTGAACCACGGTGTACGAAATCACTCCGTAAAGTCCAACTGCCGTGAGCAAGAACGCAAGGACCCCGAAAGTTCCGAGTAGAAAAGTTTCGAAGCGCGTTCCAACGATGGAATCGTCGACGTACTCATCGAGAGTTTTTACGTGCAACAGAGGGAGAGCGTTGTCCAGGGACTGAACCTCACTCGTGAGTGTGGGCACCATGCTCGCGGGGGCGATTTCCGTGCGCACCACCACCGACATGGGAGCAAAGGGCAATTGGGCATAAGACACGTAGGATTCTGGAATCGAAGGCGCACCCATCCCTTCGGCTTTTACATCCCCGACCACGCCCACGACGACGCGCATGGGTGCGTCACCGGGTCCGCTCGAAATGTTGGGCCTGATCCGCCGCCCAATCGGATCCTCTCCCGGGAAGACCTGCCGCGCTAGCCGCTGGCTGATGATGACGACAGGTGTCGCTCCCATTGCGTCGTCTTGGACGTTGAATGGACGACCGCTCGAGAGCGGGATGCCCAAGGTGCGGAAATAATCGCGATCAATGATGTGGAAGGTTGTAACCGGATACTCCGAATGCTTCATCGGACGGCCCTCAACTTCTAAGGTCGTCTTGACGTCATCCGCCGAAAGGGGAAGCGGGAATGCGGCGCTGGCGGAGCGCACACCCGGAGTGGCGCGAACCCGCTCCAACAAACTGCGATAGAAAGCGACTCTTTGAGGCTGTCCGTACCGGCTAGGGAGGTCGAGTCCGAATGTGATGACGTGATCTTTGGCAAAACCAGGATCGACTCTTCCCAAACCCAGAAGGCTTCTCAGCAACAGGCCCGAGCCAACCAGCAGGATCATGGCAAGAGCCGTTTCCGTGATGATCAAGGCAGATCGCAGGCGGCTCCGCGTCTGAGTCTCCGTACCGCTCCGGCCGCCTTCCTTCAGCGCGGCAGCCAATTCAGGCTTGACCGCCTGCAGAGCCGGAACTAGCCCGAATAGAACGCTGGTCAAGACTGCGACCAACGCGGTGAAGGTCAGAACCTGCAGGTTAATGCCGCTTTCCGTAATTCTGGGCAGGTCCCCGGGGGCCAGAGACATCAGCAGCTTGATTCCCCACGCGGCCAGCGCGAGTCCGGCCGCAGCGCCAGCGATTGCAAGCAAAGCGCTCTCTGCCAGCAACTGCCGAACGATCATCCAGCGCGTCGCCCCCAACGCCGTGCGCACACTGATCTCCTTGTGCCGGGTCGTAGCTCTGGCCAGCAACAGATTCGATAGATTCGCGCACGCAATAAGAAGAACCGAGCCGACGGCTCCGAGAAGAATGAACAGGCCTTGGCGCATAGGCCCCACCACGGCATCGGCTTCCGGAACAAGGCTGATCCCTTTGGGCCGGTTTTCCGGGTATTGTCGATTGAGGCCTTCCTGAATTCCCGCCATTTCAATCTGCGCCGTCTCGATCGTGACCTGGGGCTTCACGCGAGCGATGACGTCCAGGTATCCAGCGCCGCGCTGGGAAGTCATGGGAGTCGGACCCCGGGTATCGAGAGCAATTGTGGTCCAGAATTCCACCGGCGTGCGCTGTACCGGAAACTGAAACCCCGGGGGCATCACGCCCACGACGGCGAACGTTTGGCCATCCAAAGTGAGGCTCTGGCCAACGATTTTCGGATCGGATCCGAATCGGCTTTGCCAAAGGCTGTGACTCAGGATGATGGGCAAACCTGTGCCCACGGACTGGTCTTCCTCGGGGACAAAATCTCTGCCAATGACAGGAGGAACGCCGAGCACCGAGAAGATATTGGCGGAAACCACCGCGCCCGTCAGATGAGCAGGGTCACCGCGGCCTGTAAGTGTGAAATCGTCTTCCCGGAATACAGACAGACCCTCAAAGGCATGGTTCCGTGTTCGCCAATCCAAAAAGGTGGGATAGGACACTCCAATATCGTCCCGCCGGCCGGGTTCGGTGGGCTTCACCACGACCAGGCGGCTGGGGACATGGAACGGAAGTGGGCGCAGCAGGACGGCATCGATCACGCTGAAGATCGCAGTGTTCGCGCCTAATCCGAGGGCAAGGGTCAAAACCGCGACGGCGGTGAACCCCGGATTCTTGCGCAACTGGCGCAGCGCGTAGCGAAAATCTTGAAACAATCCATTCATAGCGGACTCCAGATTTCTACTCGTAGCGCAACGCCACCATGGGATCGGTCTTGGCCGCCCGCCGCGCCGGCAGCAGCGCGGATGCGAGCGCGACTACAGCGACCAACACGGTCACCACGATGAGCGTTAAAGGATCGCTGCTGGAAATGCCGAACAACTGGCTGCGAGCTGCACGAGTAAGCAGCAGTGAAGCCGGCAGTGCCACTGCGATGCTGATTCCCGCAAGCCAGAGCACTTCAACCAGCACCATCCCCATCACAGAACCGCGGTTCGCACCGAGCGCGATGCGAATGCCGATCTCGCGGGTTCGCTGTGCTGTCGAATACGCTAGCACGCCGTAGAGGCCAACGGCGGCCATGAGTACAGCGAGCGCACCGAAGGCCGACGCCAGAATCGCGATCACCCGCTCGTTCGTCAGAATGTCATCGACCTGTTCCTCCATCGTCCGGAACGTGTCTAACACGAGCTTGGAGTCGAGCGTCTGCATAGCACTCCGAATCGTTCCTTCGGCGCTCTCCGGGGACTGCCAGGTCCGAACATAAAACGTCATCGCGCCCGGATTCGGGTTCTGCAAATACGGAGTAAACGTGGTACGCGTGATCTCCTGACGAACTCCCGTATGCTTTGCATCCTTCACTACCCCGATAATTTCAGTGTCGATTGCAACCTGCCCCCCGCCCTTGCCGTAATAGTGGCCGATCGCCAGTTGAGGCTCTCCAAAATAGTGGCGGGCGAAGCTCTCATTCACAACTGCGACTTTATGGGTGGCGTCACGATCCTGATCCGTAAATTCGCGACCCGCAACCAGCGGCATCCCCATCGTGGAGAAGTAGCCAGGACTGACGTTGGGCGATTCCACGTTCATATCCTCGTTCTCTTTTGCCGTATAGCCAGCCAGCGTGATGTTGTTCGAGGTGTTGGTGTCCGCCAGTTCTCGATCGGTCGTACCTGCCACGGATCGCACACCCGGAAGCGTCGCCAACATTTGCAGGATTCGTGTATCGAGATCGCGGGTCTGATCGGGTCGATACCCGGCAAGCGTCGCGTGCACACCGAATTGCACAAGATGATCGGTTTCAAAACCAACATTCAGAGATTTGAGATTGTGTAGAGTACGCACGAACAGACCAGCGCCGACCAACACGAGAATGCTCAACCCGATCTGGATCGCCACCGAAATGCGCCGGAAACGCAATGGCCCGCCGCCGGCGGTCATCGCTTGCTGCTTGAGTGCAGGCGCCAGATTCGGACGCCAGAACTGCACCGCAGGAGCGAGACTAAAAAGCAGACTCACCAGCACTGCCAGGGAAAAATTGAACAATAGTATTCGCAGATCCGGATGCGAGGAAAATGGAACATCTCCCGCCATGCGGCTCCAGATCATATTGATCAGCCACGCTGAAATGCGGGGCGCAATCAAGATCCCCAGCGCACCTCCTGCCAAGCCGAGCAACAGGCCTTCGACCAGCAACTGCTGTACCACGCGCGCCCGCTTGGCTCCCAACGCATAGCGGACCGACATTTCGCGGATGCGTCCCGCGGCCCGAACCAGCAATAGGCTGCCTACGTTGGCGCAAGCCATCAGCGCGACCAGCCCGACCATGCCCATAATGATCAGCAGGGGCGCTTGCACGTCCGCACGGAGGGGCGAGAATCCCTTGGCCCCGTCGCGCACGAATAGATGCGACTTCGTCAAGAAACTTTCCTTGAAGTGCTCTGAGCTGTGTCCCCGCTGTTTCAACTCTTCGGCGCGAATGGAATACCACAGAGGATTGATACCCGCTTCCGCCTGCTCGCGGGTGACTCCGGGCTTGAGCTTTCCGATGATGTTGAGCCAGCGCGAGGTGCGAAGCAGCAGGTCACTCATCTCGGGCTTGATCTCCGCTTTCATCGTCATGGGTACAAACACATCGGGCGTGTCGCCCATAACCACGCTGTGAAAGCCGGGCGGTGTCGACTCCGAGGACGGTGAAGGGACGGCCGTTGACCAGAACGCTCTGATTCACGATCCCCGGATCCGCGCCAAATCGGCGTTGCCAGTAACTGAAGCTCAAAACTGCCACCGGATTCGCATCGGGTACCACGTCATCGGATGCGACCAGGAGACGGCCCAGAGCGGGTCGCACACCCAGCACGTCGAAATAGTTCCCCGAAACCAATTCGCCATCGACCAGTTCAGGCTGGTTGTGCCACTGCACTCCCACCGATGCCTTGTCGGTGGCAATGAGTCCGCTGAACACGGAATTGCCGTCGCGAAGATCGCGATACATGGGATACGAGAACGAAAAGTTCTCATCCGTGCGAGAACTGGTGTGGCCGTTGAAACTGCCCAGCGATTGCAGAATGACAAGGCGGTCGGCGTCCTTCACCGGGAGGGTCCGCAGCAGCGCCTGATCGAGCAGGCTGAAGATCGCTGTATTCGCACCGATGCCGAGCGCGAGTGTGACGATTGCCACCGCCGCAAAGCCCGGAGCCTTGCCCAACTGCCGAATCGCGTAGCGAAAATCTTGAGCAAATCCATTCATCATCGGTCTCAACCTCCTACTCGTAACGCAACGCCACCATGGGATCGACCTTCGCCGCACGTCGGGCGGGAAAGTAACTGGCAACCAAGGCAACACACATCAGAAGCAATGCCACCGCCGCGAACGTTAGTGGATCGGTAGAGCGGACGCTAAAGAGGAAACTGGCCAATACGCGGGTCACGGCCAGGGACCCGGCCAAGCCCAAAGCAGTTCCCAGCAACGCCAGCAACAAACCGCGTCCGACGACATCCACAAACACGTCGAACGATCTGGCGCCAAGCGCCATGCGCACCCCAATCTCATGAGTTCGCTCCGCAACCCAGTTGCTCACAACGCCATAGAGTCCGACCGCGGCGAGCAACAGCGCCGCAGCCGCGAAGAGGCCCAATAGGAGGGCTGCGATTCGAGGTTGTGCAATCGAGTGCGAGCGCGCCTGGTCCAGAGTGATCGGATTCGAGAGCGGTTGGTCCTTATCAACCGACCAGACGGCCTGCTCGATCGACGGGAAGAGTTTCACCGGATCCGAATTGGCACGCACCAGCAAACTCAGATACGGCCACTGAAATGGATCCTGCAGATACGACATATAGACTTCAGGCTCAGAGTCGGCCCGCAAGCCCATTTGACGAACATCGCCAGCGACACCGACGATCGAGTACCAAGTTTTGTTGTCGGTCGTAATGCGCCGGCCAAGCGGATTCTGGTTCGGCCAATATCGCCGCGCCATCGCTTGATTGACGACGATGACCATCGGCGTGCCGTCCGCATCCGTGTCAGCAAAGTCGCGGCCCTGGGTTAGTGGGATCCCCAAAGTCGTGAAATAGCCAGGGCCGACAATATTGAAGCGAACATCTAGCTTTCGTTCCGGCGGGTCCGGAACCCCTTCGATGCTGAAGCCAAGACTGTCTTCGTTCTGAGTAAGAGGAACATCCGCCACTACCGCCGCGGATCGCACGCCGGGCAACCGCTCGACTCGTTGCAGTATCTGGCTGAATAAAGCGGCTCGCGTCGCGGTATGAGAGTATTTGGCGCTCGTAAGCGAGAGATCGATCGCCATCACGTTCTCTGTCTGCACCCCTGAATCGACGCGGGTCAACAGCATCAGGCTCCTGATCAATAGCCCTGCACAAGAGAGGAGCACTAGTGCGAGAGCGACCTCAGACACTACCAGCGCGCCGCGAAAACGTTTGTGCGCCCTGCCCCCCCCGACGCTGCGGCTTCCCTCTTTTAATCCCTCGCTCAGATTAACCTTCGAAGCGAAAAGCGCAGGCAGGAGCCCTGAAATCAAACCAGTCATGATCGATATCAAGGCCGCGAAGGTGAGCACCTGGAGGTTAGTACCGATTGCTTCCGTGCCGTGGATCGAGAAGCTCTGGGTCAGCAGCCGCACCAGCATGCTCACGCCCCAGTTGGCAAAGACCAGACCGACCGTGCCGCCTGCGAGGCCGATCAGCAAACTCTCCGTGAGGAACTGGCGTATCAAGCGCAGGCGTCCGGCGCCCAGCGAAGCGCGGACCGCCACCTCCCTTTGTCGCGAACTCGCCCGCCCAAGAAACAGGTTGGCGACGTTCGCACAAGTAATCAGCAGCACGAGTCCAACGGCGCCGAGCAAGATCATCAGGGCGGGACGGTAGTCGCTCACAAAGGAAGCCTGCAACGTTTGGACGGAAATCCCCTGGCCCTTATCTTCTTTATATTGCCCCGCGAGGCGGCGAGCGATTGTATCCAAGTCTGCCTGAGCTGACGACTGCGTTGCCTTGGGCTTGAGACGGCCGAACACATATAGAAATCCGTGCGTACGGCGCATATCCGGCGGGAGAGGGAGGACAACGCCTCCCTTGGTCTCGTCGGGAGGAAAATCAAACGAAGACGGGAGGACACCGATCACAGTGTAGCTTTCGTCGTCGAGCTTGAGGCTTCGACCGAGAACATTGGGATCGCCTGCAAAGTGACTCTGCCAAATATCCGAACTGAGAAGCACAACGTGATTGCGCCCGAGTTCGTGTTCATCGCTGGTGAAGGCGCGTCCGAGGATTGGCTGCACATCCAGCAACTCGAAAAACCTGGAGGTGATCATCAGGCCCCGGATCCGTTCTGGATGATCGCCGCCGGAGAGATTGAAGGACTGGCCTCGATAGGCCGCCATCTGCTGGAAACTGTGGTTCTGCTCCGCCCAATCTTTGAAATCGGGATAAGAACTCACATCTCTGGACGATCGATTCGAAGTGGACCACACGCGTGCCAGTTGGTCCGACTCGCGATACGGCAGGGGCCGCAGAAGAACGCCTTCCACTACACTAAAGATGGCGGTGTTGGCGCCAATTCCCAAGGCCAGAGTGAGCACGGCAACTAGCGTGAACCCGGGGCTCTTGCGCAGTTGGCGCACGGCGAAACGCACGTCCTGGATAAGTCCGCTCATTCTTTTCAACTCCTACTCATAGCGCAACGCCACCATGGGATCGACCTTCGCCGCCTTGTTCGCCGGCAGGTAGCACGCAAGCAGCGCAGCCATGAACAGCGTGACCGCAACCGCACTGAAGGCTGCGATGTCAATCGTCCCCACTCCGTATAACAATCCGCGCATGGCTCGGCCAACAAAGCACGCTCCCACCAGCCCTAAGCCGAGGCCGATGGCGGCCAGAATAATGCCCTCTTTCAGAATCAGGCCGAGCACGTGATCCTGGCTCGCGCCCAGCGCCATGCGTAATCCGATTTCGTGCGTCCGCTGCGCCACGGCGAAGGCCATGACGCCGTAAATGCCGATCGCAGCCAGCACCAGCGCCACGGTTGCGAAACTGATGTAGAGCGCAGTTGTGAAGCGATCTCCTACCAAAGACTCGCTGACAATCTGGTCCATGGTCCTTACATTGGCCACGGCTAAGTCGGCATCGACGGAGTGGACCGCTGCCGCAATGCTATTCGTCATCTGCGCCGGATCTCCAGTGGTGCGCACCGCCATGGAAGCTTGCGGCCACGGACTCTGCGCGAACGGAACGTCAATTTCTGGAAAACCGGTACTGCGAATGCCACCGTTATGGGTATTGCGATACACCCCGATGATCTGCCACTCGAGCGGCGGTCCCAGCTTGGTCACGCCAGGAATCAGTTGCTCGACGAAAATGCGCTGAGTCAGCGGATCCACTCCGGAAAGATAGCGGTTGACGAAAGTCTCATTCACAATCGCGACTCGCACGCTACTGGAAGTGTCCTGATCGGTGAACGCCCGGCCCTTCGCCATCTGGATCGCGAAGGTCTGAAAGAATCCGGGAGTGACCATCTGGAAGCCCGCGCCGGGACGCGCCGACGGATCCGCGACCGGCTTGCCGACGATCGTGAATGGCATTCCGAAGTTCGTGCCTTGCAGAGGCATACCCGTGCCGGCTTCGGCGCGGATCACTCCCGGCAGCGACTCAATCTTCCCGATGAGTTGTTCATAATACGCAACGATCTGCTCGGGTTGCGTGAGCCGCTTCTCCGGCACAGGAAGGTTAAAAGTGAGAATGTGATCGGTGCGGAAGCCGGGATCGACCCGTGCCAAGTTCCAGAAGCTGTGGATGGCCAGACCTGCACCGGCCAGCAAGGTTAACGCGAGGGCAAACTCGCCGACCACAAGAGCTTTCCGAAGCCGATGCCTTCCGGCGCTGGTGCCCGAACGTCCGCCTTCTTTCAGCGTCTCATTGGGATCGACGCGCGAGGCTTGCCACGCCGGAACGCATCCGAACAACATCCCTGCGATCGTAGTAGCCAACAGAGTGAACAATAGAACTGGGATATTCAGGGTCACATCTGCTTCGGAAGGAAGCGTGAAGGGCGGCATCTTCGCCAGCATGATCTTGATGATCGCCGCGCCTAACCCAATCCCGAGCGCGCCGCCAAGTACAGCCAAGACTAGGCTCTCCGTCAGAAACTGGCTGAACACGTGCCATCTTGTCGCGCCCAGCGAAGTGCGCACAGCCACTTCCTTCAGTCGCGTCGTCCCCCGGGCCAGCACCAGGTTCGCAACGTTGCCGCAAGCGATGAGAAGGATAAAACCAACTCCACCCATCAGCAGCCAAAGAGTCTGCTTCGCCTCCTTCGGGAAGAAATCGTTGTGCAGGAGTTCCACGCTGGCGCCCCAGCCCTTGTTGCTCTGCGGGTGGTCTTGGGCAATTCGGTTGGTCACTATTTCCATGTCGGCCTGCGCCTGGGACAACGACACGCCTGGCTTCATGCGACCCATCACGAGTAGCCAGTGAAAGTCGTGATTGATCTGCTCAGGCTTGAACGACAGCGGCACGACAAACTGGGACTGGAGCCGGTCGGTCTGCCCCGCCGCCAGTACTCCCACCACTGTGTACGGCTCGCTGTTCATCTGGATCGGTTTGCCGATGATGTTCCGGTCGCCACCGAGATGCTCCCAAAGCCGATGAGTCAGAATCACCACGTGGTCCTTGCCGGGTACTCCCTCTTCCCGGAGAAGATCGCGTCCCATCAGAAAGGTGTTTCCGGTCATGTGAAGAAATCCTGGAGTCTCCGCGCTTCCGTCAATCTGCTCCGGTTGCGCGGGAGTGGCGAAGTTATAGCTGGCGCCGCTCCACGCATTGATGTCTTGGAACGCCTTGTTCTGTCCCTTCCAATCCAGATAATCGCCAGCCGAAACCACGTTGTTCCCACCCTGAACCTTCGACCAGACCATCACCAGTTGGTCGGGATTGGGATACGGCATGGGAGCCAGCAGTACGGCATAAATCACGCTGAAGATCGCAGTGTTGGCGCCAATGCCCAGCGCAAGCGTGAGAGTGGCGATCAGGGTGAAGCCCGGATTCTTCCGCAGCAATCGAATACTGTAACGAGCGTTCTGCCGTAGTGTTTTCATGAGTCTCCTACTCGTATCTCAACGCCACCATGGGATCGACTTTCGCCGCACGAAAAGCCGGAATATAGGCAGATGCCATTCCGACCAGCGCAACCACCACGCACACCAGTGCCAGCACAACTGGATTGCGTGCTCCGGTTCCATACAACATGTCCTGCAGAACGGAGGCTGATGCAAGCGACGCGACAATACCGATCGCAATGCCCGCCCCCAGCAAGATGGCCGCATCGCGCAAGACCATCGTGAGGACCACGCCGCGCTGGGCACCCAGCGCCATGCGGACTCCGATCTCACGCGTGCGACGCGAAACGGAATACGTCATCACGCCATAAAGACCGACAATCGTCAGTACAAGGGCAAGCCCGGCAAACGTACTCAGCAAGACAGTGGCGAATCGCGGTTGGGCAACTTCGCTGTACATTAATTCATTCATGGTGCGAACCTGGGTGACAGGGATGTCCTTGTCCATCTCCGAGACGATCCGCTGGACACTCGCCTGCAGGCTGATGGGATCGAGCGACGTGCGCACCACCGAGTAGAGGCAGCACCAGGTATTCAGCTGATTGGCAGGCAGATACATCGCGGGACGCATTTCGCGCTGCGTCGCCCCGAGTCGAATGTCGCCGACCACTCCCACGATCTCCCGCCACGGCGGTCCTTCCGGCGCACCATTGCCGGCCCCCGGCTTGAGTTTCTTGCCCAAGACGTGCTCACCGGGAAAGAACTTCTGCGCGAACGCATGGTTCACCATCATCACTTGCAGCGACTTCGCGTCATCCCGCTCGGAGAAGTCGCGCCCTTCGAGCAGAGGAATCTGCATCGTGTGAAAATACTCCGGTGAGATTGGGGTGATGTCCGCGCTTTGACGCTGTCCTTCCGGCGTGGGATGCTCAGGATCTTCGAATGTGATGACGGCTCCGTCGTTCGTCATGGGCAGAATCATGACGCCTCCGGCCGCCTGCACTCCGGGTAGGGCGCGAAGCTTTTCGAAATAATCGCGATAGAACTGCCCGCGGGTATCCTTATAGCGCGCGTCCGGCGTTTCAAAGAAGAGCGTCGTCAGATGGTCCGGATTGAATCCTTCGTTGGCATGGACCAAGTGCTGAAAACTGGTAATCAGCAGACCGGCCCCGGCGGTGAGCACCAGGCCCAACGCCACCTGGCCGACAATCAACGATGCACGCACCCAATCCCGGCCGATGATTTCGCTCCTTCCGCCCTCCTTCAAAGTAGAGATAAGGTTGGTTTTTGAAGCGGCGATCGCGGGGATGATCCCGAAAATCAATCCTGCGGCGAACGATACGAACACAGCGAAGGAAAGTACGCGCGGGTCGACACCCGCATCCGCCGCACGCGGCACGCTGTCACCAATCAGAGAGAGAACTGCAGGCGTGCAAACCAGGGCCAGTCCACAACCCGCCAGCCCACCAATGCCACTCAGAAGCAGGCTTTCCGCCAGCAGTTGGCGGACAATCCTGTTCCGACCCGCACCCAAAGCCGACCGTAGAGCGATCTCGCGCTGCCGTTCGCGCATGCGCGCCAGCAGCAAATTTGCGATGTTGCCACACGCAATCAGCAACACAAGAGCGACGGCGCCGAACACGACCAGAAGCGCCGTCCGCGTGTCGCCGATCAACGCGGCGACTTCAGTTTGTACGCGCGCCGAGTCATGCCGCGTGTTGGTGTCGGGATACTGTTTCGCCAGATTCACCGCTATCGTCCGCAGGTCCTGATCCGCCTGGCTGACGGTAACGCCCGTCTTCAACCGGCCGAAGACGCTCAGAAAGTGAGAGCCGCGCTCAGCGGTGTTCGGCTTGGGATCAGAGGGATCATCGTCCACCGCGAGCGTAGTCCAAATACTGTTTCGCGGTTTATTCACAGGAAAGCGGAAGGACGGTGGCATCACGCCGATCACCGTGTAAAGGTCTCCGCTCAGGCGAACGCCCCGGCCGACGACCGTCGGATCTGCGCCGAACTGCGAAGCCCACAGCGCGTGGCTGATCAATACGACGCGCGTGCCTGCCTTCTCCTCATCCTGGGCGAAACCACGTCCGAGTTCCGGCCGCACTCCCAGAGCAGGCAGCAGGTCCCAGGAGACAACCTCGACATCCACCTGCACAGGCCGCTCCAGACCGGTGAGCGTAAACAAGCTATCGTGATACGAAACCAGATGTTCGAGAGTCCGATTCTGCGACCGCCAATCAAAAAAGTCCGGATAGCTGATCGCACTGGGCTGCGGATTGTGCGTGTTTATCGATTGCGCTTCAATCAGCCGCTCCGGTTGAGCGTAAGGCAGTGGACGCAGCATCACGGCGTCGACCACGCTGAAGACAGCGGTGTTCGCTCCGATTCCAAGCGCCAACGTAATCACGGCAACGATGGCAAATCCGGGACTCTTGCGCAGTTGACGCAGAGCGTAACGAAGGTCTTGTAGAAGCCCAGTCATTATTCTCCTTACTCGTAACGCAATGCCACCATAGGATCGACCCGCGCTGCCCTTCGTGCCGGGATGTAACTGGCCAGCATTGCCGACACCGCCAGCACTGCAGAAACGGCGGCCAGAGTTCCCGCGTCCCACGATCGAACGCCAAAGAGCAGTCCGCGGATCAGGCTTGCGGCGGCGACCGAACAGACGAGCCCTGCGCCAATTCCGGTACCCACCAGCCATCCGGCTTCTTTCAAAATCAACTGATACACCGAACTGCGCTGCGCGCCGAGCGCCATGCGAACGCCGATCTCGCGCGTTCTCTGGGTCACCGAATAAGCGATCACGCCGTAAAGACCGACGACGCCCAGCAGCAACGCTAGCGTGGCGAAGCCGCCGACGAGCCATGCTGAGGAACGGTGAAGATAAGCCGTAGGCGAATCGTTGATTCTGGCGACCATCGTCGTCTCGTTCATCGTGCCAATGCCGGGATCGATCTCACGGATGGCGGCGACCAGCGCTGGCAGCACAGATTGCTCCGCCTGCGACGTCCGGGCGACGACGGAGAAATACGTGTCCCCATCCTGGTTGAACGGATAGTAGACGGCCGGCCATACCTCAGAATCCAGCGAGCCATCCTTCACGTCTTCGACAACGCCGACAATTTCCTTGATCGATTTCGGTGTCAACTCGGTGTCGCCGATCCTCTTACCGATCGGATCTTCTCCGGGAAAGTACTTCTTCGCCAGAGTCTGGTTAATGATGACGACGAGAGGCTTCGTGGCATCGTCCGCCTCGGTGAAGTAACGGCCGCGCAAGAGCTTGGCCCGTATCGTCGAAAAGAATTCGGAACTCACATCCCGCTGGTTCACTTCATTGTGTTCTCCGTTGTATGGACGGCCAACAAAACGGATCCAGTCGGTGTTGCCGTTAAAGCTGACCGGCAACACGCTGGAGATGCCCGCTGACTGAACTCCCGGCAAACTGGAGACGCGGCTGATGATCTGCTTCTGAACCGCATAAACTTGTTCGTCTTTCGCGTAGGTCACATCCGATAGAGCAACCTGCACGGTGGCCAGATGATCGGCCTGAAATCCGATCTCGACATGGAGCAGACGATAGAAGCTCTTACCCAGAAGACCGGCGCTCACCAGCAGCACAACGGCAATCGCCAATTCCACGACGACCAGGTTCGTGCCGAAGCGGCGCCACAAAGTGCCGGCGTATCCGCGGCCACCTTCGCTCAGTCCCTCTCGCATTTTGTTGAGAGGCAAACGAACGATAGGCGGCAAAGACAAGAGAGCCGCCGCCAGGAAAAAGATGACGCAAGCAAATACCAGCACGTGGGAGTTCAGGCCCAGCCCGCTCAGATACGGCATGCTCGTCATCATGTCTTTGGAGATGAACCGGATGAGGATCTGCATCCCGCCATCCGCGGCGGCAAGGCCCAACAAGCTGCCCACCGCCATCAGCACGAGTCCCTCGGTGATGAATTGGCGGATCAACCTTCCTCTCGAGGCGCCGAGCGCGCCGCGCACCGCGATCTCACGCTTGCGGCCTTCGGAGCGAACCAGCAGCAAGCTCGACACATTCACGCACGCGATCACGAGCAGCAATCCGGCCCCCCCAAGCAACGCGAGCAAAATGGGGCGGATATCTTTAACAATGACTTCGGACAACGACATCACCGTTGCTCCCTGGCCGCGATTGTCCTTGGGATACTGCAGCTCCAGTTGGCTCGCGATCGCTTTCATGTTGGCGAGGGCCATCTCGACGGAGACTCCATCCTTGAGCCGTCCGATTCCCAGCAGGCCGTGGCAGCTTCGCCGGATGGAGCACGAGTCGGAGGCATGCAGCGTCGTCCAGAATTCATCCTTCCCGCCCAGCGCGAATTGAAAGTCCTGCGGCAAAACGCCGACGATGGTGTAAGGCTCGCCACTGAGGGCAACGGTTTCTCCGACCGCTTCTTTCCTTCCACCGAATCGTTTCTGCCAGGTCGAATAGCTCAGAATCACGGTCTTCGGCGCGGATGGTAGATCCTCGCCAGCGTAAAAATCGCGCCCCAGCGCAGGAGAAACACCCAACGTGCGAAACAATCCGTCACTCACTCGAATTCCCCGCACAGGCTCGGTACCGGCGGGCGTACGAAGCAGATACCCAGTCCCGTTGTACACATCCATCGAACTGAAGACCTGGTTGAGTCTTTTCCAGTCGAGATAGTCCGGGTAGGAAAGGTTCGCGAGCGGAATCATCGGAACACTTTCGGTCACGAACACCAGGCGGTTTGGGTTCGGATAAGGCAGCGGCTTGATCAGCGCGGCGTCCACAAAAGCGAAAATGGACACGCTGGCGCACATCCCCAGAGTCAGCACCACGACTGCCGTGAGCGCGAACCCAGGGCTCTTGCGCAGTTGGCGCAGTGCGTAACGGAAATCCTGTAGAAAGCCGTTCATGAGTTCCCCTTTTTACTCGTATCGCAAGGCTGCTATGGGATCGATCTTGGTCGCCCGCCGCGCTGGCACATAGCACGCCGTGAGTGCAACCAGCGTCAGCAGTAAAGCAACTCCGGCAAAAGTGAGCAGATCGGTCGCGCTGACTCCGTAGAGCAGGCTTGCCATGAGCCTGGTGAGGCCAAGCGCGGCGGCTAATCCGAGCGTAACCCCGATCCCAGCAAGCCTTCCGCCTCGACCCAAAATCAGACGCAAAATATCTCGCGGCTGCGCCCCCAAGGCGATGCGGAGGCCAATCTCGTGTCCGCGTTGGCCCACAACATACGAAATGACGCCGTAAATCCCAATGGCAGCAAGGCTAAGTGCCAGCACCGCGAAGACCACGAGCAAGATCATGGAGAATCGCTGTGTGGCCACCGAATCGGAAATAAGAGAGTCCATCGTTTGCGCGCCGAAAATGACTTGCTGATCGCTCATTTGTGAGCTAGCGTGACGGACGGAATCGAGAAGCCCAGGAGAATTGTTGGCCCGCACCATCACGGACGAGCCGGACGGAGTCATAGCGACAAAGTCATTCGGCATCTGCATGCATGGGATGTACAGGTCAGACCGCAAGGACTGCTGATCGTCGGTGGCCAATCCCCACTGCTTGACGTGACCCACCACCCCGACGATCTCCGCAACCTGTGTAAACCGGTTGATGTGGATGCGCTTTCCGATAGGATCCTGATTGGGAAAATATTCATGAGCGAACACGTCATCGACCACCACTACGAGTGGAGAGTGCTCGTTGTCTTGCGGAGTAAAGAACCGGCCGCGGAGCAGCGGAATTCCCATCGCCTTCAGATAATCCGGCTCGACAATGTAGTCGATGGCCCAGTTCATGTCGTTTTCATTGACTGGTTTTGGCTGGCCCTCGAGCCAGAAGAGTTGTTCGTCATCGCCGCTCAGCGGGATCGCTCCCCATGTCTGGGACACCGCCTGCACACCTGGAACGGCGGCGATTTTGTCGTCAAACTCGCGGAAAGCGCCGCGGATTGCATCCGGACTTGCCCCTATCATCGACGGCGGAAGCGAGAATCCAAAGGTGAGCACCTGGTGCGGGCGAAACCCAGGATCCACGCTCCACAGCTTGGTCAAACTGCGAATGGTTAAGCCCGCTCCGATCAGCAGCACCAACGCCAGCGCCATTTCGACAACCACAAAGACGCCTTGCGTCCGATGCCGCGCCCCGCTCGCTCCCCGGCCTCCCTGCTTGAGGGTTTCTTGCAAATCCAGCTGGGAGGTTCGCAGTGCCGGCGTCAAGCCAAAAAGAACTCCGGCGAGCAACGAGATGCCAACCGTAAAGAACAGCACATGGGAATCAAGTCCAACCTGTTCGGCACGCGGCAACGCTGTGGGCAAAACTCCCAGCGCCGCCTGCGTTCCCCATGCGGCGAGCAGCAATCCCAACCCTCCGCCCGCCAGCGAGAGCAACACGCTCTCGGTGAGTAATTGGCGAACGATGCGCCCCTGGGTCGCTCCGAGTGCCGCGCGCACTGCGAACTCTTGCCTCCGGCCGGTTGCCCGCGCCAGCAACAAGTTGGCAACGTTCACGCACGCAATCAAAAGGACAAAGCCCACTGCGGTCAGAAGCACCAGCAACAGAGATCGGACGTGCCCAACCATCTGCTCTTTGAGCGGAGTGACCATGGCGCTGATGCCTTTGTCGGCGTCCGGAAAGGCGTTCGCCAAATCACGCGTGACTCCCTGCATGTCGGCCCGCGCCTGCTCGATCGTCACCCCAGGCTTGAGCCGCGCGATGCCATGGATTCCCAACCCGGCGCCGCGCTGCAGCAGCAGTGGATTGCTCCACTGTCCGATGGGAGCATACACGTCGGTATCGCGGAAGCCCGGAATCTGCAGGTGGAAGTTTGCCGGAATGACCCCCACGATCGTGTAGTCTCTGGCGTCCAAAGTGATGCTCTTTCCCAAAATGTCTGGCGCAGAACTGAACTTCCGCTGCCATAACCCGGCGCTGATAAGCGCGACCGGGCCCGCTCCAACTTGGTCTTCATCCTCGGCAAACGTGCGGCCGATCAATGGCTTGACACCAAGCAGCGGAAAGAAATCCGCGGAGATAAACTCCCCACCTACCTGTTCAGCCTCGCCGATGCCGGTCAGGCTGAACGCGTACCTGCGCCCCACAGCCAGCGCCGAGAACGTGTGGTTATCCCTCTGCCAGTCGCGGAAGTTTGGATAAGAAACAGATCCGCCCTCAAAATTAGGTTTGTTCTCGTGGAGGGTCACCAGTTGCTCAGGTTCAGGGAAGGACAGTGGGCTCAACAACACGCCATTGATCACGGAAAACAGTGAAGTATTGGCTCCTATACCCAACGCAAGGGTCAGCACGGCAACTGCCGTGAAACTAAAGCTCTTCATCAACGTGCGGACACCATAGCGTAAATCCTGCAGCAGAGTTTCCATATTCCCTCGAGACTTCACTCGTAACGCAACGCCACCATGGGATCGACCCTGGTTGCGCGATAAGCCGGAATCAGGCTGGCCAACAAAGCGATCACCGCCAGCAGCGCGGTCACCGCGACAAAGGTAAAGGGATCCGTCGGCTTGATCCCAAAGGTGAGGCTCGACAAAACACGGCCCATCAACAGCGCGCCGGCCGCACCGATCGCGACTCCAAGCAAAGTTGGCTTCATGCCCTCGAAGACAACCCGGCGGAGTTCGTCCCCGACTCGGGCACCCAGGGCCAGGCGGATTCCGATTTCCCGTACGCTCCGCTTCACGCTGTACGACAGCACGCTGTAAATGCCTACCGCCGCCAGCAACAGGGCGAGCCCAGCGAATGCGCCGAGCAGCAGCATGTTGAAGCGCTGCTGGGAGACGGAGTTCGCGACCAGATCGTCCATCGTCAGAACGTCGCGCAATGGCATCGCCGGATCGACGTCGTGCACCGCGCTCGCCACGGCCGGGACCATGCCCGCAGAAGCCGAGGCGGACCGCACGACCAGGGTCATCGGAAACGAAGTCCATCCACCGTTCGACGAGGCGGAAATCTGATCAAGAGGAAAGTAGAGAGCCGCGTTCGCGCGGGTCTGATCCAGGCTATCGAGTTTCACGTCGCCTACGACTCCCACCACTTCGCGAACCGCATCTGGAAAGAACGTCAGCGTAAGGCGCTTGCCTAAGGGATCTTCACCCGGCCAGAACTGCCGGGCCATCGACTCGCTGATCAGGATGACGTCTGGCCTGCCCGCAATGTCCGCGTCGCTAATGTCCCGTCCTCGCAGAATCGGCACGTGCAGCGCGCTCATGTATCCCGGGCTGATGAGGCGTACGTCAACCTCCGGTTGCTCCGACATCGGCACCACCGGACGGCCTTCAATCGCAATCGGTTGATGAGAACCTTCGTTGTCCAAGGGAAGGTCATCGATCACGCCGGCGGATTCAACCCCGGGTAGTGTTCGTATCCGCCGCAGAACTCCCTCGAAAAAATTGATTTGCTGCAGCGGAGAAGGAAATTTTGCTCTGGACACCATCGCGTTCATGGTCAGAACATTGCGTACATCAAAGCCCGGATTCACGCTCTCGAGTTTCTGAAAGCTGCGGATCATCAACCCCGCGCCCACTGACAGCATGAGTGAGAGCGCAACCTCCGACACAACGAGGATCCTGCGCGTACGATGTCCGCCGGAGTCGGCATCGGTTCGGCCTAGCCCCTGCTTGAGCACCTGACTCACATTGCTCCGCGCCAGACGCACCGCGGGCAGCACTCCCGCAATAACCCCGCTGAGAACCGAAATGACGGCTGTGAATGCGAGGACCTGCGAATCCAGCGTGATCTCCGTGAAACCCGGCAATTTGTCGCCTAGAAAAGCCACGATCAGGCGGATTCCGAAATGAGCGCAGGATAGGCCAAGCGCTCCGCCCGCGAGTGCAAGAAGCACCGTCTCGGTGAGTAGTTGCCGCAGGACGCGCGGCCAACTGGCGCCCAGCGCCGTACGAATCGCAATCTCTTTCTGGCGGCTGAAAGTTTTTGCCAAAGCCAGGTTGGCCACGTTCACGCACGCAATCAGAAGGACGAAGGCAACCGCTCCGAGCAGCACGAGCAGGGGAGTGCGAACGTCGCTCACCATATCGTCGTGCAAAGGCAAAACGGTGGCGCCCCATCCCTTGTCGTCATCGGGATAGAGTTGCTGCAGCCGGTCCGAGATCGTGTTCATCTCAGCCTTCGCCTGCGGCAATTCAACCCCCGGCCTCAGGCGCGCGATGACCATGTAGTGGTGCTCGCCGCGCACCGCGCGTTCTTTATCGGTCCACGCCATCGGAGTCCACATCTCGGCGAAATCAGGAAACCGGAAGCTCTCCGGCATAACCCCAGCCACGAGGTAGGCTTCGCCATCCAGATTGATGTTGTGGCCTACGATCTCAGGATTAGACCCAAAATGTTCCTGCCACATGCGGTGACTCAGAACCACCACATGCGAATGTCCTACCTGATCCTCGTCGGGAGATAACACTCGACCCAGCATGGGTGGAACACCCAAGGTGGAGAAGAAACCCGCGGATACAGCACAGGCGGCCACCTGTTCGGGCTTGTCGCCGCCCGTCATGGTGAAGCCGTGGTACGTCATAATCGCCATGCTGTCGAATACGTGATTCTGGTTTTCCCAGTCTCTATAATTCGCCGCCGACACTGAGAACAATGTCATTCCGGGGAAGCTCTTCGGGGGAGGAACATGCCAGACGCGAACCAGGCGTCCCGGATCCTTAAACGCAAGCGGCCGCAGCAGAACTCCGTTCACCACGCTGAAGATGGAGGTGTTCGCGCCAATCCCCAGCGCCAGCGTGATGACCGCAACTGCGGTGAACCCAGGGCTCTTGCGAAGCTGTCTCAACGCATAACGGATATCCTGAAATAGCCGGCTCATCATGACCTCCTACTCGTATCTCAGCGCCACCATGGGATCGATCCTCGCCGCACGCCACGCCGGCACTCCACACGCGATCATCGATACACCGCCCAGCAACACAATCACCCCGACATAGGTCGATGGATCGAGTTGCGACACGTCGAACAGCAGCGTAGAGAGGACCTGGCTCGCCGCAGCGGCCGCGAGCAGTCCCAACGCAATCCCGATTCCCGTGAGAACCATCCCCTGGCGGACGACCAGCGTCAGAATGTCACTGCGGGATGCACCCAAAGCTGACCTCACTCCTATCTCGCGGGTTCGCTCAGTGACGCCACCGGAGAGGACGCCATAAATTCCGGTCGCCGCCAATATCAGTGACACCAGCCCGAACGCCTCAAACAGGATCAATACGAATCTTCTCTCAGCCGCTGACGCAGCGATTAAGCTGTCCATCGCGGCGACGCGGACGATCGGTTGATCTTTGTCCACCGACCAAATCGCATTCTTGATGGCGGGTGTCAGCGCGGCCACATTGCCGCGTGCCCGAACGGTCAGCGAAAGCGTTCCGTCGGCCCAATGCCACTGCGTTGTCGTGCCGTAGACCGCGTCGGAGTCACTCATCGCGAGCGACATTTGCCTCACGTCGCCGACCACGCCAACGATGGTGAACAGCGTCGCACTGGCCCCGCCACCCACTTGAACACGCTTTCCAATCGGGTCCTGATCGGGAAACCTGCGCTTCGCCAGTGACTCACTGATCAGAACCACCCGCGGAGCGCCCGCCGTATCCTGAGTGCCGAGAAGACGGCCGCGACGCAGCGGGATGCCCAGCGTTTCGAGATAACGAGGCGTCACTGCATAACGGAATACGGGATAGCCAAGCTCGGGATCGTCACCTTCGAAATGCGCGCCATACACATCCGAGTCTCCGCTCAGAGGCAACTGGCTGGTGAAAGCGGCCGCGGTGACTCCCGGGACTGAGCGCACCGCGTCGAGGGCTTGGGCAAAGAACTGGTGACACACGCGATCATCGTCATAACGACGCCCGTACGTTTGCACCTGCATGGTGAGCAAGTGGGAACCGTCGAAGCCCACAGGCACAGCGAACAACCGGCGCAAACTGTGGAGCAGCAGTCCCGCACCCACCAGCAGCACCAGCGCAATGGCAATCTCGGCGACCGCGAACACCCGCCTCGTGACCTGATGAGTCCCGGCCGTCCGGCGTGAGCCTTCCTGTATGCCTATGTGCAGGTCGGCGCGGGACGCTTGTCGTGCCGGAATCAACCCCACTGTCAGACCGATGAGCGTCGTGATGCCGAGCGCGAATCCGAATACCGTGCCATCTAAATGGATCGCGTCCACCCGCGGTAGCCCGGGAGGACTGAGCGCCACCAGCGCTCGCACACCCACCTGCGCGACAACCATGCCGAGAACGCCGCCCAACATGGCGAGCAACAAACTCTCGGTAATTAGTTGGCGGATCAGTCGCGGTCGTCCCGCGCCCAGTGCAATCCGCATCGAGAATTCACTGCGGCGCTGCGCGCTCTGTGCCAGCAAAAGGTTGGTCACATTCACGCAAGCGATCAGGAGCACCAGTATCACCGCCCCGAAAACAGCAAGCAGCGCCGGCTTGACGCCGCGCGTGACGTCATCCTGCAGCGCGCTCGCGATAAATCCGTGCGCCAGGGACACAAAACCAGGCCGCGGAAATTCCGCTACTGGAGTCTGCGCGATCCATTTCAGATCGCTCCGGGCTTGGGCAACGCTGACGCCCTCCCGCCCCCGCCCCACCATCCGCAGATGATGGCCCCATTCCCTGGTCTGAGCAGACGCGACATTCCCCGCGTCATATTGCAGGGGTGACCAGATCTCGGCCGAGGGAGCCAGCACATTGTCAAACCCGGGCGGCATCACGCCAATGACGGTGTAATTGTCGCCGTCGAGCCGGATCTGGTTTCCAACGATCGCGCGATCGCCCCCGAGGCGGCTACGCCAGAGCCCATCGCTGACGATCACCACGTCTGGACCATGCGGCACATCGTCAGACGCCTGAAAATCTCGTCCTCGCGCCGATGAAACACCGAGGGAACGGAAAAAGCCAGAGCTGACCCGCTGGCCATCAAGACGCTCCGGCTGACCCTCTCCGGAAAGGGTCGGCTGCCAAGGTTTCATCACGGCGAGCGCATCGAAAGACCGGCTGCGCTCCGCCACTTCGCGATAGGTGTGGAACGATTGGGGAATGCGGGAGCCATCTTCCCCGGCATACCAGATCATCATGATCCGGCTGGCATTAGGATATGGCAGCGGCTCGAACAGGATCGGATTGATCGTGCTGAAGATGGCCGTCGTTCCGCCGATGCCGAGCGCGAGAATCACGATGGCCGTGCAGGCAAAGCCCGGGCTCTTGCGCAGCTGCCGCGCTGCGTAACGAACATCTTGGACCAACCCGGTCATTCCGCTCTCCGTCTCCTATTCATAGCGCAGCGCCACCATGGGATCGATCTTGGTCGCCCGACGCGTCGGTATATAGGTAGCCACGCATGCGATGGTGGCCAGCAAAAGTGAAACGCCCACGTAGGTAATTGGGTCGCTCGGCGTAATGCCGACGAGAAAATCGCTGACCAGACGTCCCGCGGCGAGCGCAGCGAGCAAGCCAACGGCCAGGCCCGCTGCAACAATCACTGCACCCCGGCGTCCGATCATCCTGAGGATGTCGCGACGCTGGGCGCCCAGCGCCATGCGAACACCAATCTCTTGCGTACGTTGGCTGACGGCGTAGGACATCACTCCGTACACGCCAACCACCGCGAGAATCAGCCCGAGCAATCCCAATGCCGCGGCCAGGCTCGCTCCGACCTCGAAGAACAACAAGCCATTGCCTCCGTGAAGGGCTTCCGTCATCGTGCGCACGCCGTAGACCGGAATCGCGGGAGCCAGTGACTGCGCGATTGTTCGTACTTCGGCGACCATGTCCTGCGCACTCCGTTCCGAGCGTATCTGCAGGGTCTGGGTTGACGCGTAACTCTGCGCTGCCGGCAGATAAAAGATCGGTTCGAATTCCCCATAGAGCTGGTTCATTCGGCTGTTTTGCACGACTCCCACGATCGTGGCGGGATGCTTTAGATCAGACGTCAGCGTAAAAGACTTTCCCAGCGGATCTTGATGCGGCCAAAAGCGTTCCGCCATCGCCTGGTTGATCACCGCAACGTGGGGCGCGTTTTCATTGTCCGCGTCGGTAAAGTCACGACCGCGTTTCAGCGCGATGCGCATGGTGCTGAAGTAGTCCGAAGACACGGCGTCGTCTTCGGCGTGAGGGGCTTCCTGGTTTGCAGAGGTTGCGTATCCGGGAATCACCAAATCGCTGCCCTGAACGGAGTCGCTCACCGGAACCACGGATGCAAGACTGGCAGACTGTACTCCCGGCAGAGCACGCGCACGCTCCAGCATCGCGCGATAGAAGGCTCTTCCCTGCTGCTCCGTATAACCGATCTCGTTTGGGTCGAGCGTCAAATTGAGGACATGCTGAGGATCAAACCCCAAATCACCGGTCTGGACGCCGCGAAGACTGCGGACAAACAATCCTGCAACGATCAGCAGAGTCAGCGACCCGCCAACCTGGACGGCGACCAGGATGTCGCGCAAACGCTGGCGTCCTCCCGTCGAAGTGCGTCCGCCTTCGTGCAGCACGTCGCGCAAGTTGCCATGCCGGATTCGGGCTGCAGGCACGACAACCACGAACGCCGCGGTCGCCGCTGCGACTGCGAAGGCATACGCGAACACCCGCCAGTTGAACTCGAAGTCAAACACGATCGGCAACTCACTCTGCAGATTCACAGAACCCAGCAGGCGCGATGCGGACAATCCCAGCACTACTCCCAAACCGCAGCTGAGAGCTGCCACAACCAGACTCTCGGTGAACAGTTGGCGAACGAGCCGGCCAGTTCCGGCGCCCAGCGCAGCGCGCACCGCCATCTCGCGCTGCCGTGCTCCCGCTCGAACCAGAAACAGATTTGCAACGTTCACGCACGCCAGAGCCAGCACCAGGGCAGCAAGAGTCAGAAACAGAGCCGCCAGCTTCGGAAAGGGATTCGTCGCTCCACCCATGATTCCTGGCGGCCGCAATGGACGGGCCTGCAATTCGCCAATTCCGCGATCTCTGGGATATTGCTTTAGCAGGCGCTGGCCCACAACGGCGATCTCGGACTGGATTTGTTTCGAATTCGCTCCGGGTTTTACTCGCGCCAGTGCGAGCATACTGCGGGTGCTGGGATTGGCCATGAAGTCGCCCGCAACTCCTCTCTCAATCAGGAACATGCTCAGCGGAAGATAAGCCTGGATATTGAGAAGCGGAGTCGGCCCAAGAAAACCCACCGGCGCCACACCAACGATGGTGACAGCGTGACCGTTGATTGAAACCGCTTTCCCCGCAATCGCGGGATCACCGGAAAAGCGAGTCTGCCAATAGCTGTAACTCAGAACGACAACCGGGTCCGCGCCCGCGGCCCTTCCCTCGGTGCTCAAAATGAAGCGGCCCGTGGCGGGCGCAATGCCCAGCAGCGAGAAGAAGTCGCCGCCCACATAAGCCGTCTGAACTGGCTTGGTCACACCGTCTGCGGTCAAGCCACTCTGCGAATTCTGCTCGCCCGCCAACCCCCCAAAGATGAATGGCGTTATGCCCGAAAACAAATCCGTGGTCTGCTTTTGAATATCTGCAAATTCGGGATACGAGAACTGAAGTTCGGAATTGGCGCCCGGCCGTGTAAAAACCAGAAAATGCATCTGCTGCGGATCCTTGATCGGCAACGACCGCAGCACCAGCCAATCCACCATGCTGAAAATGGCTGTGTTGGCTCCAATGCCCAGCCCAAGCGTCAACACGACGACCGAGAAAAAGGCTGGGCTCTTGCGCACCTGCCGCACCGCATAGCGAAGGTCCTGCAGCAACCCGTTCATCGTTCGCCTCCCACTACTCATACCTCAGGGCCACCATGGGATCGACCTTGGCCGCACCCAGTGCAGGCACTGCCGCTGCTGTGAATGCGACCGCTGCCAGCACGGCAACCGCGATGGCAATCGTGAATACGTCGGTTGGCGCGACTCCAAACAGCAAGCTGCGCACCGCTTGCGCCGCCGCAATAGCGCCCGCTATGCCAATCACCGTGCCGATTGCTGTCAGCCGCAGAGCCTGTCCGATCACCAGCCGGAAAATTCCTCCGCGCTGTGCTCCCAAGGCCATTCGGAGACCGATCTCCGGGATGCGCCGCCCCACCAGAAAGGCCATCAGTCCATAGATCCCGACCGCCGCCAGCAGAAGGCCCAATCCGGCCATCACTCCAATCAGTCCCGCCATGACTCGCTCTTCGTAGAGCGCCTCCCGCATGTGCTCTCGCAATGTCACGAGAGAAACAATGGGCACTCCGCGGTTGAGTTCGCGCAGCACTTTTCGCACCGCAGGGGCCAGTACCTCCGGATCGACGCTGGTTTTCACTGCCATCGCCAGTTCGCCGTATTCGTCGCTCTTCATGGGCAGAAACAGGTAGGGCATCCGGTCTTCTCGCACATCGTTGTATTTCCCGTCTTCCGCGACTCCGATTACTTCGTACTCATCTCCGTCTGGCCGGCCCAGGCGAAGTCGTTGCCCCACGGGGTTCCCATTGGGCCAGAAACGGTTTGCCATGGCTTGATTCACCACCATCACATGGGCACTCACATCCAAGTCGTGCTGCTCGATGGCGCGGCCACGCACAAGTCGGGTACCCAACGCTGAAAAGTATCCTTCCCCCACAGGGTCAAAATTGATGGTGGCGACTTCAGCTCCCGCGCTTGCCAGGTTCCCAAGAAATACTTTGCGTGTCGCACCGCCGCCACTCATCCCGAAGGGAAACCGCATCGCGGTAGTAGTTGCGGTCACTCCGGGTAGCGCCTGCAGCCTTCGGCACGCCTCGCGCACGAATGCCTTGCTGCCTTCCTCGCTCTTCGTACCGAAATCCGGCACCAACTCCATGATCAGCATGTTCTGATGGGCATTGAACCCCGGGTCGAGAGCCAGCGCCTTTATTACCGACCGTGCGAGCAGACCGCTGCACACGACCATCACCAGCGACAACGCAACCTGCGTGACGATAAGAGCGCTTCTCAATCTCCGGCGTCCGGTTCCGGTTGCTGCGCCGGATTGCTTGAGCATGGCGGCCGGGCCGACGTTTGTGGCCTGTAGTGCCGGAACCAACCCGAAAAGGAACAAGGAGGCGATCGCCGTCGCCAGAGCAAATAGCAGAGCACGCGAGTTCAGATGGGCGTCTACGAAGATGGGAAAGCTAGTCTGCGGCAACAAGGTCGGGAGTTCATTGAGCACAACTCTTCCGAAAAACAATGCTGTCACCGTGGCCGCTGTTGCCAGCAAGGCGGTCTCGGCGAGCAACTGGCGAACGACCTTTCCTCGCGAAGCGCCCAACGCTAACCGCGTTGCAATCTCTTTCCGCCGATACTCCCCGCGCGCAATCAAGAGACCAGCCACGTTGGCGCACGCGACCAACAGCACCAATACCGCTATGCCCAGCAGTGCCAAGCCGATGTTCGCGACTCCACCTCGCGTTTCATCTTCTGCAACGATCGTCATTCTGCGTCCAGCATCCGACTCCGGATGAGAACGGGCCAATGCGGCAGCCACAGTTCCCAATTCTGCTTTGGCTTGTTGCAGAATGACGCCCTCCCGCAATCGCCCGAACAGTTCGTATTGGCGCGATCCCCGGATGGTCTGCTTTTCGCGCTCACCCGTGAGTTGCTGCCAGGTCGGCTTGGGAATCCAGAGGTCCGGCACAACCAGGGCCTCGGAACCTCGGAACCCTCGCGGCAGAACACCCAGTACGGTCACTGGCTGGTTGTCGACGATGATCGTTCGTCCCGGAAGTGTTGTATCGCCATTGAACTGTCGCCGCCAGAATGGGTAACTGATCACAACCGACGGTACTTGCGAATTCTGAAACTCCTTTTCGGTGAACGTCCGCCCGAGGGCGGGCGAGGCTTCGAGCACCTCAAAGAAATTCTCCGACACCACTGCCGCTGACACCAACCTGTTCTGCACGCCGTCATCCACCTGCGCCCCACGATTGTCGAGAGCCGCCACTCCCGCAAGTGTCCTGGAATTGGCGCGAAGGTCCAGAAAGTCAGGGTATGAACTGTAGCCGCGCTCGATTTCCCCCTGGCTGCTGGGATTGCTGGTAAAGATGCGCACTAGACGGTTCGCATTTCGTACCGGCATCGGATGCAACCACAGTTCGTCCACGAAACTGAACGTGGCAACATTTACGCCAATCCCCAACGCAACGGTCAGCACAGCCACAGTCGTGAAGCCGGGGCTCTTGCGCAACTGCCGCGCCGCATAGCGAAGGTCCTGCAACAACCCGTTCATCGTTCGCCTCCCACTACTCGTACCTCAATGCCACCATGGGATCGACTTTCGCTGCCCGCCACGAAGGCAGAAATGCGGCAATGCACCCAACGCTCACAACACAACACGTTGCAAGCCCGAAGCTCACAGCATCAAGTGGGGACAACTGGTAAAGCATCGACTTCAGTAGACGGGCGCAGAAAAATGCCAGGGCAAATCCGACCGCCGCGCCGGCACCGCTGATCAGAAGACTTTCCCGCATGATCATCCACAGCACACGGCCCCGTGGAGCTCCAAGCGCCATGCGTGTTCCAATCTCGGTTGTGCGCCGATTCGTTCGGTACGACAAGGTACCGTAGAGCCCAGTCGCCACCAGCAACGCAGCCAGCCCGCCGAAGAATCCTCCCAGCCGTGCGAACATAGTCGGCCCCGCATAAGATTCCTCAAATTGCGCATGCTGCGTGATGGGCTTCTCCAGCGGGACATTGGGATCCATGTCGTGAACCACCTGCCGGATCGAGGGAAGAACGCTCATCGGCTCGCCATTCACCCTCACCTCGACATGCAGCGTGTCCCCGACATTGAGACCTTGGAACGCAGCGTAGTAGGCCATCGGCATGGGCGGCTCATCGACGCGCGTGTATCGACTGTCTTTCACAACGCCCACGATCGTTCGGTTATCGCGAACCTTGTGGCCCAGCGGATTCGTATTCGGCAGAAACCGCTTCACAAACGTTTCATTCACCACTACGACGGGAAGAGAAGTCGGAGTGTCGGTGTCGGCGAGGTCCCGGCCTTCGAGAATTGGGACTCCAAGGACATGGAAGTAATCCGGACCAACATTGTTGCTCCGCACGATTGACTGGGGACCAAATTTCGCCGCGAGGCTAACTCCGTCGACGGGATCATCATTATTGTTGCTCCAACCCGAGCCGAGGCGATTGTCCATGACCGTCGCGGATTCCACGCCCGGCAAAGCGTGAATGCGCTCAAGCAGAGTGCGATAAAACGCCAGCGTCTCCTGGGAACTCTGCGCGCGCTGCGGCGTGATTCCAAAAACCAGAAGTCCGTCCGCGCGCATTCCCAGATCCTGAGTCTCGTAGTTTCGAAGAGTGCGAATGAGAAGCCCGGCAGCGATCAGGAGCAACAGACAAATTGCCACCTGCGAAGCCATGAGCACTCTGCCGCCCAGTGCACGGCGCCGGTCCTGAGTGATATTGGTTGCAGTCGCCCGCAGCACCCCCGAAACTGGAATCCGCAAGGCAACCCACAGCGGAGCGACACTGAAGGCCAGCGCGCTGACCACCGAAATCGCAAGAGTAAAGATCAGCACGTTACGGTCAGGGTCGAGGCCCGTCTCGATTCCTGACCAATCGGCCAAAGCGCTCGTAGCGAAGACGGCAAATACCCAGCCGAGGGCCGCGCCCGCGATCACCAGGAGCGAACTCTCTGTCAGGAGTTGCCGAAACAGATGCGCTCTTGCTGCTCCAATTGCCATTCGCAGGCTGAACTCCCGTCGCCGCGCTTCATTGCGCGCCATAATCAGCAGAGCGACGTTGGTACACGCAATCAGCAGAACCAAGAGCACCAGGCCCATCAAGATCCGCACTGGCTCACGGAACTGCTGGTTGTAGCCTTGGATCCCTTTGGCCGGATCGAAATTCAGTAGCGGCTTCCACTTCTTCGGGTCAATGGTTCCGACTCCGATCTTGGCCGCTTCGCCGAAGGTGGACTGCAGGGCCATCCCCGCCTGCTCTGGCGAGACATGTGGCTTGAGCCGCGCCATGAGCGGGAGGCACCACCATCGCGGCTTTCCATAGAGGCTATTGACGCTTCCTGGAGTGCCCCACGCATTCAGTTCCGCTCTGTTTTGCAGGGGAACCCAAAAATCCGTCGAACTGCCTGCTTCGACTCCGCGAAACCCACGCGCACCAATGCCGACAATCGTGAAAGGCACATTCTTGACGAATAACGTCGCGCCGAGGACGGCGGGGTCCCGTGCAAAACGGCGCGTCCAATAGTCGTAACTGATGACGCTCACCGGGGCGTGATCTTTCTCGTCTTCGAGAGCAAAACCACGACCAAGGGCAATTCCCGCGGTTAAGCTCGAAAAGAAATTTCCGCTGACTTCATCGCCGTTCGCCTCCTCCGGCATGGCTCCATACCGCACGGCGACTTTGCCAATGCCGAGGGGAACATACGCGATCACGTCGTCCAAGACATCATTGCGCTGGCGAAGCGCCTCGAATACTGGCTCTGAGAACGACGTGTCACTGTTGCCTGTATTACTTGCGCCCGGCGGCTGGTTCCCGCTGGCGATCTGCAGGTAGTAAAGACGCCCCGGATCGCGCACTGGAAGCATGCGAGATAAGACGGAGTTCATTACGCTGAACACGGCCGTATTCGCACCGATTCCCAGGGCAAGGGTCAACACAGCGATGGTCGTGAACCCAGGGCTTTTGCGCAGCTGGCGCAGCGCGTAACGAAAATTCTGAACCAGGCTGTTCATAGCGAATCACACGTCGTTCACGCGTGCGCGTCAGCCATCAGTTTCTGCAGCTCTTCTTCCGCCACAACCTTGCCGTCGAACAAATGCACTTCGCGTTGCGCGTGCTTCGCAAACCGCGGATCGTGCGTCACCATGCAGATCGTCGCGCCTTCCCGGTGCAGGTTCTGCAGCAACTCCATCACTGCTTCGCCGTTGCGCGAATCCAAATTTCCAGTGGGCTCGTCCGCCAGCAGGATGGAGGGCTTGCCTCCCAAGGCGCGCGCCACAGCAACACGCTGCTGCTGACCGCCGGAAAGTTGTGAAGGATAGTGCCGGACGCGGTGCGCCATACCCACGCGTTCCAGCGCTTCCATGACCCGCGCCTTCCGGTCGGCCGCAGGCATTCTCTGCCGGTAGGTGAGCGGTAGCTCGACATTCTCATACACCGTGAGATCGCCAATCAGGTTGAAACTCTGAAAGATGAAGCCGATCTCCTGGTTGCGGATGCGCGAACGCTCGGCAAAATCGAGATTCTCCACCGATTTACTGTTCAGCGAGTAGCTCCCCGCCGTCGGCGTATCCAGCAATCCGATGATGGAGAGCAACGTCGACTTGCCGCAACCGGAAGGTCCCGACATCGCCACATACTCCCCTTTCGCAATCGAGAGATGCACGCCGGAAAGCGCGTGAGTTTCAATTTCGTCGGTATAGAAGACTTTGGTCAGATCCTGAATCTGGATCAACGGCTGCCCTGTTTCAGTCATGGATTCTTGCCTCGATATGTTGGATTTCGTTCCTAAGCTGCGGTCGCTACTCTAAACGGATGCGATCCGTCTTATCCCACCGGGACATGTCAGAAAGGATAACGGTGTCTCCTTCGTGCAGGCCTTCGAAAACTTGAATCGAATTCACCGATTCCCGTCCCACCTTCACCGGCACTCGTGACGCCTCTTTGCCGTCTGGATCCAGCTTGAACAAACTGATCGTGCTGTTCTCCTGCCCAAACGCGGGACGCCCCACATAGAGAATATTGTCGAGCCGTTCCAGATCGATGGTCCCATCCACGCTCAAATCTGGTCGCGCCCCCTCGGGCAGTTGCCCTGTTAGTTTGACGTCGACGGTCACCGTTCCGTTTTGCACAGCTGGATCGACGCGCATCACAGTTCCGTTAATGATCCCGTTGTGCGTGTCGATTGCCGCCGGTTCACCATCCCGCACGTCCCGCGCTTGAGTTTCCGCGATCTTCAAGGTCGCCATCAGATGGTTCGGCTCGACCACCTTCGCGAGCATCGCTCCCGGTTGAACGTGTTGCCCCACCTGCAGAGGCAGATCTACCAGCACGCCGTTAATTCCAGCCCGTACTTTCAGAGCTTCCAACTGCTTCTTCTTGAGACCTGCCAAGGTTCGCGCCTGGTCCACCTTCGCCTGTTCCTGCGCCAGTTGCGTGTCGATCGCTTTTTTGTTGATCACCAGCCGCTGCTCTTCCAAGTCGTTTCTGGTAGTGAGTTCGTCCGCTTTGCCCTTGGACGCTTTGTAGGCCAAGCCTGAAATCACTCCCAAGTCGTAAAGCGCCTTGTCGGTATCCGCTTGTCGCTGCGCCTGACTGTAGTCTGCGTTCACGGTTGCAGCGCCGGCCTTCTGAGTCATCATGTCGCTGTCAAGCTTGACCTTGAAGCTCTGGTATTCGGCCTCTGCGGCCCTGAGCTGCAGGTCGGCGTCAACGGCCGCCTGTTCCACCTGGGGATTGCTCATCTCGAGAAGAATGTCATCCGCTTTGACCTGCGAACCCGGCAGCATGCGGATGCGCACTACCGTCGCCTCAGTTTCAGCGGGAATCTGCCGAACCGCTTCCTGGCTGGGAACCAGAGAGCCCGGCCCTCGCACCTGGCGAAGCATCGACCCGTGTTTCACGGTGTCGGTCCACACCGTTCCGCGTTCGACTGAGGGTGCTGCCGGCCTCAGCCGCGAGACGCCAACGGTCAACGCTACGACGACTACGAGGCCGATGGCCCCTAACACAATCTGGCGACGTAATTTCTGACGCTTGAATTCCGGCCGTGCGATATCCATCGAACTCTCGATGGCAACTTGCCTTCCACACCCCGGAATGCTCTAAGTGATGCATGCACAGCAACATAGGTCCATATAGGAGCGCCATCGGCAGACGCCCGGTGTCCACTGCCGGACCCACTTGTCCACTACCGGACAGCACAATACATAAGGATGAGGTATTTCGGTCCCCAACGCCGACCGAAAGACAACTCCAGGGCGACCCTCGCCGTTATCGAACGATCCTTGCTCCGCGACAAGTGATAGTAGAATAGCTCCCCATGTTCGCTTACGAGGCGGACTGCGCGGTTCCCAGACCGATTCTTAAATCTCGGAGGTAGCGTGGCACTCACGATCAATGGTCTTTCCAAGACTTATCCGAACGGAGTAAAGGCGCTCAAGAATCTTTCACTCTCGATTGGCAACAGCATGTTCGGTCTGGTGGGACCAAACGGCGCCGGAAAGAGTTCGCTGATGCGCACCATTGCCACGCTGCAGGATCCGGACTCCGGCACCATCAACCTCGATGGCATCGACGTGCTGCGCGAAAAAGATCAAGTGCGCCGTATCCTTGGCTACCTGCCGCAGGAGTTCGGCGTCTATCCCAAAATATCCGCGCTGGACATGCTTCATCATCTTGCGGTTATGAAAGGGATGACCTCCTCGTCAGAGCGTAAGGAAACTGTCGACACGCTCCTCCAGCAGACCAATCTCTGGGATTCTCGCAAGAAAGCCCTCTCCACTTATTCTGGCGGCATGAAGCAACGTTTCGGCATCGCGCAAGCCTTGCTGGGCAATCCGCGGCTGATCATTGTCGACGAACCCACCGCCGGGCTTGATCCCGCGGAGCGCAATCGCTTCCTGAACCTGCTCTCGTCTCTCGGAAGTGACCGCACGGTCATCCTCTCCACTCACATCGTGGACGACGTTCGCCAACTCTGTCCCCGCATGGCGATCATCGCTTCCGGCGAACTATTGCTGGAGGGTGCGCCCGCTGAAACCATCGCAGCCCTCAATGGCAAGATTTGGTCGAAAGTAGTCGCGACCGGTGAGGAAGTGCGCGCCATCGAAACATCGCTTCACGTCATCTCCACTCATCTGGTCGGCGGACGGCACGAGGTTCGGGTGTACGCCGATAGCTCTCCCGGCGACGGCTTCGTCCCCGTCGAGTCCGATTTGGAAGACGTGTATTTCCTCAACCTGTCGCAGCAGACCAAGCGTCCGCTGGTGAATTAAGACTCGAAACTGGAGGAATCCAACATGGCACTCTTTTGGGAGTTCTTCACCTTCGAGCTGAGGTTCCGCTTCAAGAGCCTCTCGACGTACATGTATTTTCTGCTCTGGCTCGTGTTTTCCTTCCTCAACGTGGCGTCGGAAAGCTTTGGCCCGCTCGGAAACGGCAATGGCAAGGTCCTGCTGAATTCCGCGTATGCCAACGCATTCAACGACATCGGCGCCGCGCTCTTCGGCATCATCGTCATTGCCGCCATTTTCGGTACCTCGATTCTCCGCGACTTCCAGCGCGATACCTACCAGATACTGTTCACCCAGCCGATCTCTAAGTTCGCCTACCTCGGCGGACGGTGGGCCGGTTCCTTCGTCACTACTGTTTTCGCCTTCTCCGGCATGATGCTCGGCACGTTCCTCGGCACGTTCGCCCCTTGGGCGGACCACACTCGCATCGCGCCCAATCATCTCTGGGCCTATCTTCACCCTTTTCTCTCCATTCTTGTCGTTCAGATCTTCTTTATCGGTTCCCTGTTCTTCGCAGTCTCCGCCCTCACTCGCAAAATCTTCATCGTCTATCTGCAGGGCGTCGCCCTGTTCATGATCTACGTCATCGGCTTGACCGTATTTGTTGCCACTCGTTCCCTGGAACGTTTCTGGTCCAGTATTTTCGATCCCATCGGCATCATCCTGTTCAACAACGTCACCCGCTATTGGACCGTGATCGAAAAAAACACGCTATTCGTCTCGTGGTCGCCCGCTCTTCTCAACGGAGTGTTCCTCTATAACCGTATCCTCTGGATTGGCGTTGGCGTCGTGTCGCTGATTTTGGTCTGGGCCCTCTTTCCCATGTCGGTGGAAGCGCTCACAGCTCGCTCCCAAGGACGCCGCGCCGCCAGGGCCCAGCAGCAGGAACTCACGGAGGCCCAACCCGTCCGCTCCCTCGTGCCCGGTCAACTCCCACACGCCCATCAGTCTTTTACGGCCTCCACCACCTTCGCTCAATACCTCTCACTCTCGCGTCTCCGGATGCGGAGCATTTTTCGCGACATCCCCTTCTGGGCTCTCGTCGCCCTCATCGTCGCCTTCGGCGTGAATAATGGCTATTTCGCGGGCCGTGTCGCCGAACAGAACGTATGGCCGGTCACCTACCTCATGGTCCAGGCCGTCGAGGGCAGCGCTCTTCTTTTCCTTTTTATTGTCGCGGGCCTCTATGCCGCTGAACTGCTCTGGCGCGAGCGCGACAATCATTTCGACGGCATCCACGACGCTCTGCCCATGCGTGAGTCGACCGACTGGTTCTCACGTCTCACCGCTATCGTCGTCGTCGAACTCATCCTCCTCGCCTTCGCCATGCTCATCGGCGTCGTGATGCAAACCATCGCGGGCTACTACCACTATGAATTCCTTCAGTACTTGAAGGAGCTCTACGTAGTGACCTTCCCGCAGGTCCTTACCTTCATCTTGCTCGCACTATTTGTCCAGACCGTGGTCTCGAACAAGTTCGTCGGCTACGCCATCCTGCTGGGCGCCTTCGTATTGATGCCGGTTCTCTACAACTTCGGTTGGGAGAATACGCTCTACCTCATCGGCCAGACCCCTGCCTACATCTATTCAGACATGAACAGCTACGGACATTTCGTGCCGGCGCTTTTCTGGTCGATTACGTACTGGTTCTCGATTTGTGCTCTCTTAGGCGTGGTCTCCATCGCCTTTGCACGCCGCGGCGCCGAGGACTCATTTCGCGCCCGCATCCGTCTCGCCCTTCAGCGTGCGCCGCGGCTCATTCCAGCCGCGCTGCTGTTCGCGATCATGGCAGTGGGCGCAGGCTCCTGGTACTTCTACAACGCTCACGTCCTGAATGAATACCTCGACTCGAAAGCACGCCGGGGCATCCAGGCCGACTACGAACGCCAATTCAAGAAGTACGAAAATCTGGAACAGCCCAAAGTCACCGCCGTCGATGCCACCATCAATATCTATCCCGAGCGCCGTTCCTTCGACGGAAGCGTTCGGATGACTCTCGAGAACAAAACCAACCAACCGATCGCACAAATCCATATCACCGACCAGAAGAAATCGGTCACAAACGTCCAGTTCGACCGCACATTCCACCTCGTCAGTGCCGCGCCCCGCAACCTGTACTCGATCTACGCGCTCGACCCGCCATTGGCACCGGGCCAGACGGTCACGCTCACGTGCAATGTGGGCCACCAGACACGTGGCTTCCGCGACGGCAACGAACTCCCTGAACTCGCCTATAACGGCACTTTTTTTGACTCGGACTACGTTCCTTACATCGGCTACAACACCGGCATCGAACTCGACGACCCACGCCGGCGCCGCGAAGAGCATCTCCCGGCTCTTGAAGAGATGGCGCACCGCGGCGATCCCGCCCACGACCTGAACAACGTCTTCTTCCGCGGAGAATCCGACTGGATCACGTATCACACTGTAGTCAGCACCTCAGCGGACCAGATTGCCGTGGCACCCGGATACCTCCAGCGCGAATGGCAGGACAAGGGTCGCCGCTACTTCGAATACAGCATGGGCTCGACACACATCCTGGATTTCTTCTCGTATATTTCTGCTCGCTACCAGTCGCGGAAAGAGATGTACCACGGGCCCAACGGCGATGTGTCGCTAGAGGTGTATTACGACCCCGCGCATACCTACGACATCGACGACATGCTGGCCAGTTCCCGCGCCGGCCTCGACTACTATCAAAAGACCTTCAGCCCCTACCAGTTCAAGCAGTTCCGAATCTTCGAATTTCCCCGCTACCGCACCTTCGCCCAGTCGTTTCCCAACACGATTCCTTACTCGGAGGGCATCGGCTTCATCAGCCGCGTCATCAAGCCAACTGACATCGACTTCACCTATTTTGTGACAGCCCACGAACTCGGCCATCAATGGTGGGCCCACCAGTTGATTGGTGCCGACGCCGAAGGTTCCAACATGATGTCGGAAAGCTTGGCCGAGTACTCTGCCTTGCAGGTAATGGCACACAAGTACGGCCGTGATCTAATGCATCGATTCCTCCGCCACGAACTCGATGGCTATCTGCGCGGCCGCGCCGGCGAGGTCCGCCACGAACCGCCACTCGCCCTCGTGCAGCGCGAGCAATACGTCTGGTACCAGAAGGGCGGCCAGATTCTCTATACGCTGGCGGACTATATCGGCGAAGACAAACTCAATCTCGCGCTCCACAACTTTCTCATGCAGTACCGTTACGCGAATGCCAACAACCAGATCGACGCCAACAACGGTACCCAGGCCTCCGTGCCTAGCAACACTCCATATCCGGATACCCGTATGCTAGTCGACGCCATTCGCGCCCAGACTCCGCCGGAACTCCAATATCTGGTCGACGACGGCTTCAACCGCATCGTGCTCTACGACAACAAGACCGTCTCGGCAACCTCGCTGAAGACTCCCGACGGAAAATACAAGGTCACGCTTGAGGTTGAGGCTCGCAAGATGCAAGCCGACGGCAATGGCGCGGAGACGCCCATGCCCCTCGCCGACTACATTGAGATCGGCGTCTTCAGCGGCAAGAAAGATCAGGAAAAGCCTCTCTACCTCAGGAAGGAAAAGATCAGCGAGCCCCATAAGACCTTCGTCGTCGTGGTCGACGAAAAGCCAACTCTAGCGGGCATTGATCCTTACAATAAGCTCATCGACCGCAACGCCGATGACAATATGATCGATGTCACGGAGCAGTGAACAATCGACTCGCGTGACCGACTTCAAAACACTCTTGCGCGGGAACCTCATGGCCCAGGTGGCATTTTGCCTGCTGTGTGGTGCCCTCCGGATGTTTGCGCAGGCATCCCCTCCAACGCCGGCCACGTCTGCCCCCCATCAAGCAACGCCCCGCCCAGCGGCCTCCGGCAAAGCATCTACGAAGACAGTAGGGCCGGCCGCATCGACGATCCAGTTTGAAAACGTCATCGAACGATCGAAGATCAAATTCAAGCTCAAAAACAGCGTCAGTCCCCAACGATATACGTTTGAAACCATGGTGGGCGGGGTCGCCGTCTTCGACTACAACAACGACGGTTTTCTTGACATCTTCTTTACCAATGGTGCGGCGATCCCGTCGCTGGAAAAGACCGACCCGAGCTACTGGAACCGCCTCTTCCGCAACAATGGGGACGGCACCTTCACCGATGTAACCGAAAAAGCCGGGCTGCAGGGCGTCGGCTATTCGATGGGAGTTGCCGCTGGAGACTACGACAATGATGGATTCGTTGATCTCTACGTGACCGGAGTCAACCGCAACCAACTCTTCCACAACAATGGAGACGGCACATTCACCGATGTAACCGAAAAAGCGGGAGTCGGAGGCATGGTTCCCAAGCTCGGTAAGACGTGGTCCGTCGCTGCGGGATGGTTCGACTACAACAACGATGGCCGGCTCGACCTTTTCGTCGTGAACTACCTCAATTACAGCATCAAGACCGCGACTCCCTGCGTGCAGCAAGGACTTGCCGCGTATTGCTCGCCGGTCGATTTTCTGGGAACGCCGAACATTCTTTATCGCAACAACGGCGATGGCACCTTTACCGACGTCTCGGAGCAGTCCCACATTTCCAAATATGTGGGCAAAGGGATGGGTTTAGCATTCGCCGATTACGACAACGATGGATTCACCGACATCTTCGTGTCGAATGATACTTTCGAGAACTATCTTCTTCACAACAACCGGGATGGAACGTTCACCAATGTCGCGCTCCTCGCCGGGGTTGCGTACAACGCATTCGGCAAAGCCATCGCTGGGATGGGCGCAGATTTCCGCGACCTCGACAACGATGGAAGGCCTGACATCTTCGAAACGGCAATGTTCGGAGAAGGCTTTCCCCTCTATCGGAATCTTGGCGACGGTCAGTTCCAGGATGTCACCGCATCCGTGGGGCTGAGTGCCCTGACTAGCCGCTCAACCGCATGGGGAGTGGGCGTTTTCGATTTCGACAATGACGGCAACAAGGACCTTTTCACTGCCAACGCCGACATTCTTGACAATGCAATGGAACTGGCGCACAGGTCCTTTCCGCTTCCCAATCGCATTTTTCACAACAAAAGCGGCCTGAGCTTCGAGGATATCAGTTCGCAGGCCGGCGCGTCGTTCTCAGTTCCTGCGCCGCATCGCGGCGCGGCCTTCGGCGACCTCAACAACGATGGGCGGGTCGATGCGGTCGTGACCGTTTTGAACGGCCCCCCAGAAATATGGATAAACCGTTCCAGCAACCAAAACCACTGGATCCTTGTGAAACTGATAGGCGTCAAATCCAACCGCGACGGTCTGGGAGCGAAGATAAAAGTAACCACATCCCTCGGCGTCCAGTACAACCAGGCGACAACGGCCATTAGCTACAACTCTTCCAGCGATAAGCGCGTGCACTTCGGGCTGGGCTCGGCCGGTGTCATCGATACGCTGGAGATCACTTGGCCAAGCGGCATCCAACAGGTTCTGAAGAACGTCAAGGTAGACCAGGTCCTGACCGTGACGGAGAGCGGGCCGTAAGATTGCTATTTCTGCTCAACAGAATCCGACAAACGCTGTGCCAGTTCGTTTTGCCCGTTTCGCAGGAGAAGTCCGATCAGATCTTTCATGATTTGAGGATTGTTTCTTCCGTACGCCGCAACCGTTTCGGCGGTCAAGTCGGCATCCGATACCTTGCCAATCCGGAAGTAGGAATCGCAAAGCATGTAGAGCAATTCGGGCGTCAGCGTTCTGGATTTCGCCAGCTGCTCCGCCGCATCCGAATAGTTCCCCTGGTGGTACCGTACCTCGCCTATCTCGGCAATCGCCAGTTGATAATTCGGATCGTTTCTGAGTTCCGCCTGAAATTCATGCTCAGCCCCGTTCAGGTCGCCCTGTTTCAATGCCAGAATTCCTTGATAGGTGTGGGCGCCCCGGACGGTCGGCTGTATTTCCAGCGCGTGATGAAGGCTGCGTAGTCCAGCCTCGGTCTGTCCCATGAAGAGATACAGCTTCCCGACGAACACGTAGGCATCCGCGGTAGTAGCGGCAGTGCCCTTGAAGTGTTCGCGGTACAACTGCAACGCATCCGCCTCGCGATGCTCGACCAGCAAGTTGCGGGCCTGCGCTTTGATCGGACTCTCGCGCTCATCGCTCTCCACGGAGCGTACGAAGGTGATCTGCTCCGTCATCAACTGATGCAGTGCTGCCTCGTGCTCCGCGTCCTCCGTCCGGCCCATCGCTGCATACGCGCGTGACAGATAGAAATGTGCCAGCAGTCGTGTCGGGTCGAGCCGCAACGCCGATTGCAGCCGATCGACAGCTGCGGAATAGTTCTTCAGTTCCAGTTGGCATTGCCCAAGTCCCAGCAATGCCTCGACGTCGTCCGGCTTGATCGCGAGTAAGCGTTCGTACGCGTTCCTAGCGTCTTCCCATTTGGCGAGCGACCCATTCGAGGTCGCCAGCAGGCGCAAAGCCGTCACGTCATTCGCTTGAGATTGAACCGCGCGGGCGGCATATTGAGCGGCACCCGCAAGATCCATTAATTTGTAGTCCGCAGCGGCAATATCGTAGTCGATGCGCGGCAGCGTGCCGTCGGAACGCTGAGCTTTGAGCAGCCACTTCAGACCCCCGGCGTAGTCCCCCGTCCCGCACAGCAGTTCTCCATATTTCTGCCACACCGAAATATTGTCGGGTTCCGCCTTCAAACTCTGCCGGATGGCACGCAGAGCCAGGTCATCCTGCCCATTCAAGTGATAAGCCTGGGCAAGATAAAACTGCGCATCTCCATCGCCGGGAAGAATCCGGACGCAGTGCTCCAGCAGCTTGAGGGCTTCCTCTTTTTGTCCGGTAGCCAGCCTGGCAATGCCCACTTTCAGGAGAAGATCCCCATCATTCGGAGCGAACTTCAGGGCTTGTTCATAGGCGATCGCCGCTTCGGAGGTATGCCCAGCCTCCTCGAGCAACATGCCTTTCAGCTTCAGTGCCGGAGCAAAGTCCGGATGTTGTTGAAGCAATCCGAGGGTAAGATTCATTGCCCCCTGCCGGTCGCCGTGCTCGGCGAGGGTGAGCGCATGTTGGACTTGCCGCATCAGGGGCGACTCCGCGGGATGGCTCGTGTTTTGCGCCCGAACCGCAGCGACTCCGGCGCCACACAGCACCAGCAGCAGGACTGCACGAAGATGATTGGCGGTTGCCCCGATCGCCATATTTAAGGAAGCTTCACGCGGTGCTCGGATGGTTTGCTGGAGACGACTCCCTGCCCTTCGCGCACTACATAAAATCGATCGGCAGCAAGATTGGTGAGTATCTCTTTTTTCCCATTCGGCCACAAGATTTCAACCTGATCGAGACGTTCGTGGGTGCCCAGTCCGAAGTGCAGCCGCAGATCGTGCTGCGATAAGTAGCTGCCACCGCTCACCACTTCGCCCAGTTGCACCAGGTCGCCGGCCGTGGCTCGCACGCGCGCATTCAGAGCTAGACGATTGCTCTTCACGCCCTCCAGTTGAAAACTGACCCAATGGTTTTGCGGCCCGCCTTCGGGACGCAAAATCATCGGATTGCCCACCAGGTTCTCAACCACCGCCTCCATCTTTCCGTCGTTAAACAGATCGCCCACCGCAAGTCCGCGACTCACTTGCGGAATCTGAAGCGCGTCGCCAGCCAGTTTGCTGACGTTCCTGAAAGTTCCGTTCCTCTGATTGAGGAACAGCAGCTTCGGCTCCAGATAGCGGGTGGCCCGATGCGCGCTGTCCACCTGCGGATACACATGTCCGTTCACCAGGAAGAAATCCTGCCAGCCGTCATTGTCGAAATCGACGAACGCGTCGCCCCAGCCCACATAGCCTTGCGTGCCGCGGGCTATGCCCGAAGCGATGGAGGTGTCGGTAAAGTTCATGCCTCCATCGTTACGATAGAGGGCGGCATACTCGATGTCGAAATGCGAAAGCAGCAGCGACATGCGCCCGGTATGCGTATAGTCGCCGAAAGCGACTCCCATGTTGGCCTGTTCGAATCCGTCTTCGTTCGCAGCTACGCCGGAAGTGAGGGCGACATCTTCAAATTTTCCCGCCCCATCGCCGCGGTACAAATAGTTCGCCTGGCCATCATTCGTCACAAATAGATCGAGCTTTCCGTCGTTGTCGAAATCCGACCAGATGGACGTCAGGCCGTAGCGTCGCTCCGGATCGTCGACGCCAGCCTTCTTCGCAACGTCAGTGAAGGTTCCGTCCCCGTTGTTGTGATACAGATTGTCGGGAAGCCCCTTCAACCCGCGCGGACCGCATTGCACATCGAGCCCCATATACTTGCACGATTTGCCGGAACCAAATACGGGCAGATCGTCCAGATGAAAATCCACATAGTGCGCTACGAAGAGATCAACCAAGCCATCGCCGTCATAATCTCCAAAAGCCGCGCCCGTCGCCCATCCAGCGTCGCTGGCAAGTCCGGCGGCTTTGGTCACGTCGGTAAATGTTCCATCGCCATTGTTGCGATAGAGGACGACACCATTCAGACAAGTGACCAGCAGATCAGGCCTACCGTCATTGTTGTAATCGCCAACGGCCGCGCCCATCGCCCAGCAGGGAAAACCCACGCCTGCCTTGTCGGTGACATCCGTGAAGGTCCCGTCGTGATTGTTGTGAAACAACGCGCTGCGCGCTTTCACGCCGTGCAGCGCCATATCCACGCTCTGCGCGTTCGTGAAATAAATGTCTGGCCAGCCATCGCCGTCGTAATCGATCAACGCAACTCCTCCGCTCATCGACTCGGCAATGAATTTCGCCTCAGGACTCGACAGGTGCTCGAAATGGATTCCGGTGGATTCCGTGATGTCGACCAGATGCGGATAGTTGGTGAGCGCGCCGGTTGCCTTGCTCTCGGCCTCCGCCTTTTGACGCTCAGCGGGCGGCAACGGCGTCGACGTTCCCATCTGCGCCATCGCTCCCGCGCTCAGACAAAGAACAATAATAAAGATAGCGACAAACGATCGGAGAAACGCCGGCGGCAGCCCCCGCGTTGCTGCAGCGACTCGTGCTCCACACCTACGGTTCTTCCGGCTCGTCCGCACGAATCTCCTTGGGCTGAACCTGCAATTCTTTATAGAGCGCGCTCAGCTTCTCCTTCATCTCCTTGAATTTCTTGTACAGCTCCATTTCGCGCTTGGCGTCGTCCGCGCGTCCCATCTTTCGGTAAAGCGTCGCCAGGCGATAATGGGCCGTGGCGTTAGTAGGCTCCAGTTGCACGGCCTCTTCGAGCAATGCCAGCGCCTTGTCCGATTGATCCATCTCAATCAGCGTCTTCGCCAACCCCAACTTGGCATCGGCATCGGCAGGCTGCAGCGCGACGGCCTTCGTGTATTCCTGGAAAGACTGCTCTCGATTCCCTTTCTGCGCGTCAAGCTCCGCGAGCCGCAGAATCGCCTTCTCATCCTGCGGATCGTCCCGCAGCGCCAAGTGATATTCCTGTTCGGCTTCCTTCTTCACGGCCTCGTCGCTCGAGGTATGCAGCAGTTCGGCCAATTCGAAATGAATTCCAGGAAGATGCGGGTTGATCGCGATGGCCTTCCGATATTGCTCGATCGCGCCATTCGTATTTCCCTGCCGGGAGTCTTCATGAGCCAACAGCTGATGCATTTGCGCGGAGTCCGGCGCAGCCAGCGACAGGGCGAGCATCGACTCCCCTGCTAGATCGGAATAAGTGCGGTAGGCGGCATAAAGCACCTCCGCATTCTCGGGATCGGCCTTGCGCAGCTGCGCGATGACAGCGGCGGCCTTCTCTAAATCGCCGCTCACCGTATAGAGGCCGACAAGTTCCAGGCCAAGTTGTACTTGAAAGCGCGGGTCCTGGATCGCGGGAAAGGCGGCTTCCATGTCCTTGCGCGCATTGGCAAAGTCCGCCGTGCGGCTCTCGGCCATTCCCAACAGGCCTTGAATCTTGGGTAGTCCGGGTTGCTGCTCATCCTTATTCACAGCGAGCGCAGCGCGAAAGTGCGGAATGGACTCGGCTGGCTTCCCCTGAAAGAACAGCAGAACGCCCAGGTTGGCCTGCGCATCCACACTCGTAGGATCGATGGCCACCGCAGCCTGGAATTCCGGAATCGCCAGAGCAGGCTGCTTGGCATCGAGGTAGCCACGGGCCTTCTGGATGTGCGCCGCAAACTCCTGCTGCTTGTCTTGAGTGGCCTGAGGTTGGCTGGCTTGAGCTTGAGTGGCCTGACAAAGACAGAACGCAACGCCCAGCAGCAGGACGAGCCCCGGAAAGGCAATTCGAAGCTTCGCGTTCATTCGCAACCACCCAGATTATATAGTGCGGTCATTTCCTACAGTATGAAGCAAAAAAGAAGAGACGGCGAACATCGCCGTCTCTCCCGAGGGAAGCACAACTCAATCAAAGTCAGAACGTGATGCGAGCCCCCAACTGCACGTTCCGGCCGTTCGCCGTTGTATTGTTGATGACCGTCGAGCCGCTCGTATAGGGCGTGCCGGGACCAGCTGAGCCACCCAGGTTGGCATCGCCGGGCACACCGTAGTTGGGATGGTTGAACGCGTTCGAAGCGTCGGCGCGAATCTGCAACTGGATTCCCTCCCACGGCAGCGAGAAGGTCTTGCTGCCGGACAGGTTCACAATATTGAGCCCCGGCCCATAGATGCTGTTTCTTGGAACGTCGCCGAAGGTTCCATTCGCCGGCTGAGAAAATGCCGCCGGGTTAAACCAGTTCTGGATGGTTTGGTGCGCGGGCTTGATGCTCACTCCTGGGACGCGGTTGGGGAACGAACTGCCCGCCTGCGCATAGGTGTTATTCGAGGAATTAATCACGGTAAACGGGGCCCCGGTAGAAAGAATCAGCGTGCCGGAAATCTGCCAGCCTCCCACCACCGCATCGACCAGCGAGTTGTTGTTCAGGAACCTTTTGCCCCTGCCGAAGGGAAGCTGATAAACCGCGTAGCCTTTGAAGGCATTGCGAACATCGAAGTTGGAGTTGCTGTAGTTCGCTCCCGGATTGTTGGCGATCTGGAAATCCTGCGGACCCGCGCGGCTTCCCCAACCCGAAGAATCCATGTCGTCCAGCATATGCGACCAGACATAGTTGAAGCTCAAGCTGAGGCCGTTCGTCATGCGCTTGGTGATCGAAGCCTGCAGTGAGTTGTAGTTGGAAACAGCATTATTCGTACTGCCAGAGATGCTCTGGAAGATCGGGTAAGGGCGGAATTGCGGCGAATCGGTGGGAGATAGATACTGCTGCGGCACCTGGTTAAGATCCGTAGCGAAATTCAGGTTCGATCCGTGGCTCGCCACGTAGGCAACTTCCACCACATAATTCGTGGCGAACGCGCGCTGCACCGACATGTTCCATTGCAGAATCCTGGGTACGGGAGTGTGGTACTGGACATAGCCCACATTCTGGCCGTTGTACGCGTCGGGAGCGGTCGATGCAGAAATGAACGGTAGCGCAGTGGCCGATCCAAAAACATTGCCCGTTCCATCGAGCTTTGTGATCGGAGTGACGCCGTTGGTCTGGTCATTCGAGCTTCCGGACGAGCTTATGGCGGCGCCCATCCCGTAGCTCGTATTGTTTCCTCCGTAGGTGTCCAAGCTCCAGGTATAAGAGTAGACTCCAAACCCGCCGCGGAAAGTGGTTTTAGGATCGATGGCCCACGCCATGCCTAATCGTGGCTGCCACGTGTTGAAGGTATTGGCCTGCAGGGAGGTACGGCCGTTGGCATGGGTCGTGCCGAACCAATAAGCTCCCAAGCTATTCGTTCCTGGGTTCAGCACGGTTGGATCGAAGCTCGACATATTCTGGTGGACTTCATTCCAGCCATGGTTGATCTGATAGCGGAGACCAAGATTCAGAGTGAGATTCGGGAGCACCTTCCAATCGTCCTGAACGAAAACCTGCGGAGTCTTCAACCGCGCCCCATACTCGGGCGAGAGACCTGCGTTCCAACCTTGAGCGTAGCCCAGCAGGAAGTCGGCATACTCCATGCCCGTTCCTGCGACCGGGCCGGCCACCCCGTTCGCGTCCAGTGCCCATTGCTGGGTGTACTGGCCAGTGAAGGAGAAGGTGCCAGCATTCGTATTGCCCCACGCCGTGGAGTTGTTCTGGTACGCCAGAAGTTCTCCGCCGAAGTGCAGGATGTGTTTGCCGCGAATCATGGTCACGACGTCAGAAGGATCCCAGGTGAACTCCTTGTACACCGAGTTGGAGCTGGGGTCGATCCAGGCATACGGATACGAACCACCGGTGAAGTTGATCGCCGGGAAGTCATCCGCCTTGGCAAACTGCCATCCCAACTGGCTGGCATAGCCGCGGTTGAGCGCGAGGTCTTTGAAAAAGTTCAGCTGGCTGGTGAAGCCCATGCGAGCCTCATTGATGGTCCGCGGGCTGATGTTCCACACTTCCGTGACCTGGGCGTTGTTGTTGTCCACGTCGCCTGTCTGGCAACTGATGGGGCAGGCGAACACGTTGCTTGGATACATCTGCGGAGTGTCGCTCTGCGTGTCGGACATGGTCAGGCGATGGTTCTGCGTGATGTCGTAATCCAACCGGCCGAAGAATTTTCTGTACGGAGCGGATTGCTGCAGGCTGGAGTAGAAGTTATTTTGGGGTACTCCCTCACCGTTAACTCCGTTCGGAGCGACAAATTGGCCTCCGCCGATATGGCTTGACGGGGTCGGGTAAAATCCTTGCTCCTTGGCCGCAACTTGATCGAACAACGCCGTGGGGATGGCGTTTCCGAGCGTAGGATACTCGCTGGCAAAACTCTGCCGCACCGGGTAGGGATTGCCTTTCGCATCATACGCAATCGTCTGCGTGGTCGGATCGAAGATTTTCTGCGCGTCGGCGTTAAAGTTCCCCCCCAGGACATCAGTGGTCGGAACGCTATTCGTAGCGGTACTGTTGCCGTGGCTGACGATCTGGTCGTAGTCGAAGTAGAAAAACATCTTCTTCTTCAAAATCGGGCCGCCGATGGAGAAACCGAAGTTGTTGTAGCGCAGGAACGGAATCGGTCCAGTCGTGAATGGCGAGTGCGCCGTCAACGCATCGTTCTGGAAGTACTCGTAGGCCGATCCGTGGAACTTGTTCGTGCCGCCCTTGGAGATCTGGTTGAAGATCACGCCGCCGACGCCATACTGCGCCGAAAATGCCGAGGTGTTGATTTGCAGTTCGGAAACAGTTTCAAAGACTGCTGGATTGGCGTTCTGGCTATGCGAGAGCGTTGTCGATGCCCCATCCGCAAGGATGTTGCTATAAGGCAGGTTGCCGTTGATCGCCACTTCCTGGCCAGGATTGGACGAACCCTGGCTCCCACCCGGCGTGCCCGTGGCGCCGGGGATCAGGATCATAAAATTCTCCCAATCCTGAGTGACCTGGGGTAACTGCGACATCGACTTGGACTCTAACGTGGTGCTCTGCTCCATGGTCTCGGTCTGCAGCAGAGGGACGTCCGCGGTCACTGATACCGACTGTGTGGCAGAGCCGATCACCAATTGGGCATTCACCGTGGTGAAGCCGACCTGCACTGTGACTGGACCACGCACCAGCCGCTCAAAGCCGTCCTTGGTGAAAGTGAGCTGATAACTTCCGGTTACGATCGACGACGTGTCGAACAGGCCGTCCTGATTGGTCGAGAACTCTTTCGCGACACCTGTTTCGATGTCCAGGACCGTGATCTTCACACCCGGAATCAACGCCCCTGTAGAGTCGGTGACGCTGCCGCGAATGTCGCCGGAATTTGTACTCTGTGCAAAGCAGACCGCGCTGGCCAAAACAAGGAAGAGGGAAAGAACGCATCGCTGCAAGTTCGTCATGGAACTGCCTCCGAGAGCTGTTCGCGTTTCAACCACCCAATGTCTTCAGCCGCGAAGAGACATCTGGACTTCTGCGGCTAAAATTCGGGCTTCATCGAAAAATCGATGGAGCCGTCGCACATCTTGCGTTATCAGGGCGTAAAGGTAGTGCAAACGTACTAATAGAAAATAATCCGGAGGGGGTGTCAATTATACTTTCGTACAGCTTTAGCACCGTAAACGATTACGTTTCTTCACTCTAGCGAGATAATGCCGCGCTGAAGAGCCACCGTCGCGGCTTGGGTTCGATCCTTCACACTCAGCTTTTCCAGGACATGACTCACATGAAGTTTCACCGTCACCTCAGCGATGTTGAGCTCGGTCGCGATCTCCTTGTTCCCCAATCCCTTAGCCACCATCCGCAACACTTCCACCTCTCGGGCGCTCAAGGAACGATGCGACCGGCGCTCGGCCAGATGCGAAGCTACGACAGGATCCACATATTGCCGCCCCTGGTGCACCTCTCGCACGGCGCGCAGCAATTCCTCTCGGATAATACTTTTGACGATGTATCCCTTGGCTCCCGCTTGCAACGCACGGAAAATTTCTTCTTCGCCGGAATGGGTTGAAAGCATGAGTATGCGCGCGTCGGGGAATTCCAGAAGGATCGCGGCCGTGCAGTCCGTACCGCTCATGCCCGGCAGCCGCAGGTCCATCATCACCAGGCTGGGACGGTGTTTGCGGTAAGCCTCCAAAGCGGCGGTCCCGTTGCCCGCCTCGGCGACGACCTCCATATCGGGCTCTACGTTCAACGACGCGGAGAGGCCCATGCGCACCATGAAGTGGTCATCAACGACCAGAATACGAATTGGTTTTGAGTTCTTCATCAATCCCTTCTGCAGAACGCCCCTCTCGAGGATGGAGGGGAACCTCCACGGCGATACGCGTGCCGTGACCAGGCTCGCTCTCGACCCTCAAGTGGCTGCCCATCGATTGCGCGCGCTCGCGCATATCAAGTAGCCCGAAATGTCCGGTGGGCGACGGCTGACCGGCAGCAAATCCATCACCATCATCACTCACCGTGAGACAAACCGATGCCGGATCGAACCGCAACTCGATGAACACATGCCGGGCACAACCATGCTTCACCGCGTTGGCGACGGCTTCCTGCCCAATGCGGAGCAGGTTCATCTCTACGGGCGCGGGGAGCCGAACGGGGCTGCCTAGAATCTTGAAGTCGGCTTTCGCCTGTTCGCGCGGCACGAGAGGCTCGATAATCTGCGATAACGCAGAGACGAGATCTCCATTTTCCAGCAATTGGCAGCGCAAATCCCACACCGATCGGCGTGCCTCGACCATGCTGTGACGGCTCATGTCGCGCGCCGTCTCCAGCGCGTGCTGGGCCACGCCCGGCGCCTGCTGAAAACAATCGACCGCCAGATCCAGTTGCATGGTGATGCCGGCGAGTTCCTGTTCCAGCGTGTCGTGCAGCTCGCGGGCAATGCGGTTGCGCTCTTCGAGCACCGCGCTGCTGTGCCGCTTCTGCCGGATCACCGCCATCTGCTCTCGCAATCTCCGCCCCAACACGACAACCCAAACCAAGACAACCAGCAGAACACTTCCGGTAATGCCCAGCAGCCAGAGGCTATGACGCGAAGTCCACCAGGACGGAGTTTTGAGTACGACGACATCCTGCGGCACGCGGAGCAGCATGCGAATCGATTGCGGAATCTGCCACAACCCTCCGCTACGCACCAGGCAAATGCCGGTCACTTGCACTTCGCTATTCAAGGGGATGGACCGCATGCGTTCCGCTGTCGCGCCGGCTGCAACGTCTGCGTCAAAGAACATATCCCCGCGCTGGAGCGTGAGCCTCAGTCCGTCGGGCCGCTCTTGGCGGTTCAGCAGCTTCGCGTCTGTGGTCACGACTGCTCCGTCGAATTGTTCCCACGGCGCACCGAGGTCGAGCTTCAGAGGCTCCGGTATTTTCTCGTGGCCTAAACGATGAAACGCCGCGTCCTCGATCATCGGCGCGGAGTCCCCCATGGCGGGGAATCCCAACACTTCGACAAGGTCTCCGATCTCGACCGGCGTGCTCTGCTCTGTTAGCACGCGCAGTCCCTTGCCTTGACTCTGCAGAAACAGCGCCTTGCCCTGCTGCTGGTAGCCGACAATGCCGCGCACTCGCACCCGGTGCCGCGTGCCCTCCGCGGGCGAAAACCGCAACAACGCCGACAAAGGAACTTCGGTAGCCGGCGCTTCCACCGTCAAAAAGCTCAAGCGAGGAACGTAGAACAGAATGCCCGTCAATTGCCGGTTCGTGTTGTACAAGCTGCCACAGACACCTTCGATCAAAACCTCGCTGTCGACCCAGGAAGAGAAATCCTGCTCGTGCGCGATCGGCACGCGGACGTGGAATTCGCCGCCTTCGGAGGCAATCCGCATGGCCAGCGCAGGCTCGCGCCAGGATGTTCGATCGACGGCCGCAGACCGCACAATTCCTCTCACCTGTGCCCACTGGCTGTCCTGCTGCCCGTTCGCGAGTTCCGAGAGCGAAAAGAGTTGCGCTTTGGGAAGCACTCCTTCGCCCAGCACACGCAACTTGGTCTCGCGGATGACGGGAGCAAACTTGCCCGGCCCGGTCACCCCTTCAACCTCGACAAGCTGACTGAGGATGTGCGGATACTTTGGCGAGACGCTGCCCTCCACATAGATTCCCGCGGTTGCATCTTGAACGATGAAGTCCGGTGACGGAGCATCCATCGTGATCACGCCGCGAATGAGGACCGGATAGCCCAGGCCTGCCTGTTCCGGGCTCAAACTGCGAACCTGATCGGCGTGCGTAAGAGTGGGCAGGGGCTTCGCTGCAGATGCAAGCTGCCCTTGACCCTTGACGCCGAGCGCGCTCGCAACCAACGCCGACACTGCGAGTAGCTTCAACACTTGTGCGAATCGCTCTCCGACGCTACGTGCCCGCATAGTTTTCCTTCTGCATGTCTGTTTCGGCATGTTTAAGAACTGTGGAATCAAGCTGCGGGCTGCGTTCGCCGACAGTCCGCCGATCCCACGTTCGCTTAGGGTAGCCCAAACTGGCGGCGGGGGAAAGCGTAGACTCTTGCGGCTGTCGCATTGAGGCGACCCGCGAGGGCAGTGTTTTGACTTTCGCTGACCAGATCCGATCATGCGATTTGACAGGCATGAGATTCTTGTCAGCTAGATCGATTGCTTGGAACGCGTGCGACGAGGGGATCGATTGGGACAAGTCCGATTTGTTCCGTAAGTTCGAATTCCCCTGCCAGACTGCGTGACCACGATGGCCAGATTCTTCCCTGTTCCATTGATATTCGCCGCCTACCTTTTCCTGAATAGTTGCCCAAGTTCGACCCGTCCGACGCAAACGTCTATCCCAGGGCCCAGTGTGCAGGTCGTCGAAACGACCGGCGACCAGGCTATGCTCCTACAAACGCAGCCGAGCATCGCGTTCTCTTCCGGCGGAAGTTCGAGCACTCTCGTCGTCACCGTGGATGCGACAACCCAGTATCAGCAGATGGATGGCTTCGGTGGATCGCTGACGGATTCTTCCGCGTGGTTGATATGGAACAAGCTCAATGCCCCGCAGCAGACCGCACTGATGCAACAACTCTTCAGCCCGACTGGCGGTATCGGCATCAGTTTTCTGCGCCAACCCATGGGCGCAACCGACTTCTCGGCCAGCGGCAACTACAGTTACGACGATATGCCCACGGGCCAGACCGATCCCAATCTCACCAACTTTTCTATTGCGCACGATACGGCTTACATCATTCCGCTCGTGAAGCAGGCGATCTCTATCAATCCGAGCCTCAAGGTGGTCGCGCTACCATGGAGTCCGCCCGCCTGGATGAAGACCACTGGAACGATGAATGGTGGAAACATGAACCCGGCGTACTTCTCAAGCCTGGCCCGGTATTTCGTCAACTTCGCGCAGTCATACCAACAGCAAGGCATCCCGATCTATGCGCTATCGGTGCAGAATGAACCGCTCTACTCGACTACGGGATATCCGTCCGAGTATCTCGCGGCGAGCAACGAATCCACATTTGTCGCCAACAACCTAGGACCGGCCCTGAGCACGGCGGGGCTGGGAAGCGTGAAGATCTTCGGGTACGAACACAATTGGGAGAACACCGCATATCCGGAATCGGTGCTCGGCAGCTCTGCCGCGCCGTTCGTCGCCGGAAGTTCGTTCCACTGTTATGCGGGGGATCCCAGCGCGCAGTCGACCGTGGAGACAGCGTTTCCCGCCAAGGACATCTGGTTCACGGAATGCTCAGGCATCACCTCAAGCACCTTTGCCAGCGATCTGGTGTGGAACGCGGAAAGCTTGCTGATTAGCGCCACGCGCAACTGGGCCCGCAGCGTCTCGCTGTGGAACCTCGCTCTCGATCAGAACTCCGGCCCGAAGAACGGCACCTGTTCCAACTGCCGCGGGGTTGTGACCATCGATGACAGCATCTCGCCGGCCAATATCACATTTAACGTTGAGTACTACATCCTGGGGCACTTGGGAAAATTCGTGGTGCCGGGCGCGCACCGGATCAGTTCGAACACGTTCGGGGCGGGCAGCATCGAGGATGTCGCCTTCCAGAATCCTGATGGCTCGATTGTCCTCTTCGCCGTGAACTCGGGCAGCAGCGCCACCACATTCACAGTCAGTTCCAAGGGACGGATCTTCAACTACACTCTGCCTGCGGGTGCAGTCGCTACGTTTGAATGGACGTAATCTTGGTTTCTTGACTGGCGGGCTTTGGCCTTGCCTATGTCATTGAACATCCGTGACTTAGCGCTCCAAACACCTCATGATCGTCCATTATCTGTACATACTTGTACGTACATATTGGTCTGTTGACCATACCACTGATGAAACGAATTGATTATGAGATCAGAAAAGCGCTCTCGCAGCTCGCTCACGATGCCCTTTGCGGGGCCGGAAACCGCCCTTGCTGCGACGATCGACTCCGGGGACGACGAATACTTCGCCCACCGCAACAAAGCGCACCCTTGAGCTTCCAGAGCTCTCCTACGACTTTTCAACGACTTCCACGAAGGTTCAACGACTTACGAAAACTCAGCTAGTGCGCCAGCGTGAACTTGCCTCGCAATTGGATGTTGTCGGACGAGCCGCCGACGACAATTGTGAAATCTCCCGGCTCTGCGCTCCAATCCTTCTTGGTGACGTCGTAAAAGGAAAACGCCCTGCGATCCAGCGTGAGAGTGACGCGTCTGGTTTCCCCCGGTTGGAGATCTACTTTGGCAAATCCCTTTAGTTCTTTGACGGGCCGCGGAACGCTGGCATGGGAATCGCCCACGTACAACTCCGCCACTTCCGCCGCCGCGCGATGCCCCGTGTTTTTCACGTCGAATGAAACAGAGACAGGTTCATTCAAGTTTCCGGACTGCGGCGTCACCGACAATTTGCTGTAAGCGAACGTCGAGTAGGAAAGGCCATAACCAAAGGCGAACAGCGGCTTCGTGCCGGAGCGATCATAACCGCGATATCCCACGAACACGCCCTCCGAGTAGCTCACGCGGTTGCTGCCTTTTTCGGGGTAGTAGCTGTGAAACGTAGGATTGTCTTCCCAACGACGTTCGAATGATGCCGGCAGCTTGCCCGACGGGCTGGTATCGCCAAAAAGAATTTGTGCCAGCGCTGCGCCGCCTTCTTGCCCCGGATACCACGCGTGCAAAATCGCCGGAACGTTATCGACCCAGCGCGTCATGTCCACATTGCCACCGGCTGTCACCACAACGATCACGTTCTTGTTGACCGCACTGATTTGCCGGATGAGTTCGTCCTGTCCGCCGGGAAGTTGGAACGCCCGGTCGAAACCCTCGCCCTCGGTCTTGGGATCGAAACCCACGCAAATGATCACAGCGTCGGCCTTCGCAGCCAGGGGCTTGGTATCGCGGCCAACATAGGCCTCGGCTCGCGCCACGCCGAAGCCAGCGATCGCAGTGCTTACCGAGTCGAAGTATTCGAAACGAATCTTATATGCCTGGCCAGCCTCCAGATGCCGAGTAGCAATGTCGAGGGTCTGGGAATGGGGTAGCCAATCGTCGATCGCGATTTCGTCCCCGACATACAGTCGAACGCCGTCGTCGGCCGACGAATAAAACTTGTAATCCCCGGTTTCTTTCGGCACGTAGTAGCCCGTCCAGCGAATCGCGAAGTGGTCCACTGGTTCGCCCGGAGCGAAACTGCCTTCTCCCCAGTCAAAGTGCACGTGCTTATCGGTCCGCACCAGCGCAGGCGTGCCTTTCAACTCTTCATTGTCGAAATATTCTCCTTTGAGACCGGCCTCACCATTCGGAGCTGTAATAAACTCCGAGTTCTCAAACACTTCATCGAGCGGAGGGACGTCGACCGCGTACAAAACTTTAGCTTTTGTCCCCAAGCGATTGCTGATGCCTTCCAGGTAACTCACGCTGTTGAATGGCTTGGCCTCAGCGCTGCCACCTCCGCTAATCACAGCGGGATAGGCATCTGGGCCAATGACGGCGATGGTCTTCACATTGTTTTCGTCGAGCGGAAGCAGATTGCCTGAATTCTTCAGCAGAACGATGCTGCCCCGGGCAACTTCGAGCGCAGCCTGCCGTCCTTCTTGGCTGTAGGTAGGGATGCCGAGATCCGTCTGCGGTTGGTCGAAGAAGCCGAATTCGATCGCCGTGCGCAGAATTCTTCGGACCTTGTCGTCGATGGTCGCCACCGGGATCTTGCCGTCTTTGAGGGCTGGCAGGAGCGCATCGCGATTCATGAACGTCGGCGAAGGCATTTCAAGATCGAGACCTCCATTAGCCGCCGCAACACCGTCGTGCGTGCCGCCCCAATCGGACATGTCAATGCCGTCGAATCCCCATTCTTTCTTGAGGATCTCGTTGTTCAGATGGACGTTCTGGGTCATGTAGCTACCATTGACTAGGTTGTAGGCGTCCATCATTGCGCCCACGTGTCCCTCCTTCACCGAGGCTTCGAAAGCAGGTAAATAGATTTCGCGCAGCGTTCTTTCATCGATGTCGGAATTGAGAGTCATGCGCGCGAATTCCGAATTATTTCCGGCAAAGTGCTTGGCTGTCGCGATCACGCGTTGTGACTGCATTCCTCGGATCACGGCGACCGCCATTCTTGAGGCCAGGAATGGATCTTCTCCGAAATATTCGAAGTTGCGGCCATTCATCGGCGCGCGATAAATATTCATGCCGGGTCCGAGGATGAAATGCACTCCACGCGCGCGCGCATCCTGACCCATCGCTACGCCGAAACGCTTGGCCAGATCGACATCCCAAGAAGCCGCGAGGGCGATGCCTGCCGGATAGGCGGTGGTCAGCCCATAGTCGTGCACGCCCATGGGGCCATCGGACATTTTCAGCGAAGGAATGCCGAGGCGAGGAATCGGATGCGTAAAGAAATCATTGAGCCCGCCGAGCATTTCGATCTTTTCGTCGAGGGTCATTTGGCTCAGCAGTGAATTGACGCGCTTCTCAACGTCTGCTTTCGATGGCGCCGATTGAGTCATACCAAACGGCGCAACCAACAGCAGGATGATTGCCACTGCAAAGATTCGTGTCCTCAAGATCGCTCGCTTCATTCCTGTGTCCTCTCGATTTTTCGAATCCAGCATAACTCAACTCATCCATCTCGCTTTTTCGTTTGACTAACGCGCGAGTCGAATCCACACTAACGCTCGCATGTCTTCGCGGCGAAACTTTATCACCTCCTCCGCCGGCGCAATTGCTGGGGCACTCGCCGCGTCGAAGGCGCAGGCGAGCGAAACACGCTCTGAGCCATGCATCGCAGAGGTTGCTAGCCTGTGCGGGGACTGGTTTTTCCGTACGGATCCGGACGATCGCGGCGTGCAGGACAACTGGCAGGGTGGCAGCGCCTCCGGCGAAGGCTGGAGAACGGTCACCGTTCCTCATACCTGGCAGATAGAAACTGCGCTCACCGCTTATCGCGGCATCGCCTGGTATTGGCGGACTTTCGATCTGCCGCGAATGGCTGCTGCTAACAGTGGGCAGGAGCACGCCGTGCGGGTGGAGTTCGAGGCGGTCTTCCACACCGCTACAGTTTGGGTCAACGGCAAACTCGCAGGAGAGCACGCACGCAAAGGCTATACCGCATTCACGCTCGACATCACGACTCTTTTGCATTGGGACCAACGCAATACCATTGCGGTCCGCGTGGACAATGCCTTCAACCAGCACATGGTGCCTCGGGGCCAGTCAAGCGACTGGGCGAACGATGGAGGCATTTACCGGCCGGTGCAGCTTCTCATCACTCCAAAGACATTTGTGGAACGCGTGGATGTCGACGCCGTGCCAGACCTTGCCGGCAGAGAAGGGAAACTGACGATTACGGCGTATGTCCGAAACACAAATACGAAAGCCTGGAGCGGCCAAGCCTCTTTCCGTGTCGTGCAGGATCGCGACGGGGAATCTCAACCCGTCTCGACGGGTTCAGCGAACAAAACTGTTTCCGTCAAAGCGGGCGGCGCTGAGACCGTCACACTTCATGCGACATTGCCCGAGGCCAAGCTATGGCACTTTGATCATCCGCATCTTTACCGCCTCGAGTTTTCAATCGCGGATGGACGCCACGATCACACCTTTGCAGCGATCTTCGGCGTCCACAAGTTTGAGAATCGAGATGGCGCGTTCTTCCTCAATGGCGAACGTGTGCGCCTCATGGGTGTAGAACGCATGGCGGGCAGCAATCCGCAGTTCGGCATGGCTGAGCCTACGGAGTGGATTACTCACGACAATGCCGATTTGAAACATTTGAACTGTGTCTTCACTCGCGTTCATTGGCCTCAGGACAAGCGCGTTTTGGATTACTGCGACCGGCACGGCATTCTGATGCAAACCGAGGTTCCGGCCTGGGGTCCGGACACCTTCGCGGGCATGACCGGTGAGCCCTCCGCGGACATCATGCAAAATGCACTCGAGCAATTGCGCGAGATGATTGCTCGGGACTTCAATCATCCGTCGGTTGTGGTGTGGGGACTGTGCAATGAGATTGGCGGACAGAATCCACCGGCGTACGAGTTCGCCAAGCGCTTGCTGGAAGAGGCTAAAAGGTTGGACCCGAGCCGTCTCTATTCTTACGCTTCGAACTCGCTGGGCAGCACGCCGCAGCGCGACGCCGCTGGACCGATGGATTTTGTCGAGGCCAACGAATACTTCGGGACATGGGCCCCTGGAACAGCTGTGGATGCGGCGCGCTATCTCGATGAGATTCACGCGGCGTTTCCCGGCAAACCCGTGGTGATTTCCGAATATGGTTATTGTGCCTGCACGCCCGACCGAGCGGAAGGCGATGAGCAGCGAATCGAGATTCTGCGCTCGCACGACGCGGCGTTTCGCTCGAAGGATTTTGTCGCTGGAGCAATTTTCTTCTGCTACAACGACTACCGCACGCATATGGGCGATCGCGGGGTGGGTGTGTTACAGCAGCGGGTCCATGGTGTGGTTGATGTATATGGCACGCGGAAGGCGTCGTACGAAGTTCTCAGAAGCGAGTCGAGCCCGATTGCATCGCTCACCGTCGAGCACGACGGGAACAAATTTCACATTCTGATAAAAACCCGCGGCGATCTTCCGATGTACACTCTCCGCGGGTACAAGCTGCGAGGGTTGTTCTTCGGCCCGGGCAACATTCCGGTCGAACGACAGGAAGTAGACGTCCCAGACGCCGCGCCCGGCAGTGAGACGAAGTTGGAACTGGCGTTCAGCGAGTCCGAATCACCGATGCACATGCAGTTCGATGTGGTGCGTCCCACGGGCTTCTCCGCATATCTCTTGGATTGGAGGCCCTAGTGGATTGGAAGAACGTAGCCGGTCTTCACGCCAGCACAAATAATCCAGCAGGTCGCAGAATTAAAGCAGTGGTCAAACCTGCAGATTGCGCAGGTAGGGCACGCTGGCTTTCATCTTTTCCAAGTCCATTTCGACGAAGTAATTCTTGATGCCTCCGGTTTTCGCGGCGGTAAAGATTTTCTTCCAGTCCAGCGAGCCCTGCCCCACCGGCACGATTTTCTTATTCTCCGCCGACCAGCCCTGCACGTGCATGGAAATGAAGCGGCCGGGATACTTCGTGAAATATTCGGCCGCATCATAACCGCTACTGATGGTAGAAACCTGGAACTGGAACTTCACCAGCTTGGGATCGAGAAGGCTGAACAACACGTCATAGGTGCGCTTGCCATCCACCGTCGAGAGTTCGAAGTTTTCGTTGTGCAGTCCCTGCTGGATACCGGCTTTGGCGGCTTGCTCGCCCATTTTGTTGTATTCGTCGGCGGCTCGCTTGACGTCATCCATAGTCGGATTCTTGGGCCCGTCGAGGCTGGGCACCAGCATTTGGGTGAGGCCGACATCTTTCGCCCAGGCAATCGCGGACGCCTGATCCTTCCTAAGTTCGTCGATGCCGAAGTGCGAACTGACGCAACCGACGCCCGCGTCGCTCAGAATCTTGCGCAGTTCGGTTCCCTTATATTTGGCGAGGCCGGCGAAACCGTTGTCGGCATAGCCCACCGGCGAGCACAGCTCGATCATCTGAAATCCAGCACCAGACAGCACCTTGATCGTGCCGGGAAAATCCTGCTCGATCATTTTTCTGACGGGCCAGGTCTGACATCCGATGGGCAGGCCCAAGGGATTGGCATGGAGATCGAGCGCGCCCGCGGAAAGAAGTCCGGCAGCGGTCGTATAGGCTGCCGCAGTCTTCACAAAGTCTCTTCTCGAAATTGGTGACATTGACGCCTCCTCATCTTTGCAGCGTGTTCGCTAGAGTTCCCATCCACTGCGGCGTTCCGGCTTGACATATTTCTGAGCGACAGCAGAGTTCACGCTAAGCGTGGAGCGATCCCAGGTAAGCGTCTGTCCCATGCGAGACGCGACGTTTCCCAGCAGCAGCGTCTCAGTGACGAGGCCCTCGAATTCGAAGTTCCCGCCGGGCTTCACCTTGCCGCCCTTGCAGGCGTCGAGCCATTCGCGCTCGTTGCCGGGCGATCGCGGCAGTGTCTTTGGAGGTTGCTTGTAGCTGTCCATCTTCGATTGGGGAATCAGCTTGGGATTAGCGCCATTGAAGCTGCAGAGAATTTTCCCGTGGTCTCCGATAAACAGCAGCCCTTCATCTTCTTCACCGTCTCCCTTGAGAGGACGGTTTTCTTCCAGTTCCTCCGGACGCGCCGGTTTCAGGCCTCCGTCGTACCACGTGAATTTAACCGGCGGCATGTCGCCGCGGGCTGGGAAGTTATAGCGCACGATCGAGGCCAGGGGGTATGTTTCGTCGTAGCGATCGCTGGAACTTGATTCCACACTCACGGGCGCTTCGAGTTTCAAGACGCGAAAGATTGTGTCGAAGCTGTAGGAGCCCATATCGCCCAGCGCACCACAGCCGAAGTCGGTCCACCCGCGCCAGACAAACGGAAGATATTCGTGGTTGAAAGGACGTTCCGGCGCTGGGCCGAGCCAGAGGTTCCAATCCAAACCCTCGGGCACCGGCTCAGTTTCCTTGGGGCGTTCGATTCCTTGGGGCCAGAACGGGCGGCTCGACCAATTCTGAACTTGACGAACGGGTCCAATAGCGCCGCTCCAAATCCATTCACAGAGCAACCGAGTAGCTTCGGATGCCTGGTTGGCGACTGCGATCTGAGTAGCGACGCCGGTTTCCTTGGCGATCTGGGCAATGCGCCGAGCTTCATAGATGGTGTGCGTCAGCGGCTTCTGGCAGAAGACATGCTTGCCTTTCCTCATCGCCGCCGCAGAGACAGACGCGTGCAGGTTGTCGGTCGTACAGACGACGACCGCGTCGAGATCTTTCTGTTTCTCCAGCAACTCGCGGAAGTCAGTGTAGGCTGCGCAGCCTGAATACTGGCCGGAGCGTTGCTGCGCGCCGTAATAGCCCTCGACAATTTTCTGGCAAGGCTCGCGTCCGGCGACGCCGCCTGTCACCGCGAGCGAATGGGATAAACGAATCGGCTGATCGGGGCTGAGCCAATCCCAACCGCTGCTGACGCCGAGCAACTTGCGGACGGAATTGCAGAATTCGTGGTCACTCCACTGCGGATAATCCGAGCCCGACTTGTTGCAATCGCAGACCGCGACGCCCTGTACGTCGGGCTCCCGCAAGAAGTGCAACATTACTCGCAGGCCCTGGGCGCCGACGCCGATGAATGCGACATTGACTTTGTCACTAGGCGGCACATAACCCACGCCGCCTAACACTCTGCGCGGAACAATCGAAAAACCAATCGCCGCTGCGGCAGTTCGGCCTAAAAACGTACGCCGCGAAACTGAACTAGTACCACTGCTGCGCGATCGACCTTGATTCTTCACATTTCCTCCGTTCGACGCACCTCACAGATACCAAGTCTCCCTCTCGACGAATCCTCTCGACGCTGTTCCTCTTGAAGTAACTTTACAGAGCCACCGCTTCAACCCGGATACTGTAAACGAATCGGACGCCACCGTGTGCGAAAGTTGCTCGCTGGTGTCGACGCCTCGACTGTCCCCGACATCTGCGAAGGTCGAGAAAAGACATTGCACTCACGTCGTGAGCATTGGCCCGGCGGCAGATAGCCCTCTAAGTGATTGATGGATAACCCAAAGAGCGGAACCGATCCGCACACGCACTCGGGTCTAGAGTATGGAATCCAGCGTGCACGTCTTATAGCACACGGATGCCGAAAGACAAGGCAACTCCTCGGCTCCCGGATTGCTCAAACTTTAAAGGAGAGTGAGATCATGAAAAAGCTTACAGGCCTCATGCTGACGCTCGTCACCTTTGCATTGCTGGCGACGATGTCTGCATTTGCACGAGACAAGAATCATCACGGCGTTAACATTCCGGAACCGTTGCAGGTGGGAACCACCCGACTTGCGCCGGGGGACTACACGATGGAGTGGAGCGAGAGCGGAGCGACCGCAGAAGTCAGCTTCCTGCAACATGGAAAGAGTATCGCGCAGGCACCGGCGAAGATCGTGACGCTGGCGCATCCGCCCTCATCTGATTCGCTGACTACCAGGACGGGGACGAACAATACAGTGGCCCTCGAGGAAGTTCAGTTCGGGGGACATAAGGAAGCCTTTTCGTTCAGCGATATCCCATCTGGGGAGTAATCCACTGTCGATTCGAGAGCGGGCAGGTGCCCGCTCTTAACTTTTTCATCTCTGCTTCTCGCTAGTCTTCGAGTTCTGGGCCGTCCCTCGCACCTCCTGACTCCGAATCGCAATCCCACATTTTCGAATCGCGCTCTGACGTTGGGGCATCGCAGTTTCACTCTGCGTCGGCGAACTGTCGACGGCTCGACAGACCATTCGTCCCAAACATCCTGATTTAGCACCATCAGACCGATAACTCCTTGCGCTACTTCAGCGTGAAAGCACGGCACGGCGTCGGGCAATTGGTATGAAGCATGCACTTACCAAAAACAAGTGGGGATTTCGCTCTCACCGATTTCATAGGAACTACAGAGCGGGGCGGTTTTTGATGGACGAGTCTCGCGTGAGCGTGAGGAAATATGTGGATTGTCCGGCTCGCTTTACGACGGCCTTATACGTTTATAGTGCTCGCGATCTTGATTCTGGTGCTGGGGGCGTTCTCCATCGTGCGGACGCCCACCGACATTTTCCCGAATATCAACATCCCGGTCGTCAGCATTATCTGGAGTTACAACGGACTGAACGCCCAGGATATGAGCGACCGCATCGTCTCCGTGACCGAGCGCTCGCTGACCACCACGGTCGACAACATCGAGCATATCGAGTCGCAATCGCTCAACGGGATTGCGGTCGTCAAGGTCTTCTTTCAGCCCAGTGCCAGTGTTGAGCGCGCCATTGCACAGGTCACCGCAGTTTCGCAGACTCAACTGCGGCAGCTGCCGCAAGGGACCACTCCTCCCTTGGTCATCAGTTACAGTGCGTCCAGCGTGCCCATCCTGCAGCTTGCGCTGTCGGGAGGAAAGCTCTCTGAGCAGCAGCTGAATGACTTTGGACTCAACTTTATCCGTACGCGGCTGATCACAGTGGAAGGAGCCGCTGTTCCGTATCCGTACGGCGGCAAGCAGCGGCAGGTGCAAATCGACCTGGACACGGCTGCGCTGCAATCGAAAGGGTTGTCGCCGCTTGATGTTGTCAACGCGATCAGCGCGCAGAATCTGATTCTGCCGTCGGGAACGGCGAAGATCGGGGCCAAAGAATACGACGTCGATATCAACGGCAGCCCGACCGACATCGCGGGGCTGAACCAGTTGCCGATCAAGACCGTCGGCAGCAGCACGATCTACATTCACGACGTGGGCTGGGTGCGAGACGGGTTTCCTCCGCAAACCAACATCGTGCGCGTCGACGGGCAGAGGTCAGTGCTGCTGACAATTCAGAAGGCGGGCAACGCGTCAACTTTGGATGTGATCGCCGGTATCAAGTCGTTGCTTCCACAGATTAAGGCCAGTCTGCCGCCGGAACTCGACATCAAGCCGCTGGCCGACCAGTCGATCTTTGTGCGCGCGTCGATTGACGGCGTGATCAAGGAAGCCACGATTGCCGCATGTTTGACCGGGCTGATGATCCTGATTTTCCTGGGAAGCTGGCGCAGCACACTGATTATCGCGGTTTCGATTCCGCTGTCGATTCTTACGTCGATCATCGTGCTCAGCGCGCTGGGCGAAACCATCAACATCATGACGCTGGGCGGATTGGCGCTGGCGGTCGGGATTCTCGTCGACGACGCGACGGTTGAAATTGAGAACATCAACCGGAACATTGCGCAGGGAAAAGAGATTCAGCAGGCAATTCTTGACGGCGCGCAGCAGATCGCGGTTCCTGCCTTCGTTTCGACGCTTTGCATCTGCATCGTGTTCGTTCCGATGTTCTTTTTGACTGGTGTTGCACGGTATCTGTTCGTTCCGCTGGCTGAGTCGGTTGTCTTCGCGATGCTCGCCTCTTACCTGCTTTCGCGCACACTGGTGCCGACCATGGCCAAGTATTTGTTGCGTGGGCACGAGCAAGAAGCTGGGCACATCCCCGGATGGAGCAGCAATCCTCTGGTTCGTATGCAGATTCGGTTTGAAGAAGGCTTCGAACATCTACGCGAGCGTTACCAGCGGGTGTTGGAAGGTTGCCTGAACCACCGGCGCGCGTTTCTGGTGGGAGTGCTGGCTTTTTCCATCGTTTCGCTTGGGCTGCTGATTCCGTTCCTGGGGCAGGATTTCTTCCCTACCGTCGATAGCGGTCAATTCAAGCTGCATCTTCGCGCGCCGACAGGGACTCGCATTGAAGAAACCGCGCGCCTCTGCGACCTGGTAGAACAGTCGATTCGGCAGCAGATTCCGCCGTCGGAAGCTTCCAGCATCATCGACAACATTGGGATTCCCTACAGCGGCATCAACCTCTCTTATAGCAATTCGGCGCCAATCGGGCCGGCGGACGCCGATATTCTGGTCAGCCTTTCGACCGACCATCATCCGACTGACAAGTATGTACACGACCTGCGGTTCCGTTTGGCAGAACAATTTCCGGGCGTCACTTTTTCTTTTCTTCCCGCGGACATCGTCAGTCAGATTCTGAACTTCGGGTTGCCTGCTCCGATTGATATTCAGGTGGCGGGTAATGATCTTGAGGGCGACCGTCGCTATGCGGACAACGTGCTGCAACGAGTGCGCGGAGTTCCTGGGACCGCAGATTTGCGGATTCAGCAGCCCTTCGATCAACCCGAACTTTACATCGATGTGGACCGCACCAAGGCCAACGAAATCGGGTTCACGCAACACGACGTTGCGCAAAATCTGCTGGTCTCGCTCAGCGGCAGCTTTCAGACGTCGCCAACCTTCTGGCTCGATCCTAAGAATCGTGTGAGCTATTCGATCGCGACCCAGACCCCGCAGTACCGGATTCAAACTTTGCAGGATGTCGAGAACATTCCTGTGACCGGGCCGAATCCCGCGGCACCTCCAGAGATTCTGGGCAGCCTGGCGTCGGTCAAGCGGCAAGTGCATATGCCAGTCGTTTCGCACTACGACATTCGTCCGGTGATCGATATTTATGGATCTGTGCAGGGTCGGGATCTAGGCGCCGTGGCACGACAGATTAATCAGATCATCGCGGAGACGCAGAGTTCGCTGCCTCGTGGATCACAGGTGATTGTGCGCGGGCAAGTACGAACGATGCGGTCGTCTTATATCGGCCTGCTGGGCGGACTGGCGTTCTCGATTATGCTGGTGTACCTGCTGATCGTAGTGAATTTCCAGTCGTGGCTTGATCCGTTCATCATCATCTCGGCTCTGCCAGCGGCTCTGGCTGGAATCGCATGGTTTCTGTTCGTCAGTCATACGACGGTCAGTGTGCCGGCGCTCACCGGAACCATCATGTGCATGGGCGTGGCCACGGCGAACAGCATTCTGGTGGTGAGCTTTGCGACCGAACAGATGCAGGAAGGAAAAGATGCGATCGCGGCGGCGCTCGAGGCTGGGTATACGCGATTTCGGCCGGTGTTGATGACGGCCCTGGCCATGATCATCGGGATGGTACCGATGGCTCTGGGACTAGGCGAAGGTGGCGAGCAAAATGCTCCGCTGGGCCGCGCCGTGATTGGCGGTCTGCTCTTTGCCACGGTCGCGACTTTACTGTTCGTGCCAACCCTGTTCAGCGTGCTGCACGGATCCCGTCGCAGCGTCAGTGCTCAGGAAAACGAAACGAATCTTCAAGAGTCCCGGTAAGAAAGTGGGAGAGTATGCCAGTTGAAACAGTTACGGAAGACAAAGTGACAATCGAAGAAGTGACGTTACAGTATCAAAAGTCCGTCAAGCCCAAACACTGGGTAGCCGCGATCGTGGTGGCCGTGGCGGTCGCCGGCGCTTTGACCTTCGGAATTTTGCCTCGGGTGACCGCCCGAACGACGCTGCGCAAGGAGAACGCGCAAATGGCGCTGCCGACGGTCGCGGTCATCCATCCCGAACGTACCGCGCAGGCAGAAGAAGTTGTGCTTCCGGCGAATGTGCAAGCCTTCATCAGTGCTCCGATTTATGCCCGGACGAACGGCTATCTGAAGAAGTGGTACGCCGACATCGGCGCCCACGTGAAAGAGGGACAACTTCTGGCGGAAATCGAAACGCCGGAAGTCGACCAGCAACTGCTGCAGGCGCGGGCAAATCTGAATACGGCTGAGGCGAATCTGAATCTGGCAGAGATCACGGCCAACCGCTATCAGGATCTGCTGAAGTCGAATTCTGTTTCGCAGCAGGAGACTGACAACGCGACCGGTGCCTTGGCGGCAAACAAAGCCACCGTGGAGGCGAACCAGGCGAATGTAAGCCGGCTGCAACAGCTGCAATCGTTCGAGAAAATCTACGCTCCGTTCACCGGAGTGATCACGGCGCGCAAAACGGATATCGGCGATCTGATCGATGCCGGGGCCAGCGGCGGATCAAAGACCGACCTGTTTGACATTGCTCAACCGGACAAACTGCGCGTCTATGTCAATGTTCCGGAGGCATACTCTCAGGCGGCAAAGCCCGGTCTGACTGCGGATTTGACTCTGTCGGAATTTCCGGGACGCCGCTTTCAAGGGCGTTTGGTGCGAACTGCCGAGGCGATCGATCCTGCCTCGCGTACTTTGCTGGTGGAGATCGACGTGGTGAATCCGACGGGCGTACTGCTAACCGGCTCGTATGCGGAGGTTCATCTGAAACTTGCAGCGGGAAGCTCGTCGTATGTGGTCCCAGTAAATACTTTGCTCTTCCGCAAAGAAGGGCTCCGGTTGGCGGTGGTGAAGGATGGCAAGGCCGTGTTGACGCCGGTAACGCCCGGTCATGACTTCGGCGATCGGATGGAGATCGTCGGCGGCTTGCAGGGCGAGGAGTCGATCATCGTAAATCCGCCGGATTCGATCATCTCCGGAGAGCCGGTTCGAATAGCGCAGGCGACGACGGGAGATGCGCAATGAGCTTCAGAACATTCGGAAACACGAGGTACAGGATCGCGCTGCTGGGAGTTTTCATTCCGATCGTGCTCTTGGCTGGATGTGAAGTGGGCCCGCGCTATGCGCGCCCCAACGTGCCCGCGCCTCCGGCGTACAAGGAATTGCCGCCCGATTGGACGACGGCGCAACCCAACGACGCTATTGCGCGCGGAACATGGTGGGAGATCTTTCAGGACGCGAAGCTGAACGAACTCGAAGGTCAGATCAACGTATCGAATCAGAATCTGAAAGCGGCGGAGGCGCAGTACATTCAGGCGCGAGCGCTGGTCCGGCAGAATCGTGCTGACTATTTTCCAACCATCACGACGGGGATTGGGGCGGTACGGGATCATCAATCGCAGAATCGGCCACTCTTTAGTCAGGCAACGAACACGTACACCGACATTGTGCTTCCGGTCAGTGCGTCGTACGAAGCTGATGTGTGGGGGCGAGTGCGCCGGACTGTCGAGGCGAGCCGCGCCGAAGCACAGGCAACCGCTGCCGACCTTGAAGGCGTCCGCCTGAGCCTGCACGCGGAACTCGCGTCGGACTATCTCCAGTTGCGTGAACTGGATGCGGAGGAGCAGCTTCTGTCGTCGACCGTCACAGCTTACGAAGAGGCTCTCGATTTGACGCAGAATCGTTTCAAAGGCGGAGTTGCATCAGCAGTCGACGTAGCGCAAGCGCAGACTCAGCTCGAAACCACTCGCGCGCAAGCCATCGACATCGGAGTGCAGCGAGCGCAGTTTGAACATGCCATCGCGGTGTTGATCGGCAAGCCGGCCTCTACCTTCAGTTTGGCTTCATCCCCACTTACATTGGCGCCGCCGGTCATTCCGGCTGGGATGCCTTCCGAACTGCTGGAGCGGCGTCCTGACGTGGCTGCTGCCGAACGCCGCATTGCCGCTGCCAACGCCAACATCGGCGTCGCGAAGGCTGCGTACTTCCCGAACATATCGTTGTCAGCCTCTGGCGGATTTGAAAGCAACACCATCACGAACCTGCTGTCGGGTCCAAGCGGATTTTTGTTAGCTGGCGCATCTGCGATGGTGACCGTGTTCGATGCTGGTCGTCGCCATGCCGTCTCAGATCAGGCGCAGGCTGCGTACGACCAGTCTGTGGCCGACTATCGTGAGACGGTCCTCGGCGCGTTTCAGGATGTGGAAGACAATCTGGCGGCGCTCAGGATTTTGCAGGATGAGGCAAAAACGCAGCAGGCTGCAGTGCAGGCTGCGCAGAATTCCCTGAACCTATCACTGAATCGCTACAAGGGCGGCGTGACCACCTACCTGGAAGTGATCACCGCACAGGGACTGGCTCTCTCTGACGAAAGAACGGCGGTACAGATTCTGGGTCGCCGGATCACGGCAAGCGTCCTGCTGGTTCGCGCACTGGGAGGCGGATGGGATAGCTCCACACTGTCGCAACGACCGGAGTGCTGTGGCAGGTTGATCAGTCAAACGAGTGTCAGCCAAACCAGCATCGGTCAAACCAGCGGCGCGCCTGCAGCAAATCCGCAAACAGACTTCGCTATTGCCCCGGAGAAATCAGGATCCCGCTAAGAAAACGGCAGCCTTGCTCTTACTCGGGCTGCCGCGCAATTCCGAGGCGGCGCATCTTATAGATCAGCGTTGTCCTCGGCATTCCCAAGCGATTCGCTGCTCCACCGGAACCGCCCAGCACCCACTGGGTTTCGCGCAACGCTTGCAGAATGTGTTCCCGCTCTGCGTCCTCAAGGGTAATTGGAGCGGGACCAGAGCTCTCACGAGCCCGGGCCAATTCCGAGACCGGCGCGCACAGGGTCTTGGTCTGCGACAAAATCACTGCGCGCTCAATGAAATTCTGCAGTTCGCGAATATTCCCCGGCCACTCGTAGCGCATCAGCGCTTCCATCGTTTCCGGGCGAATCACGTCGATCCTTTTGTTCATCTGCTTGCTGTAGTGCTCCACAAAGTGGAAGACAAGCAGGGGAATATCTTCACGGCGTTCGCGCAGGGCGGGCAATCGAATGGGGAAAACGTTGAGCCGGTAGTAAAGATCGGCGCGAAAGGAGCGATCCTCCACCATCCTTCCCAGGTCCTGATTGGTGGCGGCCACGAGACGAACGTCCACATGGATCGACCGGCTGCTGCCGAGGCGCTCGAACTCCTGCTCCTGCAAGACGCGCAACAGCTTGGGCTGTAGTTCCGAAGGAATGTCGCCGACTTCATCGAGAAACAGCGTTCCCTTGTCGGCCACCTCGAAGCGGCCAACCTTCTTCGCAATCGCTCCGGTGAACGCGCCTTTTTCGTGGCCGAACAACTCGCTCTCCAGCAATCCGGATGGAATCGCGGCGCAATTGAGCTTGGCAAACAGATTCTCGCGGCGAGAGCTGAGGTTATGAATCGCCCGCGCCACGAGTTCCTTGCCTGTGCCGGTTTCTCCCTGGATGAGCACAGTTGAGTTGGTCGGCGCCACGGTAGAGATGTGCCGCAAGACTTCTCGAATGGCGGGCGTGTCTCCCAGGATTTCGTCGAAGCCGCGCTCGGCGCGGATCTCGGTGCGCAGGTAGGAAGTCTCGCCCGCCAGTCTCTGCCTCGACTCATCGACCTCGCGGTACTGCATCGCATTGTCGAGCGCAATCGCGACCTGATTGGAAACCTGCTGCAGGAAATCCGCATCGGCTTCCGAGAAACGATGAGGATGACGGTCCAGTAAATGAAGCACTCCAATCTTTCGATCGCCGCGCACCAGCGGCAGGAAACAGCCAGACTGCACTCCTTCTTGAAAATTCAACTGCAGCGAACTCACGTGCAGGGCGCGGGGAGCGGTTTCGAAGAGGACAGGCTCTCCGGTCTGAAAGGCCTTGCCGGGACTGGATCCCTCGATGGGGAGTTGCGTTTCTTCTTGCAGGAATCCGCGACCTTCGGGAAAATCCAGCCCGTGGATTTCCAGTTGTTTCTTTGACGCATCAGGCAACGACAGGCAAGCTCCATCGCATTGCATCGCCAAGCGCACGCGGCGCGGGATCACCTTGAAGAGTTCCGTCAACGACAGGTTCGACACCACAGCGTTGTTTACGTCGAGCAGAAGTTTCAAGCGGTCCCGTTCGCGAGCGACCTCTGCCTGCAAGGTGGACGCTTCCTGATAGTTCAACGCGTTCTCTACAGCGACGGCAACCTGGCTCGCAGCCAGCGTCTGAATCTCGAGTTGGTCGAGCGCGTAAGCGTTTGGCGCCGTGTGTCCCAGGCTGAAAGCGCCCAGTCTTCTTCGCGGAGTGCTCAAGGGTATGCTGCAGAAGGATCGCACTCCATATTCGCGCATCAGCCTGATGGGGCGAGCGAAACGATCCTCACGATCGAGATCGTCGAGGACCAAGGGCTGCTGATTCGACCAAACCCAGGCCGAGGGCGACTCGTCCATGGAAAACTCCATTCCAGGGCGAACGGTGTCGGGGCCGTCTGAATTCAGAATATGGACGCGCATTACGTTCCGCGTCGAATCGTAAAGCAGCACGCTCAGATAAGTGAAATCGATGATGGGATGAAGCCGATGGGCGAGGTCGGTAAATAATTCTTCCAGGGTCCGGTGCGACACGATGGCCGACGCGACCTCCAGCAAAGCAAGATAGCGCTCGGACGAAACATGGCCTTTTTCTTCGGAAATACTTTGCATGACTGCAAAAATCCTTCCCCACCCCAAGGCAACGTGTCGGAAGCTGTCGACCTGCAGACCCAGCGGACTTCGTTCTATAGAATTCAGATGAGGGAAGGGGCGGGTTGGATTCAATAAGCTCTTTGCTGTCAAGCATGTGGAAGGTCGCCTGGCCATTGTGAGGAATGGCTTGCGAAATGCAACCAGATAGGGCGTGGTTGGAAAGGCGTACCGAGCGTATAACAGGCATACATGGAGGGTGAAATGGAAACACGACGGTTAGGCAATAGCGACTTAATGATTACGCCGATCGGCATCGGCGCGTGGGCCATGGGTGGAAGCGGATGGACATGGAGCTGGGGGCCGCAGAACGATAACGACTCGATTACAGCGATCCACGAGGCTCTCGATCGTGGAATTAATTGGATCGACACGGCAGCGGTTTACGGGTTGGGACATTCCGAAGAGGTGGTGAAGCAGGCGCTGCGGGGACGAAATCATCGACCCTACGTGTTTACGAAATGTGAGCGAACCTGGGACGAGAATGGAAAGCTGGGCGGAACGCTGAAGGCCGCGTCCATTCGACGGGAATGTGAAGACAGTCTGCGGCGGCTGGGGGTGGACGTCATCGATCTTTACCAAATTCACTGGCCGGAGCCGGATGCGGACATCGAAGAGGGTTGGACTGAGATGGCGCGTCTGAAGGAAGCAGGCAAAGTCCGGTTTATCGGCGTGTCGAATTTCAACGTCGCGCAGATGAAGCGGGCGGCGGCGATCGCACCTATCACATCCTTGCAGCCGCCTTACTCCATGCTGGCGCGTGACGTGGAGAATTCCATTCTGCCATTCGCCTTGCAAAATAATATTGGGGTGATCGTCTACTCGCCGATGTATTCCGGCCTGCTAAGCGGTGGCATGACGCGACAGCGGGTCTCGTCGCTGGCTGCGGAAGACTGGCGATTGCAGAATCCAAACTTCCGCGAGCCATTGCTATCGCGCAATCTCCGCCTCGTCGAGTTGCTGAAGGAAGTGGGCGGACGCCATGACAGAACGGCGGGAGAAGTTGCCATCGCATGGACGCTGCACAACCCGGCAGTGACGGGTGCAATCGTAGGAATGCGCAATCCGAAGCAGGTTGTGGGCGTGATCGGAGCCGGGATGTTCCGGTTGTCCTCGAAGGAATTTGAGGAGATTGAAGAGGCCATGCAGCAGGAAGTGGCAGTACTGCAAAGGTGATTGATCCACGCACGGGGGCAAGAGGAGATGCGAGCCGCGTCTCCTCCATACCCACGTGGGATTTCGACAAATCAAAGCGCAGGCTTGTGGCTACGCTGCCGCAAGATAAACGTACCGCAGGATAAACAGGATCGTCAGGATCCAAATCAGCGCGTTGATCTCGCGAATCTTTCCAGCCGCGACTTTCACGACTGTATAAGAGATTAAGCCGAGGCTCAGGCCCGTCGCGATACTGAACGTCAGGGGTGTGGCAAGCATTGTTATAAATGCGGGGACGGCTTCGCTGAAATCCTGCCAGGCAATTTGCGCGATCGACTGCGTCATGAGCACGCCGACGAGAATCAGCGCGGGAGCCGTCGCATAGGCTGGAATCGCCGTAGCCAGCGGTGAGCAGAACGTCGCCAACAGAAATAGCGCTGCGACCGCAACGTTACTCAATCCCGTGCGAGCCCCAGCCGCAACGCCTGCGGCACTTTCAATGTAACTCGTCACCGTGGAAGTGCCCGTCAGAGCGCCGACGACGGTGCCGACGCCGTCCGCGACTAAAATGCGCCCGGCACGCGGAATCTTGCCGTCCTTGACGAAGCCGCCCTGCTCGCAAACCCCAACCAGAGTGCCAACGTTGTCAAAGAGATCCACGAACAGGAACGCGAACAGGATTTCAAGTAAGCCGAGATGCACCGCGCCACGAAAGTCGAGCTGCAGAAAAGTGGATGAAGGGTGCGGCATCGAGAAGATTGCGGTCGGCCAGTGAGTGATTCCACGAAGAATTCCGAGCAGCGTGGTGCCGAAGATTCCGACAAGAATGGCGCCGTGGAGTTTTCGTGACATCAGGATGAGAGTGAGGGCGAGGCCGAAGCAGGCGGTCTGGACGTCCTTGTCGGCGAAGCTGCCCAGACCGACAAATGTATCGGGATTGGCCACGACCAGCTTCGCGTTCCGCAAGCCAACAAAGGCGATAAACATGCCGATACCCGCAGCCGTCGAGTGCTTCAGGCAGTCGGGCATGCCGTTGACGATTTGCTCGCGAACTCGCGTCACCGTGAGCACCAGGAACAGCACGCCAGAGCAGAAGACTACGGCCAGCGCCGTACGCCAGGGAATGTGCATCGCGATGCAAACCGAATAGGTGAAGTAGGCGTTCAGCGACATTCCCGGAGCGAGCGCGATGGGATAGTTGGCGTACAGTCCCATCACCAGCGTGGCCACGGCGGCGGAGACGCAGGTCGCAAAGACGACACCATCCGCGGGCATTCCCGCCTTGGCGAGAATCTGGGGATTCACGACGACGATGTAGGCCATGGTCACGAAAGTCGTGAGACCGCCCAGCATCTCCTGCTTCACGGAGGTCTGGTTTTCGGTGAGCTTGAAATAGCGATCGATCAAAAATCCTCCGTGGACTTGAAAATTGGCAGCTTCTCGAAAACCGCTCAATACTCGATTTTGTTTGGCTTGTTTTCCCAGGCACGAAACGCCGCTAAGGCTTCTTCGCGCATCATCTGGATCATCGGAATCTTGCGGCGCGAATGCGGCTGCGCAATCTCGCTGTAAATCAGGGAATCGTCGAATCCGATCCTGGAGGCGTCCGCATCGGCATTGGCGAAGTAGACTTTGGAGAGGCGGGCCCAGTAGATGGCTCCCAGACACATGGGGCAGGGTTCACAGGAAGTGTAGATCTCGCAGCCCTCCAGATCGAACACGCCAAGTTTCTTGCAGGCTGCACGAATGGCGAGTACCTCCGCATGCGCGGTGGGATCATTCGTGGAGGTAACTTGGTTGGCAGCTTCAGCGACGATGGCGCCGTCTTTCACCACGACCGCGCCGAAGGGTCCGCCGCGTCCTGACTGGACGTTATCGATCGAAAGCTGAATGGCGCGAGCCATGAAAGGGTTGTCCATGTGGTGACTCTATCTATGATCTATGCGTAATCGTGAAGGGCCGCTGGCGTCAGCAACCCGCGAACCCGCAACTCAGTCGACATGGACTCTTTCGCAGCCGCTTCGCTGAGAAGCGAGTATAAGCTGGAGCCGGAATTTCGTAAAATGCTGATTTGATCGCTGGTACACGACTGTAAGGAGCTGATATTTTGGATTTGCAGGCCTTCATCGCCCGGCGCGTGGTCACTACCGAGGGAGTTCGCCCGGCGGCCATCCTGGTGGATGGAGAGCGGATCCAAGCCGTCGTCTCAGCCGATCAGGCACCTGATCAGTACAAAATCCACGACTTCGGCGATGCGGCCATCCTGCCTGGACTCGTCGATTCCCACGTACACATCAACGATCCAGGCCGCGCGGAATGGGAAGGTTTTGAAACTGCGACCCGGGCTGCGGCGGCAGGTGGCTACACGATGCTGGTCGATATGCCGCTGAACTGTCTTCCCGCGACGACCACGGTCGCTGGGCTACAGGCCAAGCGTGCAGCGGCGGGCGGTAAATGCCGCGTCGATTGGGCGGCCTGGGGCGGCGTGGTTCACGACAATCAAAGTGATATCGAAGCGCTCGCGGCCGCAGGAGTACCCGGATTCAAGTGTTTTCTGATCGACCCCGGAATCGATGGCTTCACGCATGGTTTCGGAGCAACAGTTGCGATTGGCTCTGCCCGCATGTTGCCCGGACTGGCCTTCCGCTGCTGGTACATGCGGAACTCGCGGGCCCGATTGATCGAGCGACCGCCGCGCTGGCAGATGCAGATTGGAGCCTCTACTCGACCTACCTGCAGTCGCGCCCGGATGAGGCGGAACTGGCTGCCATCCGCCTGATGCTGTCGCTGTGCCGGGAATACGGCTTTCGCCTGCACATCGTGCATCTGTCTTCCAGTCAGGCGCTTCCGGAGTTGCGTGCCGCTCGAGCCGAAGGGTTGCCGGTAAGCGTGGAGACTTGTCCGCACTACCTGCATCTGTCGGCGGAAACAATCGCGAACGGAGCCACGCTCAGCAAATGCGCGCCGCCCGTGCGCAGCCGCGAGAATCGCGAGAAGTTATGGGAAGGCCTCAGCGACGGGACGATCGACCTTGTGGTCACTGACCACTCGCCCTGTCCGCCGGTGATGAAGCGTCTGCAGGAAGGCAATTTCCGCACCGCGTGGGGCGGAATTGCGAGCCTTTCCGTAGCGCTGCCACTTATGTGGACCGAAGCCGACAAGCGAGGATTCACGTTGCTCGACTTGGCGCGCTGGATGGCATCTGAGCCGGCTCGCCTTGCTGGCTACGACACGCGCAAGGGCCGTATTGCCGCTGGCTACGACGCGGATTTCGTCATCTTTGAACCCGAGCGCGAATTCGTTATCACGGAAGATCGATTGCATTACCGCCATGCGGTTTCTCCATACCTCGGAGAAACGCTGCGCGGCGTGGTCAAAGCCACCTATCTGCGAGGGAGGCCGGTGTTCTCGGAAGGAGAGTTTCCCGGTGCGCCTGCCGGGCGGGAATACACCGCAAATCAAAGCTGTCGATCGGGTCCATAACCTTTTTCTATCCGCATTCATCACGCTTCCCTGCTATTGTTCGCCGGACTGTCATACACTATCCCAACCCCGAATCTTGGCGGCGGCTGGCCCGCGAGACATGGGTCGAAGCTCTCACACCTATGGCGCTCAGATCTATGAACGCAGATCCCATCGTCGGCAAATCGGTTCCGCGCAAGGAAGGTCGAGACAAGGTGACCGGAAGGTCGCAGTACGTCGATGACATGGTTCTGCCCAACATGCTCTTCGGAGCGACGGTTCGCAGCCAGATCTCAAGGGGCCGGATCAAGAAGATTACATTCGGTCCTGGCGTCGCCTGGGATGAATTCGTCATCGTGTCGTCGAAAGATATCCCCGGCAAGAACTGCATCGCGTTGATCGGCGATGACCAGCCGTGTCTTGCCACTGAGTTCGTGAACCATCCCGAAGAGCCGATTCTCTTGCTGGCTCATCCCGACCGCCATGTTCTTCCCAAGGCGGTTCAGGCGGTGTCGATCGAATACGAACTTCTACCGAGCATCTTCACGATTGACGAGAGTGAGAGCCGCTCGCAAATTATTTGGGGCGTGGACAACGTTTTCAAAACATACCTGATCGAGAAAGGCGATCTCGGCAGTGTTTGGGACAAGGCCGACTGGATTGTGGAAGGCGAGTATTCCACGGGCGCCCAGGAGCAACTTTACATAGAAAATAACGGGATGATCGCGGCGTTCGATCCGGCGCAAGGGATCACGGTGTGGGGCTCGCTGCAATGTCCGTATTACATTCATAAGGCGCTCATGGCACTTTGCAACTTGCCGGCGGAGAAAGTCCGCGTGGTGCAGATGGAAACGGGAGGCGCGTTCGGGGGGAAGGAGGACTATCCGTCGATGATCGCCGCGCACGCTGCTCTGCTGGCGATCAAGTCTGGACGGCCTGTGAAGATTATTTACGACCGGCTGGAAGACATGGTGGCGACGACCAAGCGGCATCCTTCGCGCACCCGCCATCGAACTGCGGTGAGCCGTGACGGGAAGATTCTAGGGGGAGAGATCGATTTCACGATTGATGGTGGCGCTTATGCGACGCTGTCGTCGGTAGTTCTTTCCCGCGGAGCTATTCATGCTGGCGGACCTTATTACTGGCCGAGCATTCGAATCCGCGCCAAGGCGGTCGCCACCAACGCGCCACCTCATGGGGCGTTCCGTGGATTTGGAGCGCCGCAGAGCTTGTTTGCCATGGAGCGGCACATGGATCGGATCGCGCAGGCAGTCGGTCTTTCTCCGGTTGAGATTCGACGGCGAAATTTTCTGCAGCCGGGACAGGACACTACTACCGGGCAGGTCATACGTGAGCCGATCGATCTGGGGAACTTGCTGGAGCGGGCATTGGAGATTTCCGATTACCGCGCGAAGAAGCAGCGTTTCGCGCAACAGAATCAGGCTGGCAACTCTAGAAAAAGTATGGGCATTGCCGCGTTTCTGCACGGCGCCGGCTTTACCGGGTCGGGAGAGCGTTATCTGAGCTCCGTGGTCGGGGTGGAAGGCTGCGCGGATGGCAGCGTTCGCGTGCTGGTATCGAGCACCGAATTTGGCCAGGGAACGAAAACGGTCCTGAGCCAGATTGCGGCAGAAGCCCTCGGCCTGCCCTACGAGAGTGTGAGCCTGGCCCAACCAGATACGCTCGAGGTTCCCAATAGCGGCCCTACGGTTGCGTCTCGTACGGCGATGGTGGTGGGAAACCTGGTGAAATCCGCCGCGCTCGGAATTGCACAAACCTTGATTTCTTCCAACTTGCTGCGCAAAGGCTATTCCGCAGATGAATTTCGGGCGGCCTGCCGGCAAGAGGTCGCGATGCATGGCCAGTTCCGCTGTTGGTCTCGGTATGAAGCGCCCAGCGGTATTTTCTGGGACGACGATAAGTATCGTGGAGAAGCCTACGCCGCCTTCGCATGGGCCGTTTACATTGCGGAAGTCACGGTTGATCTCACGACGTACAGCGTTTCGGTCGACGACTTCGTCGCGCTTCAGGAGGTGGGCAAGGTCCTGCATCCGCTGCTGGCGCGGGGGCAAATCATCGGTGGGATCGCCCAGGGAATTGGGTTCAGCCTTTACGAAAAAGTGGTTTGGCAGAATGGGCGCATGCAAAACGGTCAGATGACCAACTACATCATGCCCACGTCGAGCGATCTGCCGCCGATTCGCGTGTTCTTTGAGGAGTTGGGGAACGTTCATGGAGCGTATGGAGCCAAAGGCATCGGGGAGCTGCCGATGGATGGTCCGGCCCCAGCGATTGTGAACGCGGTCGAAGATGCGCTCGGTGAGTCGAAGGCTGGACCGAACAATGTTCGCTTCAATTCCATTCCTCTGCTTCCCGAAGACGTCATGGAGGCGCTTCTCGCGTCACGGCAGAACGATGCAACTCTGATTGGCGGAAGCCGATGACCGATCCCCGCAGAGACGACAACAAGCTGGACATTTCATTCACCGTCAACGGTGAGTCGCAGAAAGTGCGCGCGTATCCGATGGAGCGCCTGCTCGACGTTCTGCGATTGGAACTTGGACTGACCGGCGCGAAGGAAGGTTGCGGAGAAGGCGAGTGCGGTTCGTGCTCGGTGTTGATGGATGGCGGGCTCGTCAACAGCTGTTTGGTGCCGGCGCTTCAGGCGGCTGGCAGTAGCATCGTCACGATTGAAGGATTGGCGCAGGGCGAAAAGCTACACCCGCTGCAGGAGGCTTTTCTGCAATGCGGCGGAGCGCAGTGCGGCATCTGCACGCCCGGAATGATTCTCGCATCGGTGCACTTGCTGAACGGGAAGCCTGATCCCACGATGGATGAGATTCGAGAAGGGCTCTCGGGGAATCTCTGCCGGTGCACGGGCTACAGTCAGATTCTTGAAGCCGTTGCGGACGCGGCGCGGCGCAGGTCGAACGCATGAGATCGAATCCTTCGGACTACGAAATGGTCGCGCCCGGCAGCCTACAGGCGATTGCCTCGCTGCTGGCAAAAGAACCGGGCGCGTGGCTGCCGATTGCTGGCGGCACCGACGTGATGGTGCAGTATGCTGCCGGTAAGTTGGCGGCACGGAAATTGGTCAGCATTTGGAACCTCCCAGAATTGCGGCGGATCGAAGTTGCAGCGGACGAGATTCGCATTGGAGCGGGATGTACGTACACCGATCTGCGCGGGCACGAGGTTGTGGGAAGTGAGTTGTCGCTTTTGGTGACTGCGGCGCGATGGACCGGAGGAATCGCCAACCAAAATCGGGGAACGATCGGCGGCAACATTGTGAACGCGTCGCCCGCCGCGGATTCCTTGCCCGCGCTGCTGGTTTACGAAGCTGAATTAATTCTGGTGTCGGTGCGAGGGGAGCGCCGTGTGCCTTACGTCTCGTTTCACACGGGATATAAGAAAACTCTGCTCGCGCCAGACGAACTGATTCGGGCGGTGTGCCTGCCTCGGCACTTCTCCCGGTATGTTAGCCACGCCCGTAAAGTCGGAGCGCGCAATGCGCAGGCTATTTCCAAAGTCTGCATCGCGGCTCTCGGACGCGTGCAGAGTGGCGTGGTCGAAGATCTGCGCATCGCGCTGGGGAGCGTTGCGCCGGTTCCGCTTCGCCTGCGGGAAACCGAACGGGTATTGCGGGGACGGTCGATCGATTCTGATTTGTTGCTCTTGGCAAGAAAAACTGCGACTTCCGAGGTGCATCCGATTGACGACATTCGTTCGACCGCCAGGTATCGTGCTGCGGTAACCGGCAATCTCGTGGTCGAGTTCTTGAATCGCCTGCGTTCTGAGCAAACTGCAGCAGATGTCAAAGAAGTATCGGATATTCTGGCGCGATGGAATCTGCTCTCGAGTGATGATGCAATCAGCGCGATTCTGCCCTGCTGCGGATCGAGGGCCTGGGCGCAAGGCGTCGTGGCCCGAAGACCGATTGCGGACGTAGTGGCGCTGCTGGCAATGTCGAACGAGACGTGGCGCAGCCTCCAGACGTCGGACTGGATGGAAGCATTTCAGAGTCATCCGCGAATCGGCGAATCGCGCGCACCGCTGTCTCCGCCAGCGCAATCCGTGGCGTGGTCGACGCAGGAGCAACATCAAGTCGCAGGCGCCGACGCAGCGGCGAAGGCTGCTCTGGCGGAAGCCAATCACCAATACGAGCAGCGTTTCAATCGCACTTTTATTGTTTGTGCCACCGGCAAGTCGGCCCAGGAGATTTTGGGAATTCTTCTGCGCCGCCTCAACAGCGATGGGGAAACGGAACTTCACGAAGCCGCCGAACAGCAGCGGCAGATTACAGAAATCCGTCTAAGGAAATGGCTCCAACCATGAAGCGTATTTCGACCCACATTCTGGACTTAACGCAGGGCAAGCCGGCCACTGCGGTGCCCGTGCGACTGGAGAAACAGAACAGCGCCGGAGATTGGCGGCTCGTGGCGGCAGCTCGCACCGACAATGACGGCCGTTGCTCCGAGTTGCTGCCGGAAGCCGAGGATCTTTCGGCGGGAGTTTATCGTTTGATCTTTGACACCGGCAGCTACTTTGCGCGCCAGAAAGTAGACGCCTTGTATCCCGTGGTGGAAATTACGTTCCAGGCGCGAGAGGGCGAACAGCATTTTCACATTCCGCTGCTGCTGAGCCCGAATGGATATTCAACCTACCGCGGCAGTTGAGCGGCAATAACTACTGCGATGGAGTCGATCAAGTGACCTCGTCAATCCGCGAATGGCTGAACCTGCTGGTGCGCTGGACGCACGTGTTTGCCGCCATCATGTGGGTCGGCCAGACGTACTACTTCACGTGGCTGGACGGACAATTTAACCGGCTCGCCAAGAAGGCTGCGAGCGAGGGCACAACTCCGTCGATCTGGATGGTGCACAGCGGCGGCTTCTACACGGTCGACCGGCAGAAATCACTTCGCGTCGGTCCTGAACAGGTTCACTGGTTTCGCTGGGAAGCGCTCATGACTTGGGTGAGCGGCATGGTTCTGCTGGGTCTTGTCTACTACGCAAGCAACGGACTCATCGATCCCGACATTGCTGACATTTCGCAAGCTCGCGGGATTGCGATCGGTCTTGCCGTGCTGGCGGGCGGATGGATCGTCTATGATCTGGCGCTGCGGTCACCTCTGGGGCGGTCGGAAACCGGGTTTGCTCTGTTTTCTCTGATCGTCATAGCCGCGCTCGCATGGGGTCTGACGCATATATTCAGCGGACGCGCTGCCTACATTCATGTGGGGGCGGTTCTTGGCACCATCATGACCGCCAATGTTTGGTTCCGGATCCTGCCATCCCAGCGCCGGATGATCGCGGCGGCAGCCGCCGGGCAGACCTTCGATGCGTCCCTGAGTGCGCAAGCCAAGCTGCGATCCAAACACAATACTTTTATGGCGGTTCCTGTTGTCTTTATCATGATCAGCAATCACTTTCCGGTCGCGACCTACGGGAACACCTACAACTGGGAGGTTCTGGTTGCGCTCGTTCTTCTGGGGTGGGCAGCGGCGAAAGTGATTCGAGAGTCCTGAATCCTCGGAAACTGAAATCCGGTGCAGACCACTGCGATCACAACGCGGGCAACAGAAGTCATTCAACGATGCCTGAACCTCGCATCTTTTTCTGAAGACACTGGCAGCACCCGCCGCACATTTCTCTCACCTCCCATGCGCGGCTGCCACCAAGAAATCGCACGATGGATGGAGCCGCTCGGCGCTGACATGCGCGTCGATGCTGCAGGTAATTTCCGTGGAGTTTATCCTTCCGCGCAGCCAAACGCTGCCCGCCTACTGATCGGTTCCCACCTCGATACGGTTCCGAACGCCGGTGCCTACGACGGCATTTTGGGTGTAGTACTCGCGGTCGCACTGCTGGAAGAACTGCACGGACTCCGGCTTCCGTTTGCGATCGAGGTAGTTGGCTTTTCGGAAGAAGAAGGCGTACGTTTTGGGACTCCGTTCATCGGTAGCCGCGCCCTGGTTGGCAGGCTGGATGACGAACTCCTCGGCATCCTCGACACGCAAGGAACTACCGTGCGAAAAGCGATCGAAGCGTATGGACTGGATCCCAGGAAGATTCCTGAGGCGGCGTTACAAGGCGACGCAGTGGGCTACATTGAGTTTCATATCGAGCAAGGACCCGTGCTGGAACGATTGAACCTTCCCCTGTCAGCGGTGGAAGGCATTGCTGGGCAGAGCCGATTGGAGTTCACATTCCTGGGTCATGCCAACCATGCGGGCACAACGCCGATGCATCTTCGGCATGATGCAATCGCAGGCGCGGCGGAATGGATCGGCATGGTAGAACGCGTCGCGATGGAAACCGACGGTATGGTGGCGACGGTTGGCAAGATCGACGCGAAGCCTGGAGCGACCAACGTGATCTCGGGTGAAGCGCGTCTCACACTTGATGTTCGTCACATTTCAGATGAGATCCGCGCTCGCGCCGTGGAAGATCTCGTGCGCCAAGCCCAGAGAATAGCGGCCCGACGGGGATTATCGGCGCAGGAGAGTCATCTGATGAGCCTGCCTGCTGTAGCCATGGACCCATTCTTGACGGGAGAAATTGAACAGGCCATCGCCAAGACGGGATGCAAGCCGCTCCGGATGGTGAGTGGCGCAGGACACGATGCGATGATCCTGGCGGAGAAAGTTCCGAGCGCAATGATTTTCCTGCGGACTCCTGGCGGCATCAGTCACGATCCTGCAGAATCAGTGTTGCAGGAGGACGTTGAGAAGGCGATCGCGTGTGGCTTGTGTCTTCTCGATCGGCTCGCTTCATCGCCCGAATTTTACAAAAGGACAAACCGTGCATAATCTCGGCCGAACTCGAAGCTCACAACAACCGAACCATCTGCTGTTGACTCCCGACACTTTTGTACTCACGACACTGCCGGGAATGAAGAAATGTTCTGCGATTGTTCACGTCAGCCCTGCCCTGGGCGCCAAGTTCACGCAGTATACGGCTGAGTTTGAAAGTGGCGGTGAACTAGGACCTACGCTGGCGCAGCGCTTTATTTTTGTGATCTCGGGAAGCCTCAAGGTGGAAGCTGAAGGAAAATCGAGGAAGTTGGGCCCAAACGGTTATGCATACTTTCCGGAAGGATCGCAGCATCGAGTCGTGGCTACGGAAATGAGCCGTCTCGCGGTCGTCGAGAAGCCTTATCAGCCTCTCGCTTCGGCGAAGCCACCTCGGGTGATTCTCTCGAGTGAAGATGCGATCTCTTCTCATCCGCTTGGCGATGATGCCAGCCTGCAGGTGAAGTGTCTGCTACCCGACGAGATGAGTTTCGATTTCGCCGTGAACACCATGGTTTACCAACCCGGGGCCGCTCTGAGCATGGTCGAAATACATGTGATGGAGCACGGGCTCATCATGCTTGAGGGTGGCGGCATTTATCGGCTTGGCGACTCGTGGTATCCAGTCACTGCGGGAGACTTCATCTGGATGGGACCATGGTGTCCGCAATGGTTCGGTGCGATTGGCAAGGTGCCCGCGAAATATCTCATCTACAAAGACTGGAACCGCCATCCCCTGGCGGGCGCGCAACCATGAGCCTGACGATCGACCGAGACCGGCTGATCGGTGAAATCGAAGCATTGGCCTTGATTTCCGAGGCCGAGCCTCCGGTTGTAACTCGCGTCGTTTTCACTCCCTCCGATCTAAGAGCGCGGACATGGATGAGGGCTCGCTGCGAGAAAGGTGGCCTAGCGGTGCGCGAGGATGCGGTCGGAAATATTTTCGCGCGCTGGAATGGTTCTGACTCTTGTGCGCCCGTGGTCGGCACTGGCTCTCATATCGATGCGATTCCAAACGCTGGAAAATACGACGGAGTGGTGGGAGTGCTGGGAGGTCTCGAAGCGATCCGGGCGTTGCAGCAGAGCGGATTTCGGCCCAGGCATTCGATCGAGTTACTGATTTTCACCTCCGAAGAGCCCACACGCTTTGGCATCGGATGTCTGGGAAGCAGATTGCTGTCGGGCACTCTTTCCGCGGACTCGGCGCGCAAACTAGCAGACACCGACGGCGCCACACTTGATGCAGTTCGGCGTAAAGCTGGCTTTGGAGGGCAACTTGAGCAGGTGAAACTGCCGCAGGGATACTACAAAGCCTTCGTGGAGCTGCACATCGAACAAGGTCCGCTGCTGGAGCGGCAGCAACTTCCTCTGGGCATTGTCACGAAAATCGCTGCCCCGGCGAGTCTCCGAATTTCAATCGAGGGCTCGGGAGGACATGCCGGGGGAGTCTTAATGCCCGACCGGCGCGACGCACTCTGCTCCGCGGCCGAACTGATCCTGACAATCGAAAATGCGGCGCGCACGAGTGGGGCCGTCGACACCGTCGCAACCGTAGGAATTTGCGACGTGTTCCCAGGTGCAGTGAACAGCATTCCGAGTAGAGTCCGCCTCACCGTAGATGTTCGTGACACAGACTTGCCACGCCGCGATCTCGTCATGCGCACAATTGAAGATACTTGCCATTCAATCTCGTCCAAGCGGCAGGTGACGGTTCACAGCGAGTTGGTCAACGCCGACACGCCTGCGGACTGCGCTCCCGAAATCATCGAAGCGCTTTCGCAATCTTGTCGGAAGCATGAGCTGAAATTCATTCCGATGGTGAGTCGTGCTTATCACGACTCGCTGTTCATGGCACGCATCGCTCCGGTTGCCATGTTGTTCATTCCATGCCGCAACGGATACAGCCACCGTCCTGACGAGTACGCGTCCCCGGAAGATATTGTTCGCGGGACGCTTGTGCTGGCCGAGACTCTCGCGGCGTTATCGCACTGACATCGCAGAACCACTTTCCCTACGGCACGCGAGGAATCGTGGATTCCCGTTGCGCCCAATGCTCCACGAGATCGCGCACCACTTTATCTCCCACGATTTGGGCGGCCTCCAGAGCTGGCAGATATGCAGAGTAGTTGCCGGAAACCATTTCTTGCAGGCTGTCGGCTGCCGGCACGCCAGGAGCTTCACGGTCGTAGTTACTGACCGTGCGCAACACGAGCACGCGCTGCAGATCAACGCGCCCGGCCTGACTCAGGAACGTCAGAGCCTGCATGGTGCCAGAGTCCTCCATCGCCGCGACCATGTAATTCCCTTTGCCGGCGGTGTAGTAGCGAGTCCATTCATTGGCCCATTCCTCCATCTTCGAACCATGCCAGAACGTACCTGCCGAAAGAGTATCGCCTCTCGCCACGAACGGCGGCTTCAGCGCATTCGGAAATCCTGCAAAGCGCGCCCGAGACCTGCGCAATGCATCGGAGTCCGCCAGCGGCATGTCTTGCGTAAGGTGGAATGCCCAGCCCACCAGAACCGGGTTGAGCGCGTACATTTCTCCGTAGATATCGCTGGCAGGCTGCTCGTAGGGCGTGCCCTTCCGCAAAGGCACGTAGCCGGTCGGCCAACTCGGAGGGATTTGACGCGCGTCGATTTCAAACGCCAGGTCACCGTCGACTACGTGCTCTGCCCAAACTGCCGACCCCACCGAAACGTCCGCCGGATCTCCGCCGCCAATTCCGGCAACGACCCAGTACGCCTTCGAAAGATCGAAGCGCGGATCGAGGCCCAATGCCATGACCGATGCCGCGGCCTTGGCGGTCCCCACTCCAGTGACCATGCCGAGAACTCCGTCCTTATTCAACCGCACGTGGTGATAACCGGCGGGCAGCGGAAGAATCTGGTCGAGATGCTCACGTTCCACCCAGAGTTGAAACTCGCCGGGAGTGTCGCCAGTGTCCTCGCCGCGCTCAAACATTGTCACCACGACCACTTTGATTCGAATCGGCTTAGTCTTTGTTGCAACCTGGCCCAAGACGTAGCCGCCGCAGATCGCGGATAGCGTGAGCGTTGCCAGGAATAGATGCTTGATATGAGTGCACATCGAGTCTCCGTGCGTTGCGCGAACTCAGTGGGAAGGTTTGGATGCGATCGATTCCCGGATCCGAGCGTAACCGGGCTTGATGATCGAATAGATGAAATCGCAGCGTTCTTTGTACGGCAAGAACGCACTCTTCATCGCGTTGATCGTAATCTTTTCAAAGTCCGCCATTGAGAGTCCAAAGGTTTCCGCAGCGGCTTCAAATTCCTGAGTCATCGACGTGCGGCTCATCAAACGGTTGTCGGTGTTGAGGGTCACTCGGAATTTCTCTTGATAAAGAATCTTGAAAGGATGTTCCGCGAGGCTCGGCGTTGCTCCGGTGTGGACGTTGCTGAGCAGACAGATCTCAAGCGGGATGCGCTTGTCGAGAACGTATTGGGCGAGGTCTCCCAGCTTCACGGCTTTGCCATCCACGACGGCAATGTCGTCGATCAGGCGCGTCCCGTGTCCGATGCGGTGCGCCCCGCAATATTGAATTGCCTGCCAGATCGATTCTTTCCCGTAGCCTTCGCCGGCGTGGATCGTGATGTTAAAGTTCTCGCGCTGGATGTAATGAAACGCGTCGACATGCTTCTTGGGAGGATAACCACCTTCTTCGCCCGCCAGATCGAAGCCGACGACTCCGCGCGCCCGAAAATCGACAGCGAGCTCCGCCATTTCGAGCGAAGTGTTCATGTTACGCATCGCGCAGATGATCAATCCGGAAGAAATCCCAAAGTCTTTTCGTCCCCGCTCCAGGCCTTTTAGAACTGCCGAGACAATCTGCTGGTGGGTCAGCCCTTTCTGCGTATGGAAAACGGGCGCAAAACGCGTCTCGAAATATACGATTCCATCCCGGCTCAGATCTTCGGCCTGTTCATAGGCGACGCGCTGCAGCGCCTCCTCCGTCTGCATCACGGCGATGGTGTGAACGAAGCCCTCCAGATACTTCGCGAGGCTCCCTTGATTCGCACCGCGAAAAAACCACTCGGCCAGGGCCTGAGGCGAGTCCGTTGGAAGGTCGTGATAGTGCGCATCCCGGGCCAACTCAATTACAGTCTGCGGCCGCAGCACGCCATCCAGATGCTCGTGCAAAAGCGCCTTTGGAAGGCTCTGCAATAATTCTCGATCGAGTTTCATGGAAATGAGCGACTCCGCAGCCATCTGACCACCGGGTCCAAATAGTTTATCCGAACTGTTCAATCACGAACGGCGTTCTCAGGGTTGGGTAGCGGAGCCTGCATACACGGTCTGCCCTGCTACGACCGTTTCCAGCACGCGGACGTTAGCAATGTCCTCGGCTGGAACCTGCAGTAGATTGCGGTCGAGCACGATGAGGTCGGCTAGTTTCCCGACCTCAAGGGAACCAGTCGCGCCGTCTTCGTGCAGTTCATAGGCCGCGTCGATGGTTGCAGCCCGCAGCACAGCCACTCGCGACAACCCGGGATCGTCGCCGAGCCGGCCGCGATACTCGGGTGACGCGCTGGGCGCATTGGTGCGGGTCACGCCCACCTTCAGGGCAAACCATTCGTCGAGTTGGTCCACCGGCCAGTCGCTGCCGAAGGCAACGCGGGCCCCATCTGCCGCGAGGAATCCCGAAGGTTCCAGAATCTTCATCCGCGCCGGACCGAAGTAGTTCGTAAGGCCCAGAGTGTCACCTGCAGGCTTGCCCCATTGCAGCGACAGCACCGGAATCGCACCGAGTTCCTTGTAGCGCGGAAAATCTGCGGGCTCGACGATCTCGTCATGAGCGATGGCTGGACGGATGTCGGCACTGGGAAGCGCCTTCCTGAGAGCCTCGATACCGTCAAGAGCTGCATGGACCGCGCCGTCCCCATCGGCGTGCATATGAGGGTCGATTCCAGCGCGACCGAGTAACACGAGCACAGTGGCGAGTGCATCCGGAGAGAAGTAAACCGCCGGTCCGCGACTTGTACCAGGCACCCAGTTTGGCTTCTCGGCTGTTCCTGCGTTCGTCAGGTAAGGTTCACTCACGGCTCCTGTGAGCGCGGGGGCGGCAATCACTCCGTCGAGAAACAGCTTCGCGTTGTGGACCGTGATGCCAGGTGCAGGCGATATCACGCCTTCATCGTATTTTTTTTCAAGCGCGACCACGCGCGCCACAGCACCTGCCAGATCACCAGCTTCGGACGGCTCAATCACGGGCGCGAAGTGGGCGCGAGCGGTCAGGCCTCCGGCACGCCGCACAGCCGCGAACGCCGACATGGACTCGGAGGGAGCAGCAGCGTCCAGAAAACTGGTGACGCCCTGGCGGCTCATCGCCTTGAGCGCGACCGCAGCAGCTGCGCGATATTGCGCCTCTGTCGGCTTCGGCAGAAGGTCATCGAACACTGCATACCCGGCATCTTCGAACAATCCGGTGGGTTCGCCATGCTCATCCCGCCAAATTTTGCCGCCGATTGGATCGGGCGTCGCGGCCGTGATCTTGGCGAGGGCGAGCGCGCGGGAGTTGGCCAGCGCAGTGTGCCCGAAGGAAGAGACAACCAGAATCGGCCGCGTCGTTTTCAGTGCGTCGAGAGTGGCGCGGTTCGTCTTGACTCCGGCCGGTCGCATGCTCTCCTGGAACCAACTCACGACTTCGAGCCAGGCATTCGCGTCTCCGGACGGCGCACGATCGAGGCACGCCTGAATTCGCTGCTGCATTTCGGCAACCGTGAGCGATTCGTAGTTCAGACTGCACTTCAACAGCTGCAACCCGGCTTCGAGAGGATGCATGTGGCCATCGACCAGGCCGGGCATGAGGAATCGCCCCTTCAGGTCGACGGAAGTGGTTGACGAGCCGACAAAAGGCGCAGCGCCCTGATTACTGCCGACGTAGACAATGCGCCCATAGCGAATCGCCAGCGCCTCGGCGGTTCGGTTGGTGGCATCAGCGGTAAAGATAACGCCGTTCCGGTAGACGAGATCGGCAGAGCTGGGCGCGGAAGAACTCGCGCTCTGAGACCACGCGTTCAAAGCCAGCGCAAGGGTAACGAAGACCAAGCGGTGGGTACGAAATGCCCGCTTCAGGGTTGCGACCCGGGACAACTGCTGGAACAAGTCTGCGCACACTAGGCCAAGAGGCCGCATCTTGTAGTCTCCTGTGGGGTCGCTACATATTACGGAGACCACACTCGCTCGTCAACGACTGGCAGAGCGCAGTGGCTTAGTTGAGTCACCACCCGATTCTGTTCACCACAGGAACAAACTAACGGGACCGACGCCCTCGACAATCAGGCTACGGTTTGCGCCGGCTCGCCGATCGCGACCTCTTCCTCGCTCTCAGACCGCGAGTGAGTCTTCGCGACCAGCATGTAGATCGACGGCACCACAAAGAGGGTGAATGCCGTGCCGATGATCATGCCGCTCACCAGCATAATGCCGATGCTGTTTCTTGCACCCGCACCGGGACCTTTCGCAAGTACGAGCGGGAAGTGCCCGAAGACGGTTGCGGCTGTGGTCATAAGGATCGGCCGCAACCGCGTACTTGCCGCTCCGGAAATCGCTTCGAGCTTACTGAGGCCGGTTTCCTGCAAGTGGTTCGCGAATTCGACGATTAGAATTCCGTTCTTCGCGATCAGACCGACGAGGGTAATCAGGCCCACTTGACTGTAGATGTTCAGGGTCGTGAATCCCAGGAACGAGAACGCCAGCGCGCCCGAGATGGCCAGCGGTACAGAACCAGCCAAAATGATGAAGGGATCGCGGAAGCTTTCGAATTGCGCCGCCAGCACCAGATAGATCAGGACTGCCGAAAGCAAGAACGTTCCCAGAAATTTGCTGCCCTCTACTCGTAGCTGGCGGGACTCACCCGCATAGTCCACGGTGAAACCTTGAGGGAGCACCTGCTTGGCTTCATTTTCCAGAAACGTGAGCGCCTGATCCAGAGGAACCTGCGGGGGAATGACGCCCTGAATGCGCACGGCGTTCAGCTGCTGAAACTTGTTGAGTGATCTGGGCTCGGTTGTCGTCCGCAGAGTCGCAAACGTGGAAAGCGGCACGAGCTTGTCCGAAGAACCCTTCACGTAAATCTGTGAGAGCTGGTCCGGAGTCAGCCGCTCGACGCGTTTGACCTGCGGAATCACCTTGTAGCTTCGACCCTGAATGCTGAAGCGGTTGACGTAGTTTCCGCCCAGCATAGTGGAGAGATCCTGACCGACCTGGCTGAGATCGACGCCCTGCGAACGAAGCTTGTCGCGGTCAAAGACTACTTCCGTTTGTGGCTGGTCGAACTTCACATCGGTGTCGGCAAAGATGAAGATGCCGCTGGCCATCGCCTTCTTCACGATTTGCTCGGCCAACTGACTGACCTGCTCGGGCTCAGCCGCAGACGCAATCACAAAATCGACCGGGAAGTTACCGCCTCCGGGAAGTGGTGGTGGCGTCAATGGGATGACCCGCACTCCAGAAATCTTGGACAGCGCGCCGCTGGACTCCACCAGCAACTGTTGCGTCGTCTTCTTGCGCTGGCTCCATGGCTTGGTGACCATGCCACCGAATCCGCCACTCGGATTCGTGATCTGAAATATGCTCCCACTCTCGGGGAACGAATGGTAGACGTCGTAGACCTGCTGGGTGAACAGATTCGTCTGGTCCAAGGTGGCATTGGGAGCCGACTGAATTACGCCGAACACGACTCCCTGATCCTCGGCCGGGGCCAGTTCGCGCTGCGAAAACATATAAAACGGAATCATCAGCACAGCCACGATCGCCCATAGAGTGAGGACCACCGGGCGGTACTTTAGCGTTCCATCCAGCAGCCGGCCGTAAAGGTTGCGCACGCTCTCGAAACGCCGGTTGACGATTCCGGCGAAGCCGCGCTCGGTGTCGCCGGCGCGCAGCAACTTCGAACCCATCATCGGCGACAACGTAAGAGCAACCACACCCGACACGACGACCGCGCCAGCCAGCGTGAATGCGAACTCGCGGAACAGTGCGCCCGTCAACCCACCTTGAATTCCGATCGGCGCGTATACCGCAGCGAGCGTGATCGTCATGGCGATGATGGGTCCGACCAGTTCACGAGCAGCGTCTTTCGCCGCCTGGAACGGTGACTTTCCCAAATGCAAGTGGCGCTCAACGTTCTCCACCATGACGATGGCGTCGTCAACGACAAGGCCGACCGAGAGCACGATCGCCAGCAAAGTCAGAAGATTGATCGTGAAGCCCGCCAGAAGCATTAGGAACACAGCACCGATCAGCGAGATCGGAATCGCAATAACCGGAATCAGCACGGAGCGGAACGATCCGAGGAACAGGAAGATCACTACAACGACGATCAGCAGCGTCTCCACCAACGTGTGCAGCACTTCGTTGATCGCGTCTTGAATATATTCCGTTGAGTCGTAGGGAACTCCCAGCTTCATGCCCGTGGGAAGCTGCGCTTGAATGGCCGGCAGCGCCTGGCGCACGTTGCGAATCACCTCCAGAGAATTCGCAGTGGGAAGAACCCAGACACCCATGAATGTCGCGGTTTCGCCGTTAAAGCGGACATCCTGGTCATAGTTCTCCGCCCCGAGCACGACGTCCGCGATCTCTCCCAGTCGAACCACGACGCCGTTCTGTTGTTTCACCACCATCTGGCGAAATTCGTCGGGGGTCCGCAGGTCGGTGTTAGCCACCAGGTTCACCGACACCATCGAACCCTTGGTGCTGCCCAAAGCGGAAAGATAGTTGTTGCGCGAGAGCGCGTCATGCACATCCGAAGGAGAAACACCGCGCGCAGCCATCTGGTCGGGCTTCAGCCAGATACGCATGGCGAAGGTGCGATCTCCCAGAATGTCGGCGCGCTGCACGCCGCTGATGGCGCTCAGCTTGGGCTGGACCACACGCGTCAAGTAGTCGGTGATTTGGTTTTGATCGAGGTCGGCGGAAGAGAATCCGAGGTAGATCGCCGCGAACTGAGTGTCGGCGGTCTCCAGATCGATCACCGGAATTTGAGCGTCCGGAGGAAGATCATTGCGGACTTGCGCCACCTTAGCCTGTATTTGAGTGAGTGCAGCGGTGGTGTCGTAGTTGATCTTCAGGTGGACTTGGATCGTGCTCAGGCCCTGCGCGCTCGTCGACTCCATGTAGTCGATGCCGTCCGCGCTGGCAATGACACGCTCGATCGGCGTCGTAATGAAACCGCGAACGAGATCTGCATTAGCGCCGACATAGACGGTCGTAACCTGGATGACGGCGATATCGCTGCGCGGATACTGCCGCACACTCAACGAGCGAATCGCTTGCAAGCCGGCGATTAAGATGACCAGGTTTACGACGATCGCCAGCACCGGACGCTTGACGAATAAATCCGTGAACTTCATGAACGTTCCTCCAGGGACAAGCCAGGTTCAGCTATAGCGTTCAACCGCGGCGTCTCGCCGTCCTCTAGCTGTCCTCGGGCTTGGGACTGGTGCTGTTTCCGGGTTTCACCGTGTTGTTCACCTGAATCGGCGCGCCATTGCGCAACCGGAACACTCCCGAGCTCACAACCTCATCTCCTGGATTGATACCGGAAATGATGGCGACCTGATCGCCGCGAGAGCCCTCGACCTTCACGACTTGCTGACGCACGCCGCGATAGGTATTCCCTTTCGCATCCTTCATCTCAGCGACGATGAATACTGAGTCTCCGTAGGGTGCATAGTTGATGGCCGAAGCCGGCAGGGGAACAACCTGGCGCGGCTGCCCGAGTGGAAGTTCGACTTGCACAAACATTCCAGGACGCAACCTATTGTCCTTGTTCGTGACCGTGGCTTGCACCTGGATGTTTCGTGTCTGCTCGTTGATGACGGAATCGAGAGCAGTAATCCGCCCGGTGAATGCCATGCCCGGCAGATCGCCGTTCGTAACCCGCAGAACATGACCGGGTATCACCTTGGGCGTCTCTTGCTGCGGCACTCCAAAATTTACATAGATGGGGCTCAGAGATTGCAGCGAAACAATCGACTGCCCGGCGGCGAGATATTGCCCCAGGCTGACCTGCCGAATTCCCAACAGTCCCGAGAACGGGGCGTGGATCGTCTTGCGAGCGATGGCCGCCCGAATGTCGGCGACCTGCGCCTCGGTGGCCTTCTGCTGGGCACTGGCATTGTCGTACTCAGATTTGGAAATGACGCCCGCCTTTACCAGTTCCTGCGCGCGCCCGTAGTTGATCTTGGCCAGATCGCGCTGGGCTTCAAGGTTGGCCAACTGCGCTCGTTCTTGGCGGGTATCGAGTTCGACCAGAATGTCTCCCTCGTGCACCCATTGGCCCGACTCAAAATGGATTTTGTCGATCGTGCCGGGCAGGTCGGCGCTCACCGTGACCCCTTCGATTGCGGCTGCCGTACCGATCACCGACAGCGTCGAGGGCCACGATTCTTTTTGAGCGACCACCGTTGTGACCGCGGTTGGCGGGGGCTGGAAGCTTGCACCCTGGGCAATCGCCGTCTCAACCTGCCGGAATTTTGCAAATCCGAGGCCCCCCAAAAGAGCGGCCACCACGACTAACATCAGAATCATTCTCTTCGCCATACAGTTCTCCCAAATCTGGAACAGAAACAACTGGTTATGTCAGGCGGCGGTCGGACACAGGACGCACAGTTATCCGCAATAGATTTCACGACCGCGGAAAAGGATTCAGAGTTCGTGTGACTCTTTTACGTTGGCCCGGCCTTAGGCCGCCGTGAAATAGCTCTCTTGGCGGAGAGTGTCACTGCCCTTGCGGGAGGGCCCATGCGAACAGAACGCTGCCACTGCTGGTGAGCACGTATTGGCGACCATCGAGTTCGTAGGCGATGGGAGAACTCACAATATGCGAACCTGAGCCGGCGTGCCAAAGCGTTTTGCCATCGCTCGAATCCAACGCCAGGAAGTTGCCCATCGCATCGCCCGTAAAGGTGAGGCCGGAGTCGGTGGTCAAGACTCCCGCGCCCGACCCTTCAGGCCCGAGTTCATGGCTCCAACGGATCTTGCCGGTCTGGTAGTCGATGGCATCGATCACGCCCTTGCCCCAAACGTCATAGTCCGCTCCAGCCCATCCGTAAACTCCATCGGCCGGCTTCGCGAAGTAGAGACTCCAGCTAGGATGGGCGCTGACAATGAACAAGCCCTTCTTCGGGTCAAAGCTGGGGGAACGATAGTTGGTCATACCGCCCTCGTCGGGCGCAATCAAGCGTCCATCGGGCGCCGGTTCTTTGGCGGGATTTGGAATTGGACGTCCCTGCTTATCGATTCCGAGGGTCCAATTCACTGGGCCGAAAGGAACGGTCAACAGGTTCTTCCCATTCGTGCGGTCGAGAACAAAGAAGTAGCCGTTGCGCGAAGTCTGCATGAGCATCTTCTTCGGCTCGCCGTGGAAATCGCCGTCGACCAGCACTGGAGTCTCAACGGCATCCCAGTCGTGCGTGTCGTGTGGCGAGGCCTGGAAGGACCAAACGAGTTTGCCCGTGTCCGGATTGAGCGCCACGATCGAACACGTATAGAGATCATCGCCGGGCCGCGTTGAGCCGTTCAGCACCGGAGTCGGATTTCCCGTTCCCCAGTACACAAGATTGAGTTCAGGATCATACGTGCCGGTCATCCACGTCATACCACCGGTCGTTTGATTCGGAGTTCCAACGGGAGGTGTGGAATTCCACTGCCACTGGGTGGCGCCTGTTTCCGGATCGATCGACCGGATATAGCCGCTCAAGTTATCGAAATCTCCGGAGACGCCGACGAGCACATGGTTGCCCACGATGAGCGGAGCCATGCTGGTCCAATATCCCTTCGTGACGTCTCCCACCTGGACTTTCCAGCGAACCCTCCCGTCTTTGGCATTGAGCGACACCAGGTATGCGTCGGGTTCGGAAAAGAAGAGAGAGCCTTTGTACATGGCTACGCCGCGATTGCCGATGTGCTCCCCTTGGCTCGTCGGCTTGTTGTAATGCCAGATCGTGTGGCCGGAGCGCGCGTCCACCGCCCAAATATTGTCCGGCACCGTGAAGTAAAGAATGCCGCCGACCAGCAGAGGAGACGATTTGATGGGCGCACCCTGATTCGTTTGGAAAGCCCAGGCGAGAGTGAGACTACCTACGTTTTGCGGCGTGATCTGATTCAGCGAACTATGGCGCCTGCCGGAATAATCACCGTGATACGCGGGCCAACTATCGGCAGGCGGATGCAGAAGCATTTGGTCGTCGGGTGCCTGCGCCAGCACGATGCTGGAAGATGCAAGCGCGATCGTAGCGCTCACTGCAACCCAAAAAACACGTCTCGCAAAGTTCATATCGCTTCGTATCCCCAAGAACCTTCTCCCACAAGAATCAGAGTTTCGCGCTAGCGCAACGTTTGCAGATACGCCATCAGATTGTGGACATCGGCATCTGAGTACTTAGGAAACAGCTCCACATGAGCATTCAAGGCCGGGTCCACCTTGTATTGCACGTCGCGGGTTCGCCACGATCGATAGGTACCCGTGGAATCGATGACGCCAACTGTAAACTCGTCCAGATATCCCAACGTGCCCGTAATCATTTGACCCGAGGCGAGCGTGACTGAGACTTTCGGTTTCGCATGCTTCGGATACAGCATCTGCTCCTCGAGTTCAAGTCCCGTGTAGCGCGCTGCAACTCCGGCAAGATCGCCGGTCGGCGAATGGCAGCCTGCACATCCGCCCGCGCCTTCGAAGTAGCGTTTGCCAGCCTCGACATTGCCAGTCTGGAGATCCGACGCATCGACGCCCTTCCGACCGCCATTGCCGCCGCGGGCGCTCGCGAGCGCATTGGCTTGTTGCGTGTGAATAAATGCAACAAGACTTGCGATTTCCTGATCCGACCGATCGAAGGGCGGCATGCCTTTGTCGGGGCGCCCGTTGCGAACGACGGGGCCGATCTTGTCTCCGTCCACATCGGCGGCTACCAACTTGGAGCGAGTCAAGTCGGGCCCGGTCTCTCCGCCTCCGGCATCGCGGCCATGGCAGAAGGAGCAATCCTTGCGGAACAGAGCCCTTCCCTGCTGAACCAATTCTGGTGAGTACGCTTTCGCCGCAGCGGCGATTTGCTCGACCCCGCTGGCGGACTTGCTGTTGGCAGGAGTTTGCGCCGCAGAAAACGCCAAGCTCACGAACAATAGCGCCGAAGGGCCGCTGTACCGAGCTGCACGTAGAAAGTTCATCGGGGGCCCTCAGTGCTGCTCGGCGGCCGTTTGCGGCCGTGGATGAGTTGTCGTGCTTCCTTCGGTCATTCCCAGCACCCACTTGATCGCTTCAAAATACATCTTGCGGATATCCGGATCGCTCCACGCTTCCTCAGTGTGTCCAAGCGTGGAATAGAAGACGCGCCCTTTACCATACATTTTGTCCCACGCCACCGCGAAATCATGATCGGTTCTGTGAACGCGCGGATTGTTAGCGTAGTTTAGCTTCGACGGATCGAGGCTGAGCAGCACATTTACCTTTTCGCGCGACCACTCCTTCGGCTGATAGATTTCGTCGTACTTCAGGAATGCCTTGGGAAAGTGGCGGACCGCGGGGAAGTTCGGGTCTTCATTGATGATGGGAGCGTTGAACGTGGACCAAGGGTGCTGATCGAACCAACCCCCAATCATTTCGCCGTATTCCGGCCACTTGTAATTCGTGTCGAGGGCCGCGTGAACGCCGACAAAGCCCTTGCCATCGTCCTTGATGAACGACATCATGTCGGCCTTCTGGCTGTCGTCGAGGTCAAGTTCGCCGGTGGTGCTCACAAAAACCAGGGCATCGAAGTAGTTGAGAGTCTTCGCGTTTCTTCCCAGGTCTTTCTTCGTGATGAGCTCGACGTCGGTGCGTAGGGTGGCATCCCAGAGGCCGCTTTCACGGCCCATGTTGTAGATGGCAACCATCCCACTGGAGACCGAGTCGTGCTCGAATCCCCTAGTCTGACCGATCACCAGAACGTGCTTGAGGCGCACTTGCTTCTCGTGGGGCGGAGGCGGGAGCGAGGGATCCACGGCCACCTGATTCTGTGCGGCCATCAGCACAGGTAAAAACAGAAAGAGGATTGACGCGATTCGAGCTGGACGCAAGCGATCTCCCTCCAACAGGTTCGTTTCGTGAGACTGTCTGGGCATGAGCGCCGAGTCCAGCCGACCTAAAAGGTAACATACGGCGTCTGCGGTAGAATGTTGCCGGTCAATTTCAGGAGAGAACAGGATTATGCGCGTTGGGGTCTTTACTCCTTTGCTGTCGCAATTGCCGCTGACAGTCGTCCTCAAGAAACTCGCGGCGCTCCATATCGATACCGTTGAACTGGCGACGGGAAACTACGTGGGCGATGCTCACTGCAAGGTCTCGATGCTCGACAATCCGGCCGCACTGGCTGAGTTTCAGAACATTCTGGCGGATCATGGCACAAAGATCAGCGCGTTGAGTTGTCACGGCAACCCGCTGCACCCCGATAAAGACCGCGCGAAACAGGATCGTGAGGTCAGCCGTAAGACGATTCTGCTGGCGGAAAAGCTCGGCGTGCCCATGATGGTGGACTTTTCAGGATGCCCCGGAGACTCGCCGAACGCGGCGGCTCCCAACTGGGTCACTTGCCCCTGGCCACCTGACTACCTGAAGGTGCTGGATTGGCAATGGAATGAGGTAGTGGCCCCCTATTGGATCGAGCATGCGAAGTTTGCCGCGGATCATGGCGTGAAGATTGCGGTCGAGATGCACCCGGGATTTGTCGTCTATAACCCGGAGACCTTGCTGCGACTGCGCGCCATCGCGGGGCCGAACGTGGGGTGCAACTACGACCCGAGCCATCTTTTCTGGCAGAACATTGATCCGATCGCCGCCGTGCGCATCTTGCAAGACTCGATCTTCCACGTTCACGCGAAGGACACTCAGATGTATGCCAGCAATCTTCCGCGCACCGGCGTACTCGACACGAAACCGTACACCCAAGAGCGTGATCGCGCCTGGATCTTCCGCACGTGCGGCTACGGTCACGGTACCGAGTTCTGGAGCGAACTCATTTCTACGTTACGCATGTTTGGCTACGATTACGTCATTTCTATTGAGCATGAAGATAGTCTGCTCTCGCCGGAAGAGGGATTGACCAAGGCGGCAAACTTCCTGAATGGAATCGTCATCCGCGAAAAGCCGGGTGCGGCGTGGTGGACCTAGCGTTGTTGAACCGATCTCGAAGCAACCAAGGTGCCCTTGAACAACTGCGAAGGAATGACACCGACAGAAAGACAACTACGATGAAGCAGATCAAGACAGCGATTTTCGGCACCGGATTTATGGGCCGCGTACATCTTGAAGCGGTGCGGCGAGTCGAATCCGTCGAAGCGGTGGCGATCGCGGGCAGGAGCGCCGACGCAGCGCGCCGACTAGGCACCGGCTTTCCCGTCGCTGCGATCACGACCGACTACCGTGAGGTCCTGCGCGATCCGGCCGTGAATGCAGTCCACATTTGCACGCCCAACGCGCAGCATTTTTCCATGGCCAAAGATGCCCTCAACGCTGGCAAGCATGTGCTCTGCGAGAAGCCCCTGGCCACGAGCGCGGAAGAAGGTGAAGAGCTTGTAGCCCTGGCCGCGAAGCAGGGGCTGCGGAATTGCGTGTGCCACAACCTGCGCTATTACCCGATGGTGCAGCAGATGCGCGCCATGCGCGAAGCCGGCGACCTGGGCGACATCCTCGTCGTTCAGGGGACCTATTCCCAGGACTGGCTGCTATACGACACTGACTGGAACTGGCGCGTCGAGACCAAGGCTGGAGGTCCCTCGCGTTGCATGGCCGACATCGGGTCGCACTGGTTTGATATGGCCGAGCACGTCACGGGTCTGCGCATGAAGTCACTCTGCGCCGATCTTCAGACCTTCCATCCCACGCGAAAGCAGCCGAAGCATTCCGTTGAGACCTTCGCGAATAAACTACTGGGCCCGGAGGACTACATTGAAACGCCCGTGGATACGGAAGACTTCGGGGCCGTGATCTTTCGCATGGGCACGCGCACGCGAGGCTGCGTCACGGCCAGCCAGGTCTCGGCTGGACGCAAGAACCGCCTCAGCATTGAAATCTACGGGACGCGATCCTCCGTGGCGTGGGACCAGGAGCGGCCCGACGAACTCTGGTCAGGCCATCGCGATGACGGCAACCAGATCTTCATCAAGGATCCATCACTGCTGAAACCCGCGGCGCGCGGATTCGCCGACCTGCCGGGCGGCCACAGTGAGGGATACGACGACACGTTCAAGCAAGTCTTCCGCAGGTTCTATGCTTCTATCGGAGCAAGCGGCGGAACGCCCGAGTATCCGCAGTTCAGCGATGGCTTGCGACAGTTGAGGATCCTCGACGCCGAAATGCAGAGCCATCGCACGCACGGCTGGGTCGACGTTCCAGCGCCGGAAGGCATCAAGTAAAACGAGCCTTCCTCCTCAGAACTCGAACCGGAGCGCGAATTCCATAATGCGGGGATTCGTCAGCAGGCCCGAGTAGTTGCCGAATGTACTGGCACTGCCCAGTCCCAGTGAGTCCGAGAGAAGAGCCGACTGCACGTCGAAGCGGGCCGTGTTGGTCAGGTTGAACGACTCCCAGCGAAACTGCAGGCTCTGCTTCTCACTCCAGGGCATGACCCAGCGCTTGGCCAATCCAAGGTCAATTCCGAAAAATCCGTCGCCACGAATTGGATTTCGCGCGCCGGACTCGCCCGCCCATGCGTACGAAAACGAATTGATGGCCAGCACTCCGTTGGAGAAGATATTCGGACTTGAGTTCGTTTGACCGGCAGTCTGAGTAGGAGTGTTCAGATACACTCCCGTCTTCACCGGCCCAACCTTATCGGCGTTCCCTTCCATCTCGAAGTTGGTGGGGAAGGCGCTGAAGCCGTTATCGACGGTGACCGGGAAACCGCTGGTCCAGCGGAAGACGCCGGAGACCTGCCATCCGCCGATGATCGCGTCGAGCGCACGGTTGACATTTTTTCCCAGCAACCGGCCACGGCCGAAGGGCAACTCCACCACCCAGTTGGAGTTGATCTGATGCGTCGCGTCAAACGATGCCACGCCCTTCTGCGCAGCCGGATCCCAGGCGTTGATGATGTTGTTATTCAATCCCAAGAGGCTTCCGCTGCTGGCTGGGCCAACCCGCTCTGCGTCGGACGAAATATCAATCGCCTTCGAATAGGTGTAGTTCAGATCGAATTGGATGCCATGCGACATGGCATGGCGCAAGGTCGCCTGCAGAGCGTTGTAGTTTGACCACGCCATCGAACGCCACGCGTAGAGCGAACTGAATTGCTGCGCGTAATAGGAATACTGGCCGCCCGACGTGAAGTACGTCTGGCTGGGGATGTTGGCGTCGGTGAAACCGTTGTAATCCAGGTTGTAGAGGGCGAGCGAGTCGTTGAAGGCCGTCCCGCAGAAAGTATCGAAGGCGAAGATCACTGGATTCTGCGTGCTCAGGTTTGCGCCACCTGTGCAACCCGACAGCGGATAAGCGCCTCCGGCAACGAGCGGTTGGATCTGGTTGGTCCAGAACTGTTGCACTTTTGCTGAAACCTGACTCGGATTGAACGATTGGGTTGGGTTCGAAACTCCCGCCAGCAACTGCGGACGGAAAACCTGCGCCAGCCCTCTCTCGGCCGTGAAGTAATCGAGCCCTGACTGCTTATCCACGATGTCGAGCGGCATGGCCAGATCGTCCTGCGCGAGCAGGCGATGCGACATCCGCCCCACATAGGCCAGATCCAAGGTGAAATTCGATTTCAGCTGGCGGCTCACTGCAAAATCCAAGGTGTAGGAATACGGCGTCTTCAGATTCGGATCGATGCCCCATGTGATCGCGCCCAGTCCCACGGGATACTGTTGCGGGAAGCCACCGGGGGGCGCCGGTTCGATAATGGGCGTGCCCTGATAGTCATTTTGCGGAATCGTGTTCATGTTCGTGAGCCGCGGAGCGATCACGGAAGTTTCGTGGTCCGAGGGATTGTTCAGCTGTGTCGATAGACCGAACGACCCATTCTGATCGAACGTATCGACCAAGCTTTCTCCCGCGCGGTCGTACACCATGCCGAATCCGCCGCGAATGCTGCTCATTCCGGTGGCACCGAAGATCTTCTCCAGCCATCCCCCGGAAAAATTCGGGGACCAGGCGAAGGCGACTTTAGGACCAAAATCCTTGTGGTCCCAGCCGTAGTAACCGGGCTTGCCGTTGGCCGGGCCGGCCCAATCGTACGAAATCAGCGGCTGCGCGTTGGAGGGGATACCCTGCTGCATGCCCGCGCCTCGCGCGTTGAACCAGTTCCCGAGATTAATGTTGGTGCCGACCTGCAAACCATTCGTCTCCCAGGGCGGAGAGAACAGGGAATATCGCAGGCCGAGAGTCAATGTGAGATTCGGCTTCACCTTCCATGTGTCCTGGGCATACATCTCGTAAGAGTTTTCGGCGAAACGACGCGCGACCGGCGCTCCTGCAGCCAGCGTGCCGCCGGCGCGGTCGTAGTTGTAAACTGCATTTCCCAGCGTGATCATTCCCAGCAGCCCCGTGATGGAACTGTCGTAGTTGCTGACGAACGAGGAATCCACCTCCGGGAGTCCGTTGTTCAGCGGATTAAGCGGATCCGAATTGGTAGGTTGCGATATGCCGGAGTTCAGCATCCAGTCTTGATTGGCGAAGCCGGCGCTGAAGGAGTTGTTCAGATTGCTTTCCGGATTTCGCAGGAACGCCACCTGCACACCGAACTGCCAGGTATGTTTACCGTGCACCCATGACAGATCATCCGTGAAGTTGTTGATGGGGCGCTGGAATGAAGAAGAGCGCGTGACGCCTTGGTCGAAGTTCAGATAATTCCAAGGCGCGGTCGAGTCTCCCAGGTTGCCCAGACTCTCCCGCACGAAGCCGTAACGAAAGTTGTTTAGCAATGTCGGCGAGAAGACCGCGGAGTAACTAGCAATCAGGCCCTTGTTAAAGTTGACCGTCGTCATCTCCGGTGGCGTGCCAGGCAGGAAAGGCGCACCTGCCGCGTTTTCATTGGCCAGAGCCCCGCTGAGCGACAACCGGTGCTGCCCGTTCGCAGTCAGGTTGTAATCCAGTTTCGCGACGTACCAGTTCTTCTTGGTGTGAGTAGCCGCCCGGAAACGGTATCCGGCAGTGTTAAGCCCGTCCCCCACCGTGAAGTCGTTGGGCAGCGGATAGGTTGCCATGTATTGCATCACCACCGAATTTGGGCCCGGTTCCGGAGCCAGGCTGTGATTATCCATCGCAGTGATCTGCGCGGGAGTAAGGGCCATGTATCCTGCGGGAGGAGTGTAGGTCACGCCGTTGACAGTCACCGGAGTGCCGGGGCACACCGATGTATCTCCGTTAAGGCAGTAATATTCGACGACACCATTACGGAAAGACGCAGTCGGTATGGTTCGGTCCTCGCTGATAGCCTGGGAATCGCGATAGCCTTCGAAATTCGCGAAGAAATAGAAACGGTCTTTGAGGATCGGGCCACCGACCGAGACGCCGAAAATATTACGGTTCAGTTGCGGTGGCTTGTTGGGCAACCCGCTATCGATCTGCGACGCCTTAATGAAGTAATCGTTGGCACTGAAATAAGAGTTGCGATTGTATTCGTAAAGCGAGCCGTGAAAAGAATTAGTGCCGCTCTTGGTCACGAGAGCGACCTGTGCCGCGGACGAAACGCCTTGATCGGCCCCGTAATTCGTGGTCGTGACCCGAAATTCCTGCACCGAGTCCAACGTAACCGGCAAGACGGATGTGAATGCATGGGCCCCTTTGTCGTTGACGGAGATGCCGTCCAGCGTCACGTTACTCTGGTCGCTCCTGGCGCCGTTGACGGCGCCACTTCGGGTATCCACACTCACATCAATATCCGGATTGTGCCCGGTGTAGAGGACTCCAGCTTGCAAGCTGAGGAGGTCTGGAACATTCCGACTTTCCAGGGGCAGTTGCTTTACTTGCACTTCGCTGAAGGCATTTCCCAAGGAAGCGTCTGTCGTGTTGACGGTTTCCGCCTGCGCCGAAACGTCCACCTTTTCCGAGGTGGTGCCGACGTCTATTTTCACGTTGCTCGTAACTGCGACGTTTACCAAAAGTTCGAGACCGGTTTGCTCGAACTTGCGGAAGCCGGCTTTTTCTACGGTCAGAGTGTAGGTTCCTGGGGGCAGCGCCAGAAAACGGTATCCGCCCGAGTCGTCGGTTAATGTTTCGCGTTGCAGCGCCTGACCATTGTTGGAAACGGTCACCTTCGCGCCCGCCACCGCCGCGCCTGATTTGTCCAGTACCGTGCCGCCTACCGAACTGGTTCCCGTTTGACCGATTGAATACGAGACAAAAAGAGTTAGAACGACCACCCAAAGCGTGGAGCAGGCCCTCATGACATTTTCCTCGATGACTTGGAAGTGCCAGTCATTCTATTTGCCACGGCGCTGATGTCAAGACTGAATCGATGAGAACGCGAAGTGCATGACGATGACATCCGACTTGTGTAATGTTGCAACACACATAACCCGGCGTATACCACGCGTAGGGTATCGAACGAATCGGAGCGATTCCCCGTGGAAACGCACGACTGATCTCGCATCTGGCTCGTCCGGCAAATGGAAGAATTTGACCCTCACAGTAAACAGCCAGACACCGCCCTTCTGGGGTAGAATTGCTGTCACACAAGCTCAGCCGGTATGAGCATATCGTCGTCCGCGCTTGCTTCTCTTGAGTTTTTTCTTTGTCGTCTTGTGACGACCTTCATTTGAATTTTTGATTTGTTGCGGGCGCGAATCAGTAGAGTTCGTGCGCGCAAATTGTGACCAAAGGGTTCCGGGGCAATAACCATGATCGGCAAATCACTTCGCTCGTACCGCATTGAGGCTAAGCTCGGGGCCGGTGGCATGGGCGTGGTTTATAAGGCGGTGGATTCCCGTCTCGGCAGAACTGCCGCCATCAAGATTCTCTCTACCGCGGCTCTCAACGCGGACCGCGAACGGCGCTTTGTGCAGGAAGCCAAGGCCGCGTCTTCTCTTAACCATCCCAACATCGTCACGATCTACGACATTGACACGCAGGACGTCGACGGGCAACCGATCCAATACATCGCCATGGAGTACGTGGCGGGAGACACGCTCGACCACCTGATCGGTCGCAAAGGCCTTCGGATCCGTGATGTGTTGAAGTATGCGGTCCAGATCGCAGACGCGCTGGCCGCAGCGCACGCGGCGGGAATCGTGCATCGCGATCTGAAGCCCTCGAATGTGATCGTCACTCCGCAGGGCGTAGTCAAGATTCTGGATTTCGGATTGGCCAAACTCAGCGAACCAGCAGGCGCCGACGCCTACGCCGAGACTCTGCACGGCGAAGGTTCCCCGCTGACCGAGGAAGGTACGATTCTCGGAACCGTCGCCTATATGTCTCCCGAACAGGCAGACGGCAAGAAGGTCGACACCCGCTCTGATGTTTTTTCGTTCGGCTCCGTGCTCTATGAAATGGCGACGGGCCAGCGTGCGTTCGCGGGCGGCTCCAAGCTGTCGTCGTTATCGGCGGTGCTCTACAAAGATCCACAACCGGCGTCGCAGGCTGTGGCGGATGTCCCTCCCGAACTCGATCGCATTATCAGCCGTTGCCTGAAGAAAGATCCCGAACGCCGCTGGCAAACCATGGCCGACGTGAAAGTGGCGCTGGAAGAGTTGCGGGAGGAAATGGATTTCAGCAACTTCGCACTGCAAACTCCATCTCCAGGCCCGCGCAAACCGTCGCGCATCAGGCTATGGACGGGTGCGGGGCTGCTGGCTGGAATTTTGCTTGGGCTCGGGTTACGCATCTCTTACGAGCGAAGATACAGTCCTCCGCCCGAGCCGCCTTCGTACCGTCGCTTGACGTTTCGGCGTGGCGATGTGACCTCTGCGAAGTTCGCTCCGGGGGACTCCGTTGTCTACAGTGCCGAGTGGGACGGCGCACCCTCCACATTATTTTCGGCGCAGCCTGGTAACCGCGAAGCGCAGCCGTTGGCGCTTCCCAGCGCGCGCGTGCTCGCGATCTCCCCCCGCGGCGAGATGGCGATTCTGTTAGGCGGGGAGGATGTCGGCACACTAGCCCGCGTGCCCTTTGGTGGTGGTGCTCCGCGCGAGGTGTTGGAAGGCGTGAGTGGCGCAGACTGGGGACCGGACGGAGAATCGCTCGCCGTCGTCCGCGCGGTCGGCGGAAAATTCAGGCTCGAATATCCCATCGGGACGGTGTTGTACGAGACGGAGCGGCGGCCACCGATGATGCCGCGCGTGTCGGCAGACGGCAAGCTGGTGGCATTCTTCGATTTTGATGTCGAAGTCGGCGATTATGCCCTGTGTGTGATCGGCGCAAATCATCCCCGGCAGGTTCTCTCCCGCGGATGGCGCTCTATCGGCGCCTTGAACTGGTCACCGGACAGTCGCGAAGTCTGGTTCTCGGGCGGACAGCCTGGGGCTGATCCAGCGCTGTACGCGGTTACTCTCTCGGGAACGCAGCGGCTGGTTTCTCAAACCGGTGGGATGATCGTGATGCAAGATGTCGCACGCGATGGCCGCGTCCTGTTAACCACGGTTAACTCCCGCCTCGGTATCCATTACCTTCCGCCGAATGGAGGCGCACAACGCGATCTGGCTTGGCTCGATTCGTCCTTGATGTATGACCTCTCGGATGACGCCCAATCCATCGTCTTCGTCGAGCTCTCCAGCGGACAAGGGCGCAACTCCGCGATTTATATGCGGAAGACGGACGGCTCTCCCGCCGTGCAACTTGGCTCCGGCAACCGGCCTTCGCTCTCGCCGGATGGGAAGTGGGTGGCCTGCATCCACCATGAGGGCGGGAGTTCGAGTTTGATGTTGCTTCCGACCGGTCCGGGAGAATCGCGCTTTCCGAAAATCGAAGGCATGCACTTCGACGGTGTGGAGTGGTTCCCCGACAACAAGCACATTCTGTTCACCGGCAATGAGACCGGCCACGCGACCCGCACGTGGATGTACGATCTGGAAACCAACAAGTCGACTCCCCTGACGCCCGAAGGAACGCGGGGCACACGGGTTTCGCCCGATGGCAGATGGTTCATCACTGTGGACCCGCACAAGCTGCTGCTGTCTCCGATTGGCGGCGGTGAGTCCAAGACCGTCGCGGATTTGCAGGGTGAAATTGTTGTGCGCTGGAGTGGCGACGGGCGATACATCTTCCTGCAGCAACGCGAACCTGCCAGTATCAAGATCAGCCGTCTTGAAGTGGCCACGCATCGGAAGGAGCCTTGGCTGGTCGTGAAGGTTCCCGAGCCGGGAGCGCAGTTCTTTGGACCGCTGGCATTATCGGCTGACGGAAAAGCGTGCGCGACAACTTTCCAGCGAGACCTTGCGAATCTGTTTTTGGTGCGAGGATTGAAGTAAGGGGATGCTTCCGAACAACCCCTCTCCCACCGCACGATGAGAACGATGGCTGATTTCAATACGTAAACGTATTTTGATGGATCCCCGATGCGTAGACTACGAAATCGCAGAGTTTCAAACCACAAAGTCCCGCGAAATAGGGTTGCATTTGACGCAGTTGGTCAGATGTACCTTCCATGAGCGATCTTCGTGGCAAACCGTAGCCTCTCGGCATTCCAATTGTGATCCGCAGAAGGAACAGAACCTGGTGACCGGACGAGCGGCCTGCGAGTCTAGAAACTCGATCACCTCTTGACGAATGGTTTTCCTTTTGTGGCTCGGGTTCTCCTGAATCGGGGCCGGCTCGGTCGCGGTCGTGCGTATACACACTTTCCTGACGTAGCACTCTTCGTGCACCGGCTTCCCGGACTCATCAATCTTTGCAGTTTCGAGTTCTACCGCCTCGTTGCAGACGGAGCAGTGAAGGAATTTGGGTCTGAACGAAAGATTTGAACGTATGGGCATTGAGGTCTCCGCGCGTGCGAATTATCAGATTGCACAGGAGACCGGCGCCCAAGGTCGCCACGCCGGAAGGATGTGTAAGAGACTCTTACAGTGTACTCCCTTTACTCAATAGATTCGTCCGTCGATTGCGATGAACTTCTGTGGGCACAGAAGCCCGCGGCCACACGTAAAGAGACCGGTATGTTCTTGATAGTTGGCTTAACATCCCGGTCGCACTCTTTGATCCCTGCGAGGCGCTTCTGCGCAAAGGAACACACTGCTATCATGCCTGCCTACCCTGAACTTTATTTCTCGGGAGGACCCGGATGTTGCCCACTCGACGAGAAGTGCTTGTTCTGCTCTCGGGATTGGTTTCGAGCCCGGTTGATTTAATGGCTTTGCCGAACCAAGAGAAGTCCCTTCCATCGGCTACGTACCCGTTCAGCGAACTGCCCATGAGAACGGTAGACGGCGCCACGATCCGGCCGGTTCTGAAAGGAAAACTGGCCACAGCTGAGTCGTTGGAGGTGCATGAAACCACATTACCGCCAGGCGCGATGCCGCACGCCCCACATCACCACGTCCACAGCGAAATGTGGCTCATCCGGGAAGGTACGGTACAGCTCACGATCAATGGCACAAGTCATGTGATAGGGCCGGGGTCGGTAGGATTTGTTCATTCCAACGACGAGCACGGCATTAAAAATGTCGGCACAACGCCTGCCACTTATTTTGTCGTGGCTGTGGGACCGGGGGCGGATGCCCAATAGTTCGCCGCGTCACTACTTCAACGGAGTACCTCGCTGCCGAGGAACGCTCGGCGTGTACGCTCTAAAACTAATTCTTGCGGGGCGGATCGAGTGTCCACGGCGGGACGACGCCTACCGAGCGAGCATAGGCGATCTGCCGACCGAGGTGCTGTGCGATGTGCTGAACGATATAGAGCAAGACGCCACGTTCGGTAATCTTTCCTCCGTTCCACTCTAGAGTCTTTTCCAGGTCCGCGTCGGGCATGGCGCGGATGGCCGCCTTGGCGTGGGCATAGGAAGCCTTGAGCATAGCGATGACCTTTGCTTTGTCGGTGGTGGACTGCTCAAGGGTTTTCGTGTCGACCCCAGCCGGAGTGGGAGTGCCCACGAGCTTGTAGAGATTGTAATTCGCGGCGCTGGCGTGCAGAAAAACTTCGGCGATCGTGCGCGCATCGCTGGACGGCCTCCATGTGTATCGATCAGCGGAGATGGCCTCGGCCAAGCGGACGAACTCGCTTTCCTGGATCATGACTTCGGCCATCACTTCCGAGCGGTACCCGGTCACGCCGGGAGTTCCGTCGCGATATGGGTAGACTTGCGCTGACATGCGGACTGCGCTCGTTGTGATCACGATCAAACAGAGAGCAGGGAGGATTCGTAACATAACGGTCTCCATTCCACAGTGGGGTTGTCGGTTAGCCGAGGAAGCAAAGATCGCTCTTACGCATGCCGTTGCCGCTTCGGTTTCAGGTTCAGTGTGCGAATCAGCCGGAATAAATGGTTAGGGTGCACTCCCAGGATTTTCGCCGCGTCGGTGTAGTTGCCGTTCGCCTGCTCGATAGCGCGCTCGATCAGCACCTTCTTCGCTTCGCGGATGCCATCATGCAGCGCGCTCACGGGCTCCCCGGACGCTGCGGTTTCTTCCAAAATGGAATCCGGCAAGTCCTCGGCGAGGATTAATTCCGTCGAGCCGAGCACCACGGCCCGCTCGATGGCGTTCTCCAACTCGCGTACATTCCCTGGCCAGTCGTAGCGCGTAAGGCACGCACGAGCCTCCGGTGAAATCCCAGCAACGCGGCGCTTGACCTTCTCGCCGTATTGCGTCGCGAAGAATGCCGCCAGCATAGGGATATCCTCGCGGCGCTCCCGCAGCGCCGGCATGTGGAGCGATACGACGTTGAGGCGATAATAAAGATCTGGCCGAAAAGCGCCCGTGCGCGATGCCTCCTTCAGATCGCGATTCGTCGCGGCAATCAGCCGGACGTCGAGCTTGATGGGACGCGTCCCACCGACTCGTTCGAATTCCCGCTCCTGCAGCACCCGCAGAAGCTTGGCCTGCATCGGGACCGCCAACTCGCCGATCTCATCCAGAAAAACCGTGCCGCCTTCGGCGACCTCAAGCTTGCCTTTCTTCTGAGAAACTGCTCCGGTAAAAGAGCCTCGTTCGTGTCCGAACAGCTCGCTCTCGAGCAAGGTCTCAGTAATGGCCGCGCAGTTAATGGCGACAAATGGTTTGTCAGCCCGGCCACTGTTCGTGTGAACCGCCCGCGCCACCAGTTCTTTTCCCGTGCCGCTCTCGCCCGATATAAGGACCGTCGAATCCCGGCCCGCCACCCGGGAAACAAATCCATACACCTCGTGCATGGCCTTGCTTTCCCCAATCATGCTGTGGTGAATGCTCAGCTCTTCGTTCAGGCGTCGGTTTTCGCCTCCTAGCCTCTCGACGTGCCGGGCGTTTTCGATGGCGAGTGCAGCGATGTTGCCCAGCGTCGTAACCAGTTGCAGAAGGTCGGCATCGAAGCGCACTCCCGGAGAACTGGCGTCCAGATACATGACGCCCAGCATATTTCCCTGCACTTCGAGCGGAACAGCCAGAACGGAGTGGACGCGGCGTTCCAGCAGGCTCTCGGCCTCGCGGTAGGCGTCGTCGCTTTGGACATCGTTGGAGAGCACCGCGAGATTCTCTTCCAGCACGCGGTTGAGAATGGTCTGGCTGGCATGAATCGGCTGATTGGGCCCGAGGCGCCGGTCCCTGCCGACAATCGAAGAGAATCCGTCGACCCCAGTTTCGGTCAGTAACACGGCTGCTTGATCGGCGGGAACGATCGCCAGGACCGCCTCCAGTACCTTTTCTTGCAGAGCCGCCAGCCCGCGTACCGAGTTCAAGGTTCGGCTGAATTCGAGCAGCACGTTGAGATCGCGAACTGTTTTGGCGGTGGCGGGCAGGCCGTCGGGCCGGGAAGGCTGCAGATACCGGGCATCCTCTTTGCGCAGGATTACGGTCGCGGCCCCCGGCATAGGAGTGGCGTCAAGGCTCAGAGAGGCATGTCCTGGAATGGACCCAGTGTCTGCCCCCTGGAAGACAAGAATCGAGTTACCCACCCGGATCTGGTCCCCGTGGACGAGCACGCGCTCCCTGACCGGCACGCCGCCGATAAAAGTATTATTGCGGCTCTCCAGGTCCTGAAGCCGGAATCCGTCCGTGTCCCTGCGGATGACGCAGTGACGGCGGGATACGAGGGAGTCCAGCAGCGAGATCTCATTGGAGGGATCGCGGCCGATCGAGACCTCGTCCCCAGAAAGGGGAAAGAGCTTCCCTTTCAGGGGTCCACTTACGGCTTCCAGCCGCGCCCCCCCAGTGGCAGCGACACCTTCTTCGCCCGAATCGCCCATGACGCAATGAGTATACCCGGAGGCTCCCGGCTCCGCCCTACCTAACATAAATGTTATGCCCTAGCGCTTTTGTTTGGTTTGCCGAGCCCCAGGCAAGCAGGGATCTGGGAAACCCCGGGCTGGAAACCTGATTTCTCCCCAGTTTTTGGAGAATCCTCCGGGGTATGCATGCGGCGGACCTAAGCGTCAGGTTTGGTATGCCGCTTGCATTACTAAGGTCACTTGCGACGGACGGCCCGAGCAAGGAAACAAAATCCCAGGTACGAAGGAGCAAGACAATGGTAAAGATCAATGCAAAGCTGGCAGTTAGGATCGCGATTCTGGCCGTAGGGATGGTAGGTACGTTCATCGGGGCAAGCGTTCAACCCATTTCCGCCGCAGACGGGGGCCCGCTCATTCTGTGCCCACCCCGCCAGCCTAACTGCCAAACGACCCTGCCGCCGCTGAGCTAAGAGGCTGATGGCGAAGGCGACCGCGTTGTCTAAACCGACGGTCGTCATTGAAGTCGGACCCTCTGGGTTCGCAATCTTTGGGCTGACGGGAAGAATAGAATCCCGTCAGCCATATTTTTCTAGCGTCTTGCAAGTTCGCCCTCCCCCCCGCTGCAATGTGCCGGCACGACACCACACCTCTAAGAATTGTTCCTGCGGTAATGACCAAAATGTAATTACGAAGTGCATCAGCAATCGCCTGAATTCCAGTTCCGACGACCCAAGCATCGACTTCTCAGCTAACTTCTTCGCAAGAGTTAGCAAGCCAAGCGTTCTTCTCGTGAGTGCGAGCCAGTCAGTAGAAGCCCTGCTGACGGCCCTCAGGGAGACGCGATGGAAGATTCCGACGGACACACCACTTCACCCAGACTCTGGGTGTTTTTCCTTCCCGTTCTACTAATCTCTGCCGCAATTGTGACAGTTCACCAGTTCGAAACCAGCAATAGCCAACCGGTCGCTTCTGCGACCTACAGGCACGGCGTCGTGAACGTGGCAATTCCCTACGAAGCGGATCGTTCCGGTGCCGGACAACTCACGTTGGAGATTCTGGATCCGGAAGATCAAGTCCTCGGACGCGTGGACCAATCGGTCGAGGTTGCCGAGGGCACAGGGACCTGGAACGAACAGATTAAGCTGGCGAAAACACTGGCCCTTGACGAACTCGTGTGGCACCGTGTGCGCTACCACTTCGCATACGGCGACGGCAAGAACAAAGGGATTGAAGGCACGGAATCTATCTCGCAAATCCTGCGCACTCCGGTTCTTCACATTCTCGGCCAGCAATCCTATTTGGCCGGAGGCGATGCGGCGGTGCGAGTGATCGTTACTGATTCCCACGACGCGGTCATCGCAGGACGCAGTGCTTTACAGATCGAACTGGTGGTTCCCGAGCAGAAATCGCGCTTGCTCTTCTCCGGACGGCTCAATCGGCGAGGAACAACCGAGGCACAATTCCGGTTCCCAGCCGCCGTGGTTGGCAATTATCAACTGCGCTACGCGGTGGACACGCCGATCGGCTCGACGGAATTCCAGCAGGATGTACGGCTTGAAGATAAGGTTTCGATTCTTCTCACCACCGAGAAGCCGATTTACCAGCCAGGACAGACGATTCACGTACGCGCGCTGGCGCTCGATCGCTCTAATCATGAGGCCGCCGCGAACCGCAAGCTGACCTTTGAAGTCGAAGACTCCCGCGGGAACAAAGTATTTAAGAAAGCGACGCAAGCCGACAAGTTTGGAATTGCCTCGGCGGAATTTGGACTCGCCGACGAAGTCAACCTGGGTATGTACCATCTCCGCGCAATGATGGGAGAGAGCGAAGCGCCGACAAATACGGCAGAGATCGCTCTCAATGTCGAACGCTACGTTCTGCCGAAATTCAAGGTCGCGGTTGACTTCGCGGGCAGCGGCAGCAAGTCCAAGCGCGGCTACCGCCCTGGCGACCACGTTACCGGAACCGTACGAGCCAACTATTTCTTTGGCAAGCCGGTTGACGACGCGGGTATCACGGTCAAAGCTTCCAGCATGGATGTTTCTGTGTTTGAAGTGGCTTCCGTGCAGGGCAAGACGGATCATGATGGCGCGTACCACTTCGATCTGACGCTGCCGAAATATTTCGCTGGCCGTCCTTTGAGCCAAGGCGCGGCTCGCATGCTGATCGAAGCTACGGTGAAAGACTCGGCGGAGCATGCCGAGACTCGTGGCGAGCCGATCACCGTCAGCGAATCGCCTCTCATCATGACGGCTGTACCCGAGGGAGGCACGCTGTTTCCCAATCTGGACAATCAAGTTTTCATCCTGACGTCTTACCCCGACGGAACACCGGCCCACGCAAGCCTCAAGGTTCATGCGGAAGGCAACGTCGACCAGCGTGTAACGACCGACGCAGGCGGCGTTGCCGTCGTAAGTATTAGTCCGCGCGACGGAAGAGAGACCCTGGAGATCGAAGGTCAGGACGAAGAAGGAAATCAGGCATCGAGCACCGTTCAACTACAGAGTCGCCAAGGCGACGATCAGGTTCTTCTGCGGATGGAGCGCGCGCTTTACAAAGCGGGAGACCGCATTAACTTGAGAATCTTTTCCACCAAGAAACGGGGCGCCGCTTACCTCGACATCGTCAAAGACGGCCAGACGGTGCTCACGCGTGATCTCGACATCGAGAACGGGCAAGCCGAATTCTCACTCACGGCGACGCCTGAGTTGGCGGGTACGGTGGACTTCAATGCGTATCTTTTCGGACGCAATGCCCAGCCGGTCGCCGATCACAGATTGATATTCGTGCAACCAGCCGATGAACTCAAGATCGACACCTCGACCGACGCGCCTGTGTACAAACCCGGCGGTGAAGCCCGCATCCGCTTTCACGTGACCAACTCTCGCGGCGAAGGGGTGAGCGCCGCTCTCGGGTTGCAGGTCGTGGACGAGGCTGTCTTCGCGCTGGCCGAGAAGCAACCCGGCTTTGCCAAAGTCTTCTTCTACCTCGAGCAGGAAGTGATGAAGCCGCGCTATGAAATTCACTCTATCGGCATGTCGGAGATTGTCGAACCGGTGGAGAAGTCAAAAATCGAACAGCGCAACCGGGCCGCGCGTGCCTTGTTTTCCGCCACAGAACTGGTGGGCGCAAACAAATTCGAAACTGAGTTCGGCCGGACGGTGCCGATGACGAAATACCCCGAGTATGCTGGGCGCTATCAGGCCCGTTTCATGGATCAGGTACGCCAGTTGTCGGAACGCCTGAGTCTCGCCTACCGTGATAACCCAGAAAAAGGCGATTTGACGAAGGTATTCACCAGGCTCTCGAAGACCAGCGAGGCAGACCTTCGCGACTCGTGGGGAACTCAGTTTCGCCTCGAACCTGTGCAGTGGTATCGCGACAAGGCGCACTACATAGTGCGCAGTGCAGGCGCCGATCACCGCTTCGATACCGCCGATGATATCGCGGCTTATGTTGAGGTTCATAGGGGCACAGTGCTCGACCGCCCAAAGTCGGACACAATTGCTCTCACTATCGAACACGATCGCGGTCCGTTCAACGGTCTCGCGGAAATAGCAGGAACCATCACTGACCCCTCTGGCGCAGCGGTTTCGGGAGCCAGCGTCACCATTCGCGAGGCCTCCACTGGAAAGAAACGAACCGTGGCGACAGATGCCGCGGGCCAATTTACTCTGCCAGGCGTACCCGCTGGGCGCTACGACCTGCAGATATCTCAGGCCGGATTCAAGACCGCGTCCCGGACAATCACTCTCCGCGCCCGTGACCGCGCTGTGGTCTCTACGATTCTGTCGGTTGGCGCCGTGAGCGAGGCCGTAGAAGTGAGCGCCGTCAGAGTGGTCGTTGAAGCCCGCAATGGAGTCCTTAAGGCTATAGGCGGCAACGTCCAGGTCGCCGAAGGGGCTGCCGTCGCGATGAATGGCCGCGACTTTACGGACCTCGCTGTGCCCCGAGCGCCAGTTGCAGGCCCGATCGACATTGGAGCATCCTCGAACATTGCGATTCGCGCCAAGGACAAACAAGAGGGTCCCCGTCCGTCCGCTCACGTCCGCTCCTACTTCCCCGAGGCACTTTACATCAACCCCGAAATCATTACCGACCAAAACGGATCGGCGACGATCACGATTCCCCTGGCAGACTCCATCACCACCTGGCGAATGGCGATGCTCGCATCCACAACCCACGGAGCACTCGGCAGCGGCACAGCGAGCCTGAAAGTCTTTCAGGATTTCTTCGTGGACCTTGATCTGCCTGTCACTCTCACTCAAGGCGATCGAGTCTCGATCCCGGTAGCCGTATACAATTACTCAGGCGCGCGCGGAGACGTCAGCCTGAAACTGCAACCGGACGACTGGTTCTCGTTGGTCGATGATGTGTCCGACAAATCCGTCGCCGTGGACTCCGCCCGCGTCGCTGGATCGCAGTTCACCCTCGAAGCTCGCCGCATCGGTAAGTTCAAGCTGACGCTCTCGGCTCGCATGAAAGGCGAAACAGAACGCGCGGACATTGTCGTCCGCGAGATCGAAGTCATTCCCAACGGACGCCAGCAGAACATGGTCTTTAACGGCCGCCTGGAAAACACGGTTCAACACGAACTCATCTTCCCTGCGAATTCCGTTCCCGACGCCAGCAAGATCTTTGTCAGGCTTTACCCAGGCCCGCTGAGCCAGGTGATCGAAGGCATGGATAGCATTCTGAGCATGCCCGGCGGCTGCTTTGAGCAGACCTCCTCCAGCACTTATCCGAACGTTCTCGCTCTCGATTACATGAAGCGCACCAAGAAACTGACTCCCGAAGTGCACGCCAAGGCCGAAGGCTATATTGCTAACGGATACCAGCGCCTGCTGACCTTCGAAGTTCCCGGCGGCGGCTTCTCCTGGTTCGGCAGCGCGCCCGCCAACAAGATCCTGACGGCTTACGGCCTGATGGAGTTCAGCGATATGTCAAAGGTTTACGACGTAGACCAAAGGCTGATCGCACGAACCCAACAGTGGCTCGCATCGCAGCAGCAAGCCGATGGAAGCTGGAAGCCGGATACGCAATTCATTAACGAAGGAGCCACGAACCGCTACAACTCCGACGTGCTTCGCATCACCGCCTACATCGCTTGGTCGCTTGAGAACACTGGGTATCAAGGACCCACCGTCGAAAAAGCAAAGCAGTTTATCGACGGCCACATGAGAGCCAAAGTCGACAGCTACACCCTGGCCGTCGTCGCCAACTTCGCCACGGACTTTGGATCCGCCAACGGCGACAAAGATCGGGCCTTCACTCGCCAGGCCATGCAACTTCTGCTCGACGCACGCGCTGAGAAGGATGAGCAGGCCTGGTGGAACTCAGACGAAACGGGTGTCTACGCCACCGGCGCCAGTGCGAACACTGAAACCACGGGGCTCGCGGTGCAAGCGCTGCTCAAATGGGGCGAGGCATCCGGCACCGCGCGCAAGGCCCTCAGTTACATCGCTTCCAAGAAAGATGCTTCCGGCACGTGGGGCACGACGCAAGCAACCATCATGGCGCTGCGGGCTCTGCTGCTCGCAACCGAAAAAGGTGCAGCCGACGTCCAAGGCACTCTCGAAGTCCTGCTCAACGGTAAGCCCGTCGAAAAACTCGCGCTGACTCCGGAGAACAATGATTTGCTCCATCAGTTCGTGTTCAAGGGCGTCGGGGCAAAGGCCATCGGTTCGGAGGATTCCAACACCGTCGAAATTCGATTCGAGGGAAAGGGTGGCCTTGCGTACCAGGTAGTGGGCAGCTACTTCCTTCCGTGGGACGAGAAACCTGCGAACGAACCGATGTCCATCAACGTGACCTACGATCGCACTCACCTCGCTCAGGACGACATCGCGACTGCCACCGCCACTGTAAAAAACAATCTGCCAAAGGCGGCGAACATGGTGATGGTTGACCTCGGAATTCCGCCCGGATTCGATTTGCTCAGTGAAGACCTGCAAACTTATATTGAGAAGAGCTCCAGCTTTAAGAGTGGTCGTCTGGAGAAGTTCAGTCTCACCGCAACTCAGGCGATTCTCTATTTCGACTCCATCGCTCCGGGCGACACGGTCGCTCTACACTTTCGGCTGCGCGCCAAGTATCCCATCCGCGCGCGAACATTCCAGTCGCGCGTCTATGAGTACTATGACCCGGAGGTCAGCTCGATCGCACGGCCGGTGCAACTGGAAGTGCGCCAGCGATAGGGGCTTTTGTCAGCGCCACGATCGTCAAAGGGTGTGCCTGGTCTATAATCATGCGCGCCCATGGCGCTTGCGTCTGGCGCTGATGAATTCCGTCCATGCACATTGACGCCCACCAGCATTTTTGGATCTACAAATCCGCTGAGTATGACTGGATCGATGATTCCATGTCGGCTCTGCGTCGCGATTTCCTGCCGGCGGATTTGAAGCCAGAGTTGGATCGCAATGACTTTCAAGGCTCGGTAGCCGTACAAGCGCGCCAGACCCTCGAGGAGACGCGATGGCTCCTCGAATTGGCGGAGCGGTCGCCTTCAATTCTCGGCGTGGTTGGCTGGGCCGACTTGCGATCGCCCGAGATTCGTTCTCAGCTGAAGGCCTTGGCTCGGAATCCCAAACTGGTCGGCGTCCGGCACATCGTCCAAAGTGAACCTGACGACCGATTCCTGCTGCAGCCAGAATTTCTGCGGGGAATTGCCGCGCTTGAGGAGTTCGACCTTGCTTACGATATCTTGATCTACACAAAACATCTTTCTATCGCTGCCGAGTTTGTGGAACGTTTCCCACGCCAACGGTTCGTCCTTGATCATCTGGCTAAGCCGTCGATCAAGAGCGGTCAAATCAATTCCTGGGCCAGCGGCATCAGAGAGCTGGCGGAATTCCCCAATGTGTTCTGCAAATTGTCGGGACTGGTCACAGAAGCCGACTGGCAGGATTGGCAGCCCGAACAGATCGTCCCATTTCTCGACATCGCGTTTGAATCGTTCGGGCCGGATCGCCTCATGATCGGCTCGGATTGGCCTGTGTGCCTCGTGGCTGCTTCGTATGAACGAGCTACGGAAGTCGTGAGAACTTACTTGCTCAAGAAGGCACCCGAGTGTCGCGAGAGCGTTCTCGGTGGCAATGCCCAACGGTTCTGGCGCCTGGCAAACCGCTGAAAATCCTCCAGAAGTCTCGCCGGACCGATGTTTTACAATAGGCGGGCTCGAAACTGCCATGCATTCCAGCGTGCTCCAACTCGATTCCCGCGACAACGTGCTGATCGCACTCACCGACTTGAAAGCCGGCGATCAAATCGAATTCGGCGGCCACTCTTACACTCTGCCCAAGAACGTTCCGGCCAAACACAAGTTCGCCACGCGAGATCTCAACATCGGCGACGACGTTGTTATGTACGGAGTTCTTGTTGGGCGAGCCGTCAAGCCCATCGCGGCGGGAGAGCTCCTGACCACGGGCAACATCCAGCATCAGGCCGCCCCGTTCCAGGAGCAATCGGGTGAATTTCATTGGACGCCTCCCAACGTCTCGCAGCGGAAGCAACAAACGTTCCTGGGATACCGCCGCTCCGATGGTCAGGTCGGCACGCGGAATTACTGGCTCGTCGTTCCTCTCGTGTTTTGCGAGAACAAGAACATCCAAGTTCTGAAGCAGGCCTTCGAAGAAGAACTCGGGTTCGGAGCGCCTCAACTCTACCGCCACCAGGTGGCTGAACTGGCAAGGCTATATCGAGAAGGGCATGCGGACGAGATCACGGATCACTCTCTGCCCGATGCAGTTCCCACGCAGCGCAGCCGCCTGTTCGAGAATATCGATGGCATTCGCTTTCTGCTCCACGAAGGCGGTTGTGGTGGCACCCGGGAAGACTCGAACACCCTCTGCGGCCTCATCGCGGGTTACATTCACCATCCCAACGTCGCGGGAGCCACGGTACTAAGCCTCGGCTGCCAGCACGCGCAGATCCCGATCCTCCGCGACGAGATTCGCAAGCGCAACCCCAAGTTCGACAAGCCGCTGGTCGTCCTCGAACAACAGCGCAGCGGCTCTGAAGCGCAAATGATGTCGGACGCGATCCAGCAAACGTTTCTCGGCCTGGTCGAAGCCGACAAAGCACGGCGTACTCCCACTCCTCTCGCCGATCTGTGCGTCGGCCTGAAGTGCGGAGGATCGGACGGCTTCTCGGGCATCTCTGCGAATCCCGCCATCGGTCACACCGCCGATTTGCTCGCCGCGCTCGGTGGACGGACAATTCTCTCGGAGTTCCCAGAGTTGTGCGGTGTGGAACAGGAGCTCATCAATCGCGGCAAGAACAGAGAACTCGGCAACCGTTTCATTCACCTCATGCGAGACTATGCCGCGCGCGCCGCCGCCGTACGCTCTGGCTTCGACATGAATCCTTCACCCGGAAACATGCGCGACGGACTTTTGACCGACGCGATGAAATCCGCCGGAGCGGCCAAGAAAGGTGGCACATCCCCTGTTACCGCGGTACTCGACTACCCAGAATATTCGACCGAGGCCGGGCTCAACTTGCAGTGCACTCCGGGGAATGACGTCGAGTGTGTCACAGCGCAAGTCGGCGCCGGGGCAAGCGTGGTATTGTTCACCACCGGTCTGGGCACGCCCACGGGGAATCCGATCACCCCGGTCGTGAAGCTTTCGACGAACTCGGCTCTGGCGCGACGCATGCACGACATTATCGATATCGACACTGGAGCAGTCGTCTCGGGTGAGAAGACAATCGAAGCGATGGGCGAGGACATCCTGGATCTGGTGATTAAGGTAGCGAACGGTGAATTCCGCACCAAGGCCGAGCAGAAGGCGCAGGAAGATTTCATCCCCTGGAAACGAGGCGTCTCTCTGTGACCAATCAGGGCGCGCAGAGTTTCCGCCTCGACGGCAAAGTTGCAGTCGTGACCGGCGGCGGCAGCGGGATTGGACAGGCTATCGCTCTAAGGTTGGCGGCGCACGGCGCTGTGGTTCGCATTCTGGATGTGAACGAGTCAGCCGCGGCCGCGACTTGCCAGCAAATTTCCGCGGCCGGGGGCAGCGCCTCGGCGCATCTCTGCGATGTGACCAGCCAGCCCGACGTAAAGGCTTTGTTCGATCAACTTTTCCGACGCGAACGTATTCAGATCCTTATTAATAATGCTGGGATCTCGCACATCGGGACCGTTGAGAGTACCGCAGAGCCAGACTTCGATCGCGTGGTTCGAGTGAATGTCAAAGGGTTCTATAACTGCATGCACGTCGTAGTCGGGCACATGAAGAACTCCGGCGGCGGAGTCATTGTGAATATGGCGTCGATTGCCGGATCGTCAGGTCTGGCCGACCGCTTCGCTTACTCGATGAGTAAAGGCGCGGTCATTGCGATGACGTACTCCGTGGCGAGAGACTATCTCGCTCATAACATCCGATGCAATTGCATTTCTCCCGCGCGGGTCCACACCCCTTTTGTCGACGATTATTTGCAGAAAACTTATCCCGGACGAGAGAAGGAAATGTTCGAGAAGCTGGCAAAGTCACAACCGATCGGCAGAATGGCAGACCCGGCTGAGGTCGCTTCCCTTGCCCTGTTTTTATGCTCGGACGAAGCCACGTTCATCACGGGAGTGGATTATCCGATCGACGGCGGCTTCTTCAACTTGCGAGGCTAGTACATGGACCTGCAACTGAAAGATAAAGTGGTCATCGTGACCGGCGGCGCCAAGGGAATCGGCGCGGCGATTGTCCACGCCTGCGCCGCCGAGGACGCGATTCCAGTGATCGTCGGCCGCGACGCCGAAGCCGGCAAGCAACTGCAAAGCGAATTGCAGAAGAACAACGCAACTTGCGGACTCATCACCGTCGATCTCTCCAGCGCGGAAAGTTGCGCGCAATCCGTCGAGCAGACTCTCAAGAATTTTGGTCGCATCGACGCACTCGTCAACAACGCTGGACGCAATGACAAAGTCGGCCTGGAACAAGGGAGTGTCGCCGAATACGTCGCTTCCCTCAACCGCAATCTGGTGCACTACTACGGCATGGCTCACTATGCCCTGCCGCATTTGAAGCGCTCGCGCGGATCCATCGTCAACGTCGGCTCCAAGACTGCGGTCACCGGACAGGGGAGCACGTCGGGCTACGCATCTTCAAAGGGCGCGATCATGGCGCTGACGCGCGAATGGGCAGCCGAACTACTGCCCTACGGCATTCGCGTCAACACCGTGATCCCTTCGGAAGTGATGACGCCCCTTTATCGGAGTTGGCTCGACACTTTCCCGAATCCCGAAGACAAACTGAAGACCATCCTCACTAAGATTCCTCTCGAGCAGCGCATGACTACGTCCGAGGAGATCGCGGCGATGGTCGTGTTCCTGATCTCGGCGAAATCGAGCCACACCACGGGCCAGCATTTATTCGTCGACGGTGGATACGTTCACTTGGACCGCGCACTCACATGAGATCGCCGAACAAACCGTCTCCGCCCCTTACCGAGCGCCGCTACGTCGTGCCGCTGGTGCTCGTCACCAGCTTATTCTTCCTATGGGCGATCGGCGTCAACCTGAACGACATTCTGATTCAGCACTTTAAGAAAGCGTTCGGGCTTACGGACTCTGGTTCGTCGCTCATCCAGGTCGCTTTCTTTGGCGGCTATTGCCTGGCCGCTCTGCCCGCCGGATGGCTGATGCAGCGGGTCGGCTACAAGCGCGGAATTCTGATCGGTCTGCTGGTATGTTCCACCGGCACGATTCTTTTCATTCCTGCTGCTTCTGTCCGAATCTACGGCTTCTTCCTCTTCGCGCTCTTCGTGATGGCGTGTGGTCAATCCGTTCTGGAAGTCGCAGCGAATCCGTATGTGACCACGCTGGGACCCGCCGACAGCTCGGAACGAAGATTGAATCTCGCTCAGTCCTTCAATGCGGCGGGCGCCGTGATGATCGCTCTCGTCGGCTCGAGATTTATTCTCTCCGGAATCGAGCACACGCCAGCAGAAATCGCGGCCATGAGTCCCGCACAGTTGTTGGCCTACCGGGCGTCCGAGGCGAACATGGTGAAGACTCCATACCTCGTAATTACCGGGGTCTTCTTGTTCGTCGCGCTGCTCATCTTCCTGACGAAACTGCCGGAGATCCGCGAGACCAGCACGGACGGCCTCGACACCTCAAACGTGAAGCTTAGCGGAACTTTTGCCTTTCCACACTTGATCAAGGGCGTACTCGCCCAGTTTTTCTACGTCGGCGCCCAGGTTGGCGTGGGAAGCTTCATCATCCGGTTCACGGAGTTCACTCTACCTGGCGTGCATGAGAAAGATGCGGCTCATTATCTGCAAGCGCACCTGGCCGGCTTCATGATCGGACGTTTCGCGGGCTCGGCCATCATGCAGAAGGTTGCGGCTCCGCGTTTGCTCAGTCTGTTTGCTGGCGGATCGCTACTCTGCCTTCTAGTCGTTCTGTTCGCTTCAGGCGTGGCGCCCGTGTGGGCCATCGTGTTGATCGGATTTTTTCATTCCATCATGTTCCCCACGATTTTCGCCTTGAGCCTGAAGAATCTGGGCCCCTACACGAAGTTGGGATCCTCACTTCTGGTCATGGCGATCATCGGAGGCGCGGTCTGCCCCTGGATCATGGGCAGAATTTCCGATGCCTGGAATATTCAACGTGCGTTTATAGTGCCGCTCATTTGTCACGCTTTCGTCTTCTATTTTGCAATGTGGGGATATCGCCCCGCCGTCGCGAACGCGGGCACGTCGTTGACGATTCCCGCCACAGAGGTCCAATGAAACGTCGTTTCTGTTTGACCCTCGATTTGAAAGACGATCCCAAGTTGATCGCCGAATACAAACGTCACCACGAGAAGATATGGCCTGAAATTACCCGCAGCATCAAAGACTCCGGCATCGACAACATGGAGATCTATCTGCTCGGCACGCGCATGTTCATGATCATGGAAGTGAACGAGTCTTTCTCATTCGAGGCCAAGAGTAAAGCAGATCGGCTCAACCCCAAGGTGCAAGAGTGGGAGGCGCTCATGGGGACGTTTCAGCAATTGTTACCGCAAGCCAAGCCCGGAGAAAAATGGCTGCTGATGGAACGAGTATTCAAGTTGGAAGACGCGCTGTGACCTACTATGTCGATTTGAGGCCGTGCGACTACTTTGGCCGATGGCATGAAGTCCTGATCGCCGTCGGTTGGCTCGAACCAGGCAATTCGTTTGCAACGGGTAAAGTGTCCAGGAAATTCTTTGCGCAACTGGTCGGTCTGCTCAGAGATCCGTGGCAGCCCGTCGTGACTGCCGGGCATCATCGATGCGCTTTTTGCCGGTTTACCGGCGAACGAAATATGATCGTTGCCGGAACAGACAATCTGTTCATCCCGGCAAGAGCGTGCGTGTACGTTGCGCCGAGTCTCGTTGCGCACTACATTGATACTCACGAGTACTGTCCCCCAGCGGACTTCCAGGAAGCAGTATTGAATTGCCCCGAGATGAAGTCGTTTGCATATTTCAGGGAAATGAAAGCACGAGGGTTTGCGGTGGACTAACAAAGTTTTTGGTAAGTAAGTTTATGGCACTGCTCTTTCCAGGACACACGATTTGCCCGCTTTGCGGTACGGTAATCTTGGAGACCCTGGCGGTCGCAGGCTGCCCTGCGTTCTTGAGAAAGACGCACGCGTTAGCCTAAACCGTTCAATGGCCGCTCCGGCCATGAATGCTTCGGATAGCGTCGCATCAATTCGCGGCGCACTTGAGGGTAGAGCCGCTCCCAGAATCCAGCGAGGTCGGTCGTCGTCTGCACCGCCCGCTGATTTGGCGCCAGCAGATGCACGACAACTGGCGTGCGTTCAGGGCCGATCCGCGGCGTGTCGTGCATGCCGAAGAAATCCTGCAGCCGCGAAGCGATCCAGGGCGGCTTCCCGCGTTCATAGTGAATCTTGGTCTGGCGGCCCTTCTGCAGACGGACGCTCTCCGGTGCGAGTTCACGAAAACGGCGCGCTCCAACTTTGCGTTCGAGCACTGAAACCAAACCCGCTGCTGCTTTCTTCAGTTCACTAAAGCTCCGCAGTCCGTCACACAACTCACGCAGGGACTCCGCAGTATCCGGCACTTCAAGGCCGGCAAATTCGACCCGTCCCATAAAGTCATCCAAAACCTCGACATCGACGAAGCGCTCGATGCCCGCTTCCATCGCCTTCCCAGCAAGCATTTCGGCGGCGGCTTGCGGGTCGGGCACCGCGCCTCGTGATTCCTGTATCACCAGGTCGTCATACATCAGCGCGCTCACCGCATCTACACGCTCAGCCACGCGATTCCACACGACGCTGGAGCGATCCTTGACGCGATTTGGAAACAGATCAATCAACCATTCCGGCTCGATGCGCGCCGTCATGCGGATCAACGGCAGCGGTTTCTCTTTGCGGTCCTCCGCGTCGACCGCAACCATGAACTCGTACCGCGGAGGTTCGCCCGTCAACTCCGCCGATCCCCCGCCGGACAACAGTACCTGCTTCCCGGCCCGCAGCCTCGCCACCCGATCCGGAAATCCTGCAAGTACCGACATCAGCAGTGCGTCGTCATTGTGTTTCTTCTCGGCGGAAACCCGCGCGATCCTGCGAAGTTGCGCGATATGCTGCAGCACTCGGTGGTCAAGTTCCATATCCATGGCCGCGAGCAGATCGTTCTTCTCCACGCGAACCCCCGATCCGAGCAGAGCTACGGCTACGCATCCGTCGTCACCGACGCCTCGCTCCACAGCTTCCACAAGGATTCGTGACAGCCGCGGAGGCAGCGGATACCGCGCCAGGCGGTGCGCCATCTCTCCGCGGGCACCCAGACGATCCAGCAGAGATTCAGCTTGTTCGACCGCCTCTGCGACCGGAGCGTCCAACCATTCTATATCGCGGACGTGAGCGATTCCCATGGCACGGAGGGAAAGACAAAGCTGTGATAGATCGCTGCGCAGAATCTCGGGCGCATCTTGTTCCGGGCGACGCGAGTAATCGTCTTCCGTGTAGAGTCGCAGCACGCGGCCCGGCGCAGTTCGCCCTGCCCGCCCGGCACGCTGCTTCGCCGAAGCCTTGCTCACTCGGCCGACGTGCAGAGTCGGCAATCCGCTCCAAGGCGAGTATGTCGCGAAGCGCATTAAACCACTGTCGATCACAGCAGTGACGCCCTCGACCGTGATGGAGCTTTCCGCAACGTTGGTGGCCAGAATTATTTTCTGTTGAGACGCGGGCGAGAGCGCCCGGTCCTGCTCCTTCAGTGGCAAGCTTCCATGCAGAGGAAGCACCAGTAAATTGGCCCGCCGCCTGACCGCATCGCACGCACGCATCGCTCGGTGAATCTCAACCGCGCCCGGAAGAAACACCAAAGTATCGCCGGAGTGTCCCGAATCCACCAGCAACTCCACCCCATCCCTCACTCGTGTTTCGAGTGGTTCCGGTGAATAGGGCAGGTGCTTGATCGAAAGATCGAACAGCTTCCCTTCCGATTTGACGATGGGACAACCGTCAAGGTATTGAGCGACGGTCTCGGCATGGAGAGTTGCCGACATGACGACGATCCGCAGATCGTGCCGCATCTGCTGCAACCGCTTTAGCAACGCCAGCGCGAGATCGCCTTCCAAATGGCGCTCGTGGAACTCATCGAGCACCACCGCCGACACGCCTTTCAGTTGAGGATCGGAAAACAGGCGGCGAGTCAGCACGCCTTCGGTCACAAATCGCAGGCGCGTGCGCGGGCCAACCGCTTCTTCGAACCGGATCTGATATCCGACCGTCTCACCTACCGGTTCGCCGAGTTCCGAAGCAACCCGGCGTGCCGCCAGCCGTGCGGCAATCCGGCGCGGCTCCAGCACCACCACATCGCCGCCCACCGACCCTAGAAGGGCGGGTGGCACTCGCGTCGTCTTACCCGCGCCCGGAGGGGCTACGATCACCAGGTTGGGCTGGAGTTCTAAGCAGTCAACAATTGCCGGCAGAATAGCGTCCACCGGAAGAGCAGGCTTGCGCATCGGCACTTCCCATCGAAACATGGGTCTTCGAGCGGCGTCAAATGAATCTCTTTCAGAGCCATGTCGCTTTGACTTTTTCGCCCGCTCTTCTTAACGTATCTTCCCATGCCTTCTTACTTCACTGCCGATCTTTTCCGGTTTCTGACCCGCCTCAAACGCAACAACAAGCGCGAATGGTTCCAAGCGCATCAGGAAGAATGGGAAGGTCATGTGCGCCAGCCAGTGCTGCGTTTCATCACCGACTTCGCCGCGCCTCTCTATGAACTTTCGCCGTATCTAGTGGCCGATCCTCGACCGTCACGCGGTTCGATGTTTCGTATCTACCGCGACACACGGTTCTCACACGACAAGCGGCCCTACAAAACGCACGTCGCGATGCGTTTTTCCCATCGCGGCAAAGACGTTCATTCTCCCGGCTTCTATCTTCATCTTGAGCTCGGAGGATGTTTCGCTGCATCAGGCTTGTGGCATCCCGAACCGCCGACTCTGCTGAAGGTTCGCAACGCGATCGTGTCAAAACCAAAGGAATGGAGAGCGGCACGCAAGCTTCTCAACTGGGACGATGCCAGCAAGCTCCGTCGTCCGCCGCGCGGTTTCCCTGCCGATCACGAATTTGTGGAAGACCTGAAGCTGCGCGATCTAGGCAGCGCCGTAAACTTCACGGACAAACAAGCGTGCAGCCCTGGATTTATGTCACTCTTCGTTGAAGCGTGCCGCACAATGTCACCGGTCGCCGCGTTCCTCAGCGGCGCAGTTGGACTCAAGTTTTAGGCCGGCAACCTCAGGTGTTGAAAATGCAGGCGTGTTAAGCCACCACGGAAGTCTCCGCTTCAAGATACAACTCGTCGATCTGTTCGCGATAGCGGGCCTCGACTGCCTTGCGGCGAAGTTTCAAGGTCGGCGTGAGAGAGCCATCGCTCGCTGTGAATTCGTCGGGCACCAGCAGGATCTTTTTCAACGTCTCGTAGCGCGCCAAGCCCAGATTCACATCGCCTACGATTCCCTCATAGAGCGCCTTGACCTTGGGATGGCGGACCAGTTCTTCGCGGGATGAAAACGAGACGTGGTTAGCTCGCGCCCATTCTTCCAGCAACGGAAACGCAGGAGCGATAATCACAGACGCAAACTTCCTACGGTCCCCCAGCACCACTGAGGTTCCGATTAGCGAGTTCAGTTTCAGCAAATTCTCAACTGGCTGCGGCGCAATAAATTTCCCGCCAGACGTCTTCAGCAGATCTTTCTTGCGATCGGTCACCGACAGAAATCCGTCCTCGTCCAGTTTGCCGATGTCTCCGGTTTTAAACCAGCCGTCCACAAATGCGTCCCGTGTCTCCTCGGGCCGGTTCCAATAGCCCCGGAAAATCGAAGGGCCGCGCACCAAAATCTCCAGATCGTGCGCAATCTGAACCTCGACATTGGGCAAGGGACGGCCGACGGTGCCGATCTTGTGAGCGCGAGGAGTGTTGATCGCGATCACCGGGGAGGTCTCTGTCAGGCCGTAGCCTTCATGGATCCGAATGCCGATGCTGGCATACCACGCTGCGAGCTCTTTTCCCAGCGGCGCTCCGCCTGAGACGAATATTTCCACTCGGCCACCCATTCGCGCCGTCACCTGTGAATAGACAAGTTTTCTCGCCAGCTTCCACGCCACTGAGACTGGCTCCCTGCCTGCCAGAATCTTAGGTCGGTGGGCACGTCCGATGGAAAGGGCCCAGCGGTAGATCGCCTGCTTCGCCAGTCCCTTGGCCTTCTGTTCCACCTGGCTGTAGATTTTTTCGTACACGCGCGGCACCGCCACGAAAATCGTGGGTCTGACCTCCATTAAGACTTGAGACAACTCCTCGATAGAAGGGCAATAGGCCAACGTCACGCCATTATGAAGCAGCGCAATATCTGCGTGACGCGCTGTCACATGCGACAGAGGCAGGAACGAAACACTCACATGCCCGGGTCGAATATCAAAACCGCGCAGCGAATTCAGCACATTCGAGGTCAAATTTCCGTGGGTCAGTTGCACGCCCTTCGAGGTGCCGGTTGTCCCCGACGTATAAATGATGGACGCGAGGTCGTCGGGAGTAATTGTGTGTGCACGAGCGTCGAGTTCCGGATCGCGCCCCGCCGGGCCTTTATGCATCAGGCGCTGCATGTGCACCGCATCAGCGGTTTCGACGGGATCCATCAACACGATCTTTTCGATCGCAGTCTGATCGCGAATGGAAAGGACCTTCTCCAATTGTTTCTCGGTAGAGACCACCGCCACTCTGGCTCCGGAATCCTGGAGAATATAGGCCGTTTGCTGAGCGGTGAGTGTCGAGTAGATAGGCACAACTGCGAGACCGAGCATCAGCGATGCGAAATCCGTGACCGCCCACTCCAGCCGATTCTCGCTCAAGATCGCAAGACGATCTCCTTGATTCAGCCCCCACTGGCTAAGGGCTCGAGCCACGCCCGCCACATCGCGGTAAAACTCCGTTGAGCTGACCGGAACCCACCGGGATCCCTCGCGAACCAGCATTACGCGATCCTGCCGGCGCTCCACGATGGCGAAGAAAATGTCGTTAAGGGTCTGAGGCTTCATAGGCGAGGCTCCTCCTCACGTCGCGAAAGCATCATCTTTCGCCATCCCTGAACAACCAATCCAACAACTCCTTTAAGTCCACAATGCGCTAATTCACGTGGCCCCAACGAAACGTCGGGCCAATGGAGAAGCGAATATAGTTCTGCCGGGGTGCAAGCAAATTGGAAAACAGGTGAGTGTTCACCCAGTCAACCGCGAACCGCGCGCCGACCTTCCGCGACACGTTGAGGTCGAAACCCCCGCCTAAGCCAAAGAACAGTTCGGTATCGCTCTGATGCGAGTTGGGAATTGGAATTTGCAGATATCCAAACAACGGAACCAAAGCGCCGGGAAAAGCGATATTCGCGTTCTCGTGGATTCCGCCAAAACCGGGGCGCGCAAAGAATGTGACCTTCTGCCACTTGCGCAGATAGAATTGCGGCCCTGCGGCAAAGGTATAAGTCGTCGACTTAAACGCCACGGAAATTGAGCTTGCTCCCCCAGGCACCAACCCCGACTGGTCGATGGCGCCAGCGTACACCGTCTCGCTCCCGTTAATGGTTCCGGCGCCGCTGATGACGCCATCGCCCATGACGCCGAAATCACCGCCCAGACCGAGCCAGGGTCTAACGGTGACTCCGAAATCCGATTCGAATCCGCGCTCCGTCAGGTTGCGCGCCGGGCTGATCATGTAATCGAACCCGGTAAACAACGTATAGCGGTTAATGTCGGTCTGCTGCGCCAAGGCGGGCAGGCAAAAAAGAATCATAAGGCCGCAAACTAGTAAACGTCTCATAGACCTCACGCTCAACCTTTCCTGAAGTTCAATTAGAGAAACACTATTTGCGCCACAAAAAGAAAAATGCGACTCGAACGAAGTACAGACGACTCTCGTGGTTGGACCTTCCGATACCCTGGCAAACTTCCAAACTCTTCCCATAGGGGCCTACATCTGCACGCACACGTTATGCGACGATCAGCTGGGTCAGAGGATTCTCCTGCCTGATTGCGGGACTGGGTTCGACTGCTCTCTTTGGTTCCAGTAAAGCGACATTACTCATATCTGCACGCGGCGCAGTCGCGGCCATTGTTTTTGCCGGCACAGCGATTGGATTTTTCCGCGCTCGGCGTGCTTTCTTCTTCTGCGGCGCCCTGATTCCAACCGAGTCCCCTAATTCGGTGAAACTCGTCATTAGCAAGCTCTTCAACCGTCGCAGATCCGGCGCCGCATGCACGTCTCCGCTGAAACCGAAGTACACCGTCCCGTTGTAGCTCAGGATCGCGCAGTTCACCGCCATCTCGCCCCCCACTGGAACATACGGATAGCAGTGCAACATCTTGTGTCCGAGAAGGTAGAGCGGGAATTGCGGCCCCGGCACATTCGTGCACACCAGATTGAAGGGGGTAATCGGCAACTGGCTCGCGATCGGACCGGCCATGCCCTGCACCGAAGTTGGGAACATCCCGATAAGACCGCCCGCCAGGCTAACAAGTTCGGCGGCGTGCACGCGCTTCAGGAACTCGGTTCGCTGATGGACTGCCGCCAGCAGCTTTCGGGGATTCCGGATATCCAGCGGAATAGTTACCGGAACCAGCGAAATGCGGTTTCCCAACTCCGTGGTGCTGACGTCGCCGCGCAAGTTGACGGGAACCATGATTCGTAGCAGTTTCCCCTTCACGCGGTCGCCATGCAGTTCACAGTAGTGACGGATGGTCGCAGTCACCAGCGCGAGAATCACGTCATTGACACTGGTTCCGGTCTTATGACGGATGGCCTTGACGTCCGCCAGCGGAAGTTCCGCGGTGGCGAACTTCTGCGGTCCGGTATAGATCACGTTGAAGCGCAAGCGCTCGGTGAACGCTGTGATCTCCGGAAGCAGGCCTACAAACTCGTCGCTCGGTACGCTGTTTCCGTTCGCAGCCGCACGTTCCGTCATACTCAAGAGATCGGTGAGTGCCGAGAGAATCCGCTTCACGAAATCAGAGTAGGATTCGACGAAGCCCGCGGTCAGCGTGGTCAACGGATCGCGCGGCTGGGGAATCTGGATCTTGATCTTCTTCGCGGGTAAACGCGGCGCGTCCGGGCTCGCATCCAGAAGCACGTTCATGATGCCCACACCGGCGATGCCATCCGCCAGACAATGATGCAGGCGGATGATGAGCGCACTCCGAGCACCTTTGAGGCCCCGAATCAGGGTGAGGTCCCACAAAGGGTGCTGCCGGTCCATCACCGTGCCGAAAAGCTTTCCGGCAATCCCCATCAACTCTATTTCGGTGCCGTGCTTGAGTCTCACGTCGCGCACGTGTCGGCGAAGATCGAAGCCCGGATCGTATTCCCAACTGGGAAGGCCGAGCCCGAAGGGAGCCGGCACGACGCGCTTCAGATAGCGCGGCAGCAGCGGCAACTTTGTCTCGATGAACTGGACGCATTCTTCAAAACCGACTTCACCCTCGAAGATGCACACGCTCGCTACATTGAGCGGCATGCCTTCCCGCTCAAGATGCAGGAAGACCGTATCACCCCAGGAAAGGCGGTCACTCTGTTGCTGGTTCTGCATCACTGCTCTCCTCGATCATTCGCCCCGTAGGCGTTCAGTTCACGAACGAAAATCGGCCGCTCAGCTTCATCAGCTTCAGAACTTTGTAGACGTCGACATTCACGCCGCGCAAAATAATCTTGACGCTCTTCTCATCGGCCACGCGGGCAAGCTCTTCCAGAGCTCGCACCGCACGGGAATCGATACGAGATAAGGAAGACATATCGAGGACAGCCTCGCCTTCACTTCCGTCCAATTTCTCGCCGGCCTCCCGCAGGGCCGCGACCACACGCGCCTCGTCGATGTTCAGAAACACTGCATTCATTGCCATAGGTTCCGCCATTCTTCAGACAGCTGTGTGTTCAACGGCGCCGGCCACCTTCGCTGTACCCCGCCCCTCATAGGCCTTCCAGAACAACTCGATCAATTCCGTGATCAGCGGCATGCGCGGGTTCGAGCGCCACGACGGATCTTCAAACGCAATTCGGGTCAGTTCCGGGACGGTGCGTTCGAATTCCTCTTTGGAAATGCCGAGTTCAGCGATCGACCGTGGGAATCCCAACCGATCGAGCAACTGCTCCGTCGCTACAATCAGGTTCGTTACCTTTTCCTCGACAGTATTCCCTCCGAGGCCCAGCAGATCGGCGACCGTCGCATACTTCTTGTGTGCGGTGTATCCCTTGGTGTACGGCGACGGCATGAACTTCGTGGGGACCGCGGCGTTATAAGCCATCACGTGCGGAAGCATGAGGGCGTTAGCACGTCCATGCGCGACCCCGAAGCGTGCCCCAAAGGCATGAGCCAGAGCATGGTTCACTCCGACCGAGGCGTTCGAGAAGGCCATCGCCGCAATGCACGCGGCATTGTGCATCATGCAACGCGCTTCTTCGTCCTGCGGATGTTCATAGGCAATCGGCAGATACTTGAACACCAACCGAATCGCCTGCATGGCACTGGAGTCGGTATAGGGGGACGCGTAGTTCGAGACTCCGGCCTCCAATGCATGGGTGAGACAGTCGATACCGGTATCCGCGGTCAAGCCCTTCGGCATGGTCATGACAAACTGCGGATCGACAATGGCCACATCCGGAGTCAGCGAGTAATCCGCCAGCGTCACCTTGCGTCCGCTCGCCTTGTCTGTCAGGACCGCGAACGGTGTGACTTCGCTTCCTGTGCCGCTGGTGGTTGAAATCGCGATCAGGCGCGCCTGGTTCGCCTTCTCCGTTGGATAGCGCGCGACCCGCTTGCGTAAATCCAGGAACGGCGCGGCCAGGTATTCCAGGTCGGCTTCGGGCGATTCATACTTCAGCTTCATGATCTTCGCCGCGTCGATCACCGAACCTCCACCGAGCGCGATGATCTGGTCCGACTTATAAAAGTTGAGCGCCTCCACTCCCAGCGCAATGACTTTCGCCTCCGGCTCCGCATCCGGAATCACCTGCACGTGCACCTGCGTTTTCGGACAGATATGGCGTCGAACGACGTCCACGTGCCCCATTTGCTCCAGCAGCGGACTCGTCACGATCATCGTTGAGAGCGAAGGAAACTGTCGCAGGTTCTCCACCGCGTTCATGTTGAAATAAATCTGATTGGGAACCCGGAACCACATATGATTTTGTGTCCTCCGAGCCACACGCTTGATGTTGAGATAATGAAACACGTTGACATTGTCGGTGGTGCTGTTTCCCCCGCCGGTCCCGCATCCGAAGGAAAATGTGGGCACAAGATCGTTGTAGACCGCGCCCAGCGCGCCAATCGAGCCGGGTGAATTTACGATGATGCGTCCCGCATTGATCACTTCGCCGAATCTACGGATGATCTCTTCATTCCGCGAGAACACAACCGCCGTATGGCCCAAACCCCCGGCATGGTTCACATCGATGCAAACTCTCAGCGCCTCAGTCACTGATTTCGCCCGATATACCGCCAGCACCGGAAACAATTTCTCGACCGACAACGGGTGCTCTCGGCCCACGCCTCGAATCGGAGCAATCAGCAACTTGGTGTCAGGCTTCACCTTCATGCCGACAAACCGTGCGATGTTGACAGCCGTCTGGCCGACCGCCATCGGTTGCATAACTCCCGTCTGCGGATCAATCACCGTGCGCTCGAGCAACTTCGTTTCTTTCTCATTGCAAATGTGCGCGCCCAGTTCGGCGAATTTCTGCAGCACGGTGTCATAAATCTCGTCGTCGATCACCACCGTCTGCTCAGACGCACAAATGGTCCCGTTGTCGAACGTTTTGGAAACGATAATGTCCACCACGGCCGTATTCACATCAGCCGTCTTCTCCAGATAGACCGGCGTGTTCCCTGCACCCACGCCCAACGCCGGTTTGCCGGAACTGTAGGCGGCTTTCACCACGCCCGGCCCACCGGTGGCGTCAATCAGCCCGACGTCTTTATGTTTCATCAGATATGCATTGTCCGGAAGTGTTGGCGACTCGATGCAGGTAAAGACCCCTTCCGGCGCACCGTGTTTCACGGCCGCCTCATACATGATCCGGACTGTTTCCGCACAGCAATGCCACGCCTTCGGGTGCGGACTGAAAATCACGGCGTTCCTTGTCTTGATCGCCATGATGCACTTGAACAAAACCGTGGACGTGGGATTCGTAATCGGAGTCAGTGAGAAGAGAACGCCGATCGGTTCGGCCATCTCGATCAGGTTGCGCTCTGGAATCTCACGGATGACGCCAACCGTGCGTTTGTCTTTCACATAGTTGTAGACAAACTCGCTGGCCACCATGTTCTTGATGACCTTGTCTTCCAAAACGCCGAGCCGGGTTTCCTCCACCGCCAGGTGCGCCAGATATTGCGCGTGTTCCAGCCCAGCCAGGACCATTGGTTTCACGATGCGATCCACATCTTCTTGCGTGAATTGGCTGAATACAGCAGCGGCGGTTCTGGCTTGACTGACTAGTCCTTCGAGGTAAGCGATCCGTTCCGCACTCAGACTTTCAACGGCCAGCGGAATTTGGACTCGTTCTTTTACTGTGTCGGATACGATCATCGCTTCCTCCATTGCGCGGGGAGCGGTCGCAAGAGTGCGCGTGGCTGAACCGCCTTCATCCCGATAAGGCTTCTGCGTCGGATGCCTACCGGGTCTGCCGCCCGCACGAATCTCTCAAGAGCTCGCGGAACAGAACTTTCGTGGGATTCGCGACTGGGGTGAGAACCACTGGGAGGTGTCGACTGTCTGGGATCCGGCGGGCACTGTGGTTCAGCCTCGTCCCAAAGTAGAACTCCCAAAATGGGATAGGTCAGCAACCACTGTCACGTGGCGCTGTGACGAACGTCACAGGGTTCTTCTCGGGATAGAAACACTGGGAGCGTGGCCTTTCTTGACTGCTCCCGCGGCGTCATCATCCAGCGAAGGAGGGCGTGGCTGTGGAACTCACGGTCGCCTCGTTCCACCGCGTCTCTTTCGCGGAAGGAATCAGACTCATCGCACGCTCGGCCAGCGCGGTGATCGTCAAGCTGGGATTGACGCCCAGATTGCTCGCCAAAACCGAACCATCGCAGATGTACATGTTGCGATAGCCAAAAACTCGATGATGATGATCGACAACGCCGTGCTCCGGTGAATCGGCGATAACGCACCCACCAATGCAGTGCGCGGTTCCGGGAATATCAAACAGGATTTCGGGAAGCATGCTCATCGCTGTGCCCCCCGCAACGTCGGCGAATTTCCGGGCAAACTCGTTGGCCTTCGGAATGTATGTCGGGACCTTGTCGCCGCGACTGACCAGAGTCTTCGAGAATGGCCAGAACCATGGCCGTTTCCAATGCATCTCGATGTGCCCCTCGACCGCCTGCATGCAGAGGAGAATCGTGGCCTCCCGCGCCCAGCCCCATGGCCGAAACAAACAAAGAGCCTTGACAGGATGCAACAGCAGGTGACTCAGCATATTTTTCGCCCACATCCCGATGCGCAAGAATCCGGGGCGGCCATCGGTCAGCATCGTGGTGAGCAGACCCATAGTGTCGGAACCTTTTGGATACCGTACGGCCTCAATGTGCGTCTGTTCGTCGATGTAGATGCCGGAGCCGATGGCGATGCCCTGCGACAGATCCTCAGCGCACCGGGGCATTCGCGCACCGATGATCGATTCCGAATTCGTGCGCACATGTTTGCCCAGACGATTGCTGATGCGAGGCAGCGAACCGCTCTCTTTGAGCCGGAAGAGCAATTCCATTGTTCCCAGCGACGATGCGGAAAAGACTACGGCGCGGCTAGTCAGCGACTGCGAATGCCGTGAAATCCATGCCATGGAATTCTCGGTTTGAACCGCGTACCCCGCACTGCCGTCGACCGCACCGGAAAGCGGCTTCACATCCACCACTTTCGTTTCTGGAAGAACGACAGCTCCGTGTTTCTCCGCCAGATACAAGTAGTTGAGGTCGAGGGTATTCTTCGCACCGTACCGGCATCCCATCATGCAGCCACCGCAGCCGGTGCAGGTGGAGCGCGGAGGCCCTTCCCCACCGAAGAACGGGTCAGGCACGATATCGTCTTGTTTTGCACCCTCAGCTGCCTGGAAAATGCCGACACGAGTGCAGTAGAACGTATGGCCAATACCAGTTGTTTCTCCAGTTCTCTTCAGGAGTTGATCGGCAGAGCCGAGGATGTTGTTTTCCGTTATGCCTAGCATGCGCGAGGCCGTCTGATAATGGAGCGGCATCTCCGTCTTCCAATCGGTCAGCCCAGCCCATGATCCGGATTGCCAAACTTTATCCGGGGGAGCCAGCAGCGTGGCGGCATAGGTAATCGATCCTCCGCCCACGGCACAGCCGTGGAAGATGGTGGCATGTCGGAAGAACCTCATATTGAAGAAACCCCGCAGGCCGAACCTCGGCCGCCAGAACCAGCGATGAATGGACCAACTCGTGCGCGGAAAAGAAAGGGGCGCCCAGCGGCGCCCCATCTCGATCACGGCAACCCGATACCCCTTCTCGACCAGTCGAAGAGCGGAAACACTGCCTCCGAAACCCGATCCGATTACAATGAAGTCGAAATCGAATTTGGGGCTACTGGTTGCCATACAGCACCATCCTCGCGGTCCGGTTAGACGACGCGAAGCTTAAACGACCACATACTTCCCGGTTTCGATGACCTTCTGCGCGATGCTCTGCCGCAGCGCGACGGTGTTAAATGGCTCGTACTTGCACAGCCGCCGCAGGATTGCCAGTTGCGAGCGCAACATGTCTCCCTCAGCGCATGCGGCAATGACCATCCTCGCTGCGCTCTCGATTTTCTCCATCGCACCCGACATGTAGACGCGGGCCATGGTGACGGCGTGGCTTGACCCCGCTTCGCCGTGCTGCATGGCCAGTTTCTGCGCGCGCAGCACGGCGGACTCCATGGCATAGGTTTCGATCGTCATGTTCGCGATCGCACCCATAATCTCCTGCTGATCCTGGATCGCCTGCATGTATCTCTGAGTCGCGATGCCGGCGGCGAACAGGCCGATCTTCTTAGCCGTCGCCACTAGCTTTCGCTCCTCGGCAAGTGGGCCATCCCCGACATCTTCGGTACTTCCCGAAAGCACCTCGTCCATCAGCTTCTTGATCGCTGCCATCAATGGAAGTTGCCCAGACATGGCTCGCTTCAGCAGAAAGCCGGTGATGAGCAACCGGTTGATTTCGTTGGTGCCTTCGAAGATCCGGTTCACCCGCACATCCCGGTAATTGCGTTCGGCCGGATATTCCTCGACGAACCCGTACCCACCGTAGATCTGCACCGATTCGTCGACCACATAGTCAATGAATTCCGATCCCCAGACTTTGAGAATCGAGCACTCGACGGCGTATTCGTCGATCACCTTACGAACCGGAGCCATGTCGGTGTGTCCTTCTCCGAGTTCCGCAATGGCCGCATCCATCATGCCGACAGTGCGATATGCCATCGCCTCGCCGGTGAAGATACCCGCCGCCATGTTCGCGATCTTCTCGCGAATCAATCCGAAATCAGCAATCACTTTCCCGAACGCCTTGCGCTGCTTAGCATACGCAATCGCGCTCTCGATGCAGTTGCGAGCCGAACCCACGCATCCTGCACCGAGTTTGAACCGGCCCACGTTTAGCACATTGAATGCAATGTGGTGCCCCTTGCCGATCTCGCCCAGCACGTTCTCAACCGGTACCTGACAGTCATTGAGAATCAAAGGACACGTCGACGATCCGCGGATCCCCATCTTGTGTTCTTCCGCGCCCACGGAAAAGCCGGGGAAGCCGCGCTCGATGATGAATGCCGTGAACTTATCCCCGCTGACCTTGGCAAACACGATGAACAGATCCGCGAAGCCCGCATTGGTGATCCACATCTTCTCGCCGTTCAGCAGGTAGTGCTTGCCATCGGCGGACAGTTTGGCCTGAGTGCGGCAATTCAAAGCGTCCGACCCGGACGACGACTCCGACAGCGCATAGGCGCCGATGGTCTCTCCGCTTGCCAATCCGGGCAAATACTTCTTCTTTTGTTCTTCCGTGCCGAAGTAAACGATAGGAAGAGTGCCAATGCAGGTATGGGCGCCCCACGTTGTGCTGAAACCGCCGTACTTCGCGATCCGGTCGGCGATGATGGCGGAAGTGACCTTGTCCATCTCCATGCCGCCGTACTGCTCCGGAACGTCGACCCCGCTCAACCCAAGCTCTCCCGCCTTCTTCACCAGTTCTCGGACAAGGGTGAAGTTCTTGTGCTCCATATTCTCAATGTTGGGCACAATTTCTTTATTCGCGAATTCTTCCGCGGTCTGCGCAATCAGCAGATGCTGCTCGCTGAAATCTTCTGGAGTAAAAACTTCCTGCGGCGCCCGCTCCTCGATCAGAAAGCTGCCGCCGCGGATCTTGCCACCCGGGAGTGCCGTGACCGTAGCCATATTCCCTCTCCCCTAAGAAACAGTAATCGTGGATCTCGGCTCAGCGGAGAAAACAAACGTGAATCAGCAGCGACGAGCTCACACTCGTTGCCGAGTCTCGCATCCCCGAGATCGAGCGAAAATGGCGCCCTCGGGCGAAAGCCTGTCTCTCGCCCGAAGACGCATCAACCTTGAGCAGTACAGCTTACCTTGCAGACAGACCGCCCCTCAGGCGACGGCTGCTGCAGCCTTCTTCATTGGCTTGCGATTGGCCTTCACGGCGGCCTTCGCTCCATTCGGTGCCTTCACCATCACATCCATCAACTGCTTTTGGGCATCGACGTAGCTCTTCACGGCCTCCCGCGTAAGTTCACTCACGGGAAGAAACGGAAACGGCTTCAGCAGGTCCAATGTCTTGCCTGCCGTTTTCACGCCGGTGTTCATCTGCCGGCCAGCAACATCCATAAGCCGCTTCTGCGCTTCCAGGAAGGCGTCTGTGGCCTTGCGTGCCAACTCAGGCAACTCCGTCTTCTTCGTTTTCTTTCCTGCGTGAGCGTGTTTGCTGCCGGTCGCCTTCGCCGTCTCATCTGCCAGGACGTCCATGAACCTCTTCTGTGCTTTAACGAAGTTCTCCAAGCCCTCGCGGGCTAGATCTACCATATGCTCTGGCTGGTACGGCTTACCGGCCTTAGCGGACTCGACCCAGGCATGCGTTTGCTTGCTGGCGATCTTCAGATATTCCTCCTGCATCTCGATGAAGGTCTCCACGCTGCGCCGCAGCAGATCGGCCAGGGCATGCGCCGCGGGCCAGTCTCCCATCCGCTCTTGCACGCCTGTGATCAGGAGTTCATTTTGTTGTTTGCCCAGTTCGAGTAGAACCTTCTGTCCTTCCAAAAAGTTGCTCAGGCCATCCTCGGCGATCTCGCCAAGAATCGCCGTCGGAGAATGATGCGGGTCTGAAAGCTGCTGCCGTACGGCGTGCATCACGCTGGCGTTCTGCCGCATGGCCAGGTCGATCAGGATCCGTTGCGTCGCGAAAAGTGTTTGCGCCCCTTGCTGCGCCCAGCCCGAAAGCAGAGTAAACGTCGACGACTCTTTCGGATGAGTGGATTCATGCTTGGTTGCCGCTGCCATAAAATGCCTCCGATTGCTGCATTGCAGCATCAGTCAAACTATACGAAGATAAGGGTATTGTGTCAAGATATTCCTGCATCCTTGTGCAAGGCAGCATGGACAAGCGGCTATGAAACCGTCCACCATTCTCATCAAGAAGTATGGCAATCGCCGGTTGTACGACACCACCAGCAGTCGTTACGTGAACCTCGATGATCTGGCGGCTCACATTCGCGCTGGCCGTGAGGTCAAGGTCGTCGACGCTAAGACTGGCCACGATCTGACCCGCGTCCTGTTAACCCAGATCATCACCGAAGACGCCAAAGACAAGCCCACCGGCTTGCCCCTCGAATTGCTGCGGCAACTCATCATCGCCTCCGATGAGGTGCGGCAGGAATTTCTCATGTGGTATCTGAAGTCCGCATTTGACACCTATGAGAAGGTGCAGGACGCCGTACAGAACCGCCTGAGCGAAGTGCAGTCCGCCATTCTCTCGCCCGTCGACATGATGAAACGGTTTCTAGGAACGAGTGCGCCTTCGCCCGCGCACGCCGACGCCGAACCTGAAGTTGAAGCGCTGCGCAGGCGCGTGGCGGAACTCGAAGCCCGTCTGAAGAAGCCAACGGCCGCAAAACGCCGGTCGCGCAAGAAGCGCTGAACCTACCTGGTACTGTTCCTAAGGCATCATCCTGAGCGGAGCCGCTCTTCAGGCGTTGCGATGGATGTGCCCCGCACGAAATGTGTCCTTCTGCGCTGGTTGGAAAATCCCTCTGGACAGTTAAGCCTCTCACGGTATAATTGTGCATTGCAGCAATCACCCAATCAGCGCCTCGACGCGCCGATTGGGCAGACCCAGGGACGAACTTGCGGCGTAAATCGAAAAAAGCAGCAGCGCGTCCTGCCCCGGCCAAGCGCCGTAAACCAGCTGCCCAGCCCTATCCTAAAGTCAACACTTCCAGTGTGTGGACCGAGGCTCTCTTCGGCGCCGAGATTCTTCTGTTGCACGCCACGCCCGTGTACTACGGGTTGGGAGTACCGCGCGGCGATGGCTCCGCAGTCATCATCATTCCGGGTTTTCTCGGTACCGATCTTTACCTTACTGAGTTGCATGCATGGTTGCGGCGGATTGGATACCGTCCTTACTTTTCCGGTATCGGCGTTAATGCCGAGTGTCCGAACCTGCTCATCCAGCGTCGCCTGAACCAGACCATCGAGAGAGCGTTGATGGACACCGAACGCAAGGTTCATCTGATCGGTCACAGTCTGGGAGGCGTGATCGCTCGCTCCCTGGCTGGGCAGCGGCCAGACGACGTGGCTTCTGTAATCACGCTGGCTGCTCCCATCCGCGGCACAGTTGCGAATCAAGCCGTTCTTCGCGCGGCTGAAGCGGTTCGTCTCCGCATCCTCGAAGAGCATGGCAAGGGAGTGCTCCCCGACTGCTATACGGGTCGCTGCACCTGCAATTTTCTGGGTTCTCTTCGCCGTAAGGTTCCCGACGCGCTGCGGGAGACTGCAATTTACACGCGCCAGGACGGTATCGTCGACTGGCGCTATTGCATGACCATGGATCCGGAAAAGGACGTGGAAGTTCCAGGTACTCACATCGGAATGGCTTTCAACCCCGCGGCCTACTTGGTCGTGGCCGAGCGACTGGCCAAAGCACAATCATCTGAATAGTTCCGGCCATCTTTAGCAACGCGAGATCAGCGACGCAAGATCAGCCCACCATCTCCAGTACCGCGCCGGTAGCCGTCTCTAGCCTCTGTGGCTGTCCGCCCGCAGTTTGTATCAGGAGCGACGCCGATGCCAGGCTATTGTTCCAAACTTCGAAGCTACCCGAGCAATCTGTCTTTATATAAGGAAGACGATGCACGCTGGAACCACGCCCGGCGATCGCGGCCCCCAGCCGCATAGTATTGCTTGCAGCGCAAGTGAACATCCACTGGAATGGTTCCTTCGTGACGCCTGACTCCTGCAACTTCTGGAACACATACTTCTGCCCATCGTGCCATAGCACTGCTTTGCGAAAGACCAGTCCAAACGGCATCTCGTAGACCAACGCTTCCAACGTGCTGGCAGCCTGGCCAGGGCGGGGAAAATACGCGTGCGTCCATCTCCAGAAGTTGCGATGCCGGTATCCACAGTTGTGTCCCTGCACTCCGAACCCCAACGGCTCGCCCGCAAAGCTCCGCCCATCCACCATAATCTGCCCGGAGAAGAGCGCATCCGAGTGAGGTGTTCGTGAGAAGCCGATCCAGCCCTTGTTGCTGAGCGTTACCGCAAATGTGGATCGGTACCGCAGACTCCACGAGACTGCATGCCCGTCGACGTTCAAAGATCCCGTGCAAGAATCCTCTTCGATGGAATTCTCACCGGTGCGAAAGTGAAGAGGACTCCGCCCTCTTCCGCTGACATCCAATCCTTCGAGCGGAAACCCCTGGATGAAGCTCTGCGGCGCCCCGCCCGCCGGGAACCATGTGGCCCACACTTGCACGGGCATCCCTGGTGAGTCCCCGGCACAACCGCCTCGTCCCGGATTCATCAGCAAATAGCGGAACCACCATGCTCCGCTGCCGTCCGCCAATCCCATCCGGAGAAACCAGACTTCATAGCGGCGCTTTACTGACAATCTCGAAAATACTTCGTTCAGAGTGGCCACGGGATTCCTTGTTCTTTCAGACAACGTTTTCCAGACAACCCAAGACTATCTCACAGGACTTCTGGCTCTCCGGTGATGCCAGTCACTGCGCATCCGTATGCTCGCGCCCATAGTGTGACTGGTAGCTCACCTCTATGCTGGATGCGTCCGCCATCGCAGCGGGCCTCAGCCTGCTCACGCCTGATCAGTTGCGCACGGCATTGGAGAATCTCCTGCCTCAAGGCGCAACGCCACCTGAAAAGATCCGCCTGATTGAAGACACCCTCCGCAGCCCTTCTGCTCAATCCGTTCGCGACGCCATGGCACGCTGGATCGTTGATGAGATCGTGCCCGTTGATTCCTTGGTCCCGGAGGCCTACAGGAATTGGCGTCCTCCGGTGCGCGACGCTATGATCTTCGTGGTCACGTGCCTCTCGCCCGCCCGCCTTGCCCCAAAACTCCTGGAGCAAATCGAACTGCCGGCCAGCACCTCGCCCGAGGTGCGGTTACTCCGTCTCATCGCGAAGGTTCCGGGCCTGCAGAAACTTGGACAGGTCATCGCCCGGAACCAGCATCTCCACCCTGCGCTGCGGCGCGCCCTCGCGAAACTCGAAAACGGGATTCGCGATGTGCAACCCGAAGATATCCGCGCCCTCATCCAAAAGACGCTAGGACCAAAGGTCAAGACCTACGCCGTGGAAGTCTCACCCAAAATACTGAAGGAAGCCAGCGTCAGTGCGGTCATCCGCTTCACCTGGCGCAACCCTGAAACCGGGAAGCGAGAGCGTGGTGTCTTCAAAGTATTGAAGCCGCATATCCCCGAATACTTCTCCGAAGATATGGATTACCTGCAACGGCTGGCGCAATATTTCGGCGATCGCCATCACACCTACGGACTTGCGCCTCACATTATCCCCGATACATTTCGCAAAGTACGTCGGTTGCTTCGCCACGAAGTGAATTTCTCACGTGAACAAAAGACGTTGGTCGAAGCTGGGGCTCTCTATCGCGGTTTTCCCGGAGTGCGTATTCCAAAATTGATTCAACCCCTGTGCACACCCACGATCACGGCGCTCACGGAGGAACCAGGAATCAAAGTTACCAGCGCAGCGGCACGCCTGCCGGTCTCACGTCGTCGAGCGGTCGCCGAACAACTGGTCGAAGCCCTGGTCGCCGTGCCCCTTTTCTCCTCCGCACCCGACGCCATCTTTCACGGTGATCCCCACGCCGGCAACTTGCTGTACAACAACAAGACCGGTGAACTCGTCATCCTCGACTGGGCACTGCGGGAGCGCCTTAGCCGCGAACAGCGCCGTCATCTCGCGCTCTTATTTCTGATGGTGAGCCTGCGAGATCCAGTCGGAACATCCAACGAAATCGTCGCGCTCAGTCAGCCGCGCATTCGGATGACTTCGCCTCGCGGTCAGAGAGTTCGCGAGACCGTAGCGAGGTTCCTCGACGAACTCCCGCCGTCTCGCATGCCTAGCGGCGCCGATGCGATGCGATTGCTGGAACGGGTCGCGATCAGTGGCGTCAAGTTTCCCAGTTCCCTGATCATGTTGTCGAAGGTGATGTTTACGCTGGAAGGGATATTGGGCGACATTGTCGGTGCGGACACGGGAATGGGATTCACCCTTGCGCGCCACGTCGCCCAGCATTGGATTTCCAACCGCTCTGCGTTCCGCTCCCCGCTCATGACACGCGATTGGCTCACGCTTCAGTGCAGCGCTCTGCTCTATACCAGCCGTTTGTGGCTGCAGTGGGAACGGGCGCTCCTGAACCGGTTGCCGCAATCCGAAATTGCAGAACCGGCCACAGGAACGGACGGGCGGCCGTCGTAAATCGTCGTCACAAATCGTCGATACAGATCGAAGGCCGCCCGATGCAGATCACATTGTTAAACCGCGACAGCCTTCGGTCGGTGCGCGGTCCGGCTTCGTCCCCGTTTGGGTGAGTGCCCCGCGTCCTGCTTGCGCGGTTTGATCAGCGAACCGATCATCGAGGTCTCGGCGTCAAAAAAGTTCTTTACGCCTTGTCCAGTCCGGGTTGCCATCGGTAACAACTGTGACGGCTTCACCAGTCCGATCGTCCGAGTCACGGCGTCCAGGTTCACATTCATCTGCTGGCCCATGACGTCGAGCAGCCTCTTCTGCGCCTCGATGAACGCGTTGCCGGCATCGCGCGCCAGTTTGGCGACTTCGGTCTTCTTGACGACCTTGCCATCGTGCGGCTTCTTGCCGCTGGTTGCTGTCGACGTCTCCTGCGCTACTGCCTCGAGGAATTTTTTCTGGGCACGCGTAAAGGCTTCCATCCCCTCTCGGGCAAACTCGACTAGCCGGGCCGCGCGCTCGTCCTTCCCTGCTTTTTCTGACTCCAGCCACTGGAGAGTCTGTTTGCTGGTGGTGGTCAGTAGCTCCTCCTGCATTCCAATGAGCGTATCCAGGCTACGCTGAACTAGGCCCGTCACGGCAACTGCCGGCATGAAACCGCCAATCCGCTCTTTGACTCCATTGCAGATAATTTCGTTTTCCTGTTGTGCCAGATTAAGAAAGGCTCGCTGTGCTTCCACGAGGCTCGACGTTCCCTCGACGGCCAGTTCCGTCAGAATCGCCAGAGGAGACTCAGCGTCGTGGTTCTTGGTGTGGGTTGGCATAATGCCTCCATTGCTGCATTGCAGCATTAACCAAAATGTAGTGCGTGCCGGGTATCCCAGTCAACACAGTTACATGTGATTTGCGTCATATCACTAAGAACTGTGACTGCCATCACCGGAATTATTTCGGCGAAAAAGGAATCTATTCTTTGGGAGGAGCGAGGTTCGTCGAATCCTTTTTCGCCGAATGAAAACACTTCCTGAAGTCGAAGCCGCCAAAGCGTTGATGACCGAAGCGATGACTTGGTCGGTCATGAAGTGGCTGCGCGAAAAGAAAAGAGTGCGTAAGACTGCCGACTCGGCCAACGCCGCCCTTGACCAGGCGAGCCGGGCTGTCCAGGAGCGCTGGCCGCAACCGATCAGAACCGCCTACGAAGCACTGGCGATGAAAACCGCCAAAGGCGTCCCCGCGGGTAACCAGCAGCCTGCACCAGCAATTGCCCCGGATGAAACACTCGCCGTCGCCAAGAGCCGCGAGGCCGATGACGAAGCCTACCGCGCCCGTATGGACGCCGAAAAGGCCTTCGACGACGCAGAGCGGAAGCTCAGCACCAGCCTCGCTCGCGAAGGCTGTCGCAAAGCAATTCACTCCTGGGAGCTGCACGAAAAAACGATTCGCAAAGCAGAAGCGCTCATTCACTGGAAGTGACGAATCCGGGCAGGAGCCCTTGATAGATCGCCATCCCGACCACGGCATCCACGCCCATGGCATCCAGTTCATCGATCTCTTCTTGAGTTCGGATTCCCCCGGCAGCAATGAGTTGCCGCGCCGTCGCCGCCCGCAGCGGACGAATTACCTCTCGCGGAAATCCTTGCAGTAGGCCTTCTGTTTCCACGTGCGTATACAGAAACGCTCCGCACCATTCGTCAAGAGCCCGTACCATTTCGAGCGGCGTGACCCCGGTTACCTTCCGCCATCCGTGAATTGCTACTCGGCCCCCAATGGCGTCGAGCGCGAAAACTAACCGGTTAGCACCGACTACGTTGGCAATCCTTTCCGCGAACCCCAAGTCCAGGGTGTCTCCGTCGAACAATGCTGATCCGAAAATGACCCTCTGCGCTCCCACCGCCAGTGCAGCGTGCGCAGCTTCCACGCTGCGAATGCCACCGCCCACCTGGCACGGCAATTGCCGAGCCAGTTCCCTCACTAGTTCGACGTTGTTCCCCGTACCAATCGCGGCGTCGAGATCAATGAGTTGTACCAGCGGGTACTTCGAGAAGCGATCCACCCAAGCGGAGAAGTCGTCGAACTCCAACGCCTTCTTGCGGCCCTGAACCAACTGGACGATCTTGCCGCCCATCAGATCGATCGACGGAATCAACATGGCCACCTCACTGGAATGCGGTGCGAGCCGATTTCCTGCTTGAGGTCGGCGAGCCGGCTGAACCCATAGTGAAATATCGAAGCCGCCAGCGCGGCGTCGGCGTGCCCCTCGCGGAAAACTTCAACAAAGTGTTGGGCGCCACCCGCTCCGCCAGAGGCAATCACCGGAATTCGGACCGTATCGGCCACGGCCCGCGTCAACCCGCAATCAAAGCCGATGCCAGTGCCGTCGCGATCCATCGAAGTCAGCAGGATCTCTCCCGCACCGCGGCCTTCCGCTTCGCGCGCCCACTCCACCGCATCGCGGCCGCTGGTCGTGCGCCCTCCATGCGTGTGCGCTTCCCAGCGTGATGTCTCCTCGCGCCGCTTGGCATCGATTGCCACCACGACCGCCTGTGACCCGAATCGCTGGGCAATTCGGGTAATCAGATCGGGATCGGCCAGCGCCGCGGAATTGATGCTGATCTTGTCCGCGCCGGCCGAAAATACAGCCGCCGCATCTTCCAGCGTCCGAATGCCGCCCCCTACAGTAAAAGGGATGAACAATTGACGCGCCGCCTTTCGCACCGTGTCGAGCAAAGTCGCGCGCCTCTCGTGCGCTGCCGAAATATCCAGAAGGACGATTTCGTCCGCTCCCGACATGCTATGCGCCTTGGCCAACTCCGCGGGATCCCCCGCATCGCGCAGATTCTCAAACTGCACGCCTTTCACCACGCGACCGCCGTTCACGTCGAGACAAGCGATAATGCGTTTCGTCAGCATGTTAGAGCTCGCAGAAATTGCGCAGCATTTGCAAGCCAATCTCCCCTGATTTCTCCGGATGAAACTGCACTCCGAACAGGCGGTCTTGTTCGACCACGGCAGAAAACTTCCCACCGTACTCGCAACACGCCACTGTTGCGTCGATGACCGGTGCGCGGAAAGAGTGCGTGAAATACACAAACGCGCCCGAGGGCACACCTCGCAACAGCCGCGAGGGCGAGCCAACATCGAGCTCATTCCATCCCACGTGCGGCGACTTCACGCTCGCTGCAAAGCGTTGGCATTCTTCGTCGAACAAGCCCAACCCGCGCGTGCCTAGCGACTCTTCGCTGCCGGCAAACATCCACTGCATCCCGACGCAGATACCCAGGAACGGAATCTCCCGGCCGATCGAATCGGCGATGGCTTGCTTCAAACCGGTTCGTTCGAGAGACTCCGTCGCAGTGAAGTGCCCGACGCCCGGAAGCACGACCTTTGTGGCCGCAGCTACATGTGCAGGATCAGCAGTAATGGCGCTGTCGTGCCCCAGCCAGTCGAACGCCTTCTTCACTGACACCAGGTTTCCTGCGCCGTAATCGACAATCGCAATCATCACAGCACTCCCTTGGTGCTGGGGAGGAGGCGCGCCATTCTCCGATCGCGCCAGCAAGCCGCGCGCAACGCCCGCGCGAACGCCTTGAACAGCGCCTCGATCTTGTGATGACTGGATCGCCCGTACAGCGTTCGGACGTGAACATTGGCGCGCGCCCCGCGGGCGAATCCCTCAAAGAAGTCATAGACCAGTTCAGCCTGCAGATCGCCCACTACCCGCGTGCGCACCTTGGTGTCAACGACCGCTGCGGTGCGCGCGCAGAAATCAACGGCGGCCATACCCATGGTCTCGTCCATCGGCATCAAAAAGTATCCGGCGCGGAGAATCCCTCTCTTGCTGCCCAGCGCCTTATCAAACGCTTGCCCGAGTACGATCCCGACGTCCTCCACGGTGTGATGCTGGTCAACGTCGAGATCACCGCGCGCCTTCACCTTCAGATCGAAGCCTCCGTGATGCGCAAACAATTCCAGCATATGATCGAAGAATCGAATGCCGGTTGATACGTCGTAACGCCCGCGCCCCTCAATCGTGAGTGAGATCTGAATCTGCGTCTCTTTGCTGACCCTCTTGATGATCCCTTTTCTCATCGTCGCAACGCTCCTTGCGCAATCCCAAGTTCCTCCCACGTCTCTTGCATGGCAGAGAGCAAGCGATCCGCATGCGCTCGCGGGCCCAGCGTGATTCGCACACATCCCTCGCAGCCGTGATCACCCGATCGATCGCGCACTAGAATTCCGCGCCGCCTCATGCTTTCGACAAACGCCCCCGCTGCACCCACTCGCGCCAGCACAAAATTTGCATGACTGGGCCAGAATTGAATTCCATTCGCTCTGAGAGCCTGCTCCAACCGTGCCCGAGACTCACGAACCTCACTTACGTACCGATCGATATAAGCCCGATCGCTGAGTGCCTCGGGCAGACAAGCCAGCGCGACCGCGTTCACGTTGTAGGGCGAACTGACCTGCCGCACCGCGCGCATTTCTTCAGCGTTGCCGACCAGCACACCCATGCGCAGCCCCGCCAGCCCGTATGCCTTGGAGAATGTGCGCGCCACAAACAGGTTGGGAAACTTCTTCCGCGCCGACAGCATGCTTTGCCCATAGAACTCGAAGTACGCTTCATCCACGAGTACCGCCGCGCCGGGCGCCGAGCGCGCAATTGTCGCCAGGTGTTCGGGGGCCGCAACCGTTCCCGTCGGATTATTCGGGTTCGCGACGGCGATCAGCCGTGTGCGCGCCGTAATTCGATTGCACACATCGTCGCCAGGGAAAACAAAATCCTTGCCCGCCGGAATACTGATTACCGTTGCTCCCGTCGCCATCACATAGATCCGGTACATCGAATACGTCGGCACAACAATCAGCGCTTCGTCGCCGGGCTCAAGATAGGTCTCGCAGAGCAAATGAATGGCCTCATCCACGCCATTGGTGAGCAGCAACTCTTCCGCTGCGACTCCCAGCGCATCGGCCACGACCGCTTCCACCGGCTCGCGCTCGGGATAGCGTGCAAGCTCTTCCGTACCTAGCCGGCGCAGGCGCTCGAGCACCCGCGGTGAGCACCCGATAGTGTTTTCGTTGAAATCCAGGCGCAGCCCATCTCTTCCCGCTAAGGGCGGATGATACGACGGCAGCGTCCGTACTGCTTCTCGTGGCTTAAGCACGCTCGCACCTCACTTGGATCGATTGCGCATGCGCCGGCAATCCCTCAGCACCGGCGAGACACTCGATTGCCGACGCAATCCCACGCAGCCCTTTGGCAGAGAGGTGCTGCACGGTAATCACCTTCATAAAATCTGCGACGCTGAGACCTCCGCGAAATCGAGCCTGACCCGAAGTCGGCAGCACGTGATTCGGTCCCGATGCGTAGTCCCCGGCTGCCTGCGCCGAGTAGTCTCCAACGAACACCGACCCGGCATTGTGTATGAAGGGCAAGTCGTCCTCGGCAACAGTGATATGTTCTGGCGCAAGCAGATTCGCCCAGTCTCGCGCCTGTTCACGCGATTTCGCAACCAATATCGCCCCCCGAGCTCGTAGCGATTTCTGCGCGATCGGATTCCCCTCCGCAAGTTGCGCCGCACTTACTGTCACCGACCGCGCTAGCCCGCGAGAAGTCGTGATTAACACCGCCAAGGTCTCGGGATCGTGCTCCGCCTGCGCCACCAGATCCGCCGCAATGAACTCAGGCACACCCGAGTCGCTCAGCACTACCGCTTCGGTAGGCCCCGCCAGAAAATCAATGGCGCAATCAAACGACACTATCTTCTTCGCAACTGTGACGTAGGCGTTCCCGGGCCCCACAATCTTGTCCACCCGCGGAATGCTGTTCGTTCCATACGCCAAAGCTGCGACGGCCTGCGCCCCACCGACTCGGTAAAACTCGCGCACGTTCAACAGCGCAGCCGCCGCCAATACTTCCACAGACGGCTTGCGGCGACACCACGCGGATGTTCCCCACTCCCGCGACCTGCGCAGGAATCACTGTCATCAGCAACGTGGAAACCAGCGGATAGCGTCCTCCCGGCACGTAGCACCCCACTGACTCCAGCGGCCGAACCATTTGCCCGAGAGAAATTCCGCCGCGACTCCGCATCCAGTCACCGGGCTTTTGCCATTCACAAAACTGTCGAATGTTCTGCGCGGCCTGAAGCAAAGACTTGCGCAACTCCGGAGCAATCTCCCGTAGCGCTGCCACCATTTCTTCCTCGGACACGCGCAGGGGCTGTTTCGTTTCTAAGCCGTCCCATCTCTCGGCATACCGCCGAAGCGACCGGTCTCCGACCCGCCGCACGCCCTCAACGATGCGCCGCACTCGCGGCTCCAACCGGCTAAATTGGGTGCCCCGCGCCGCAAGACGCTGCGCTAGCGCGCCAGCCCCGCGCCCAGAAAGGATCCGCATCACAGCACCACCTTGTTCAGCGGATACTCCACAATTCCCTGCGCCCGCGCTTCCTTCAGGCGCGGAATCACATCCCACGCCGCCCCCTCATCGATTACCGTGTTGACTGCGAGCCACTCGTCATCACTCAGATGGGAAATCGTCGGCTTCTGCAGCGCGGGCAACACAGCCAGCACCGCTGCCAGGTGTTCCTTTTTCACGTTCAACATCAACCCTACGCGATCCTGGGCTTCCATCGCGCCTTGCAGCATCAACGCCAGGTTGTCGATCTTTCGGCGTTTTTCTCGATCGCCATACGAACATTGATTGGCAATGAGTTGCGTATTCGACTCCAGCACCGTTTCCAGAATGCGGAGCCGGTTGGCTTTGAGCGAACTGCCGGTCTCAGTGACTTCGACGATGGCGTCGGCCAGCATGGGCGGCTTGACCTCGGTAGCGCCCCAGGAAAATTCCACCCGCACATCGACTTCTTTCTTCAAAAAGTAGTCCCGCGTGACCTTTACGAGTTCCGTCGCAATGATCTTTCCCGATAGTTCCTCAGCCCGCTGTACCGGAGAGTCCTCCGGGACCGCCAGTACCCACCGCACCTTGCCGCGGCTGCGCTTGGCATAAATCAAATCGCTGACCGTGACGACTTCCAACCCACTCTCGACCACCCAGTCGTGCCCCGTCAATCCAGCATCAATGGCTCCGTGCTCGACATAGCGAGCCATCTCCTGCGCCCGGATCAACATGCAATCGATCTCCGGATCCGCCGTGCTTGCGAAATACGAGCGGCCATTCGTATACGCAGGAAGGCCGGCTCGCGCAAAGAGCTGCAACGTCGCTTCCTGCAGGCTGCCTTTGGGAATTCCGATGCGGAGCTTCATCGCGCCTCCTTCGGCAGGACCGCCGCGGCGTCCAAAGGCCGCGTCGGAATCGACTCCGTGAAACACGAACGCGTCCCGCGGTGACAGACAACTCCCGCTCCTTCCACCTCAACTCGTAACAGCAGAGTGTCGCGATCGCAGTCGGTGCTGGCCGAGACGACCCGCAGCCGATTCCCCGAGCTCTCGCCCTTCATCCAGAGCTTCTGCCGGGTCCGGCTGAAGAACGTTACATACCCGCTCTCCAGCGTGCTCTCCAGCGCCTGAGAGTTCATAAATCCCACCATCAGGACTTGGCCGTCGGTTGAATCCTGCACGACGGCCGGAAGCAGCCCACCCATCTTGTCGAAATCGAACTCCGCATTCATATCCATACCCTCTCTCGGAGAAACAAAAAGCCCGCTGAGCGTTTTCGCGTCAGCGGGCCGGAACTCCTGATAAGTGCTGTTATCTCAAGTCTGCAATCTCAGGTGTACATCGCCGCCGTCGCGCTGTGCGCGTGATGGTGATGGCGATGATGAAGATGAGCCTGCATCTTCCACAGGGTACGAGCGTGACTCGTCCGGGTCAATCCATTTAGACCATTCGTCCTAGTGATTTTTCAAATGCAGTCCATTCAGATTTTGCATGCCGCCTGGAATGCCCCGCCAAGTCCTGCTACGATTCCCCTTCACCGTCGGCGTCCAGCATCTCCAGTTATTCCGGGAGCCCTGATGAATTCGTTACCTCCGTCTCGCTTGCTGATTTCAGCTGTGATGAGTGCGATTCTTCTGGTTGCGACTGGCATTCGTGGCTTCTCCCAGACCGTGGTCACGAACGATCCTCCTTTCTACGGTCCGTTCAACGCAGTATTCCTTCCCGATGGCGACGGCCTGAAGAAGCCACTTGGGAAGAACGATTCAGTCCTGCGCGCAGACTCCCCGTGGTCTCTCTATGCCTGGGTAAAACCGTCCGATGCCACGCACACGCTAACGCTGGTCGCAGGCTTCGGCGATCCAACCGACGAGTTCTCGCGGTACCTCGCGCTCGACGGCGATCGCGTGGTTCTCTGGATGGGCAAAGACAATAGCCTCTCCGGCCCCGCGACGCTGGCCCTAGGAAAATGGCACTTCCTAGCCGCGACCTTCGACGGCGAAGAGTTCCATCTCCATAGCGACGGCGCCGAAATTGCCAACGGCAAGCTGGACTTGGGAAGCGTCAGCCCCGTCCTGCTGATGGCCCCACCCTCGGTGCACGCGGAGCCGTGGCGTCATTTCGGAGGTACTATCGCTGGTCTCACCCTGATTCGAAGCGCAGTCAGCGTCGATGAGATTAAACAGCTCGCTCAGAAGTCCGAGGATTTCGCGAACATCGAATTCGAAGAAGGCTCGAAGGCGTGGCCCGTGCAAACACGCGGCCAGGCAGGATATCGCGCGCCTCAAGATCCCTCAACCATGCCCCATAGCCGTACCCCGTTTCCCACTCCGGTCGCGAAGACTCCTTCCTCAACACAAGAAGTTCTTCAAGCGACTGGCGAGAGCCAATGGTCCCTCGCCGCCGGCTGGCACATGATTCCTGCGCCGAAAGTAACCGCAGACGGCGCAGCCATTTCGCAGACGAGTTTCAACGCCAAAGACTGGATGAACGCAACCGTTCCCGGAACTGTGCTCACCACCATGGTCGATCGCGGCATCTATCCCGATCCCGACTATGGCTTGAACAATCTCGCGATCCCCGAGAGCCTGAACAAACAGGACTACTGGTACCGCATAGAATTCCACGCACCCAAGTCTGCGCGCGGACGTCGCCTCACGCTCACCTTCGAAGGCATCAACTACCATGCAGCCGTGTGGCTCAACGGTCAGCAACTGGGCTCGATCACAGGGGCATTCATCCGCGGCGCCTTCGATGTGACCAGCGTCATGGCGGCGGACAAAGCGAACGTTCTCGCTGTGCGCATCTCGCCACCTCCTCATCCCGGAATTCCCCAGGAACAATCCGTCAAAGGCGGCCCTGGGGAGAACGGCGGAATCATGTGTCTCGACGGTCCCACGTTCGTCGCTACCGAAGGTTGGGACTGGATTCCTGCGGTCCGCGATCGCGATACCGGCATCTGGCAACCGGTCACGCTCACCACAACCAGCACGGTGAAGATTGGCGACGCGCAAGTAGTCACCTCCCTGCCACTGCCCGACACGTCACACGCTGACGTAGAGATCACGGTGCCGCTCGACAATATTTCAGCATCGCCGGTGACTGGAACTTTGAAAGCTTCCTTCGGCGAAACCGTCGTGACCAAACAAGTGACGTTGCCTCCCGGCAAGAGCTCGGTGAAATTAGCACCAGCTGAATTCGCGCAGCTGACGGTCCAGCACCCGCGCCTGTGGTGGCCAAACGGCTATGGCAAGCCAGACCTGTACACGCTCCACATCACTTTCTCAGAAGCAAACACCGAGTCCGACACAAAAGATGTGCGCTTCGGAATGCGCGAAATCACCTACGAGTTGAGCCTGCTCGACAGCACGGGCCGCCTCCGTCGCTTGGAATACTCGCCAACCAGCGCGAGGCCCCAAGCAAAGCCAGTAGTCGACGTGCGCCACGAAGGCATGCGCGAAATCCCCGCTGCCGACCCCTTGCCGCCGAGTTTCCCTCCAGAATGGAAAGACGGATGGAAGTCCTGGGTCGCGTCTCTCATGCCTGGCGGAGAATCCTCGCCCTCGGTGAAGATGCTCGACGATACGAGGACTTCTCCCTACCTCGTCATCAAGGTGAACGGCGTGCGCATCGCCGCCCGCGGCGGCAACTGGGGCATGGACGATTCCCGCAAACGCGTCTCGCGCGAGCATCTCGAACCTTACTTCCGCATGCATCGCGATGCCAACCTCAACATCATCCGCAACTGGGTGGGACAAAACACCGAGCAAACCTTCTACGATCTCGCCGACGAATACGGGCTGATGGTCTGGAACGATTTCTGGGAATCCACGCAGAACTATAACGTCGAAGCCGAGAACCCAGCGCTGTTTCTCGCCAACGCGCGCGACACCATCCTGCGCTTTCGCAACCATCCGTCGATCGTCGTATGGTGCGGCCGCAATGAAGGCGTTCCTCAGCCCATCCTTAACGAAGGCCTGATCGATTTGATCAACTCGCTGGATGGAACACGCTACTACTTCCCCAGTTCAAACCAGGTCAACCTGCAAAACAGTGGCCCATATAAATACATGGACCCCACTCTCTACTACACGGCGCTAAACCACGGCTTCTCCGTGGAAACCGGGACTCCGTCATTCTCTACGCTGGAATCATTCCGTGCCTGGATTCCAAAGGAAGATCAGTGGCCCATCGGCGACGATTGGGCCTACCACGACTGGCATCAGAGCGGGAACGGCGACATGGCTCCATTTATGGCGCAAATGCAAGCCGAGTTCGGCGCGCCCATAAGCCTGGAAGATTTCGAGCGCAAGGCGCAAATGCTCGACTATATTGACCACCGCGCCATCTTCGAGGGCATGAACGCGCATCTCTGGTCCCCCAACAGTGGACGCATGCTGTGGATGACCCAGCCCGCATGGCCCAGCAACACCTGGCAGATTCTGAACGCCGACTACGACACGCAGTCTTCTTTCTATGCGGTCAAGAAGGCCTGCGAACCGCTGCACATACAACTCGACCTCTCGAACTACAACGTTGCATTGGTGAATACCACGAACGATCCGCAGGAAGCTATGCTGCTCGTTGCCAATGTGTATTCGCTCGAGAACAAGCTCTTACTCCACAAAGAAGAGAAGAAATACGCAGCCGCCGATGCGCTCACCGATGGATTCCAGCTGGAACTCGCACCGCTACTCGCGTCGGAAAAGATGGTACTGGTAAGCCTGGAGTTGCAGAATTCGTCAGCAAAAATCGTCTCCCGGAATTTCTACTGGCTGGGAGCGGACAGCGCGTCATACCGCCGATTGAATCGACTGCCGACTGCGGCGTTGTCGGCAACCGCCAGGTCCACGCACGCGGGCGACAGCATAAAGGTCAACGTTGAACTGCGCAACACCGGGACGTCCGCCGCGCTTGCCACCAAGCTGACTTTGCTGAACGCGACCGACGGCTTGCGCATTCTTCCCGCTTACTATAGCGATAACTATGTGTCGCTGCTTCCTGGCGAAAGCCGGGAGATTGAAATTGAATATCCCGCGAAGGCTGCCAACGGACCGGCGCGAGTCGCACTCCGCGGATGGAATCTCGCGCCACAAGTCGTTCCCATCCCCTAGCCGCGGGACATTCACGATCCTGGCTTGATCTGGGTTGCCTTGCCGTCTTCATAGACGATCACCTGCGGCTTGCCGCCGTTGGGATAATGCACGGTCTTCTCCGACCCGCCTCCCGCATCCGGTATCCCCATGCCGATGGCGAAGTCGGCTTGCATTTCGTTCATCCCGGGCGTCACCTCGTGTTTCTCCACCGCCTGCCATACATCTGCCGGCCAGTGCTTGTACAAGTCGTGCGGATCCTCGACGAAAAAGATCTCGTCCGAATAAATCGTATATTGCTCCTCCGCCTCAAACCCAATCGGCACCGCGTACGTCTTCCCCTCTTTCTCAAACACGGCCATTACTTGCTTCCGCTGATCATTCCCGGCCGGCATTGCGGTGACCACATCCTTGATTTCCAGTTTCTCAATCGGCAGCAGCAGTCCTGCATCATGCGCGAAATCAACCTGCTTGCGCGCGGCGTCGTAGGAGTAATACGTATAGCGGTATCCTTCCTTGACCCATACCGGCTGCTGGGTGAGTTGCTTCGCGCTCTTCACGTCGTACGGATGTAGCTTCTTCGGGTTAACGTAATAGTCCGCATTGGAATACCCACCGGCCTGCGCCTGCTTCTGCTTGTCGGCCGCGAGTTTTTCCTCATGGCGCTCGTACAAAATGTAGCCCGCGCGCAAGGTCGCGACCACCAACGCCAGCAACAGCGCCAGCTGTATCCTTTGCTTCGCTTCGGGACTCATCATGCGCAAAACTCTACCAGATATGCCTCTCAGCGCACACCCACCGGCCACGTACGATGCACCCCCTGCGTAAACACGCCGAACCCGCGACGCACCGAAGCCCGCTCGCATCCCAATCGTTGTAAACTGAAACGGGGGTTCTGTCATGCCAGCGATCACCGAGCAAGATGTAATGAGCGCATTGAAGAGTTGCTACGATCCTGAGATCCCGGTGAACATCGTCGATCTCGGCCTGATCTACAAGGTGGATTTTGTCCCCGCGACCGCACAAAATCCCGAGGAACCGAAGCAGGACGTCACCGTGGAAATGACTTTGACCGCTCAAGGTTGCCCCGAGCACGTCAACATAAGCGCCCAGGTGAAATCACGCGTCGAGCAGTTGCCCGGCGTGAGTAACTGCACTGTGAATGTCGTGTGGACCCCGCCCTGGACCCCAGAGCGTCTCAGTCCCGATGCCAAGAAACAATTAGGCATCGAGTAAGAACCGGCGTCGCTATACCCCTTGCGACTCCTGCGACGACCAGTCCGGAAGCCCGAAGCCGAACGCCGGAAGCCGCCTTCCTATCCCCCGATTTCCTCCCAAGCCTCCACCGCGCTGCGGCCCGCAGCGTCGGTAATCCGCTTGCCGGCCTGCCCCGCCATCTCCATCACGCGCATGCCGCGCTCGAAATATTCCGGAAGCGACTGCCGCACCTTCTCGAACTTCTCCGGATATTCTGCCGCCAGCACCGCCAAACCAACACCTGTCGCCATCACCCCCGCGGGATACTTCTTCTTCATAAACAGAATCCCCGCTGCACCGATTGACCCGAGAACCACCGCTTTTCTCCATCCGTCCATAAATCTTCCCCCTAAGCAACTTACTTGTTGGCGATTGTACCCCAGCGTCCTTCTGTCGCACCAAACGGCGCATTACCCGCCTTCTTCGCATCCTTTATACTTCCAAGTTTGTTGGAGGCCCACATGTCTCTTCTGCAGTTTCGCCACGCTGCATTGATCCTGATCGTGGCCCTGGCCACCTCAATGTCGGCGCGGACGAAGCCACGCGCCCGCGATCTCGGTGTGCCCTTCGACGGCACGCCGGGACCCAACAACGCCATCACGGACGTCAAGGGCGTCGAGGTTGGCCACACCACGCTCATCTCTGGGGAAGGCAAACTCGAAATTGGCAAGGGTCCCGTTCGTACCGGCGTCACCGCCATTCATCCTCGCGGCAAAGCCAGCAACGACGCCGTCTTCGCCGCGTGGTTCACTCTCAACGGCAACGGAGAAATGACGGGCACTACATGGGTCGACGACTCCGGATTCCTCAATGGCCCGGTCATGATCACGAACACGCACAGCGTTGGAGTCGTTCGCGATGCCGTCATCGCCTGGAAGGTCAAGCACGGCTCCCCCGACATGGAAGGCTACTGGTGGTCGCTCCCAGTCGTCGCCGAGACCTGGGATGGCTACCTCAACGACATCAATGGATTTCACGTCAAACCGGAAGACGCCTGGCATGCCCTCGATGTTGCCCGCAGCGGACCGGTCGAAGAGGGCAACGTCGGCGGTGGCACAGGGATGATCTGCAACGAGTTCAAAGGCGGTATCGGCACCAGTTCGCGCGTGCTCGACCAGAAAGCAGGAGGCTATACCGTCGGCGTTCTCGTCCAGTGTAATTACGGATCGCGTGAACAACTTCGCATCGCCGGCATCAACGTAGGCCGCGAAATTCCCGAGCACACCGTCTGGCAGAAGGACGTCGGCTCCATCATCGTCGTAGTCGCGACCGACGCTCCGCTCATCCCCACACAACTCAAGCGCATCGCCAAAAAGGTCTCTCTCGGTTTAGGACGCGACGGAAGTTACTCTGGGGACGGCTCAGGTGACATCTTCATCGCGTTCTCCACTGCGAATCCCGGCGCGGTCGGCACCGAAGGACTCCACCAACTCACCATGCTCCCCAACGACTCTCTCGATCCCATTTTTCTGGCGACCGTTCAGGCCACTGAGGAAGCTGTTGTCAACGCCATGGTCGCCGCCGATACCATGACCGGCATCAACAATCACACCGTAATCGCCCTGCCCCATGACCGGCTCCGCGAGGCCCTAAAGAAGTACAACCGCCTCACAAAGTAATGCGAAAAAAGGTGCCCCACCCTTATCGCGCCTTTCGCGAGAGGTGGGTGGATTTTGAATCTTCGACTTTGAGTTTATCGACTGTGAATTAATAGATCTTGAATCGGTGGATTTTCGGATCTGATAGCCCGAACCAAGTTTGGCGCCACTAACTCGGGCCGAACGCCGCATTCCCGCGCCGATATTCCTGCAGTTCAATTCCATGCCTCTTGAGCATCGACTGCAGCGTAGTCCGCTTGAGGCCTAGCCGGCTGGCCGCCCCGTCCGTTCCCGACAGCACGCCGTACGTCTCCCGCAAAACCCGAATGATATGCTCGCGCGCCATCTCGGTAAGACTGTCTTCTCCGGCATCCTGCAACGCATCCAGTTCCACCGGCGCCTACTTCCGCTGAGAAGACGCCCCGCTATTACATGTTTCTATCAACTGGTCCCGCGATCTGGGGGAAGGCGGCGATCCGGCGTCTCGAATCATCATGGGAAGACCGGTTTCGGTCTGTGACTCAAATCACAAAACTCCCTATTTCGCCCAGAATGGTCCACCACGACAGGGCGATTGTCGATATCCCGAGCGAGTTTGTCGAAACAGTGTCCTCTTGTCGCTGTGGAAACGATGTACAAAATTGAACACCGTTTGTTTCTAGGATGGGATCGTAAGAGGGAAAGCAGCTAGAAAGAGTCTGAATAAAAGGGTCTCGGACGGGACCCCAGCCCTACGCCCAAGGTGGATCGCGTCACCGACTGCTGCAGCAGTTCTGCAATTTCTGTCTCCAGCAGCTGTCGCTCCTGAGCCCAAAGGCGAGTAAACTGGAACGGCTGCAAAAAGCCATGGGCGCTCCACATGGGAAACAGCATCTCTGCGCGGGGCCGCAGCACGACGCCGCCGATTGCGATCGCCAATTCCACCTTGGATCGTTCCTCAAGATAGCTCGCGATTTCCAACAGCCCTCCTGTCACAGAGAGCTGATGCAGCTTGCCGGAAACTTGACGTCCATTTTCGAGCTGGAGAACGGCCGAGATTCTGCCTTGCACACTGACACGCGTGGCGCGTGTTCCACGTCGCATTCGAGGGGAGTAAGCCATAGCCCGGCCCGACTATTTCACGGGGGACATTGCCGCCAGCAGTCGATCAGTCCGCCGCATCCTGTCCCAGTCATACTCGTACGCCCTGCCACAACCCAGACATCTCTGGTAATAACGGCCGTCTTCGTCCATCCGCGGCCATGAAAACCGATGCGTGCACCCTCGCCCGAAGAGCTGCTTTAGGAATTTCAATGGGTTGCCCCCTGGTTGCGATGCTTCCAATGATCGAGCCAACGGAAGAAGAATGGTTTATGACCCTCTTGCAACAGATCGTGCAGCGTTGACAAAAGAATTTTGGGCGGTTGCGATTTGGATACGAACGAGTCCACCGAACTCAGCTTATTCTTTGGTAGAGGCCCGTAGGCCGACAAGAGCATGATCGGAATCCGCGAGTTGATGCGCTTCATCTTCGCTGCCACTACATCCCCATTCATTCCGGGCATCTGGTAGTCGACGACTACCGCGTCCACAGAATGGGTGCGGAACAGCTTCAGCCCCTCGTCGCCGCCAATCGCTTCCAGAACTTCATAGCCGCTCTGTTCCAGCAGCATCTTGCGTCCAATGAGCCCGTTCCAGTGGTCGTCAATGCAGAGAATTCGTGCCTTTGCGCGAGACATAATTCCTCACGTTCCATCTGGCCAGAATGAAATTTGTTCAGCGCCGTAGCTCCCAGACAGGGAGCTGCGTTTGCTGAAACTGCGAAGTGGTGGGCACCTTGATTCTGCTTGCGGAGCCGCGTCCTTTCAAATTACGAATGTGCACTTCAGAGTCAGTTACCCCATCACGCAGGAATTCGCCGGAGGTGTGTCGCCTCTTCGAATGTGGAAAATAAAAAGGGCGAGCCGCCATCGGCTCGCCCTCTCAAAATCGGCCGTTCTAGTGCTGGGCTGCTGCGAGATCGTTCTTCATCAAGTTCACTTCCACGCGTCCTCCGCTTGTGGACTTCGCCATCGTTCCTTCCGCAGGCGCGTTCCCCATGCTGATCGTGTAAATACGGTAGACCGGAATCTGATGGTTGAGCACCAGATACCGCACCACCGAGTCCGCCATCTTCTGCGAACTGGCAATCGCCGCCTGACCGCGGCCGGCCGAGAACCCACGCACTTCAATGATGTAGCTGCGCTGATCCTTCAGCGGAGCCGCCATTTCGTCGAGCGCATCCTTCGCCGCCTTGCTCAGAACCGTCTGCCCCGCACGGAAGTGAATCTCCGTCTGGCCCGTTCCCTTATATTGATCGATGTTCCCGACCATCTGCTCCGCCGACGAAACTCGCGCGGAGGCTTGCGTCGCAGCCGTCTGAGCTAGCTGCGCCTTATTCGCGGCATCGCTGGCATGCTGATCCGCCAGGCTGCTCTTCTCTGACGCCATCTGAATGCCCTGGGTCGCGCGCGCATCCACGTCCTTGATCTCTTTGCTGTTTTCCGACGTCAACTGATCCAGTTCGTTAATGCGGTCCCGGATGGGTGTTACCTGCCTCTGCACCCACTTCTTGTTGGCAAAGGGATGCGTAACCAGATTGACGAGATTCGGATCGTCGCCATCCCAGAAATTCGCAGGCTTGTCGGGAGGAATCGGTTCCAGATCGCTTGCACTCTGCGAACTAGATGCTGCAGGCTGCGAGGTCGACCCCTGCTGCGCGAATCCTGGAAGAGCGAGTGTGGCACAGAGAAATATGGGTAGAACGATTCGATTCTTCATTTTCGACTTTCTTCGTCCGAGTGGCTCAGGGGGCTCCACTCCAGCCAGATGGGAGTATTAGTAGAACGTATAGATTGTGCCCTTGGCGGGCCAAACGTGCAAGCCGAATCCGACTGCCAAATCCATGCCCCCGAAAAGCTCCAAAAGCCGCGTCCATCAATGGTTCTGGCGGAGCCCTCAACTGGAGTACAATAGGGAAGTTGTGATCATACGTCATCCTTCAACTAGCCAACGATCTCCCAACCGGAATACAGGTATCCTAAATGTCAGCCCGACATGCAGTTCTCTGCGCCAAGCTAAAGCAACTAGGCTTTACCCAGGAAAACCAGATGCGGCTCTACGGTGAGGAATTTCAATTCCTTAGCGATCCCATCGTCATGCCAGACGGCGCGGTTTTTGTAGACGCCCTCGAGAAACGCTCTCACCAGACAAGGCGAGTTCGTGTTCCCTTGCCGATCGTAAACATGGCGAAAACGGAGCAGAAAGCCGCCTGAAGCCCGTTTGCCGTAAGCAGTCACCTCACTGGATGGGCGCCCAGCTCGCGTGCTCCGTGATCATCGTCACTGCCGATTTGGCGAAAATCCTCTAGGATCATCCGCTCGAAAAGAATCACCCCGCGCGGAGGCACCTTGGCCGCTCAGAATCCCTCTTTGGAAACGATCGAGGACTTCCTGGCCCAGAAGCGAATCGCGATGGTCGGGATCTCCCGGGAACCCCGCAGCTTCAGCGTCCTGCTGTTCGAGGAACTCTGCCGCCGTGGCTATGATGTCGTTCCCGTAAACCCCAATATTCCCAATGTACAGGGCCACCGCTGTTTCGCTCGTCTGCAGGATATCCAGCCCCCCGTCGAAGCCGCTCTCCTGATGACTTCGCCCGCGGTAACCGACGCGGTCGTTTTGGATTGTGCCGCAGCGGGGATCACGCGGATCTGGATGTATCGCGCTGCCGGAGACGGTGCCGTCAGTGCCAAAGCCGTCACGTTCTGCCTGGACCACGGGATGAAAGTGGTTCCTGGCGAGTGTCCTTTCATGTTTCTGCCCACTTCCAGTGGCATTCACCGCCTCCACGGGTTTATCCGCAAAATCACCGGCCGCTACCCGCGCCACTACCGCGCTTAGAGGGTCAACTAAGGCCGGCTCGCGTACATTCGAGCCCTGAACGTGGGACAGCAGCCCTCCAGAGGGCCGCGCCATGCAAATAAATCCCGGAGGGCTTTAGCCCCTGAGGTCTTCGCTACGAACCAAAGTAATGTTCATGTGAGCGAAATCACGCCCGAAACGACATGGCGTCGGATGAAATAGCCTTGGAGTTCCATGGAATGCGTCCCAGCCGAATCCTGCTCGCCAGAATCGCACTCTTCGCCGCCCTAAGCCTGGGCGCTCTCCCAATCCTTGCCTCGCCCTTCGTCGTCTTCCCCAAAGCGACCGAACTCATCTCCCCGGACGGCCGCTATGGCGTTCGCAGCGTTGACACGACGAATTCCAGCTCCGATTTCGTCGGAACCTTCCATTCCCTCTGGCTCTACGAACTGGCTACCGGACGTTCCCGCAAACTCTGCGACTACCTCGGTCTGGCGTCGGCGTCCTGGTCCAGCAACGACGTCCTTATCGTTACCCAATATGTAGGCAAGAAAACATCACGGGCGCTGGTTTTCTCCGCCTCGGCTGCACAAGATCCCGTCATGCTCGACAGTGCCACGCTGACTCGCCTGCTCCCAGTGGAACTCCGTCCGGCCTTGCGTGAAAATGATCATGCTTTCGTCGAAGGCTCCCGAGTTGAACAGGACACTCTCTACCTCACCGTCTGGGGATACGGCCAGCGCGACCCCAAAGGCTTCCGCTACCGCTGCCAATATTCGCTGCGCGAAGGCTTCCTTTCCTGCCTCGAAGAACGCGGGGTACAATAAGAGTCAAAGTCGTGTTCCGCGGGGTTCGCTTCGGCATCTACGTAAACGACAGTATTGCGGGTCGCGACTGATCCCTATAACTTTTAACAGTTTCCAGATCCTGAATCACACTCTAGGCTGGGTCTCTACTTCATGCCGTCGCAGAGTCGAGTATGAGCACGCATTCCAACCTCGATCGCGAATCCTTCCAGCAGCTTTTGGCCAATGCATTTGCCGTTCAGGAAAGCCAGATCAACAGCCGGTCGCTCTCTGCCGTCATGGAGATCCAACAATTGGCCGCGAAGGGAGAACTCGACGTCGACGGTGCAATGCACCGCATCGTTGAATCTGCCCGCGATGTAGCCGGCGCCTCAGGAGTTGCGATCGGCCTGCTGCAGGGAGGCAAACTCAGTTACAAGGCCGGTAGCGGAAGTACCGAATCTTACATCGGGCACCAAGTCACGGCCTCACTGACGGTTTCTGCGGATACCCGGAATGGCCGGGAGATTCTCCGTGTCGAGGATGCCCAGACCGACCCGCGCATTGAAGCGGCAATCTGTCGACAGTTCGGCGCCCAATCACTTCTAATTCTGCCGATTTATCAAACTCGCGCTCTAGCGGGAATACTGCAAGTTCTGTTCAGCGACCCGCACTCCTTCCAGGATTGCGAAGTTCGCACCTATCGACTGATGACCCGACAGATCGAGGCGGCGATGAATCAGACCGCGCAGGATAAATCGGCGAAACCCCTCACCAACGAGGTGCCCGCCAAAACACTGCCTGAGCAGATTGCACCTCAGGCCCCGGTGTCCTCCAACCATGCAGCATCCCTGCTCCGCCTTCCCGCCACGTATTCCGTCGACCGCCCATACGGCGCCTTAGCAGCTGCCATGGAGTTGCCCATCCTCAGACGGAAGGTTGTATCCGCATCGACGAGCCTCAACCGTGGCAAGGACGGCCCATGGCCCAGGCACCGGCGCACCCTGGCCAAGGCTTGGGTAGCAACCGCGCTAGGTCTAGCATGCTGGCTAGCCTACGGCAGTCGGCGGCCCGCTTCGCCCTTGGCAACTTCAACTCAACCTACATCGACCGCCTTGAGGCAGCCGACGAATTTCAGACCTATAGAAGAAGCGTCCGGAAAACCGGCAGCTGCTGTTCAGCCCGCGTCGCCTGGCATAAAAGACGCCAAGCCTGCGGGACACGGGTTCCACAGAGTGCGGGTGGGAAAAAACGAAGTCGACTACGTCGCGGACGATGTTACGGTGCGCTACTTCACCTACGGCCCTGCCCCGCAACCCAGGCCGAAGGGCAATAGTCGGGTCCAATACATCGGAAACGATGTTACGGTGCGTTATTTCCCATCGAACCCAGCAGTGAAGTCCGGCAGTCGGTGAAGATCGGCCCTGATTTCCACAGCGTGAGGAATGAGCGTTAAGCGTTCGGCGGGATCAGATCTGTCTCGACGGATACTTCGTGCCCTTCCGTTCCGTCTTCAGCATCTTCTTCTGCGCTTTCTGTTGAGCCTTCGCATACTTCTTCTGCGCCTTCTGCTGCTTCTTCGCAGCCTTCCGTTCGTCGCGGCTCGGAGGAGTGCCATTGGATCGCATCTGCGCCATCGCCGGAACCAACGAGCCAAAGCTCAACAAGACAAGCAACAAAAAGGCGGCAAGTTTCTTCATGACGTCTCCGCAAATCAAGTCTTGCGGTGATTTTACAACAGAGTCACAGGCAGCTTCCCGGTTCGTGACGTTACGAAACGAAGCTTCGAGGTAGACCTTCTGGCGATTTGCAGGCCGACGAGAACCTAGTCCTTCACCGCTTTGTCCGTAATCTCGAGTCCCTTGTCGATGATGGCAAACGCCTCCCGCAGTTGCTGTTCGTTAATGCACAGCGGAGGGTTCGTGTAGAACGAGTTCCAGCGCACGATGGTGTAAAGCCCCTGCTCGCGGAAGAAACGCCCAAGCGCGCCCATCTCTTCGGAAGTTCCGTTGAACGGAGCCATCGGCTGCCGCGTCTTCCGGCTTCGCACAAGCTCCATAATGCCGAACAGCCCGATTGACCGTACCGCTCCGACTGACGGATGTTTCGCCTGCAAGTCAGCGCCAAGCTGCTTCATGATCGCGCCCATCTTCCGAGCGTTCTCGATGAGATGATCTTCTTCGTAAACGCGAATCGTAGCCAGCGCTGCCGCGCATCCCATGGGATGTGAGTTGTAAGTCAGCCCTCCATAGAACACCTTGTCCTGAAAGTGCTGCGCGATGTGATGCCGCATTCCTACCGCGCCCAAAGGCAGATAGCTCGCGGTCAATCCTTTTGCCATGCAAATCAGGTCAGGTACAACCTTCCAGTGGTCGATGGCGAACCACTCGCCCGTGCGCCCAAATCCAGCCATCACTTCGTCGGCGATCATCAGGATGCCGTACTTGTCGCAAAGCTTGCGCACGCCCTCGAGGTATCCGTCAGGCGGAATCAGAATGCCGTTGGTGCCGACAACCGTCTCGAGAATGAACGCCGCAATCGTCTGCGGTCCTTCGAGCTGCATGGTCTCCTCAATCATCGCGAGCGAGGTCTCGGCCGACTCCCATCCGCGCTCGATGCCGTGATAAGGATCGAGCACCCGCACCACGCCCGGGATGCCAGGCTCAGCCGCCCAGCGCCGCGGATCGCCCGTCAGCGAGATCGCGCCCGCAGTCGCGCCGTGATACGAGCGGTAGCGTGCCATGATCTTGTGCCGTCCAGTGAAGAAGCGCGCGATCTTGATCGCGTTCTCATTGGCCTCTGCCCCGCCATTGGTAAAGAAAAACGTATCGATGTCGCCGGGAGTGATCTCCGCGAGCTTCGCGCCCAGCCGCGCACGCGGTTCAGTCGCCATGAACGGATTCGCGTAAGCCAAAGTTTGCGCCTGCTCGTAGATCGCGGCAATCACGCGCTCGTCTCCGTGGCCAATGTTCACCGACATCAACTGGCTGTTGAAGTCAATGAAGCGCTTACCCTCAGGCGTCCAGAAGTAAATGCCCTTGGCCTTGGCCACCGGAATGGGATCGACCTTCGATTGCGCCGACCACTCAAACAGCGTGTGCTTCTTGGTGAGATCAACAATCTCTTGCCCGGTCATAGCGGGATTAGCAATGGTAGTAGTCATATGCACCTCATAAAGGCTTCGATCACCACAGAGTCACAGCGACACTGAGAAAAACTCAAAGGATTCTTCGGATGATTCCTCGCGTCAGCAGTGGCACGTTGAAGTTGATTAACAGGCCCACATGTTTGCCGGATAGTTTCAGATATGTGAGAAGCTGAGCCTCGTGAACTGGAAGAATCTTTTCAACGGCCTTCAACTCGATAACGACCTCCCGTTCGACGACCAGGTCGATCTTGTACCCACAATCCAGTTGCAGTCCCTTGAACCAAACTGGAAGTGCGACCTGCCGTTCGAAGGATAACCCGCGGAGATACAACTCGTGGCACAAGCACTCTTCGTAGGCGGACTCTAAGAGTCCTGGGCCGAGAAAACGATGAACCTCGATCGCCGCTCCGATGATCGGGCTGGTTCGGAGATCTTTCTGTTCTTCGTTTTCTCTGTGTCTCTGTGACTCTGTGGTGAGAAGGTTCATTGGATCTTTCTGATCAAAACTTTCGCGAGTGCTCCTTGGCCCAACGCTCGACCACGACTTTCTTGTCCGTGTAAAACTCGATGGCATCGCGTCCCTGGCCGTGCAGATCGCCAAAGAAGCTGTTCTTCCACCCGCTGAACGGGAAATAGGCCATGGGCGCAGCGACTCCGATGTTGATGCCTATGTTGCCCGCAGGCGCTTCGTAGCGGAAGCGGCGCGCCGCCGATCCGCTCGACGTGAATAGCGACGCCTGGTTTCCGTAAGCGCTGCGTTCCAAGAAGGCCAGAGCTTCGTCCATGTTGTCGGCGTGAACGAGGCTGAGCACCGGACCAAAGATCTCCGTATCCGCGATCTCACTCGTCGGAGGGACATTGTCGAGGATTGTAGGTTTCACAAAGTTCCCGGATTCGTATTTCGGGATCTTCGAGTTCCGCCCGTCGAGCAGGACCTTCGCCCCTTGCTTCTCTCCGATGCCGATCAGCGATTCCACGCGTTGCTTGCTCTGCGGCGTGATCACGGGACCCATCTGCACACCGTCTTCAAGACCGTTGCCGACTTTGAGCTTTGAAGCCGCCTCGGCGATTGAGTCGCGAAACGTCCTCTGCGCTTCGCCGATCGTGATCGCAGTCGAGACAGCGAGGCAACGCTGTCCGGCGCAGCCGAACGCGCTGTCGCTGATGATCTGCGTCGCCATCGGCATGTCGGCGTCGGGAAGAACCACGACGTGATTCTTGGCTCCGCCCTGGCACTGACAACGCTTCCCTTGCTCGCCCGAGCGCGCATAGATGTAGCGAGCCACCGGAGTCGATCCGACGAAGCTGATGGCACGCACCTTCGGGTGGTCGATCAGTGCGTCAACCACACCCTTGCCGCCATTCACGAGATTGACGACGCCTTTGGGTAATCCAGTTTTTGCCAGCAGTTCGTAGACGTAACGCATGGTGAGCGGCACGCGCTCGCTGGGCTTCAGGATGAACGTGTTCCCCGTAGCGATGGCGTAAGGCAGATACCAGAACGCGATCATCCCCGGAAAGTTGAAGGGCACGATCGCCGCGGTCACGCCGAGCGGTTGACGGATCATCATCTCGTCGATGCCGCGCGCGACATCTTCCAGGTTGTAGCCCTGCATCATCAGCGGAATGCCGCAGGCCACTTCCACGTTCTCGATGGCACGGCGCATCTCGGCTTTGGCCTCGGTGAACGTTTTGCCGTTCTCCGTGGTGATGATGCGGGCGATGTCGTCGATATGCTCTTCGAGCAGCATCTTCAGCTTGAACAACGGCTGAATGCGATCTTCGGGCGGAGTGCGCCGCCATTCCGGAAACGCTGCGGCCGCGGCTTCCACAGCTGTGGCAACTTCCGCCGCGTCAGCAAGAGGGACACTGGCCAGCACTTCACCCGTCGCGGGATTGATGACATCGCGCCACTCGGAAGAGCGCGAGTCGGTCCACTGGCCGTTGATGTAGTTCGTGAGCTTGGTGATGGGAGGTGCGGCTACGCTCATGGCAATGCCTCTGCAATCGCGAAGAGTTCCGTGCACTAAAGCGATTCTACAAATCTCGCAATCTGCACAGCGTATGTGCTCTGCTTTCCTTTGTTGACTTCCCTAAGCCTAGAAGCCTCTTGCTCAGCCAGCTCTTTCGATGGAAAAACCTTGACGACAGTAGCACCGTTCTCGCCGCTCAGGTAAGGGTCGAATCTCACGATCGCGTACAGGTGCAGATACTTGGAGTGTGGCTTATCCATTGATCCATCCTGCCCCGCGCTTATGCCAAGTCGAAAGCCCGATGCATCGTGAGAACGCCTCGAGACAGCAATAATGATACAGCTTATAGGGATCCTTCGACTGCGATTGGGATGACAAATACCTAAACAAACTGCGCAACGGCGCCTTTCTGGTCGCACACGGCGGCGATCGCGGTCTCCAGTACGCCGAGTGCTTCGTCCATCTGTTCGTTGGTCATTACCAGCGGCACCAGAACGCGGATCACGTTCGAGTACGTGCCAGCAGTGATGGTGATCAGGCCATGCTCGTAGCAGTATTGGGTGATTTTCTTGGTTTCGTCGGTTGCCGGAATCTTTGTTTCTTGCGCTTGCACCAGTTCAATCGCCTGCATGCCGCCGAGACCGCGGATGTCACCGATGATGGACCAGCGGCGCTGCCACTCGCGAGCACGGCGCTGGAAGCGCTCCCCAAGTTCATTCGCGCGGCTGAGCAGGTTCTCGCGCTCGAACAGGTCGAGCACAGCCAGAGCTGCCGCACAAGAAAGCGGGTTCCCGGCAAACGTTCCGCCAAGGCCACCTGGCCCAGGAGCGTCCATGATTTCGGCGCGACCGGTGACGGCAGCAAGCGGCAATCCACCGCCCATGGATTTCGCTGTGACAATAAGATCCGGCTCGATGCCGTAACGCTCGCTGGCGAAGAGCGCGCCGGTGCGTCCGAAACCGGACTGGACTTCATCCGCAATGAACAGGATGCCATGCTTCTGGCATAGCTCAGTCAGCACCTTGAAGTAACCCGGAGGTGGCGCGACGAATCCGCCTTCTCCCAGAACCGGTTCGGCGATCACGGCCGCGACTTCTTCATTCGCTACCACGCGCTTGAATGTGTCTTCGAGATGGCGCGCACAGTAGAGATCGCACGACGGATACTTCAGGTTGTAGGAGCAGCGATAGCAGTAGGCAAACGGAACGCGATAGACCTCGCTGGGGAACGGCGCGAATCCGGCCTTATAAGGATGCGTCTTGCTGGTAAGTGCCAGCGTCATCATGGTGCGCCCGTGGAACGCGTCTTCGAAGGCGATGATGCCCGGACGCTTAGTATAGGCACGAGCAATCTTGACCGCATTCTCGACAGCTTCGGCTCCGCTGTTGACGAAGATGGTCTTCTTCGCAAACTTTCCGGGAGTGACTTCGTTCATGCGCTCGGCAAGACGCACGTAGCTTTCGTAGGGCGTGACTTGCACGCAGGTGTGCAGGAAGCGGTCGAGTTGGTCCTTCACAGCATCGACAACAGCCTCCTGGCGATGCCCGACGTTGAGGCATCCGATCCCGCCGGCGAAGTCAAGGTAGCAATTGCCGTCGACGTCTTCGAGCCAGGCATTTTCGGCCTTGGCGACGTAGATCGGCGTGCCGTGAGAAAGGCCGCGGGGCACGGCTTTGGCGCGGCGTTCAGAGAGCGTTTTGGATTTCGGGCCTGGGATCGGTGTGCGAAGTTGAATAGTGGACATCGTAAGTCTCGTCGTTAGTTTTGGTCGTTTGTCGTTGGCTTTCTGTCACTAGCCGCTGTTTTCAACGTGACGCAAATTGCATAGGTCCTTCGCTTCGCTCAGGATGACAAGCCGCCTTACTGGCAACTGTTCTTCAATACCATCCGATTGGCGATTCGTTCAAGTTGATGTGGACCTGCTTGGTCTCGAGATATTCTTCGATGCCCCAAGGGCCGAGTTCGCGGCCGAAGCCGGACTGCTTGTAGCCTCCCCACGGCGCTTCGACGTAGGTGGGCTGCATGTGGTTGACCCAGACGATACCGGCTCGCAGAGCTTTCACCGAGCGCATGGCTTTGAAAATGTCGCGAGTCCAGACCGCAGCAGCAAGGCCGTAAGGGGAATCATTGGCGATCTTGAGTGCGTCCTTTTCGTCTTCGAATGGAATCACCGCAGCTACAGGACCAAAAATTTCTTCGCGGGCAATGCGGTCACTATTTTTTACGTCGTAGAAAATTGTCGGCTGCACGTAGTAGCCCTTGTCGAATTTCTCGGGCCGTCCCCCGCCGGAAGCAAGTTTGGCTTCTTTCTTGCCGATTTCGACGTAGGAGTTCACGCGGTCGTATTGTTCTTTGCTGACTAGAGCGCCCATCTTGGTCTCACGATCGAGCGGCGGGCCAATTTTGATCTTCTTCGCTTTCTCGGCCATCGCGTCGACGAAGTTCTTATAGATCGATTTCTGTACGAGAATGCGGCTTCCGGCGGAGCAGACCTCGCCCTGATTGATGAAGACGCCAAACAGAGCGCCGTCGATGGCAGCTTCGAAATCGGCGTCGGCGAAAAAGATATTCGGAGACTTGCCACCGAGTTCGAGCGTGACACGCTTCACGGTATCGGCGGCCTGTTTCACGATGATCTTGCCGACGGCAGCGCTGCCGGTAAATGCAATCTTGTTGACGTCGGGATGCTGCACGATCGGGGCACCGCAGGACTCGCCGAAACCGGTCACAACGTTGACTACGCCCGGAGGCAACCCGCAGTCGGCGAAGTGCTTGGCGAATTCAAGCGCTGTCAGCGGCGTCTGCTCGGCGGGCTTCAGCACACAGGTACAGCCGGCAGCAATCGCGGGCGCGAGTTTCCACGCAGCCATCAACAGCGGATAGTTCCAGGGGATAATTTGTCCAGCAACGCCGACCGGTTCTTTCAGCGTGAGCGACATCGCATTATCGGGAACCGGATTCACATAGCCAACGACTTTGGTCGCGAGCCCGCCGTAATACTCGAAACAAGTTGCGGCGTCGGTGATGTCGTATTCGGCTTCGACGATGGGCTTGCCGGTATTGCGGCATTCGAGTTCGGCGAGTGCGGGCAGGTTCTGACGGATTTTGTCTGCGAGGCGGAACAGGACGCGCCCGCGCTCCTGTGCAGTAGTGGTCGCCCATGAGCCTTCCTCGAAGGCGGCTTTGGCGGCGGCAACGGCACGGGTTACGTCGTCGGCACTCGCATCGGGCACCTGCGCGATTATCTCTTCGGTCGAGGGATCGTAGACGGGAAAGGTCTTCGCGGATTTGCTTCCGACCCATTCGCCGTTGATAAACATCTGGTAGTTTTTCACGTCGGCTTGGACTCCGCTAGGCATCGTGGCCTCCTGGGGCTAACGCCCCGATCGCTACTACTCGCTTACGCGGCCCTTAAGAGCCGCTCTTCCACGTCTTGACAGCCGATGGCGGCTGTCCCCACATAAGTCAAAAACGGATCGACCTCAACGGCGAACTTCGCTCGCCGGTACTGGCGTCGGTATTGCTGCCAGCTGAATCTTTTTTGCCGTCTTGCGGCGACCGTACACAAAGAAGAAGAATGCGGCCAGGCCGACGAAAAGCAGCGTCATACCTATCATCCAAACCTCGTACCAGAAAATCGACGTGATTTGCTGGGCTGGGAAAAACACCAGCGCGATGCCGAGAATCGTGGTCAGGAATCCACTCGCTCCGGCGAGGAACAGCGTCATACGACCATATTGACCTTTCGGCGACGACTCCGTTACAGCGAACTTCACCAGCGCGCCGAACATGTAGACAAATGGGACAAGTTGCAGAACGACGGCCAATGACAACAACTTCTGAAATGTTTCCTGCACGCCCGCGCCGGCGAAATTAAGGATGACCAAAACCCCGGAGACAATCGCCTGCACGATGAGTGCGGCGTACGGCGTGGCGTACTTAGGATGTACCTTGCCGAGCCAGGACGGCATGTAGGAATCGAGTCCAGCCACGAACGGGATTCGCGAGCAACCGCCAATCCACGCAGAACCAATACCGGCGATCGCTAAACTTAGCATGACGGCGAAGGGGATGCTGATCCAACTCACGCCAACTCTGGCCGCCATTCCGGTCACTGCCTGCACCACACCCTGCAGCACGTTGACACTCTTTCCGACCGCAATAAGTAAGGTCAGCGTCGCGGCGATGTAGAGAGTGCCGGACAGCAATCCTCCCCAGGCGACGGCTCCGGGAAGAGTGCGTCGCGGGTCCTGGATTTCATCACCCATGACGGAGGCGAGTTCCAGACCAACCAGCCCGAAGCAGATGACGCCGAAAGAATTGAGAACGAAGCGTGGGTTCGCAGGAATCTTGAAATCAGCTGCGGTGATGCCGGAACCAAACCGCGACCAGATAACAATACCGAGACCGACGAGGACGGCGGCGGCGATGAAAGTTCCAACAGCTCCGACGTTGTTGATCCATTTCCCTACGCCGAGCCCGAGTATGTTGAGCAGGGTGAGCAGCGCAAGCAAAGCGAGGGAAACGCTCGCTGCGAAGAGCTTGTTATCAGGGAGACTCTGATGGCCAGGACCGAGCACATACACCGAGACGCCGACGAAATAGAGCATGACCGTCGGCACGTAGAGCATGTTGTTGGTCCAGTAGCACCAGCCGGAGAGGAATCCGTGGAAGTCGCCGAAGACTTCTTTGGCCCAAAGGTAGACGCCACCTTCGCCAGGATAGCGGTGGGCGAGTTCGATGACCGCGATGCCTTGGGGCCAGAAGAAGAGGAGCAGCGAGATGATCCAGAGCCAGATGGTGACGCCGCCGTTCGCCGCGATGGACGGGACCACGTTGAGATTGAAGACAGCGACAACGAAGAGCAGCACTAGATCGCGGCGGCCTAGAGCGCGGATCAGGTGAGGCTGTTCGACGGATTGTGGCGTTGTGGACAAAGATTCTCGTAATCTGTCTAGCTTCAACCTGTCGGGCTTCGCCCGACGGACAGCCGAGGGCGGCTGTCCCCACATGAGTCTTCTATGGTGCAGGCAGGGGCGGACGAATGCGTCCGTCCGCCCCTACGCGAATTAATGTGCGACTGCAACCGGGGCGGCGCGTTCCTGCTGTGCTTTCGCCAGCGACGCAGCGATGTCGTTGAACGCCGCGAGGTGTTGGTCGATGTCGGCCTCGGTGTGTTGGACCGAAATCGTCCATTGCTCGTCCCACCAGTAGGGCTGAGCCATCACGCCGCGGTTGACCATGCCGAACCAGTAGTGGCGCCACAGGTCGATGTCAATTGCTTCCCAGTCGCGGTAGTTGCGAATTTCCTTTGGGTACAGCATCAACGCGCCGTTGGCTCCGGCTTGCGCGATGTAAGCCTGCAGGCCGACTTTCGCGATGGTGGCGCGATAGCCGTCAGTCAGCTTCTTGCTGAGTTTGTCGACTTTCGCGTAGTTCTCGCGAGTCAGGACTTCGCGGAAGGTCGCGAGGCCAGCGGCCATCGAGACCGGGTTGGTGTTGTAGGTGCCGCCGTGGAAGACCTTGTGTTGCGAGATCAGGTCCATGACGGACTTGCTGGTGCCGAATGCTGCCAGGGGCAAGCCTCCGCCAATCGACTTGGCCAGGCAAATCATGTCGGGATGAACGCCGAAATATTCGCTGGCGCCTCCCCATCCGAGCTTGGCGCCGGTCTTCACTTCGTCGAAGATCAGCAACGCGCCGTTTTTGTCGCAGATCTCGCGCAGGCCTTTCAGGAAGCCGGGCTGCGGGATGCAGAGGCCGACGTTCATGAGAATCGGCTCGAGAATGATCGCGGCAATCTCGCCGGGATTTTCTTTGAAGCGACGCTCGACGGTGGCGAGATCGTTGAAGGTGGCGATGAGCACGTTCGCGATCGCCGATTTCGGAACGCCGAGACCACCGGTGACCGAGGTCGGTGCATGGATGTCGCCGTAGTCGGGAGCGTGCGGTTTCACGCTAACCAGCGCGCTATCGTGCAGGCCGTGGTAGGCGCCTTCGAATTTCACGATCTTGTCGCGTCCGGTGGCGGCGCGGGCAAGACGAATGGCGTGCATGGTCACTTCGGTGCCGCTATTGCCGAAGCGGCACATCTCGACCGGAAAGCGGGTGCAAATTTCTTCGGCGAGTTCCCATTCCATATCGTGGGGCATGCCGAACATGGTGCCGGTGGAGAGGCGCTTCTCGACGGCCTTCATGACGGCGGGATGGCAGTGTCCTGCCATGAGCGCGCCGAAGGTCAGGTTGTGATCGATGTATTCGTTACCATCGAGGTCGCGGAACTTGCTGCCGCTGGCATCTTTGACAAAGATCGGCCACGGATCGTAGGCGCGATAGTTGCTGGCTACACCGAGGGGAATACGCTTGAGATTCTTTTTGTGGGCTTCGGCGGATTTGGGCGTGCGCCGCTCGAAAGTGGCGAGTTCTTTCTGCAGATCGGGATACATCGAATTGCTCCGGGGAAACTCAGGCCTGCGTTCCGGTAGATCAGCGGGCCATTAGATTGCCCGGGCGGTTGGAGCCGCCCGGGTTTGTCGGACTAGAAGTAGAACTTCAACGCAAATTGTATCGCGCGCGGATCACGCGCTTGCAACACCTGGCCGAAAGTTGTGTTGCTGAAGTTTCCGTCAGGGTTCACGAACTCCGTCTTATTGAATAAGTTGAAGATGTCGGCACGGAACTGGAAGTATTTGGCTTCGGTAATCGCGATTCGTTTGGAGAACGTAACGTCCCATTGGTTTTCTCCCGGACCGCAGCAAATGGAGCGAGGCGTCGTAGCGAACTGTCCCAGAGTCGGATCAGAGAATTGTGCCGGGTTCAAGTAGAAGCCCCCGTTCGTTTTCGGATTCAGGATCTGCGGCTTCGTCCCCGCCATCTGTGGCGCTCCGGCTCCCAGGAAGAACAAGCTGCTGATCAGCTCGTTGTCATCCTGGGTTTGAATGCGGATCGGGAAGCCGCTCTGGAACTGGATAATTCCAGACATGGACCAATCATCTAAGACTTTCCCCATGAAACCGTTGAACTTCGGAACAGGAATATCCCAGTAGTAATTGATGACAAAGCGCTGCGCAGAATTGAAGAGTGATAGAGCACGGCTGGCCTTGTAGTTGAACGGGTTGACGGTTTCTTCGAAGCTGGATGCCCAGTCGAGAGATTTGCTGAAGGTGTAGGCAGCCTGCAGTTGCAACCCGTGAGAGAAACGCTTTTCCAGACTGGTCTGGAACGAGTTGTAAGCAGAGGCGGCGATGGTGTCTTCGGCGAAGATATTAGTGAAGACCGGGACGCCGTCAGCCGGGCAGCCGTTGCCGGGACCACCCGTCAACGGATTGCAGCTAGGCGACGAGTAGGGACGCAGTCCAACGAAGTTCAGTGTCTGTCCCGAAGCCGCAATCGTGCCGCCTTGGGGCAAATGGAATCCGTTCGGCAAGAGGTTTCCGTTGGAAGCAGGCAAAGTCACGGTGAATTGATTGTCTTCCAGAAATGGTCCACAACTCCCCTGCGAACCATAGGAAAAGACCTTAGTCGGATCGTTGTTCGCAAGCGTGATGATGTCCAGACAGGTCTGCGGATTCGCCGCGTTGATGTCGTGCGAAGCCAGCAGCCGATGTCCCTGCGATCCTACGTAACCAACTTGCAGCACCACATCTTTGGCCAATTCCCGCTGGATATTAAGGTTGTATTGAGCCGAATACTGCGTGCGCATATGCGGCTGGAAATCCCCATACAGCAGCATGGGGCGGAACGAAGCCCAATCCTGCGGAGTTCCACGTGCGGGGCTGAGGATCCCGGTGAATGGATTGGGACTCAGAGTGCCGGTCTGTGAAATGAAGGGCGTATTCAGGAAGGTGGAAGGCAGGTAGGTGCTACCGCCAAAAGGCGGCTCGGCGCCGAACTGTTCGAGAACCAACTGCTCCATCGGGTTGTAGAACATACCCCAACCACCGCGGATGGTCGTCTTTTGGTTGAGGGCATAGGAGAGTCCGACGCGAGGTGCGAAGGCCTTGTAATAAGTCTGCGTGAGGCCAGAGGGAATACCCGCGTCTCCCGGAACTACCAAGCCAGTTGGCTGGACACCGGCCGAAACGCAATCGGTGCCTCCAAGATTAGCCTGATCGGCCGGCGTCAGAACGCAAGGATAAACGGTTGAGTTCTGGCCAGGGCGGAAAGTCTGAACGTGGTGAAGGGCGTCGGCCAGGGGAGTATCCAACTCCCAACGGAGGCCGTAGTTCAGGGTAAGAGAAGGCCTGATTTTCCAGCTGTCCTGGGCAAAGAGATAGACGCCAGTGTTGCGCACGTTTTCCCGCTGTGCGGATCCCTGAGAGTAGCTGTCGTCCAGACCTAACAAGTATCCCGGATAGTTGTCGTTGTAGAAGACCGAATTCTCCGTCGAACTATTGAACGTGAACTGACCGCTGACGTTGTAGTAGAGGGTCTGGTCAAAGCGGGCCCGACGCACATCAGCGCCAAACTTGATGGTGTGATTGGATTTCACCCAGGTCATGCTGTCACTCCACATGAATGAGTTTCCGACCTGGGGCAATTCACCTTCCCATCCGTTGCCGATGGCAAAGCCGCCGCCAATGTTAATGAACGGGACCCCCGTGCGATTTGCGGGCAGCCCCGTTGTAATGCCGAATTGAGGATTTGTGCCAAATACTCCTTGGATCGAATTTGGGCCGACACTGGAGTCCGAGGTCCCATTGAAGCAAACGGCCTGCGCGGCCGCGGACGAACACGACGCCGTCACGGCGTTGGTGCTCTGCGGGTGCTGGAAGGTCAACTGACCTTCTCGCATGTACGTAAAGCGGAATTCATTGATGAGATTATTTGTGATCGTCCAGGTGTGGCTGGGATTGAACTGCTGATAACGCGACCCCACATTGGCGCCGAAGCCAGGAATATTTGCTCCAGAAGCCTGGAAGTCGTAGAACGGCTGGAAGTTCGAATCGTTGGTGAAGTAGTAGTAAAAGCTGAAGTTTTGGCGGGAGTTAATGTGCTGGTCGAAGCGGAATGTGAACTGATTTTGCGTATCGGCGCTGGCGGGTACGGCCTGATAATTAATGCCGTCGGGCCGATTGGCAGCGGGAACGAAACGGAGCATGTCGAGCGCAACCGGATCTTGGCAGGCGGTGGGGATTGTAGCGTTTCCGTTCCCGTCGACGGGGAAGATATCGCTCCAGTTTGAACCAGCCGCTGGCATCTGTCCCCCGGCGCCAGTGATTGCCGCGGTGCAACCCGGCCTGCCATTCAGCGCGTCGGCAGTGAACTGATCGGTGATACCACCGCTCAGACCTCCCGCGAAGACGCCCATTCTTTCTTGCGGGTTCGGAACGGCTACGGTCTCGCCAGAGATACCCTGACGCACGCGGCGGCCTTCATACGAAAAGAAGAAGAAGCTGCGGTCTTTCACGATCGGTCCGCCAAGCGTTCCGCCGAACTGGTTTTGATTCTCCTGAGGCTTCACCGTATTGAAGAAGCCCTGCGCATTGAGAACGGTATTACGGAAATACTCATAGACATTGCCGTGAAGCTGATTCGTGCCTGATTTGGTGACAACGTTCACCACCGCCCCGGAGTTGCGGCCATATTCGGCATCGAAGGTGTTGCTGATGACGCGAAATTCCTCAATCGCGTCCGGCGTTGGCTGGATGGTCGGCAGATTGACGAACTGATCGTTAGCGTCCCCTCCGTTGACACTGAAGTTATTGGCACGGCCGCGGCCCCCGTTGACAGAGACTGCTCCGGCATCACTGCTGCCATAGAACGTTCCACCGCTCGATCCCAGTTGCGATTGCACTCCCGGTTGCAACTGCAGGAACTGATACGTATCGCGGGCGTTCAAAGGAAGCTCATTGACTGAGCGGTTATTGACGACGGCACCGAGTTGGGTGCTGCTGGTGTCGACCAGCGGAGCTTCAGCGGTGACGTCGACAACTTCCTCGTTTCCGCCCAACTGCATGGTCATGTTGAGAGTGATGACCTGGTTGACGTCGAGCGCGATACTGTGGCGAACTGCCTTCTTGAATCCTTTCAGGTCAAACGTGAGAGAGTACGTGCCCACGGGAACATTGGGAAACACGAAATCCCCGCTGTCGTTGCTTACCGTGTCCTGAGCAACGCTCGTGGCGTCGTTGGTAGCCGTAACCTTTACTCCCGATAAGACTGCGCCCGTCGGGTCGGAAATCCGTCCGAGGATGCGACCGCCCGTGCCTTGAGCTGAGAGCAGCGTGGAAAAGAAGAGACAGAGGAGAGCCAGGCCCAGCGTCTGCTTCAGATGCAATCCAGACGGGCATAGGCTCAATGAGCGAAGTCGCAGTGACGGCATGGGACCTCCAGACATCTTCGGGAGAGATTGTTTTTTGTTGAAAAGCGAAAGCTTGTGTCCAGCCACAACCTTGCTATAATCCCGCAAGGTTAGAGAACAGGGATGGGGCCTGTCAAGGACAAAAAAACGACTCCTTCCCATAGAAATTTCTTATCGGACTGTTGATTCGACACAGCAATTCATAACCATCACGCATGGCTGAACCTTACTTGAAGATCGGAGACGTAGCGCGGAAGGTGGGCGTATCTCCGTCGGTGATTCGCTCGTGGGAAAGCCTCGGACTGGCGCGGCCACGGCGCACGGAGAGCAAGTACCGCCTCTATACGGCGGAAGACGTGAAACTGCTGAAGCGCGCGCGATTCCTGCGCAAAGTGCGCGGTCTGAATGCGGCGGCGATTGTGCAACTGCTCAAGCGTGAAGGCAAGGTGCGTCCAGCATCGAACGGTAGTGCCGTCGCCATTGGAGCACATCTGCGGCAGTTAAGAGCCCGGCGGCGGCTTTCCCTGGCACAAGTGGCGCGCGAAGTAGGCATCTCGGTGGGATTTCTCAGCGCGCTGGAACGTTCGCAAATGAGCGGCTCAGTCGGAACGCTGCGCAAGCTGGCGCGCTTTTACAAGACAAACATCCTTGATTTCTTCGACGCCCCGGAGGCCAGCAAACGGCAGGTTCGACCGGCAGAGCGCAAGGTACTCGAAGCGGGCGAGGGCGTGCGCATGGAACTGCTGGCGTGGGGCAACACCGTGATGGAACCGCATCTGTTTCGCATAGCGCCGGAAGCGGGCAGCGGAGATCCCTACACTCACGAAGGCGAAGAGTTCATTTATGTGTTGCGGGGAGATCTCGAAATCACGGTGGAAGGCGAGGAATACAGGCTGAAACCGGGCGACAGTTTCTATTTCGAAAGCGCGACGCCCCACCGGTGGAAGAACCCGGGGCGCAAAGAGACTCTGGTCTTGTGGATTAACACTCCACCAACGTTCTAGGAGGAAGGATGAACTGGCAACGCAGCCTGCGTCTGTTGCCTCTGCTTGCGCTCGTAATCTGCGTTGGGTCGTGCTCGAAGAAGACACCCACGCTGAACCTTCTCGTGTGGGAAGGCTATGCCGACCCCTCGTTCATCAAAACCTTCGAAGAACAGAATCATTGCAAAGTCTCAGCGTCGTACATGGGGTCGAGCGATGAGTTGATGGCGAAGTTGCGCATGGCCGGCGCGGGAAATTTCGACGTGATTTCGCCGTCGAGCGACGTCGCGACATCCATCGTGACGGCTGGGTTGGCCGCTCCGCTGGACCTGGCGAAGATTCCCAGCTACAACCAGCTTTCTTCGCAGCTTACTTCCTTGCCTTTGGTGCGCGCGAATGGCCAGGTGTACGGAGTGCCGTTCATGTGGGGACCGGATCCGATCATCTACGACACTACGGCGTTTCCGCAGCCGCCAGATTCGTGGAACGTGATGTGGGATCCGAAATACGAAGGGAAAGTTTCGGTGTGGGACGATCTCTCGACGGTCTACATGGCAGCACAAGTTCTGGGCTATGACAAACCCGATCCGTCGCAGCTTTACAACCTGAGCGATGAACAACTGGAAGCGGTCAAGAAGAAGTTGCTGGAATTGAAGCCGAACATCCGCAAGATGTGGGCGACCGGTGGAGAGTTGACGAATCTGTTTGTAAGCCACGAAGTCGTGATCGCGATGGGATGGCCATTGAATACGGCAGATCTGAAGAAGTTGAACTTTCCCGTGGGCGAAACAATTCCAAGAGAAAACACCACGGGCTGGATCGATCACTTGATGATCACGGCCGGAAGCGAAAACAAGGAACTCGCGCATAAGTTTCTGGAGTACATGATCGAAGCGAAGACGCAGAAGCTGGTGACCGACAAGACGAACTACGTTCCGGCAAATCCGCAGTCGGGACAGTTCATGACGCCAGAGGAAGTGAAAATCCGGCACCTCGATGACGTGGATAACTACCAGAGGCGAATCTATTTCTGGCAGAATGTGCCGCGGCGCGCAAAGTACAACGAGATTTGGAACGACGTGAAAGCTGCGCAGTAGAGGGCGCAGGCGCGTTGAAGTGTGTCGCGTAGTAGGCGCGACGCCAAACGACTCATGACATCTCCAACGACTCCCGCCAACGCGGCAACTGCAAACTCGCAAACCGACCCAAAACCGACGCTGCTCAGCGTCCGGAACGTGGCCAAGAGTTTCGGCCATAACGCGGTCCTGCGGAACATTTCGCTGGAGATCGCGGAGGGGGAATTCCTGACCATTCTCGGGGAGAGTGGGTCGGGAAAGACCACGTTGTTACGGATTGTTGCCGGCTTCGAGACTGCGAGTTCCGGGGAACTTTGGATGGGAGCCGAGCGATTGGATCGCCAGCCTCCATACCGGCGGCGCGTCAACACGGTTTTTCAAAGTTACGCGTTGTTTCCTCATCTGACGGTCGAGGAGAACGTCGGCTACGGGCTGCATGTGGCGAAGCGCCCTGCGGCGGAAATCACGCGACGAGTGGCGGAAGCGCTGGATAAGGTCAAGATGTCGGCGCATGCGAAGGCAAAACCATCGAAGATCAGCGGTGGGCAACAGCAGCGTGTGGCTCTGGCCCGGGCGCTGGTGAACCGGCCGCGACTGCTGTTGCTCGACGAACCGCTTTCAGCGCTGGATGCCAATCTGCGGCGGCAGATGCAAGTGGAGTTGAAATCTTTGCAGCGCGAAGTGGGCATCGCATTTGTCTTTGTGACCCACGATCAGGAAGAAGCGATGGTGATGTCGGACCGCATCGCACTGCTGCGGTCGGGCGAATTGGAGCAGGTGGCGACGCCGCGGGAAATTTATGGTCGCCCGGAAACGGCCTACGTGGCGCAGTTCATTGGGCACACGAATCTATTGAAGGGCGAAGTGCGCAACGGGGTGGCACGGTGCGCGGCACTGGCTTGGCAAACTTCCCTTCCCGACGGGCCGGCGCTTTTTTCTATCCGGCCGGAGCATGTTCGACTCGCCGGAACTGTGGCAGCGGCGAGCGGCATGGTGCGAGTTCGTGCTCGAGTAGAGCATCAGGCTTTTCATGGAGCGACGGAATTGATCCGCGTGCAGTGCGCGGACGGGCTTGTGCTGGTCGCGCGGACGGCTAGCGGTGGCGTGGCACAGAACGAAGTTGAGCTTGAGTTCTCGACCGCCGATGCGGTTCTGGTGCGGGAATCGCCGGAAAGGAATTAATGTTCTCACGCGCCTACAAGACAGTCGTCACGGTGCCTCCGGTGCTGTGGGTAACGGTATTCCTGCTGGTGCCGTACCTACTCATGTTCTGTTACAGCTTCTGGTCAGTTTCACCATCGCAGGCCATTGTGCATTCGTGGAATCTGGATAACTACAAAGAGCTGTTGCAGAAAGCGGTGTACTGGCAGACGCTGCTGCGCTCGATGTGGATCGCGGCGCGCGTGATGTTGTTTTCTCTGCTGCTGGGATATCCACTGGCGTATTTTCTCTCGTTCTATGCAGGCAAAAGGAAAGATCTGCTGTACCAGATGGTGATCGTTCCCCTGTGGGTCAGCTATCTGGTGCGAGCCTATGCATGGAAAACGATTCTCGGATCGGATGGCGTGCTCAACACGCTGCTGCAGTATGTGCACCTGACCAAGCATCCGCTGGATTTTTTGCTGTATAGCCCGTTTGCGGTTGTCCTGACACTTACACACATTTATACGCCCTTCACGTTTCTACCGATTTACGCGGCGCTAGAGCATATTCCTCGCAATCTGGTGGAGGCATCCCATGATCTGGGCGCGACTCCGGCGCAGACGTTCTGGAAGGTTATTTTTCCGCTGTCGATTCCGGGCGTTGTTGCCGGTGCGACGTTCGCATTCGTTTTGAGCCTGGGTGACTTTCTGGCCCCGCTATTGCTAGGTGGACCGAGCGGCATCATGATTTCGAATATTGTAGTCAGCTTGTTTGGCGCAGCTTATAACTGGCCTCTCGGCGCGGCGATTTCGCTGGGCATGCTCGTGATCGTAGTCGGTCTCCTCTTCCTTTCTGAGCGGTTAGAGAAGAAATGGAGCTTCTCGTGAGTGGTGGCACAAGCAATATTCCGCGCTCGCGGTGGCTGCTGGCACATGCTGCGGCGGTGTTTGCGTTTCTTTATCTGCCGATCGCGGTCCTCATTCTTTATTCCTTTAACGGGCAGGGCGTCGGTGGATTTCCGCCGCATCACCTTACGCTCGACTGGTACCGCGTCCTGTTCGCCGACGGGCCGATCTGGGATTCGGTGCTGAACAGCTTGCAAGTGGCGTTTGCGGCGATGGCGATCTCGCTTGCGTTTGGGATTCCGGCGGCGCTGGCTCTGGATCGCGCGCACTTCCCCGGCAAAGCCTTATTCCGGCGGTTGGTGCTGCTGCCGCTGATCCTGCCTGGAATTATCACGGGCCTCTCGCTGCTAATGCTGTTCAACCTGATGGGTGCAAAGCTGAGCCTGATGACGAT
>CAVPNR010000017.1:0-193755 GCA_963706645.1 uncultured Acidobacteriaceae bacterium
CCCGTTAACGACTCTACGGTTGCCAGCCCCCGCCGAGCGCTTTGTAGAGTTGGACGAGGCTTCGAGATTCATCACCCCGCGCGGCTGCGAGCGATAGTTCTGCCCCGTAAAGAGAACGCTGCCCGTCCAGAACTTCGAGGTAGGTCGTCGTTCCCCCCTTGTAGCGAAGCGTGGAAATGCGCACCGACTCTTGCAGGTCGGCGACGCTATCCTGCTGTCGAACTCGGACCTGATGCAGCTTGTCATAGCCAATCAACGCATCGGACACATCCCCAAACGCTCGCTGTATGGTTTGTCGATATGAGATGAGAGCCTGTGCATGCTGCGATTCTGCCAAATGCAAATTCCCACGAAGAGCGCCGCCGGTGAAAATCGGCTGGCTGACTTGTGCACCGTAGGACCAGATTCCGACCTGCGTAGGAAACAGGCTGGTGAAAGCGGAGCTTCGTCCGAAGGAACCTCCGCCTGAACCAGTCAGTGCAATTTGTGGAAAGAATTCCGCCTTGGCCACTCCGATTTCAGCGTTGGCCGCAATCAGAATTTGCTCTGCTTCGCGAATGTCTGGGCGGCGTTCGATAAGGGACGAGGGCAGACCCGGAGGCACCTCCGGCGGCAGTTCTTGTTCGACCAGAGGCAAGGCCGCGCGGAATTCCATTCGGGTAATTGCCGAGCAAAATATTGATGGCGTTTTCTTCTTGAGCAATTTGCCGCTCTAATTCAGGAACCTGAGCGTTCGCGGTGTCGAGCACCTGCTGAGCCTGGAGCACATCCAACTTGGTGGCGACTCCATGCTCGAGCCGGAGTTGAGTAAGCTTGACCGAATCGGTTTGCGTGTTAACGGTTTCACGTGTGATTGCTAGCTGCAGATCCATTTGCAGCAGGGTGAAATAGTCGCTCGCCACATCGCTGACCAGTGTTAGTACGACGACTCGCCGCGCATCTTCGGTGGCCAGAAGTTGGGCGCGGGCTGCTTCGTTGGCGCGGCGCAATCGGCCGAAGAAATCCAGCTGAAACGCAGCATCGCCAGCAAGCGTTAGAAAGTTGTATTTTGATTGAAATGTATTTTCTTTGCCGCCGTTGAAACTGCCGCCAGCGTTCACCTGCGGGAACAAGCTGGAACGAGTCAATGCAAGCTGAGCCCGTGCAGCGTTGATGTGCTCCGTAGCGAGTTGCAAGTCGTAGTTTTGCTTGAGTGCAGTGCGGATGAGTTCTTGTAGTTTCGGATCTTTGAAAACCTGCCACCACGGGAGGTCGGCATAAGAGGCGGACTGGGTCTGGATTTGCGCATTCTCCGACAGATCACGAAATGCGTTCGGAGTCGCCACGACTGGGCGACGATACTTCGGCCCTACGGCGCAAGAGCAGAGGAAGCTTGCAAAAAGCACGGTGCCAATCAGGCGCCCGATCTTAGTGCGAGAGTGCATTTTCAGTCTCCTATTGCAGGGGAGGTGGCCGGCAGTGTGCCGGGCGCGGGTTCCTCTGCTGAGTTCAGACCATTTCTCCACGCCGTAGAAAATTGCTGGAATGAGGAATATCCCAATCGCGCTGGCAGCCAGCATTCCACCGATCACCGTCGTCCCCATGATTTGACGGGCCACGGCGCCGGCCCCCGTCGCGGTCCACAACGGAATGCAGCCAAAAACAAAGGCAAAGGATGTCATCAAGATTGGCCTGAGACGAAGACGCGCGCCTTCAAGTGCCGCATCCGCCAACGGCTTGCCTTGTTCGTATTTATCTTTGGCGAACTCGACGATCAGGATGGCGTTCTTGGCGGCCAGACCGATGAGCATGACCAGCCCAATTTGCGAATAAACATCATTTTCGATTTGAACCAGGTAAGGCGGCAGGAAATAACCGAGCAACACCCGGCGCAGCCAGAGTATGGCGAACGCTCCAAAAACAGCCACAGGCGTGCTAAGCAGAACACTGAAGGGCAGCGACCAACTTTCATATAGCGCAGCGAGAATCAGGAATACGAACAATAGGGATAGGCCGAAGATGACTGAGGGCGGGACGCCTTCCCTTGCCTTTTGCTCCTGAAACGAGATACCGGAGTAATCGAACCCCATCTCGCGCGGCATGGTTTGCTTGAAGACCTCTTCGAGAGCAGCGGTCGCCTGATCCGCGCTATACCCTGGCGCGGCGCTGCCATTGATTTGAGCCGACCGGTATTCGTTGAAGCGCTGGGTGAATTCTGGACCGACGCGGGAGTTGATAGTCGTAAGCGTCGAGAGGGGCACGCTCTCTCCCTTGTTGTTTAAAACGTAGAACTTTCCCACGTTGTTGACGTTAGAGCGGTCCTCCTTCTCAGCCTCTACGTATACCTGCCATTGGCGCCCAAAACGGTTGAAGTAATTAACGAAATACCCGCCCATAAACGCCTGAATTGTCCGATACACATCGTTCAGATTCACACCTTGTTTCAGAACCTTATCTCGATCGACATCGATGAATTTCTGCGGGACGCTGGGAAGGAAAGTCGTATTGATGCTGCCGATTTCGGGCCGCTTCCGCGCCGCATCGAGAAAAGTACTAAGATTCCTGGAAAGGAACTGAATATCACTGCCTGAGCGGTCTTCGAGGAGGAACGTGAATCCGCCCGCGGTTCCCACGCCTGGAATTGCCGGCGGAGAAAAGCCGAACACGACGGCTTGGGGGAGTTTGCTGAATTCACGATTCAGATTCGCTTTCAGCGTTTGGAACTGCTCACCTCTTGTCGTGCGCTCGTCCCAAGGTTTGAACGTCACAAAGAAGGTGGCGTTATAGGTCGTGCGAACGTAACTCAACAAGTTGAAACCCACCAGGCACGTCGCGTATTGGACGCCCGGTGTATTCAAAATGACTTTCTCCACGTCACCCACTACTGCATTCGTTCGTTCTAGCGAGGATGCGTTTGGAAGTTGCACGACCACATAGGCGTAGCCTTGGTCTTCGTCGGGAAGGAAGCTGGTGGGCACGCTGTGGGAGAAAAATCCGGCAGCCAGTCCAAATATCGCAAGCAACACAACCACGACGACGGTCTTCTTGACCAGCACTCCGCTCCAATGTACATAGCCGTCAGTCGCTCGCTGGAACATGCGATTGAACCAATCGAAGAATCTTCGCAACAGCCCGTGACTTGGTTGCCGCGGTCGAAGCAGGAGCGCAGCCAAAGCCGGGCTGAGAGTGAGCGCATTGAACGCGGACAGAAGAACGGAAATGGCGATCGTAACTGCGAATTGTTGGTAGAGCCGTCCGGTGATGCCGGGAATGAACGCAGTGGGGACGAACACCGCCGATAACACAAGCGCAATTCCAAGCACGGGGCCAGAGAGTTCTTCCATCGCCTTCAATGCGGCGTCCTTGGGCGTCAGTCCCTCCTCAATGTGGCGTTCGACGCCTTCCACCACGACGATGGCATCGTCGACCACCAGACCGATCGCCAGCACCAGTCCGAAAAGCGAAAGTGTGTTGATAGAGAATCCGAAGAGCGGAAACAAAACGAATGTGCCCACCAGCGAAACCGGCACCGCAAGCAGCGGAATCAAAGTCGCGCGCCAGCCCTGAAGAAACAGATAAACAACGAAAATTACCAGGACGAGAGCGATCACCAGCGTCTTAACGATTTCTTTGATTCCTTCGGTTACGGAGCGAGTCGTGTCGAGGGAAGCCACGAACTCCATGTCCTGTGGAAAGCGCTGCTTCAACTGCGCCATCAGCTTTCTTGACGCCGTTCGCGGCATCGACCGCATTCGATCCCGGCAATTGATATGCCGCGATAATTGCGCCGGGTTTGCCATTAAAACGTCCGGCAATGCTGTAGTCCTGCGAACCCAATTCGATGCGCGCCACGTCTTTGACCCGCACGATACCGCCATCCGGTGTTTCGCGGAGGACAATCTGGCCGAACTGCTCAGAAGAAGCCAGGCGGCCCTGCGCTAGCACGCTGTAAGTAAATTCCTGGCCTTTCGGAGCGGGTTCGCCTCCTGCCTTTCCGGCAGGGTTGACTGTGTTCTGGGCTTGAACGGCATTGATGATTTGCGGAACCGTGATACCGAGCTTCGCCAATCGGTCCGGGTTCACCCACATCCGCATGGCATACTGCCCCGCTCCAAATACCTGCACGTTGCCTATGCCGGGTGATCGGAGAATGGGATCAACAAGATTGATGAATGCGTAGTTCGCCAGAAAAGTCGCGTCATAGGTCCCGTGCGGTGAATAGACCGCAATCACGATGAGCGGAGCAGTCACTGATTTTCGAACCGTGATTCCGTAATTGGTCACGTCGGCCGGAAGCTGCGAGGCGGCCTGCGTTTCGCGCGACTGCGCGAGAATGAAATCCGTATTGGGATCGGTCTTCTGATCGAAATCCACGATCAAGTTGCGTGCTTGAGTTCCCCGTCGCGTTCAGGGAATACATGTAGTTCATGTTGTCCACACCGTTCATCTGCTGCTCGAGTGGAGTGGCAACAGCTTGTTCCAATGTTTGAGCATCAGCCCCGACATACGTAGCCAGGATTTGGATCTCAGGCGGAGCGATGTTGGGAAATTGAGCGACAGGCAGTGTGAGAACCGTGAGTGAACCCACCAGCACCAGAACGATGGAGATCACCATCGCAACGATAGGGCGATTGATAAAGAACTTTGACATTGCTATCACCTGTTCCCTTGGTTGCCGCTGAATGGTTTCGGATTGACCCGGACTCCTGTGTGCACTTTCTGAACGCCTTCGGCAACGATGCGTTCACCCGGATTGAGCCCGCTCGCAATCACCCAGCGGGTATCCACCTGTGGTCCGACGCTGACCGGCCGGATCGACACTTTATTGTCGTTGTCTACGACGGCCACCTGATAGCCTCCCTGCAACTCAGACACTGCGCGTTGCGGCACCAGCAGCGCGTCATGCTGGACCTGAACGACGGCACGCACTCTGGCGTAGCCGCCGGGTTTCAGAACGTTGTTGGGATTGGGAAAAAGTCCGGCAATCCGAATTGCGCCGGTGCTCTCATTTACTTGACGGTCGGCAAAGTAGAAGCTCCCGTCGTGTGCATAAATCGAACCGTCTGCCAGGATCAACTGGAGCCGCAAACTCTTGTCCGCCGCTAGCCGGCTTTGTTCCGTGGGGAAGCGCTTTCTCCACGCGAGATACTGAGGCTCGCCAATGGTGAAATACACCTTGATAGGGTCGACCGTCGAAACAGAAGTAACGGCTCCGCTGGCGGGGTTGACGAGAGCACCTACCTGAAGTTGCGCCTGTCCGGCGATGCCATCGATCGGGGAAACGAGCCGCGTAAAATTCAGGTTAATTCTTGAGGTTTCGACGGCCGCCTCAGAAGTCTTGATTTGTGCTTTGGCCGTTTCGACGCCAGCGAGAGCGGCGAGATTGTTCTGAATCGCGTTGTCGAGATCCTGTTGAGTGGCGGCTTGCTCCTTCGCGAGTGGAGTGTAGCGCTTGACGTCAAGCTCTGTGCGGCCTTGCACTGCCTCGGCATTGGCAAGTTGCGCCTTGGCCTGCGCCAATTGACCTTCGGCCTGATCGAGCACCGCATGAAATGGCCGTGGGTCGATCTGGAAGAGGAGTTGTCCTTTCTTAACGAGTCCTCCCTCCTGATAGTTCTGCTTGAGCAGGTACCCGCTCACCTGTGCCCTGACATCAGCATTGACCAAGCCATCCAGCGTGCCAATCCATTCTCCAATGATCGGAACATCCTGTTGCTGGACAGCCACAACCTGAACGTCGGGGACACTTGCCGGCTGTGCAGCCTGGGCATGCTTGTTTGGGCGAATCGCTCCAACGATTAACCCAATTGCGATGATGACGGCAACCCCGCCGCCCCAGATGTAACGTTGCGACACATTCATATTCATCTCCGCCGTGTGTGCCTTTTTGACTTTACGGAAGCGTTACGGACAGGTGTGATTAGGCCAGAAAAGTGGAGACGAATCTATTAGACGATGGTCGTGATCGCTACCTTCGCACTAGACCGGTGTCGGAGGCCGATTGCGCCGACTAAGATTCCCGCCTGACATTGATCCAGTCGTGATCTGATGAGCCGTCGCGTGCTCGCGCGTCTGCGTGCCCAGTGCGGCACAAGGAAGGAAGCAGGGTGTTTCGTAACACCAACTAACGCGCCATGATGTTTGGCCGAGAGGTCATGCTCGGATGCGAACGCTGCCTTCAGCCTCTTGTACCTCGTACACATTAAGTGCCTTGATCGCCGGGCCGTTGATCACCGCTCCGGTGGCGATATCGAAGCGAGAGCCGTGACATTGACACATGATCGTCATTCCTGCGAGCAAGCCCCGCGGAGAGCGGGCACGCCTCGCGGGCGCAGGTGCAGAGATCATCGAAAGCGTACAGACGACCTTTGACACGTGCGATCGAGATCCGCAGCTTTCGATCATCCAGGTAATAAGGAACGACGAAATCATCAGGAATAGCCTCGCTTGGTCCGATCGTCCGGAAAGCGTCGCTGGCGGTCTGAATAGAAAGCTCTATCATCGTCTTCTCCTCTAAGTCGCCTCAATATGGGTAGTCCGGGATGATGTCTGACCTCTTCGTATCGAGTCGCAGCTCGCCCAGAGCGCCAGCAGGTACGATTGGACCACGCGGCATCACAGGTCGGACGCGCTCGTATCCCGAGCCCAGCGGCGGCCGTGTGTCCGCATCTCCTTTGTTTGGCCAGAGTGACATTGCACGCTCGGCCAAGGCTGTGATCATGAGCGACGGGTTCACTCCCGGGTTGGCCGGCATCACGCTCCCATCCATGACGTGAAGACCTGGCTGACCGAATGCACGCTGGTACGGGTCGATGGCTCCGCTTTCGCGGCTGTCACCGATCGGGATGCCGCCTACGAAGTGAGCCGAGGCGTTGCGATTGATGACTTCCGTGAGCAGCGCCCCCTCACTGCTGCCCAGCTTCTTCGCCAAACGGTCGACGAAGTTCTCGACGATTGGGATGTGCACAGAGGGAGGTGTGCCCTGGCCTTGACGACTTCGCAGCAGGCCGTCCTTCCAATACAGATCGATCGAAGTGTCAGTCGTCTGCATGCACAGTGCGACGAACGACCGCTCTGACCAATGGCGCGGGTCGTCGAAGCTGAGCACCTCTTTGGGGTTTTGGAGTAGTTGCTTCAGCCAGGATTCGAACGGATGCTTCTGCTCACCACGCTGGTGGTACGTTCCGAGCAACGCGAATACATTGCTTCCGACTCCCCAGAAGGTGGGCTCAATGCTCGTCACCGGGTCCGGCCAGACGCCGGAGGTGATCGCTACCGACCCCGGCTGGATGTGGACCTTCTCCGGATCGCTCTTCCATTTTTCGTGCGTTCGCGTGACGTATAGAAGCTGTTCGGAGTTCGTCCGCGCTCGTTGCCCCACTTGGCTTGAAAGGCCCGGTAGGTGGCCCTTGTGCTGCATGTGTAGGAGTAGCTTCGACGAGCCATAGGCGTGCGCAGCCACGATCACCTGCTCAGCGGTGTACACATGATGCTGTACATGCGCCGCTCGCTGCGCCCATCCCGGGTGGCGGGTGTGCACTTCGAAACCACCTCCATCGATCGGAATAAGATCGAACACTTCGTGCAACGGATGAATCTCGGCGCCGAGCTTCTCCGCCAGATAGAGATAATTCGACGTCAGCTTGTTCTTGGCGTTATGCCCGCACCCGATACAGCAGTTGCCGCACGAGATACAGCCGCTGCGGCGCGGGCCGACTCCGCCAAAGTATGGATCGTCGGCCTCGACGCCTGGGCTACCGAAGTAGACGCCTACAGGGGCTTTGTTAAACGTTTCGCCTCTTCCCATCTCGATTGCAACCTGCCGCATCGCCCGATCGACGTCGTTTGGCATGTACGGGTAGCGCACGACGCCGAGCATGCGAGTCGCCTGATCGATGCACGGCGCCAGTTCGTCGGCCCAGTCGGTAATCCCGGCCCACCCTGGAGCATCGAAAAACTTCTTGGGAGGGACATACAAGGTGTTGCCATAGACATGCGAGCCGCCGCCCACGCCTGCGCCAGAGAGTATGAGCACATCGTCTAGGTACTCGATCCTTTGGATCCCATACAACTCTGCTGCAGGGAGCCATAGGAAGCTGGGCAGATTCCACTGAGTCTTCGGAATCTCTTCGTCTTTCCAACGCTTGCCGGACTCCATGATGCCAACCCGGTAGCCCTTCTCCGCGGCCCGAAGAGCGGCAACACTCCCACCGAATCCTGAGCCGATGATCACGACGTCGTAGTCGAAGCTTGTCATAATGCGTCCTTTCTAGCTCATGAAGCCGATGGAACCGATGTTCACCTATGAAATAAACTTCGCGTCATATTTAAGGTGCGTAATGGGTGAAGACAAAGTCGCGATCTTTGGCAGGTTCGTGGCAGGCGAAGCAGGTTCTGTGCAATGCTTCGTCGCCAGGCTTGCCATCCTTAAAATCACCGAACCCCCAGCCGCCCGTCGCAGCGTATTTTTTTGAGTCCTTGACCATGACCTGCATATTCACACGGGACCCAACGATAAAAGACTGAGCGCCGGGGAACGGTCCGGACAGGACTTCGTTGTTGTCTTTCGACGGGACGCGATTCCAGTGCAGCGCGACGATGATCGAGCCGTCAGGGAACGGCCGTGTCCCTTCCTTATAGGCTCTCATAGCTATGTCGTTGCCGAACTGGGCGCGCAACTGGTCAATCTTGCCTGGCACTAATAACTGGGCCGCGGCGATCATTTTCCAGTCGCGGTATCCGGGCGGGATTGTGACTCCGTAGATCGGAGAGGCCTCGACCGGAGAGGCCTGTCCACCGGCGTTACCAGATGCGGATGTCCCGTAGGCGAGAAAGCCTGCGAATGATGCAACTGCAACTAGCAAGAAAACGATCCGTTTCATATGTGTTTCTCCTTCCGAATCTGTCTATTCGTCGCGCCTGCGGGAAATGGTGTTAGCGCAGCGAAATGGCATCAAAACAGAACTGAGAAGACGAAACAATTAGACGATGGTAGTGCCCGCGACTTTGGTCGCGGGCTGCCCATTCCAGAACCCGCCGTTGGGCGGGCTGATAAAAGCTGAAACCTGTTGACTGGCGCATTTGCCTGCCATGCAACCGCGCGAAGCTCATATAGACATATTGTGACGTGGAATAGGAAGCTCACGATCAGCTGGCGATGCGAACCACGACCTAAGTAGCGATCGCGACCATCGTCTAATTGCGCGGCTGCTGCGCTCGCGAGAATATCGCCTCGCGTTCTGCATTTTGCATCCTTGCAAGCGGTGCATATAGCAAACGACTTCTGTCAGTGGAGGGTTTCAATGCTCAATACATCGAAAGACATCAACTTCATGGCAAGCGCAAAAGGCACGGCCGCCGTGATCTGCATTGCGGTGGTGCTGAGTGCGTTCTCGGCTTCGGCGCAGACTGCCAAGGACATCAAAGGGGCAACGCCGCTGGTGGCAATCCAGAATGAGGCTCCCGCGCAACTGATTGTCGATCCCCCGATCTCCGAACAACTGGCCCTGGGCCGCGTCTTCATTCAGTACCGAACGGAAAACCTGCGCATTCTTCCGGTGTTCGGCAAGGCTGCGTTGGAAGTCTCGCCACGCGTTGGCCACCTGCACTATTTCCTGGACGACCAATCCTGGCCCACGGTCGATACAAGCGGAGAAACGGTGGTCTTCGTGGGTCTGCCGCCCGGCCCGCACAAAGTACGCCTCGAATTGGCGGACCCGATTCACAGGCCGATCGCCGGTTGCAGCAAAGTGGTGGAGTTCACGGTTCCCGCTCCCCAGCAGAAATAGCTGCGCTCGGGAATTGAAACTGACCAAACGCAGGAATGCCAGAACCATTAACTGAGAACGTTGCATCTCGCTGTTCCAAAAGAGGGTAGATCAATATGTCAACCTTAACGATCGTTCCGAGTAACGTTACCGCGCCAACGCAGTTTCTCCAGGTGAAGAACGAAACATACGCGTACCGCCGCTTCGGCGGCGGCTCCGCGCATCCTCTCGTCTGTCTGCAACATTTCACGGGGAATCTCGACAATTGGGATCCTGCGGTCAGCGATGTCCTTGCGTCCGGGCGAGAAGTCATCTTGTTCGATAACGCAGGCGTCGGGCGCTCAACTGGTAAGGTCCCCGAGACGGTTGCGGGAATGGCAACGCATGCGCTGGCTTTCATGGATGCGCTCGGCCTCGAACGCGTGGATTTGCTTGGGTTCTCCCTCGGTGGGATGGTCGCGCAAGAGATCGCTCTCGTCCGACCATCCCTGGTACGCAAAATGCTGCTGGTTGCCACGGCTCCAGAGGGTGGTGAGGAAATTATGCGCATGGAAAAACCGCAGCTGAAAACAATCTTGGCTTCTAATCTTCCATCATCGCAAAGGCTGGTGAAGCTTTTCTTCGCGCCGACCGCGTCGAGTCAAGCGGCAGGAGAGGCTTTCATAGCAAGACTGGCACAACGCAACCACGATCGTGAACCCGCATCGGCCCCCGCGGTTGCAAAAGCACAGATCGCCGCTTTTCGGGCTTGGGAAAGCTTCACTGGCGAGCGCTTCGCTAAGCTTCACAAAATTAGCCAGCCGTGCCTCGTGGTAAACGGAGTGCTCGACATCCTGATCCCAGTCAGAAATTCGTATCTGCTGAGCGAGCACCTGCCGAACGCCGTGCTGCTCACTTACCCCGACTCCGGCCACGGGTGCTTGTTTCAGTTTCACGAGTTTTTCACGAGGCAGGCTGCCGCCTTCCTCGGGTCAGACTCACAGTTCGCGCCTTACTGAGTAACCTGGGAGAACACCTCAGGAAATTGAGAAAACTACAAATTCACAAAAAGGAGAAGTGCAATGTCAGACTTTACAAACAGTGGAGAAAGAGTCGAAGGAGCAGACGGTCTAAGAATTTTCTTTCGGTCGCTGCGTCCAAAACAACAACCTCGCGCCGTTGTCATTATTGTTCCAGGTTTTAACGCCCACAGCGGCTACTACGAGTGGGTGGCCGAACAACTTGTTGCAGATGGCTTAGCCGTGTACGCCGTGGACCTGCGCGGCCGTGGCAATTCTGATGGTGAGCGTTTTTACGTCGACAACTTTGAGGATTACGTCAGCGACGTCGACGCCGTGGTTAAGGTGGCAAGGTCGCGAGAATCGAGCTTGCCGGTTTTCCTCCTCGGTCACAGCGCAGGCGGGGTTGTCTCTTGCCTCTATACGCTCGATCACCAGGCTGAAGTGGCTGGATTGATCTGCGAAAGCTTCGCCCATGAATTGCCCGCGCCCGATTTCGCCCTCGCGGTTTTCAAAGGACTGGGCTACCTTGCGCCGCATGCCCACATCTTGCATCTTCCGAATGAGAGGTTCTCGCGCGACCCGAAAGTCGTGGAAGCTATGAATGAGGACCCTCTGATTGCGCACGAAACTCAGCCGACACGAACGATGGCCGCGATGGTCCGCGCCGACGAGCGACTCAAGAAGGAATTTCCCGAGATAACGCTGCCTGTGCTGATTCTTCACGGCACTGCCGACCAGAACACGAGGCCCAGCGGCAGTCAGCACTTTTACGATCTCGCCGGCTCCGCGGACAAGACCTTAAAGCTCTACGAGGGAGGGTTTCACGATCTTCTCAACGACCTCGACAAGCGCCAGGTCATGCAAGACATCGAAGACTGGATCGATGGTCGGCTTGCTGCCAGATTGGGAACACCGGCCCGGGCTGATGCCGCACCACTTCAAGCAACACTGGGAGCATAACGGCGAACTATCCGAACTGCGCGTCGCCCGCGCGTAAACGAACGAGTAGTCGCAAAATTAGCGGGGTGAATAGAGGGATGAAAGCTGTGACAGCATCGGCAATCCCCGTTGCCGAATCAGGAGAAAGAACTTTATGAACTTCAGGACCACTGATGTTGCTGGCGTAAAGATCTTTTACCGTGAGGCCGGGGATCCGTCGAAGCCGACAATCGTCCTGCTGCACGGCTTTCCCTCGTCCTCGTATTCATTCCACGACCTCATTCCGCGTCTGGCGGATCGGTTTCACGTTCTCGCTCCCGACTATCCCGGCATGGGATACAGCGAGGCGCCAGCCCCTACCGTCCTGCGGCCGACCTTCGACGAGATGGTCCCGATCATCGACGCGTTCATCGCCCAGTGTGCGCCCGGGCCAGTCATCTTGTACATGCATGACATTGGCGGGCCGATCGGAATGCGGATCGCGACGGCCCACCCCGACCGGATCGCCGGCCTGATTTTTCAGAACTTCACCATTTCAATTGAGGGTTGGAACCCCGAGCGTCTGAAAGTCTACGAGCGGCTCGGCGGCCCTGAAACCCCCGAGAATCTGGCCGAGATCGAGCAGTTTGCTACGGTCGAACGCGACATGTTTCTTCACAAAAGGGGCGCGCGCCGGCCCGACGACCTGAATCCGGACCATTGGGCGATCGACGCTTATACGTTTTCGATCCCGGCGAGTCGCACGTTCATGTCGAGACTGTTTATGACCCTGGCGACGAACATTAAGCTCTACCCGCTATGGACCGCGTATCTGAAGGACCGGCAACCCAAGTCGCTCATCGTGTGGGGGCGAAATGACCCTCTTATCCTGCCGGCGGCAGCGGAATACGTGAAGCAGGTTGTGCCCGCGGCCGATCTGCGCTATTTCGACGGCGGCCACTTCGTGCTCGACGAGTATGCCGAAGCCATCGCCGAGGCGATCATCGAGACGTTTTCGCCGACAGCTGGAACGCGCAATTAGTGAACCCGTAACTAGTGGACCAAGGAGAAAGAAAATGAATGAACTCGCGAAGCAGGCAATCGCCGCTCACGGCGGCCTTGAACGTTGGAACCGTTTCAGCACGCTTTCAGCCCACCTGATCGATGGCGGCGTGCTCTGGGCGGCCAAGGGCAAAGCGGGAGTCCTGGCGGACGTAACCGTGACGGTCGATCTCCGCGACGAGAAGGCCTCGCACTGGCCCTTCGGTTCTGCCGATCGAAGGTCGCGCTTCGAACCGCAACGAGTCGCGATCGAAGACGCGAACGGCAAGGTACTGGAAGAACTCCTTCAACCCCGCGCCTCCTTCCAAGGACACGCCGCCACCTGGAGCGATTTGCAAACCGCCTACTTCGCCGGATACGCGATGTGGACTTATCTGAACATTCCGTTCCTGCTTGCCAGACCCGGCGTTGAGTCAGAAGAAGTGGAGCCGTGGCAAGAGTCAGGCGAAACGTGGCGTCGTTTGAAAGTCCGCTTCCCCGCGGATATCGCGACCCACAGCACAGAGCAGACACTCTACTTCGACCGGCAAGGATTGTTGAGGAGACAGGACTACAACGTCGAAATCGATGGCACCGCAGGAGCCGCACACTACGTCTACGATCACAGAGAGTTTTCCGGCATCGTCTTCCCAACGAAAAGGCGCGTCTTCCGTCGACAACCGGACGGACGCCCCGGTGCCGAACCGTTGATTATCTCCATCGACATCGATCGCATTGTGCTCAGTTAGGCCGCACCATGAATAAGACGACTGAAGGTTCACTCCAAGATTTCACGATCAGTGTTCTCTCGACGATGCTAGTGGGCGAACCACGCGGTATCGGCGAGTGGGGTTTCGCCGCTCTTGTCGAAGCCGATCACCACCGTATGCTCGTCGACACCGGCGCTCGGCCGGACACAGTGTTGAAGAATACGCAGGAATTGAATGTCGACTTGTCTGGCGTGCGCGAAGTCATCCTGACGCATTCTCACTGGGATCATGTTAGCGGTCTTCTCACGCTTCGGCGTGAGCTCATGAAACGAAATCCTAACGCTCTTTCCCTCGCGCATGTGCCGGTCGGCATCTTTGACAGTCGACCGTCGACAACTGGCGAGGGCAATCTGATGATCACGATTCGCAAAGAGTATGAGGCGACAGGTGGAAGCTTCGTTTTGCACTCGTCCGGCGCGGAATTGGCACCTGGAATTTACTTCACCGGTCCAGTTCAACGCGTTTATCCGGAGCACAATTGGAGCCGGTCGGGCAGGGTTCTGACGCCTTCCGGGCTCGTGGAGGACAACGTCCCAGAGGACTCATCGGTTGTTCTCGACACCCAAAAAGGATTGGTGATCCTCACGGGCTGCGGACATGCCGGCATCGTGAACATAATGACCGCGGTTGAAAAGCATTACGGCAACAGGCCGATCTTCGGAATCGTCGGAGGGCTGCACCTGTTCCCCGCGAGCGATGAGGTTGTGGACTGGACGGCCATCAAGCTTCGGGAATACCACGTAGCAAATCTGCTGGCAGCTCATTGCACGGGGATCGAAGCCACGTATCAATTGAGGACCAAGTTGGGGCTGAACCGCCAAACCGCAGTCGTCGCCGGTGTGGGCTCATCATTCTCATCTGCGAAAGGTATTGTGGCTGGTCCTCTTGCGAAGTAGTCGCGACACTTGCGGGTGGGAGAGTACTTTAGTCTGTCATTGCTGTTCCTTAGTCTCTTTTTTCCGCGTCGAAGAACATCTGGTTTACAGTTACTACAAATGAAGATCAAAAAAGGGGAGCACTTATGAAAATCTTCGCTATCGCGAGGCCGAAACCCACCGTCACGCCCGACCAGTTTCAGCAGTACATGCCGGCCGAAGTCTCGGCCACCCTCCACCACTATCTCGACGGCACGATTGAGCAGTTTTGGTTTCGTGAGAAGCTCGGGCCGATCTTTCTTATGAGCGTCGAGTCGGTCGAACAAGCTAAGGCGTCACTGGCCGAGCTGCCACTGGTTGCGAATGACCTAATGACATACGAGGTCTTTCCGGTCACCCCGCTCAGCCCACTTCGCCTTCTGATCCACGGCAAGTAAGACAAGGCCACATCCCGCTCTTCGTCGGCGGTGGAGAGGTCTGCAATATAAAACCAAGACCCTAGGGTTGACTAGGTCCCTACGGCGTCGTGGAGTTCCCGAAGTCTCTAACCAAACGTGAAATCAAGTGCTTGAACGCCAAGATCGAGGAATTCGATTTCGAAGGTTCGGTCTACGATTGGGCCTTTTTGCCGGATGAGCTGATAGAGTCGGGGCTCTCGAATTTCGCCGGAGCCGTCCGGGGCCGTGTCAATGCCGCAGTTTTCCCCGGGAGCGGCGCCATCCAATCGCACGACAAACCGCACGGGCTTGCCGTCCTTCGCAGGAGCCAGCACCAAGTTCAGGTCGCGGCTGTGGAACCGGAACACGATCTTGCCAGGCACTGCCTGCAGCACGGCGCTCTCGGCATTGACGTTCCACGACCCGCTCAATCCCCAATGGTTTAAAGAGAGTTTCCCGGGCGCGCTGAAAATCTGGATCGAATCTTTGTGCACTTTTTCGGGTGAGGCGAAATTCTGGGCCTGGCGATATCCGATATAGGTTTCCGGAGATCGCTCATCCGTCCAATCAGGAGCGGCCTCGATTCCAACACCGGATACGCTGGTCGTGTCAGAAGCTAGGCCAGTTGCTCCGTTTTCCTTCAGAAGTTCCTGGATGACGCGCTCGATTTCGCCATAATCGCCTTCCCCAAAGTGGTGGTACCGAATTCGCCCTTTCGCGTCGACGAGATATTGGGCGGGCCAAGCTTGATTGTTAAACGATTGCCAGATCCTATAGTTGCTGTCGATGGCGACGGGAAAAGTAACGTTCAAGGTGCGCACGGCATTTTCTACGTTCATCGGTTCGTGCTCGAACGAAAACTCCGGCGTGTGGGCGCCGATCACGACAAAGCCTGCATCCTTATATTTTGTGGCCCAGCGTCTTCACGTAGGGCAAGGGCCGCAGAGAGTTGATGCAGGTGTAAGTCCAGAAATTAACCAGCACTACTTTGCCGCGAAGCGACTTGCGGCTCAAGGGAGCTGAATTGAGCCAGCCGATGGCGCCGTCCAAGTCAGGCATGGCGCCTTCGTCGGCAAGTGAAGGGTGAAATCCGCGCTGTAAGGCGCCGATCAAACTGTCCTCCGCTGCAACGTAGCCGACGTTGAGGAGCCTTGCATCGATTTGCTTGATGGGCCCGGAGGAACCATTCGAGCCAGGTACGTTCTGCCTGCTGGATTGTGCTTCAGCAAGGCCGCTCACCGCCAAAGTAACTGCGGCAATGATAGTGACAGCGGTGGCGATCGCCATGGATGGCCTCCGCACGTGGCTGGGATCAAGTTTGATTTGTTCAGACACTTTATTTTCCTAAACTTGGATTAATTTTAGTCTTGCTTGGCCCGCCGCGCGTTCATGCGCGGCGGGACCGGTAGCAAGTTTGTGAACTAGCGCAGTGTCACTTCTGAAGTGCCTTTGCGGCGGCCTGCTCAATCAGGTCGGCGACTTCTTTCGGATGAGACAGCATGACAACATGGCTGGAGTTAAGAGTGATTGTGGTTGCCTTCATTGCGGCTGCCTCGGCCCGCTCCAGGTCAGCAGGAATCGTCCTGTCATCGGCAGCAACGACAAACCAGTCGGGCTTTGTCTTCCAGGCAGCGGCTACCGGGAGGTTCGTACTGAAGCAGGAAACATTGGTCGGCCCCTGCGTGGCAACCATGAGCTTTTTCTCCTTTGCTGAAAGATCCTGGGCAAAATCTTCCATGATTCCCTTCGGCGTCACGCTCAAGTATCCCTGGGCGTCCGGCCGGAGTTCCGTTCCGATCGCCGCCGGAGGATACGGCTTGCTGATGCCAAACACTGATTCCCCCTCATTAGGAGCAAAGGCAGCGACAAAGACGAGTCCGGCCACTTTGTCGTCATTGCCGGCGACCGAGATCACCGCACCGGCGTAGGAGTGTCCGACCAACACAGTTGGACCATCCTGCAGCGCCAAAGCCCGCTGGACGGTGGCGACATCGTTGTCCAACGAAGTCAATGGGAGCTGTACTGCCACCACATGCAGTCCTTTCGCTTCGAGAAGGGGGATCACCTTGTCCCAGCTTGAGCCGTCTGCCCAGGCTCCGTGGACGAGGACTACGTTCTTTGCGACTTGCTTTGAGTCTGTTTGAGCAACTGCTCCGATAGTGACTGCAGTTGCGAGTGAGAATCCAGCGATTGCCGCAGAAGCGGCGTGGAGCATTTTCGAAATCGTCATGTGCTTCCTCCTTAAATTGAGCATCCAGGCAGCGCCTAAATCCTTGATGTTCGGCGCCGACGTTGCCGCTCAGTTGCGATTAGGCCAGAGGCGCCGGGACGAGTCTATTCGACGAACGTAGCGACCGGTACCAAGGTGTGGGTTGGACATTAGGCATGGACTGGTGCATCCTAGCTATCGCGCAATCCCCGACATCCGGTGGGGAACGTCAGAAATTTCGTCCATGCGCGCTGTAAAGTTCGCAACCTAAATGACCAGAAATGGGCTCATCGCGATTTGCTGCGTCTGTCTCTTGATCGGCGGAGCTGGTCACGCTCATGGGCTGGATCCCAGCAAACGCCTGACACAATATCGCCATAGTATGTGGCGAGTTCAAGACGGATTCTTGCCAGGCAATCCGATTTGGGTATCGCAAACGGCCGACGGGTACCTATGGGTCGGGGGCCCGAGTGGCGCCTTCCGCTTTGATGGAGTCCGTTTTGTCCCGTGGTCGGCTCCGGCTTTAACTTCGAATCGAGCCTACCTTTTCTTGCCTGCTAAGAGTGGGGGATTTTGGATCGGCGATGCAAATGGAGTCAGTCACGTACGAGGTGATCTCATTGTTTCGCACTTCAACTTAGCGGCCCCCCTCACTGGCATGGTGAAAGACGAAGATGGATCAGTCTGGATGACCACGGCGAATCGTCCTGGCTCCCGTGGACCACTTTGTCATGCCACCGATCGAGAAGTAAGGTGCTTCGGCAAAGCGGATGGGCTCCCGCTTGACGAAGCCTATTCCATTCTTCCGGATGGAACCGGCGGGTTTTGGATTGGAAGCGACACAGCATTGGTTCATTGGAAGGCTGGAGTTTCCGAAGTATATGAACTCAAGGCTCTGAGATCAAATTCCGGGCAAGGTGGTATTCAGGCTCTAGCCCGGAATTCCGACGGCTCCCTCTCGGTCGGGATCGCCGCAGCGGGATCGGGTCTAGGGTTCGAGCGATTCAGCGAGGGCACTTTCAAACCATTCGCCACACCGAAGTTCGATGGCTCCAAGATCAGCGTGTATGCACTGCTTATGGATAGAGACAACGCCTTGTGGGTGGCGACAGTGAGCAACGGTCTTTACCGTATCCGCGGTAAGACTGTCGATCATTTTGGTTTGGCCGACGGGCTGTCGAGCAACTCAGTGACAAACTTGTATGAAGATCAGGAAGGAATTATCTGGGCCGCCACTTCGAACGGCCTCGATAGCTTCCAAGAGCCTCCGGTCACGACCTACTCTGCGATGGAGGGGCTTGGAGCGGATTGGGCAGTCTCCGTGATTGCCTCGCGCGACGGTACGGTTTGGTTGGCGAACGCCGGATCACTGGATTCCATTCGCAACGGGACCGTTCTTTCGATAGGAATGAAAGATGGGTTGCCGGGACATCAGGTCACGTCTTTGTTGAAGGATCGGGAAGGGAATCTCTGGGTCGGGGTGGACGATGGACTTTTCATTTACGAAAACCGCCATTTCCGTCCCGTTCCCGGCCCCGATCGAAGTCCGATCGGGATGGTCGTCGGCATCGCGGAAGATGTTGACGGCAACATCTGGGCGGAATCCGCTTCAAAACCGAGAAGGCTCGTTCGAATTCGAGATTTCAAAATGCAAGAAGAGTTCTTGGATTCGCAGGTACCTATCGGTCACAGCCTGGCGGCTGATCCGAGTGGAGGCATCTGGCTAGGGACGTTGGATGGACGGCTCGTGAGTTTCCGGAAAGGCGCAGTTGAAACCTTCCCAATGAACCTGAAAGGTGACCCGGCCGTGCGCCAAATCGAGGTGCAACAGGATGGCTCCGTTGTAGCGGCTGCAATCGACGATGGGCTGATCAGTTTGCGCGCCGGAGCCGTTCAGCGGCTCACCAAACAAAATGGGCTTCCCTGCGATGGCGTCTTTGGATTCATTCAAGACGACCTCAAGAATTGGTGGCTCGACACTCCATGTGGGTATGTGGAACTCACCGATTTAGAAATCCAGAAGTGGCGGGTTGACCCTAAAGCTGTGTTGCAATTCCGATTCCTTGATGCCTTGGACGGCGCTCGAACTGGAGAAGTTCCGTTCAACCCGGCGGTGAAGTCTCCGGGCGAACGCTTGTGGTTTGTCAGCGGAAACGTCGCGCAAAGCATCGACCCGACGCGTCTGCCAAAAGACTCGAACGTGAGGCCGGTATACGTCGAGTCCGTAACTGCCGACCACAGGCAATATGCGGCTCAAAATAGTCTTCCGCTCCCGGCACTGACCCGCGATATTCAAATTGACTACACGTCGCCCAGTTTCTCTATCCCGAAGAAGGTGAAGTTCCGCTATCGGCTGGAGGGGAACGACAGCAATTGGCAGGACGCGGGTACGAGACGCCAGGCCTTTTATACCAACCTTCGTCCCGGCCAATATCGATTCACGGTCATCGCTTCTAACGACGATGGTGTATGGAACATGCAAGGTGCGACACTGCAGTTCAGGGTTGCACCTGCATGGTTCCAGACGGGCTGGTTTCGTACCCTCTGTGTGGTCGCATTCTTCCTGTTGTTGGGGAGCTTGTATCAGAGGCGCCTCCGGCAGGTGCGGCACGAGTTCAATGTGAGCCTGGATGCACGGGTGAGCGAACGTACACGGATCGCGCGAGACCTGCACGATACCTTACTCCAAACCCTTCACGGGCTTTTGATGAGCTTTCAACGCGCTGCCAACCTCTTGCCAGAACGCCCGGTCGAAGCGAAGCAAAGACTGGAGGGCGCGATCGATCAGGCTGCCCGGGCGATCACTGAGGGTCGCGAGGCCGTACAGGGATTGCGGTCGTCCACAGTTGTGACTAATGACCTCGCGCTTGCTATCCAAACTCTCGGTGAGGAGCTTGCCGCCAAACAAACAGCTCAGAGTCCTCCTCTCTTCGTTGTTGCCGTCGAGGGGACGTTGCGTGACCTCAATCCCATACTGCGCGACGATGTCTATCGGATTGCAGGCGAAGCTCTGCGCAATGCCTTCCACCACGCACAACCACGGCGCATCGAGGTGGATATACATTATGATGAGCGTCAATTGCGTCTGCGAATTCGCGATGATGGGAAGGGCATTAGCGCCCAGCTTCTTAGTAATGAAGGACGCCCTGGACATTGGGGTTTACCGGGCATGCGCGAACGCGCCAAACTCGTGGGCGGGCGTTTGGAAATCTGGAGTGAGTTAGACTCCGGTACGGAAATTGAGCTGCGCATCCCCGCGTCGATTGCTTACCTCAACAGCGCTCCCAGCGATCGAGAACAGGCAGAGCAATGAAAATATGAGTGACGATAGCAAAGTCATTCGGATTCTGGCGGTCGATGACCATCCTATAGTCCGAAATGGGATCAGCGGACTAGTGACCGATCAGGCTGACATGGTTATGGTCGGCGAGGCTTCGAACGGCCGGGAAGCTATCCAGCAGTTCCGGGCACACCAACCTGATGTGGCTCTGATGGATCTGCAGATGCCAGAGCTAGGCGGCGTCGATGCGATCATCGCGATCCGTGCTGAGTTCCCTCAAGCACGCATCATTGTGCTAACAACCTATACCGGTGACGTCCAAATAGTGCGCGCTCTCAAAGCGGGGGCGCAGGGATATCTACTAAAAGATTCTTTGCACAAGGAACTTTTGGAGGCGATCCGGAAAGTTCACGCAGGCAAACGGATCCTTACACCGGAGCTCTCCTGTGAAGTCGCCAGCCACGCGACCGACGATGCTCTCACCTCGGCGGAAATCTCTGTTCTACGTCTGATCGCGGACGGAAATGCGAATAAGCAGATTGCTGCTCAGCTCTCGATCAGCGAAGAAACGGTCAAGAGCAGAGTCAAGAACATCCTCTCCAAGCTGGGCGCCAACGACCGCACCCAGGCCGTAACGATTGCACTGAAGAGGGGCATCATCGACCTTCAATCACTCTAATGGGTCAACGGATTTCCCCAGTTCTGGGCTAGCCGTCCTATTTTGAACGTGTAATCCTTTCAGTGTTCCCCACTGTATCGGGGTTCTGTATGCGCTAAGTGCGCCATTTTGAAACGACTATTTTCAACATTCGCCCGCGGTTGGCCGGGGACTGGGCTCCTTGTATTGCGACTGGCTGCTGGCATTGCTTTGCTAGATCAAGCGGTCATGCCGTTGCCGACTGGGCACTCAGTGCAGTCAGTCATATTCGCTGTTGTCGCGATCGGAGGGGGAGTCCTGTTGCTTTTAGGCCTCTGGACCCCGGTCGCCGGCATCCTCACGGCGCTCTTTGAGCTACGAAGCGTGTCGTCCCGTTGCGACAGCCTCTGGATCTGCATACTGTTAGGAGCTCTCGGTCTGGCACTGGCAATGATTGGACCTGGCGCGTGGTCTGTCGATGCTCGCCTCTTCGGCTGGAAGCGTATTGATCCCCAACGTCGATAGTTTTCCCTTGCCCGTGTTGAAGAACACGATTTCCTCAGCTTGCGTGTGCTCCGCGATACCCCAAAAGAGTCATCGAAACCCCACACAACCAAGTCAACAATTTTCACTTCAAGTGGGGTTTCCCCATTCACGGAAATCGTCAGATACTCACGATGCGTTTGAGAAAGTTCTCTGAAGTGATGATCACAATGACGGACAACCGGGTCGATCCAGGGCAGAAGTCAACCATGTCGGACTGAGGAGTGAGATATGAGTTCAGTTGGAGTAACGAGAATGCTTGGGGACACTCGCACCAATGTAGCGCAGGCATTTAGTCATCAGCTGCGGTTGCCAACGATCCCAAACTCTACACCGATCGTTTTCGTAGTCGACAAGGACATCTCGGTTCGCGCATCGCTGGAACTGTTCATTCGCTCCGAAGGGTGGCAGCCGGAGACGTTCGAATCGGTGCAAGAATTTCTTGCTCACCCTCGACCCCCTGTTCCGAACTGCCTGATCCTTGCTATTTCTCATCGGGGTAGCAACGGCATCGAGGTGCAAAGGCAGATGGCAGGAGAGCGAGCCGAGATGCCGATTATCGTAATCTCCAGCGACGAAGATATCCCGACAACGGTGCAAGCCATGAAGGCCGGAGCCATCGATTTTCTCGTGAAACCGTGCAGACAAGAGGTTTTGCTCGCTGCAATCCGTCAAAGCCTGGAACGCAGCCGCGTCCTTCTCGATCGCGAAATGCAACTGCGTGATCTTCGACACCGCTACGCGTCGCTGACTCCTCGCGAACGGCAAGTCATGGCGCTGGTGGTCTCGGGGTTGTTGAACAAGCAGGTCGGCGGAGAACTCGGGATCAGCGAATTAACGGTGAAGGCACACCGCGGGCAGGTCATGCAAAAGATGAAGGCGAATTCACTCGCCGATCTGGTGAGGATGGCCGGCAAACTAGGCCCCATGCGCCATGCAATTCATTTGGCGTGAGGACAGACTCCTCAATATTTGTCTGGCTGAAAGGTGATGTTGTGAGCAATTTGATCCCTAGCTCTGTGCTGCATTATGCGGTGATATCTGTTCGCAATGGACCTTGTTGTGAACGGTTGGTCCTCGCATATCCCGACGAGAAAAGCCTGCAGGCCCTTATCGCAGCTCCGAGCATTTTGGGACTAGGCTATCGCTCTCGCAAGGAGGCTCAGGCAAACATCGACCGTTGTGCAACCACAGCCTGCCACTCGTGGCGAAAGTTGACGATGGCATTAGCCAGTACCACCGGGTCTCGTTTTGAATTTATTGCGAATCATCAGCTTTCGGGAGCTGCGGCTAGCTTCGAGAGGACGTGTTGCCTTATCGGCGGTCTCCTGCACCGTAGCCTGGCGCTAGCCATCGCGGTCTTGTATTCGAAGAATGTCTTCTCCGCAGCGATTCGAACTCTAACTTTATGAGGAAATGGAGATGCAATCAGTCTTTGAAAGCGAATACTGTCGGGTGTTTCTGCCTGAGGAATTGCGTCCGGTGGGTAAAGGTCTAATTTCGTAGAAGATTTCGGTGACAGGGCAGCGTTCTAACCGGACGGCGCGGCAGTCGGCTATCAGAGTTATTGAAGGCCTTTTCCGCGATCCTGAGAAGATACGTCACAACCCCTTTGCGATAGGCTCAGCAGATAAATTCCGGTGTTGCCGAGCGGCCAAAACCCGAGGCGTGACCAGTACGATCTCAGCTTCCGAATGGCCTCGCCTTTGCTTACGTTCGGTAACGCAAGTCTTTTCAACGCTTCTTGATCGTCCGCAACGGACGGAGTGAACTGTAGCGGCCAAGGCTTGCACGCTACCAGCCCGCACCCCGTACCAAAAATGTCGATCGTACGGTGAATGGCGGACTCAGCGATCCCCAGTCCCCGAAACTCCGGATAGATCGCGACGTAGTCGATGATCAGTAGATCGAGGTCTACCACTTCGAACTCATTTTGTATTTCTTCTTTCGGATAGCCAGTTTCCACGTCGAAAAGATGTTCCCAGTATTCTGAGATGTCGCCAGAGATGCCATCTCCAAGCCTTTCCGCACTGATGCCGTGGTCCAGTGCCTCGCCGAACTGAACGAGTGAAGCTCCAATGTGCCCGGCGTCCTCTTTTCCACGGCTTTCCGGTTCGGCAATAATCCTTCCAAGAATGGAATGGACGAAGTCAGTCTCAACGGAGTCGTGCAGTTCGGTACGGATCACAAACTCAACACTCGCAACGACATTCTCATTGGAATCGGTTTCTTTACGCCTATCAGCCAATGTTTTAGTCGGTTTCATTTCCCGTTACCCCGCTTTCCTGAGCTTCCTATGCACCCGTTGCACGACACTTTCCGGGATTCGCAGCGTGGTATAGCCTCGCTTAAATCGTGTTTCACCGTTCTCCCACTTGATCACCCCAGGTTCGTCGGTGAAAATACGCCGGATTGTTCGTTCGCTTAAGCCCCACAATTCGGCGACTTCACTCACGCAATAGTGTTTTTCAAATGCCACACTGGCCGGCATCGCTGGCTTGCTTGGAGGAGCGTAGCTGGGCTGGGGAGAGGGTTCTGTTGCCATAGCACACCGTGTTTGATGTATGTAGTACAGGATTGAAATCTCGTCAAACGGACGATTTACCAGACGCCAGAGACTTCTGCGCTGGACATGGGAAGGGGAATGGGGCTATTCTTGCGATTTTCGGTAATTAGCCTGTCGCTGGTGTCGGTAGGCGCGATTTGGCTGTGACCACGAAATGGGTGGTGACAGGTACGCCGCACATGAATAGCGAAACTGGTACCCAGGAGAAGGGTTTTGTACTAAGAACGTGCGGCGCGCCTCACGACTTTGCCCGAGCGCCCATCCGCTATATTGATTACCGGGGCGGCGGTGTTCAGACCCATTGTGGACCATGCCGTCCGCACACTCGTTGCCAGCCTCTGCTGCCGCTCAAGAACCCAAGGGGCGTAGTGCTTCTGCGTAATCAGCACACTGGAGTGACCAAGCAAACGCGAAACCTCCTCCAAGGGCATGCCCGCAAGGAGGTACTCGACCGCAAACGTGTCTCGCAGCATGTGAAGGTGGGCCGGCCTGGAGCTGCCATCAGCCTCCAAAAAGAGCTTGGGATGTGTCTCGGTAGCCTTGTCCAGAATCTTCCCAAAGATTTTGATCCAATTCGAAACTTCGCTCTTACGTTTACTGCGACCACTCCAAAAGAAATAGCTCGGATGTGTGTAGGCGTTGCGCGGCACGTTGCGTAGTTCCTCGGCCACGTCGTGTGGCAGTAAGCCATAGACGGCGGAACTTGCTTTGCCCTTGACCTTCTTCTGGTACAGGAAAAGGGAATCATCGTCCCGCAGCTTGTCTCTGGACAGACACGCAGCGTCGCCAGCCCTTAGGCCGCTCCAACGCAAAAGCTTCAAATAGGTGCGTGCACGGCGAGCGTTCACCGTATCGCCATTCTTCTTGCCGTCGCGACTGTCATAGAGCCACGTTGCTTGAATCAACGCGTCATATTGTTCGCGGGTGAAAGGCTGGGTCTCATCCTGCTCCGGAGCAACTTTCTTGATTCTCCTGGCTGGATTCTCTTTCATCCATCCTTGTTCGACACAAAAGAAAAAGAACGTGATAACCCGCTGGTGCTGGTTATGCCGGGTGGTGGGTGCACCGGGCCACGAGTGGATCCACCGGCGCATGGTCTCGACGTCCAACTCGGAAAGGCGAGCAACCGGGGGCTTCTGTTGCGCACACCAGTTCAAGAGTCGATCTTCCAGCGTAAGGCGGTATTTTGCTCGGGTCGCCTCTTCACGGTTCAGACGTTCCACTTCTTTCAAAAACAGCGCAACAGCATCCGTGATCAGTACCTCGCGTGCCTCGCTCCTTCGGACTTTTGCTTCCAGTTCGCGCTGAAGGGCCTTCACGGGACTCCAGGAATCGCGGATTTCCTGTGCCCGCTCTTCCGCCCTTTCCCAACTGCGTGTCTTTGCGCTGACCTGCCGCGAAGTATTCTCCCGGTAAACGTAGAGGTACTTCATGCAGTGACACCGCTTCCAGTACGGCTCGCCGTTCTTGGGGCAGGATTCTTGGTGGCGCGTGTAGACGGTAACGGTTTGGGTGGAAAGCGAGGCCGGCGGATGGCTATTGGCCGCTGCTTCTAAACCGATCGGATGGGACCCCATCGACTCAACTCCACAGACTGAGTTTGGAGAGCAGCTTTTTGTAACGCGAAGAGCCGAAACTGACAAACGGCCATACGCTCAGGCGAACTCTCTGTTTCGGAGAGTCTAGCAGATCGTTCATTCAGTTTTCATTCAGTTTCGGGAGGGGATCTGTGGAATTACTGAATATATGGAGCTTAAGGTTGGTTGCGGGGGGTGGATTTGAACCACCGACCTTTGGGTTATGAGCCCAACGAGCTACCAGACTGCTCCACCCCGCATCTCGATCATAGCAACCGGGTGGAGTGTCGTCAAACCGCTTTACCGAACCGGGCGAAGCGGCTGGAGCAGGATTTCATGGCCGGGATTCGTAGCTTAGGTTGTCTTCGGGTCTTGCCTTCCGCCAACGGCTCTCCATCGGATGATTCTTACATAACTGCGAAGTCCAAGCATCCTCCTGCGCATCGCTGCATCCAAGCGGTATTGCCAGGGACGGTCTCGAGCCCTCTCGCCGAGTTCGATTATCCCTGCTAACCTTAATACGCGAAATCAGGAGGCGTTCTATGGCGAAGAAAGTCGTTCCCGCCACTCGTCAAGCCACCATCAGCGCACAACCCCGGATTCACCAGCGTGCCAGTGAAATTCAAGCGTACGGCACGGTTTCTCACGGCCTTCCGCTCGAACTGGATGAACCGGTTCGTCTGGAAATGACCGAACAGCTGAATCTGTTGCTCGCTGACACAATGACGTTACGCGATCTCTACAAGAAGTCGCACTGGCAGGTTGCGGGGCCCACGTTTTATCAGCTGCATCTTTTGTTCGATAAGCACCACGCCGAGCAAGTGGAAATTGTCGACGAGATTGCCGAAAGAATCCAACTGCTTGGTGGAGTCTCGGTATCCATGGCCGCCGACGTCGCCGAGACTACACGCATCGAGCGCCCGCCGCGCGGCAGGGAAGAGGTGCCCGTGCAGATCTCGCGGCTGCTGGATGCTCATCAGATCATCATTGGCCACTGCCGGCAACTTGCGCGGCGTGCCTCGGAGATTGGCGACGATGGCACCAATGATTTGGCCGTGAGCGATGTCCTGCGCGCCAACGAACTCCAGGTGTGGTTTCTGAGCGAGCATCTTGTCGATGTCCCTCTCGTGCACGCGCAGGAACCCAGCGCACGCAAAGCGGGATAACCTGCGAATCGCTGCGGTAATGAGCGACGGGCCCTCGATGACTGAGGGCCCGTGCTAATTCTGACGCAGAGTTATGCCTTCATGTTGTCGTGGTCATAGTACTCGTATCCCGACATCGGCTTCTCGCCGCCTTTCTTCCAGATGCGGGAGTCTTCCGGCAGTTTGTTGAGAACGCGCGCCATCTCGCGAATGTGCATGGCGACCGTTCCACAACATGCACCGATGTAATTGATACCTGCGTCGCGAGCCTGTACGGCGTAATCAGCCATATCCTTGCGCGTCAGTTGCAGTGGATCGAGTGCGTAAGGAAACTCTGGCAGGCTCGTGAAGTCCGGTTTGTCTTTTGGGGTGCGATAGGCGACCGGCTGACACGCGAGATATCCTGAGACCGCCTTACGCATCTGTTCCATGGGTCCCAGAATGTGTTGGGGCGGACGCAGACAATTCATTCCAACGATGTCAGCTCCCGCGTCGAGCAGTGTTTTCGCTGCATCGGCCGCATTCATGCCTTCGGCCGTCTCATCCTTATTCTCAAAGCAGATGGTGACCATGGCAGGCAGGCCGGTCCGTTTGGCACGCTCCACCGCAATCAGGGCCTCGCCAACCCACGAAAACGTCTCTCCGATGATGAAGTCCACGCCTTCGTCGACTTGCACAGCGAGCTGCTCGTCAAACGTTTTGCTGACGCGATCGGCCGCAGACGGACTCCCGGGTTCGTACATCCAGGTCAAGCTCAAGTTTCCGGCGACCAGACACTGATCTCCAGCAACCTCGCGGGCTACGCGGACCGCAGAGCGATTCAGTTCTTCGAGCCTGTTTTCAAGGCCCACTGTGGCCAGTTTGTCACGGCTGGCGTAAAACGTGAGCGCCTGCAGCACCTCGGCCCCAGCTTCGCGAAACTCGATGTGCAGTTCCCGCAGAGCGTTGGGATACGTCAAGGCCACTTCCGGCGTGAATGGACCCGCGCGCACCCATCCGCGTTTTTCAAGTTCGAGTAAATAGCCGCCGTCGCCAAGGACGGGACCGTCTTTCAATCGTTCGAGAATACCTTTCTTTTTCATCCTTGCTCCTGAGCGTTGCTAGTCATCCACATATTCGTACTCAGCCTTGATCGGCTGGTTCTCGGCGAAACGGTTTGGCCGGAAGGCGCTGACGTCCACGCTTTTGCCGTAGCCGTCGAGCACGAGTTCACTCATCGCCAGGCCAATCGCGGGGGAGATCTTGAAGCCCATGCCGGAGAATCCCGCGCACACGTACAGTCCGCCGATCTCCGGGATTTCGCCCAGCAGTGGGCGTGAATCTGGCGTCATGTCATACACTCCGGTTACTCCGCGCATGACCTCGGCGCTGGCGAGACTCGGAACGCGCCGGCACGCGCGCTCAATAATCTCTTCCAGAGACTCGTCAGAGGCGCGTTGCGGGAAATTGTCGGGATCGACAGGCCGTTTGCCGTAGAAATCACCCACCAAAAACTTATCGTGCGCATCGGAACGGAAATAGGTGGCCGTGACGGAATCGATGCAGGCGCAGCCTCCACCTTTCATGCCCGGCGCGTTTCGAAGAATTGCGACCTGGTGATACTCGCATTCGATGGGGAGGTCGCAACCCGCCTGTCGGAACAACGGTTGCGTCCAAGGCCCAGTGGCGGCGATGACAGTCGGTGCCGAAATCGTTCCTTGTTCCGTGACGATCCCGCGAACGGTACCTGCTGCGATGGAAAATGCAGTGGCCTGCGTGCGCGATAAGTAAGTTACCCCCATCTCGCGAGCTGTGTTCAGGAAGTCTCCCGCGACCGCAGCGCCGTCGCCGTATCCCGAATCAGGCTCGTAAGCGGCGAGTTCCACGTCGTCCACGTTCCAGTCGGGCTCCAGTTCGTGCAGTTCATCTTTCCCGATGAGGTCGACCTTCGCGCCCAATCGGCGTTGCATCTCGACGTTTAGCTTGAGACGAGCGGTTTCATTGGGATTTACGATTCGCACAAAACCAGTTTTGCGAAAATCTCCCGGTGCTCCCACAACTTCCTGCCAGTTCTGAAACATGTGCAGGCTAATCAGGGCGAGCTGCACTTCGGGAGGATAGCTGTAATGCATGCGAACCAGTGCTGACGAGCGCCCGCTGCCTCCACGGCCGACATGATCCTTGTCAATGACGACGATGTGTCCCGCCTTCCGCTTGGCGAGATGGAACGCGATCGATGCTCCCATCACGCCAGCGCCGAGGATGACGATATCGGCGGTCTTGGGCTGCGAATTCCCACGTCCGTTTCCGCCAGTCACGCGGCCGCCTCCTGCAGTCGCCCCTTCTTCCAATCGCGCAGCGCTTGATGCGCGGCATTGCGTCCGGGAGCGCCCGTCACACCCCCTCCTGGATGCGCGCCCGCTCCGCACAGATAGAGTCCGTCGATCGGAGTTCGGTATTGCGACCAGCCCGGCACTGGACGCATAAAGAAGAGTTGCTCGAGTCGCAAGTCACCGTGAAAAATGTTGCCCTCGGTCAAGCCGTACGTGCGCTCCAAGTCGAGCGGTGTCAGTACTTGCCGCGCCTCGATTGCGCCCGGAACATTCGGAGCGTATTCCGCAATTTTCTTCACGACGCGATCGCCCAACAGATCGCGCTTCTCGTCCCAATTGCCTTCTCGCAGGTGATAGGGCACGTATTGCACAAAACAAGTGAGAATGTGTTTGCCCGGAGGAGCGAGAGAATCGTCCGCGTTGGAGGACACGACGCAGTCCACCCACAATTCTTCGGGGATCACTCCGAACTTGGCAATGTCGTAGCAGCGTTCGGCGAATGCCAGCGATGGAACAAGCGTATAGAAGGTGCGTTCCAGCGGAGTCGCCTGTGGCGATGTTCCAGTGAATCGCGGTTCTTCCGATAGGACCATGTTCACCTTTGCGCACGGTCCCTGCATCTTGATGCCGCGCACCGCGAACAGGAAATCTTCGGGAAGTTCTTTCGAATCCAGAAATCCCAGGAATGTGCGCTTCGGATCAGCGTTGGAGAGAATCATGCGCGCGCGAAGTTCCGTGCCATCCTCCAACACCACGCTGCGCGCTCGGCCGTTGCGCACTTCAATGCGCGCGACGGGCGTTGACGTGCGGATCTCCACTCCGAGTCCTCTCCCCGCGGCAGCCAGCGCCTGTGTAATGGATCCCATCCCGCCCATCACATGTCCGTAGAACCCTTGCAGTTCGTGCTCTCCGCCGCTGAGTAGATGAAAGAGTAGGCCGATGGCCGTCCCGGGCTGGTAGGGCCCACCGTGTTTGCCATAGACGTTGTTTGCCAAGAACATCGTCTTCATTTTCTCGGATTCGTAGTTATGATCGAGAAACTCTCCGAGACTGCCCGTGAGGAACGACACAAGCTGCGAGATCTCAGCGTTGGAAATGCCGCGAAATCGTTTGCCCACCCGGAACAGATCGGCCCAGCCCTTCACGCTCGACGTGTCGACTTCCGGCGGAGGCTCCATGAAAAACGGCTGCAAGTAACGTGCCAGTTTTTTGAGCTGATCATCGACTTGCACAAACCGTGCTGCATCTTTTGCGGAAATCTTTGAAAATTCTTTTTGCGCCCGCTCGCGATCCACCCACCACGGCACAACATGTCCGTCAGGGAAGGGAACCTGGATCGCTGGATCGCAGGGAATCATGCGCAGGCCATGACTCGCCAGATTCAGTTCAGAAATCACCTCCGGGCGGAGCATGCTGGCAATATAAGAAGTCGTGGAAACGCGGCACCCAGGTGCGATTTCCTCGGTCACACAGCACCCGCCTACAATCTCCCGGCGCTCCAGGACGAGAGTCGACAACCCCGCACGCGCCAGGTAAGCTGCCGCCGTGAGTCCGTTATGCCCGGCGCCGATCACGATCGCGTCGTAGACCGGCTGGCTGCCGAAATTGTTTGGTTGACTTGAAGTCACGCAGCGTGTCCTGAATCGAACCACATTATCGTACACGGCAGCAAAAATGAAGTTGAAACGGAAATAATTCTCAGGTATGCTTTCGTGACTTACAGTCATTATCTCTATGCCGGGAATCGCCAGCAACCGCCTCACGCCGCCGCTCTACCAACGCCAGGTCCCCACGCGTCCCCGGTCGGAGGCAAAGCGTACGCGGATCATTGAAGCAGCCACCCAACATTTCGCTCAGCATGGTTATCACGCGGCCCGGGTCGGCGATATCGCCATCGAACTCGGCATCGCCAAAGGATCCATTTTCCAGCACTTTGGTAGCAAGGATGGCTTGTTCTTCGAGGTGTACAAGCGCTCGGTCCGCTCCTTCGCGAAGTATCTGGACGCGCCCGCGGAAATCCGCGCTACTGGTTTTTTCGAAGTTCTGCGTTACTGGCTGGTACGAACCGAACACCTCGTCCATGAGGATTGGATTCCCTATCGAATATCCTTGTTGGGGAATTACGGCACCGATTTCGTGTTGAAGCGGGAGATCAATCGCTTCCTCATCAGCGAAGATCCATACGGCACGGTGAATTTTGTGCGATTTGGGTTGGAGCGCCACGAACTCCGTAAGGACATGGACATCGAGATGATCGTCTCGATCATCGACTGGATGGTCGAGCGCTTCCAGGATGCACTGCTTACGGCGGAGCTCGATCCCGGACTATTTCGGCGTCAAGGCGAATTGGCAGAAAAGAAGGAAGCCAGAATCCAGCAGTTTCTGGATGTGATCAGGCGGGCCATCGGCGAAGTTGAAGAGGCTGCTCCCAGCATCCGTCCAAAGGCCCGGGGGAGTCATCGCCGTTAGCGGTCGGACTTTTTTTGCGAGAGTACAAACATGCAAGTATCGATCGAACAGATTCTCTCCACCTACAATGATCGCGCCCCGCTGTCTGAGGCGTCAACCATCCCTGCACCCTGGTATGTCGATCCGCGCATCGCCGAACTGGAACGGCGCAACGTCTTCGGCAAAACATGGCAACTCGTCGCCCGCACCGATCAAGTGCAGAAGCCGGGCGACTTCGTGGCCACGCGGCTTGCCGGAGAGCCAATCGTTGTGGTTCGCGGAGCCGATGGCGGGCTGCGCGCCTTTTATAACGTCTGCCGTCATCACGCCGCAGCCGTGGTGACCCAACCTTGCGGTCACGCCGAAATCCTGCAGTGCCCTTACCATGGCTGGAAATACGGCCTCGATGGATCGCTCAAGGGCATGCCAGAGTTTGATGGCGTGCAGAACTTCGACCGCGCTGAGAATGGACTGGTTCCCATTCGCGTCGAAACCTGGGAGTGCTTCGTGTTCGTAAACCTCGATCCTCAAGCCACGTCTTTGCAGCACTTTCTCGGCGGCCTCGTGAAGCAGGTGGCCCCGCTGGGCATCAGCAAGCTGCATTACTTCGACCGCCGGAGTTATGACATCAATTGCAACTGGAAGGTCTACGTCGATAATTACCTCGACGGCGGATATCACGTCCCCCATTTGCACAAGGGATTGAGTTCCGTGCTCGACTACAAGCAATACACGATCGAGAACGAAGATCGCTATTGCCTGCAGTCTAGCCCCATGGTTGCGTCGGACGAAGATGCAGCCACCGGAGCGACGCGCAAAGGAGACCGTGCGCGGTACTTCTGGCAATATCCGAACCTGATGATTAATTGCTACGAGGGGTACATGGACACGAACTATGTGATCCCGGTAGATGCCGATCATTGCACCGTGATCTTCGATTTTTATTTCAGCGACATCAGCGAGGCCCGGCGCGCGTACAACACGGAATCGGTCAACGTGGGTAACCGCGTGCAGGACGAGGATCTCGGTATTTGTGAAGACGTGCAGCGCGGCCTGAAGTCGCGAGCTTATGGTGCCGGCCGGTTATCTGTGCGGCGCGAAGCGGGCGAGCAGTTGTTCCACCAGTTGCTCGCTGCCGATTTGAAAGGACAACCTTCGCCGTCGATTGCAGCGGCCGACTGAGATTTCTCTCAATGCTCGGCATTCACTGATGATCGCGGGGAATCGTTTCCTGCCAGGTCTTGCTCTTGACCATCTGCCCGTCTTTCAGTAACTCGCGCGTGTACTTGTAGTAGAAATTCTTCTGATCGGTGGTCACGAGCAGATGTCCGCGCCACACCAGCGTGCGCCCCTTCAGCGCAAATACGCTCTCTGCTTCACCGCGCACCGAGCAGGTTTCCGGATGAGCGTCGTCCCCTTCGTAAGTAAGATTCTCAAAATCATTTTGCGTGCCCCAGGGATATGTGTATCCATCTTTGCCCTTCCAGTGCACCGTCGTCTTCTGGTGAGCTTCGTCGCGTTCGACGGTCCAGTCTCCGGGCCATGGGAATCCTTCATTTTTGATGTCGGATCGCTCCTCGGACAGCTGAGGCGGCGAGAACTCGGGCGCTGCCGTCCCGTGAATCGGAACGACTGGCAGGACGATCCGCGATCCGCTCGGACCGCCCAGTTCGAGCGATGTCGTCATCGCGTACGGCGTCGGCAGCACCATTGGCCACAGCGCATTTGAAATCGCTACGCGAATGCGATGCCCTTTCGGAAATACCCACGACGTCAGATGCATCTCGATGTCCAGCGGATAGACTCTCCCGGGCTCCAGATCGCGCGGTTCCGTCATCGATTCGCGTTGTGCCCCATTCAATCCCGCGCCGGTAATCTGCGTTACGGTTCCGTCGGGCGCGACGTCGGAAAGCCGCGCGAACCAATCCGCCAACGGCGCGGTCGCCGACGCGCTAAGCCGTGCATGTGGCCGGCCGAGAATTGCCAACTCTTGTTTCAGCGGCGCGGAATCATAAACCAGGCTGAACGCGTCCACGGGTCGCGGATCGCTCAGCAATTCTCCCCACCAGAAGCCGGCCTCCACGCCAACCGTCGGTATGTACTTCAGGTGATGTGTCGTTGTCCGGCCGGCAGATCCATCCAGCGTGTGATTGTCCTGCATGAAGAGTGTGGTTTCCGTCGCTTCCTTCGGAGGCCACGCATCTTCCTGCCGCCATTCCCCCGGCACTTCCTGCAGAGTCGGATCCGGCGGCCGCCAATGCTGCATGAAGATGACGAGCCGCGGATCCTTTCGGACTCCAGTGTCCCTTCCCTTGAGCCAGTAATCGAACCAGCGTACTGCTTGATCGCGCCACTCCACCTTGGGTCCAAAATCCGGATCGTTAGGATACGAATGATTCCACGGCCCCACAATCGCTCTTATCGGCGCCTTGGACTTCATGAGCATGTCTGTGACGTTGTCGCGATAGCCGTCTTGCATGCCGCCGATCAAGAAAGTCGGAATAGTGATTTCGCTCAAAGGCTTTACCCGTTCACGCCAGAACGGACCATCATGCTGATGTTTCAAGTAGAGGAGCGACCAAGGCGGTGAATCGAATCTAGGCCCAAGGGTCTTTTCGTCGAGCGAGTAATCCGGTGCGCCCACCCAACCCTCGGCCATGTCCATATTCAGTTCGAATTCGTCAACATGCGCCATCCCGTCGATGTAGTGGACGTCGTCGTGAAACAATTCCGCAGTCGCGTGCAGAGCCACGATCGCCTTCAGAGCCGGCGGATGTCGCATCGCCATCTGCATTGCGGTGAAGCCTCCCCACGAAATACCAAACATGCCGACACTGCCGTTGCACCAGGGTTGCCGTGCGAGCCACGCGATCACCTGTTCGCCATCTGCTTGTTCCTGCTCGGAGTATTCACGCTCGGGCGGAGCGCCCTCACTCGCACCAAACCCGCGAATGTCGACGCGCACGCCGACGTATCCACGGCGTGCGAAATAAGCGTGCTTGGGATAGTCGCCTGCGGCTGTGCCATCGTCTTTGCGATAAGGCAGATATTCAAGCAGCGCCGGGAACTTCTCTCCGGCCTTCGCGCCGCCCGGCATGTAGAGAGTTGCAGCCAGGCGGACTCCGTCCGCCATGGGAATCCACGCCTGCTCCATGCGCACTCCGTAAGTAGGAGGCGACGGCGGTTCCGAAGCAAAAATAGAGATAGAAGCGATGAAGACGAAGCAGAGAATCAAGACAGTTCTAGGCAAATCCGTCTCCGTGGTCGGGATGCCCCATTTCTCGCGTCCTTTGCGAGAAGTGGGGAGTTGTGCATGAGTCAATCCTGCGGCCCCTGCTCGCGGCGCATCGCCCGCAGATCGATCCCCAGTTGTTCCGCTTTCTTATACAGGTGACTGCGCTCCAGGCCAAGAGTTTTTGCGGCCAGGCTCATATTCTGATGGCTGCGTTTGAGTTCCGCGAGAATCACTTCACGTTCGAATGACTGAACACGATCGGCGAGTGCGCCGGCGCCAATAGCCATTGGCGTAGCGGCGCCACCGGCAGAAGTTTTCGGCAGCGCCATCTGCACCGTTGCCAGATCTACCTGCCCTTCGGTGGCCAGCAGCATCAGTCGCTCGACCATATTGCGCAATTCGCGGACGTTGCCCGGCCATGCGTGAGACTGCAGGGCCTCGATCGCATCGGCGGTGAACGGCACTGGTTTCCAACTATTTTGTGCGCTCACTTGTGCGGCAAAATGCTCTACCAGGGCAGGAATGTCGTCGCGCCGCTCGCGCAACGGAGGGAGAACCAGAGGGAAGACGTGGATGCGGTGAAACAGATCCTGCCGGAATTTCTCCTCGCGCACGCGCGCTTCGAGATCGCGGTGCGTTGCCACCACCACGCGAACGTTCACGCTGACAGGCTTGTCGCCGCCGATGCGCTCGACTTCGCCCTCTTCCAACACCCGTAGCAGCTTAGCCTGCATGTTCAGGGGCATGTCGCCGATCTCGTCGAGAAAAATCGTTCCCTGATCGGCCTGCTCGAACTTGCCGATATGGCGTCCAGACGCGCCCGTGAATGAGCCTTTCTCGTGTCCGAAGAGTTCGGACTCGATCAACTCCGCCGGGACAGCCGCGCAATTCAGGGTCACGAATGGACCACCTGACCGAGGGCTGCGCTCATGAATCGTTCGCGCGACGAGTTCCTTGCCGGTGCCCGTCTCTCCGAAGATGCAAACGCGCGACTCGCTCGCGGCGACGCGTTCCAGTTGCGTCATGACCCGCCGCATCGCTTCACCCTTCCACACGATCTCATGTTTGCCCAGTCGCTGGCGCAGTTGCCGGTTCTCGCTCTCGAGGCGTTGCAGCTTCAGTGCATTCTCCACCGTAAGCATGAGCTTGTCGCTGGAAATTGGTTTCTCGAGGAAGTCGAGCGCGCCCAGCCGTGTAGCCTTCACTGCCATTTCAATGTGCGCCTGCCCCGACATCATGACCACTGGCGCCGCCACCCCCTGCGCCTTCAGTTCTTCCAGCAGTGTCAGTCCATCTTTACCGGGCATGACCACGTCAGAAAGTATCAGATCGAAATGTTGCGCCTTGGCCAATTCCAGAGCCTTCGCAGCGTTGTCGCACACGGTCGCTTCGTGTCCTGCCAGCCGGAAGGCACGCGACAGCGAGGCCAGCGTGTTGGCTTCATCATCGACGATCAAAAGATGCGCTTTGAGTGGCAACCGTCCTCCTCGCTACTCTCGTCCAGCAAAGTGCCCGGTGCTTTTACCAGCATCCTGCGCGGCTGGCGTTTTCTGTAGCCCTTCCAGATTATCTGGTAACTCGATGACAAATGTGGTTCCTCGCCCGGGCTCACTCCGCACGCTGATTCGTCCGTGGTGATCGCTGACGACCGATTGTACGATTGCGAGTCCCAGCCCAGTTCCGTGCTGCTTGCTGGTGTAATAAGGAGTAAAGATGCGTTCGCACTCCTCGGATGTGAGCCCAAAGCCGGTGTCGGCAACTTCGATGATCATCTTTCCATCGTGGCGCCTGGTTCGCAAAGTGAGCGTCCCACCGTTCGGCATCGCATCCATCGCATTGAGCACCAGGTTCGATAGCGCACGGTGCAACAAGTCCGGATCGGCGGCGATGGTCCCGAGATTCCCAGCCAACTCTAAGTGGCACTCGATCGGAGCGCGTCCCGGCGCGTGCAGTTGTGCCAAATAGAGCTTCACGATCTGCTCCAGGACTTCATTCACCATCACAGCCTGCAACTGTGGCTGCGGCATCTTCGAAAACTCACTGAAGCGGCCGATGATCTTCTTGAGGTTCGAAATCTCCGCTAGCAGCGTGCTCGCGCTTTCGCGGAAGACTTCGTCGAACTGATCGGGACTCTGGGTCCGGGCGCGCATCAGGTTCTCGACCGTGAGCTGAAGAGGGAATAGCGGGTTCTTCAGTTCATGGGCGAGACGCCGCGCCAACTCGCGCCAGGCCGCGACTCGCTCGGTCTGCACGAGTCGCTCTTTCTGCGCCAGTAATTCCGCTGTCATTCGATTAAACGATTTCGCGAGTTGCGCGACCTCGTCGCTGCCGTGAATCTCCACTCGCGTCTCCCAATTACCCGCGGCCACATCCTGAGCCGCGCCTGCTAATTGCACCACTGGACGCGTTACCCGTGCGGCCACCCAACTGCTCAGCAGGATCGCCAGAAAGATCCCGCCGCCTCCGGCCAGCAATGCCGACGCACGAATGCGACGCTTCAGTTCGACATAAGACCGCCGCGAATGCCCAACCAGCAAAATCCCCAGCAACGGACGATCCTTGCCCGTGCCCCGCAGAGGAATCGCGTGAAACACTTCTTCATCTGCTTGATCCGAAGACCAAGACACAATTCCGGTCATCTCCTGGTTGGACTGCTTTACTGCCTCGACCAACGTTGCGAACTTGTCAGCCGGCCGCACGCTGTCTGGACCATTGCCCGGAGCAGTCGGATCCAGAAGCGAGTCGGGAGAGAAACGATCGTTGCGGTTCTGATAGAGCAGGACGCGCATGTCCGCTGGCAGGTCGAGGCCAGTGAGAAAGTTCCTGTCGAGCCTCCGGCCTCCGATCACGTAGACCGGATGCTCACTGATGCGCGTCGCTCGCACCGCGAAGAGTCCCAAAGCGGTCGAGTCCTGCAACTCCTCACGTTTCAGGAATGCGCTCTCGCCACTCGACGCGGACAGATTCTCAAAGGCGGTGTCGGGATAGCCGAACTTCGCCGGCCACTGCGCCGAAGAAATGATGGATCCGTGCCCGTCCAGAAATTCCAGGAAGTCGAGTTGATAACCCTCTGCCATCTGCCGGGCTAGATCAAAATATTCGGCAGAATCTGCCGACGTACCGTTCAACGTGGTCGCCATGCGGCTGACGGGAGTGGATGTGGCGATCGCTTCGACGCGCCGCGCTACGTCGTCTCCCCTGCGGGCAAACTCGCGCTGAAACTGCGTGACCAGCGCCGTAGTGCGCTGATCTTCGGTCTTCTCGAACGCGTTGCGGATCACGCCGAGCACCAGCAAGGCCACAGCCGCCACCGACAGGAATACGGTCAGCGCGAAAACGGCCAGAAGTTTGCGGCGAAAGCTCATCGATTAGGGTTTGCCATTTCCAATCCAGGCATCGTCTAGAATCCAACCTCCATCGGAGCGCAGCGCCCAGTTTCTTAAATTCGCCGATGCAGCGTAAGAGACCGGCAGATGGAAAAGTGGGACAAAGCGCTTCGTCCCCAGCTGCGCCAGCTCCGCCGCGTATAAATCTTCGACGGAACCACCTTCTTTTCCCAGGGGCCTGCCCGCGAGCGAGGCTACGCTGGTCAAGGCAATCCACGGATCGGGCGCCAGCGGAATTCGCAGTAACCGCAGATCGGCGGTCGGCCCTAGTGTAGGTTGCAACGACAATCCCGCATCTTTGCCATTGAGCGCGATGCGTTCGGCCAGTACTCGGGCCACCGGATCACTGCCATCGTAACCCAGTGTCCACGTCGGGACTGTACGGACTTGCTCGCGCGTCTGCCTCGCTCGTGGCAAATCCGCGTCGGTGGAGAACACAAATCCGTAGCCGCTCATCCAGTTCGGAAGAATTCCGGCTGCCGGTTGTCCTGCTCCTTGCAGCAATACACTGCGGATCGAACCTCGCTCCACGCACAGGGCCAGCGCCTCGCGCAGAAGTTTCTCGTCCGGCGACGCAGCGTCGCGTGTGAAGAACAGTGCCAGTAGCTCCAGCGGCGGCGAACTCATCAGTTGGCGTCCTTCCTGAGAGATTCTGTGCGACTGTTCCGGCGCTACCTCCACAAGATCCGACTTACCGAGTTCGAGCGCCGTCATCTGGTCGCGAAAGGTCTTTCCCATCTCGATCTCGACGGCATCGAGGAACGGGCGGCCGCGCCAGCAATTCTCCTCCGCTGCCAGAGACAACTTTTTCCCCGGCTGCCATTCAACCACATGGAACGGCCCGGTGCCGCTGGGCGCGCCGGCGGGATTCGCTTTCGAAATCGCATTCCGCGGTAACGCCAGTTCCGCCAGCAACTCGGTGTCGGACTTGGAATACTCGATCACAACGGTGTCAGCTTCGGCACTCACATTCCACGACGGATTTGCGGCACGCAGCGATGCTGCCGCAGTTTCGGCAGTGAGCGCAGTGCCGTCGTGGAACTTCACCCCGTGACGTATGCGAAACTGACGTCGCTGATTTCCCGGCGTGGCCTGCCATGACGTGGCCAACCGGGGCTGGATATGTCCGTTCTCATCGGCGACGACCAGCGTGTCGAACATGAGCATGGTCAGACCGTATTGCGCGAAGGAATCCCGCTCGGCATTCTTTGCAGGATCAAGAGTTGCCGGGTCCAGGTCCACGGGATCCAGCGACGCCGGAGAGGCCCGCATGGCAACATGCAGCACTCCTCCGTACTGCGGACGCGTCTCGGCGACCGCCGCAAGAGCCCCGATCATCATGCTACTGACTACAAACCACCGCCAGCCGAAACGCTTCATAAGTTCCTGTCTCTCGATTTTTCGCAACCGCGATAGCCGTGTCGCCCTTCGCTTCGGTCCACAATGCAGTAATCGCGCCGCTGCCTGGAAAGTCGACAGGAGCGCTCACAGCGACTGGGTCGCGATCCGGAAACTCGTAGGCGCGCATGGAATCGCCAGTCTCTTCTGCCGAACTCGTGGCCAGCACCTGCCAACCGGCGCCGCACGGAGTCTTGACGCTCGTCAGATCGCTACCCCAGCCGAGCTTGACTACCTGGTCGCTGATGCCGTCGACCATGTGCACGCGGCCATCCGTGGCGGCAAAGAGCCACAGAAGATATTTCTCGCGCGGCAGTAAGGCTGCGGAATAGAACTTGGGCACGATTGTGAACTTGCCCACGCCCGGGGTTAGCGCGCCCGTGAAAAAATTGCGCGTCGGCGCGAAGAACGCTCCCATCGGAGGAATAGCCACCGCAGACGATCCGGCACTTGGAAAGACTGGAAACGATCCTCCGCCTAGAGTGGCCGGAACGAGTGGCCACGGATCATCGGTCTCGCGACAGTTCAGCGCCAACGGTGCTCCCGCGGAGCTGCGGCAGATGACTCCGGGAAGATACGCATCGAGCAGGTGATCTCTCGCAACAATGAGCCTTCCGCGCATATCCCTCGGCCATGTCCGCGCGTGGACGATACCTGCCGTTTGCTCCGCCTGCCATTTTCCACTCTGCATTCTGTAGAGCGAAACTTTCTCCGCGTCGAGCACGGCGATGCGCGTGGGCATCGAATTTTCCTCGAGCACGGCAACGTCGAGAATGGGATCGTCCTGCGTCCACAATGAGATCTTGCGCATGCTGAGGGGAACGGACTCGCGGGACATCGTCGCGCCCGCAGGACGTGGCAGCGACACCATGACCACCGAAGACTCCCCGGCGCCTTGGTGAATCTCCGCTACCCATACGTAAGACGCAGGGTTTTCAGAAAGAAAAATCACGACTGTGGCGGCCGACTGCTCGGCTTTTACAAAATGAAGCCCGAGCCCTTCGAGCGCAGCGCGCAGACCGTTTTGCACAATCTCGCTGTCACGCTTCCCGAGGGAAGAACGGTTCTCGACGGTAAGGGCGACTGCGCCGGGCCCGGTGACCGCAACAATCTTGCGCGCGAGTTGCTGCTCCGGCCCGCTCCAATCTGTGGCGACCGCAACGATTGCCAAAGTGAAGACCACGAAAGAGAGTTGCATCGCGAATCGGCAACTTAGCGCGGTTCGCGAGATTCGATTCACTGAGTTCAGGATGGCGTTTGGAATGCCCAAATTATAAACCGCTGCGCGCATAAGCCATTCCCCGCTCCCTGTACTGTTTGGACACCGCTGAATCAGCGATGCTCCGTGTTCCCCACCCCTCCTCTTCCTTCAGCGAGAGAGCCTGCCCCGAGCGCAGTCGAAGGGGTGGGGATTTTGATTTGGTAGTCACTCCGCGAAGCGCCTATCTCGGCTGTTCCTCAGCCTGGCTAGCCTGGTTGGCCGCGCTCATACTATGCAGCACGTCATTAGCGAAGAAGAACTTGCCGTCGGCCGGAACCATCATGATCTGCAGTTTGTCGGAAAGTCGCTCCGCCACGATTTTGTTGATGAGCAGCGGATTCTGTTTCAAAATCGCCGCTTCGCTCGACATCCGTTCCGCATCGGCAGCCGCCGTCACGCGAATACGATCCGCCTCCGCCTTGGCCAGCAATTCTCTGCGTTCGGTTTCGGCCTTGCTGTCGATGACTTTGGCCTGAGCCGCGGCTTCCGCATTTTGAATGGTCGCTTCCTTCCGCGCTTCGGCTTCCAGTTTGCTCTGCTGGATCTGTTTTTCTTTCAGCGGCAGCGTGTACTGCATGGCATCGGATTCGCCCTTGGCCTGCAACACATGAACTTGTGCCTCGCCCTCCGCTGCCTTGATCTGCTGCACCTTCGTCGCCTCGGCTTCAAGTTCGGCGATGCGCACCTGTTTCTGCTTCAACTCTGTTTCCACGCCCATGCGGTCGTTCTCCTGCTCTTTGAGCAGCAGCGTCTCCAATCCCTTCGCGTACTCTTCCGGCAACTGGATGTCCCGTAGCATCACTTCTTTCACCACGATTCCATCGGCCGACAGCTTCTGCGTGATCATGCCGGCTGCTCGCTGCCGCACTTCTTCCCTCTTTGCTGAGAACACATCCCGCACCGTGTAGTTCGGAACCAGTTCGCGCCACACACTCGCCACGATCGGAGGGACAATCTCCTTCTCTACCGGACGCGGCAGGTTGCTCTGAATGTAGTCCAGCCGCTTGGGATCGAGCCGGTAACGCACGGTGATCGCGAGTCCCAACGTCAGTCCTTCCTTGGCCTGCACGTCGAGCAGTTGTGACTTGCTCGAAACGTTTGCTGCAGCGTTCTTTCCGTCCTCGGTCACTCCTGTGGTGAAGACCTGATCGCGCGTATCGAACAGCGCGACGTCCTCGACTAGCGGCACAACAAAATGAACGCCCGGGTACAAAGTCCCTGGCACCGTGCCGCTCATTTCGCTCACGCGAATTCCCGCCATGCCGCTCGGCACGACAACGATGCTAAACGCCAGCAGAATCGGTCCCCACGCCAGCAGTGCCAACGCCAGCGATGTCCGCCAGCGCCACTCGGGAAGCGGCGGCACCGTGCCCGCCTCGGGTGTTGCGAGCGCCCGTCGGTACAACAGTTCAAGATACAAGTCGTAACCCAAAATGCTCACGGCCACGAGAATCATCCCGAGGCCACCGGCAATCAGCAAATACCGCAACGCCAGCATTGTCGTTCTCCTTTGCGCCTTAGCGCTTCTGTTCCGATTTCACTGCGACCGTCTGCCGGGAAAAGAACAGACGGAATACCTGCCCGAAGATCAGTTCTTCCGCCAGCAACGCCACCGCCAGCGAGAAGATCATTCCTGCTACCACCGCCATGAATGTGATTGCCATTTGCATAATGTCCTCCTGAGCACTTTGAACTTTGAGTTCTAAATTCCTGCTGCGTCAAAACGTCGAAGATTGCTCTTGAGCGCCGTCTGGTTCGGCAGAGTCGGCCGCAGCCACTGTCGTGTCGTCCGCGCCACCGCCGAAGATCTGCGACACTTGTTCGTCGCGCTCGCCGCGAATCTGAACTACGTCGCCAACCTGCACCATCGTGAAGAGCTTTTCGATATCCCGATTACGCAACCGGATACAACCGTGCGAAGCCGCGTGTCCCACGGACCGCGGTGCATTCGTGCCGTGAATCCCATAGCCCTTCCGGCTGAGCCCGACCCAGCGCGTGCCCACTGGATTGTCTTTGCCGCTTGGGATCACTAGGCCGGGGCGGTAGTAGGTGGGGTTCGCAACACGGTTGACGATCTGGAATTCACCGGTGGGGCTGGGACTCGCGGTCGCCCCGACTGCGACCGGGAAGGCTGCGATGACGTTGCCGTTTTCGATGACCGCAAGCTTGCGGTCCGGAATGCTCACCAACACGACCCGGTGGATCGGATCGGCCTCGGCTGGCTTCGCGCTTTGCGTGACGACTTGCGCAAATGCCGGGCGTGCGATCGCGACGCTGAAGAACGCCAGGATGATTCCCGCTGCTCGCTTCGTCGTCGTCCTGCCAACCCTGCGTTCCATGTCCGCCTCCGGTTGAATTTGCCTTGCGACAATACGAGAGGCAGGAGTGCGGCCAAACGGTATCTGATTGAAAATAAGCTGGTTGACGTGCCGGAGAAGGAGGTGAATCAGTGTGCTGGAAGCCACGGTGTGTCTATCGGCACACGCATGGGATCAGACTAACAAGGAGTGGATTCATTCGGTTGAGGGGAAAGGGGGAGTGGGGAGGGCAGCCAATCTCTTTGAGCCTTCAAGCGCCCGGCCGCTGCCGTCTGGGGTAACGGCTTGTGGGGTTCTGTGGGTGCGGCCGGGCGATCCTATGACTAGAAGGCCTAGTTCAATTGTGCTTATTTAAGACCTGTCGCTTATGTATTTCTGTGACCGCGGTCACAGTTCCGCGTGATTGTAATCATCCGTCGATCGCAGAGCCATCTCCTGTAGGAAACGGAGCGCGAATCCTGAGCGCGGCTTCACGCTCATGGAGTTGATCATCGCGGCGACCATCCTGTCGATCCTCACGATGATGGCGTTGCCGATGGCGCGGCTGACAATCCAACGGCAGAAAGAGAAGGAACCGCGGCGCGCCCTGTGGCAGATGCGCGATGCGATCGACACCTACAAGCAGGCGAGCGAGCGTGGCGCGTTCCAGATCAAGGCCGACAGCGGTGGCTATCCACCGGATCTCGAAACCTTGGTAAAGGGTGTCGAGGCCCAAGGCGGGCAAAAGATGCGCTTCCTGCGTTCCATTCCGATCGACCCAATGACGAGGAGCAAAGAGTGGGGACTGCGGTCGATGCAGGACGATCCTGATTCCGACTCGTGGGGTGGGCAGAGTGTGTTCGACATTTACACCAAGTCGGAGGGCACTGGGCTCGATGGGACTAAGTACAAAGACTGGTAGTGCGTTGCGCATGTAGTCGGGATTCCCACCCTTCGCAAAGTGCACGAAGGATGGGGCACCCACGGGAGCTGGTGGTGACAGCGAGATCAAGAGCCTGGGCCACCCACCTCTTCCACGAATTTCCTTACAACAGCAAGAATCGTGAGTATCACGATAAAATCCACAGAGTCGATGACGGCAATCGCCAACGCAGGAACCCACTTGGTGGTCCAGGGAATAAACACAATCAACGGGACATGAAGCGCCGCGATGATGGTCATAGTGATCCAGAACCACGCACGCCGGCCCAGTTTCCGTTTAAAAACGATGACAAAACCAAGTACTCCAATGCAATTCAGGATTGGCGTCGCAAGATCAAATCTTCCAAGCTCAACAAGCGGCCAAACGATGAGCGCACAGGCAGCCATCCAACACAGCACGCCCCACCAAGGCAACCATATTTTCTTAGCGGCCCTAATTTCGTCCTTGATTTCGCTGGTTAGTGGCATTCTGCGATCTCCATTCCTGTCTTAACAACATCAACAACGATTTCTGCTCCTGAAGCTATTTGTCCCAGACCAGGTATAAACCCAACAACGGTTAGGCCGGCTGAAAGCAAACCCTCAGGAGACGCATCAAACAGGTCCGCGGCACCGCGGACGGCCTTCGTCGAGTGTTCAACTGCATCAACAATCTTAAACCCTGTCCGATCGGCTACCACCCCAACGTATCCGGCCCCATGGCCAATCATTCTGGAAATACCGCCAGCTTCAGGGATCAGTCCAATTGCATCGATGCCAACATTCAAAGTGCCTTTGCCGAGGGCACCCGTGACGCAAGGGTTCTTGTACCAGGGGGCGCGACTGCCACCGCCACTGCCACCGCCGCTGCCACCGCCGCTGCCGTTCTGGCCGACCTGCCCTGATACTTGCGAAAGAATTGTACCGAGATTTGCCGGCGGCCCGCAGAAGACATAGCCGTTTAATACGAAGTAACCCAAACCTGGGCCGCAGGGGGAGTAGGACGGATTAGGGTCGGGATTCGGACAAGCAGCGAAGGCTACGAACACCCAGCCGCTGTTAGAAGCGGGCTCACCGCAAAGACCCAGTGGATCAACAAATGCCAGCGGATTGTTTATCACGTACTCATAGCGATTCCACGTCTGCGGACTTGTGGGATCGACAGCCGACATCCCCGCCGGATCAGGTGAAATCCACCGCCCTTGGGTCGGGCTGTGCTCGCGAAAAGTGAAGTCGTAGAGAGTGCTATTCGTGTCAGAATTCTGGCCTGTGAACGACGCATCGGCAGTGCCGTAGGGTACATACTGTTCGCCGAATGGGGCATAAGCCGAGTCGGAGTAGATCGTCCGCGACGCCGTCGTAGTCAGACGCGAGCTGCCCAGCCAATCGGCATGGCGGTAATACGCCAGACCCGACGAGTTGTAGATGGCAGTCTCCCCGCCCGGCAGGTAGACGAAAGCCTTGATCAAGGTCTGCCCGTTCATGATGGCCGTCTTCCCGGCCGGACTGTACAGGATCTGCGTATAGACCGACGCATTCTGCTGCTCCACCATCTGCCCCAGAGCATCATAAATCAAGTTCGTGCTGCTGTTGATGCTGGCCGGGTTGCCGAAGGGACTCCAAGTGTAGGTTGTGCCGAGATTGTCGGTGACCTGGTTCCCGTTCAAATCATAATGAACATTCCCACCGGAAATCGTGAACTGGTTCGTGGCCGTCGTGTACGCCACCGATCGCGCCCACCAATCCGCTCTGTTTCGTTCACGCACATCCGCCTGTGATCAGAATCACCGCTCGATCCCGCCGACCTTCTTACACTCACACTTGAGCGGGCCGGAAGTGCTCATTTCATTCTGGAGACCGATTCACCATGGCTTATGTAATCACCGATAACTGCATCAAAGACTCTCTCTGCGTCGAAGTCTGCCCCACCGACTGCATTCACCCCAAGACCGACGAGCCCGGCTTCGAAGCTGCCACTCAGATGTACGTCGACCCCGAGGGCTGCATCGATTGCGGCGCATGTATTCCGGCTTGCGGCTCCGATTCCATTCACGCCCTCGAAGATGTGCCCGAAGGCAAAAAGGAATTCGTCGAAAAGAACGCGGCCTATTACAAGCACTAATCTGTACGAGATGTGCCTGATACTTCCTGCAATTGCCAGGCGCTGGATGCAAGGCGAACCAGCCTTCACCAACGCCTGGTAGTGGCCTCCTCTTGTTGCTCTCCTATATCTCCTACCCGTTGACTTCCGTCCCCTGCCTCGCTATCGTTGCGGCGCTATGAACATCGTTAAAGCGACCCACCAGTTCGAAGATTGGCTCGGCCATCGCACCGACCTCGTGAAGAAGGATCTCAGCATCAAGCACGCCAATATGAAGTCAGCGGTCTTTCCTTTTCTGCGCGCCACCTATTACCGTTGGGCGCAAGTCTGGCCGAAAGTGTGTCCCGATCTTGCCAAAGGCCCCCATGTGCTGGCGGTCGGCGACCTGCACGTAGAGAACTTCGGCACGTGGCGCGACGCTGAGGGACGTCTGATCTGGGGTGTCAACGACTTCGACGAATCCCATCCCCTGTCTTACGCGAATGATCTTGTGCGCCTGGCGGTGAGTGCGCATTTGGCGGCCGAAGGCGGCCACCTCGCACTTAAGCAGAAGGATATCTGCGATGCCCTTCTGGAGGGCTACCGCGAAAGCTTGCGAGAGGGCGGACTCGCCTTCGTCTTGGGCGAGAAAAACGAGTGGCTGCGCCAGATTGCCGAAAGCGAACTCCGCGACCCTGTCCACTTCTGGGGAAAGATCGACGCCCTTCCAACCGTAAAAGGGGCGGTGCCAATCAGCGCGATTGACGCGATCGAGCATCTCATGCCTGCCCGGGATTTGCCGTACCGGTTGGCCAGTCGCATCGCCGGCCTCGGCAGCCTGGGGCACGCCCGCTATGTGGCCGTGACCGACTGGCGCGGTGGCAGAGTTGCCCGCGAGGCCAAAGCCCTCGTGTCATCCGCGTGCTATTGGGCCAAGGATGACCAGGGACCCGCCGAGATTTTGTATCAGACGATCATCAGCCGGGCGGTTCGCTGTCCCGATCCATTCGTTCAGCTGCGTGGGCGTTGGATCGTGCGCAGGCTGAGTCCCCATTGCTCGCGTGTCGAACTGGCCGCGATGCGCGCGCCCGGCAAGGAATTGCGCTTGCTCCGGGCCATGGGATGGGAAACTGCAAACATCCATCTCGGTATGAAGACGGCTCGCAAGCCCATCCTCAAGCATATGCAGAAGCAGAAAGGGAGGTGGCTGCACCAGGCCACAGAACGGATGTTGAACGCCGTCCGCGAGGATTGGAAGATTTGGGCGAAAGACGGGTACGCCTAAGAAAAGAGCTACGCTGGAGACGCACAACGAAGAACCTGCTTGGATTGCTTACGCCACGCCGCTGTGTGCGGACCGAGCTGCTTCGGGCGCGCTTGCTGCCGGTCGATGCAGGGGCGCTAGAGCAATCCCGTGGTCACGGTCGTAGATGAGGGTCCAGTGCGTGGCGCAGTCATCACACAGCCAGTAGTGCTCAACGCAGCGTTGCTGCTGCCGGGCTCGAACAAATGGAGGCACGGCCGATTCTCCTGGCTTGGTCAAGCGGTCGGTCTCGACCAGAAACAGTTTGCCTTCCCGGAGTTTGAGGAAAGGTTTGCTACATTGGGCATTAGCACATCGGCTGAGCATTTTCTCACTGCCTTCTGGTCTGCAAAGAACAATCTCGCAGAGCAACTGGAATCCAAATCAATAGCACGTCGCCTGCCATGGAGTTCTTATTGTGCCGACGGGAGATTTCCCGCATGCCGCAATCTTTCTGATCGGCATTCCCTCCAATCGTGACGAATAGTCGGCACCGACTGCCGAAGTTCCGTCGCAGTTTCCTTGCCTCTGCTCTATTCACCCAGCTACCATTCAATCGTATGCCCACGGTCCTTCTGTGTCCGCCGCATTATTTCGATGTCGTCGATCAGAAAAATCCGTACATGTCGAGAGATTCCGCAGTGGACCGAGTGAAAGCGCGCACTCAATGGGAAACTCTGTGTGGCGTTTTGCAACAGAATGGATGCGAGGTTGAAACGATTGCTCCCATCGAGGGCCTCGAAGATATGGTGTTCGCCGCCAATCAGGTTTTTGTCGGCGAGAAAATTGGATATGGGAAATTCGCCGTGCCCAGCCGGATGGTCTATCCATCGCGTCATCGCGAAGTATCTTTCTACGTGGATTGGTTTCGCGCTCGAAACTATCGCGTGATCGATCTCAACTATGGCGACGACTACCTGGAAGGCCACGGCGATTTGCTCTGGCATCCCGACGGCTCTCGCATTTACGCCGGCTATGGCTTCCGCAGCACGCTGGGCGGCGTGGAAAAATTTGCGGCAGCAATGTCCGAAATGGGAATTCCAGTCGTACCCCTACGGCTTGTCGATCCTTACTGCTATCACCTCGACACCTGCCTCTGTCCGCTCAACAACGACGCGGCGTTGATCTTTCCCGGCGCCTACTCCACCGAGGCTCTTGCTTCTCTGCATAGAATTTGGAAGCGGGTGCACTTGCTCACCGCCGATGAGGCTCACCGCTTCATGGGTAACGGCATCGTGATCAACGGCAGATACATTACTCCTTACATGACGCCACCATTGGAATCGATCCTTCATCAGGAAGGCCTCACGCCGGTCATCGTCGATACCTCCGAGTTTGAAAAAGCGGGCGGAAGTTGCTTCTGCATGAAAACGTTCTTGCCTTGAATTCGCGAATGCGCCAAAGGAAATGAAAGAGACTGCGATCGATCTGCACGGACGCTTGATCGCTGCGGGACGTTTCCCGCGGCTACGTGCACTGGCATGGTCCGGCGATCAGCTGTACTCCTCGCACGGTTACAAATTGATGCGTGCCCACGTTCAGAATCCTTGTGGCGATCTGACATGGCTGCCAGTGGCCCAGTTTCATCCAGAATGGCGCCGTCGTCTCTCGGTGATGAACGGCTTGTCTGCGCGCCTGTTCCGCGATGGATTCCACGCACTTGCGGTTCTGTCCTCAGGCGCGTTCGTCGCTGCTGTTCCGGGAGCTATCGTCACGCTTCGCCCTGGCGATTCCGAATTTCGCCGCACGCACCCCATCCTCCGCGGTACGCGCCCGCTGCACGTCACCGCCGTTCCCAGTGGCCCAATCTACTGGGGAGAATATTTCGACAACAGCGCTCGCCACGAAGTCCACGTCTACGCGTCTACCGATGCCGGTGCGACGTGGAGCGTCGCCTACACTTTTCCCAAGGGCGCGATCCGCCACATCCATAATATTGTTCACGATCCCTGGGGAGATTGCCTCTGGATCATGACCGGTGACTATGGCGACGAATGCCGCATCCTGCGCGCCACCTGCGATTTCAGTAGGGTCGAATCCGTCTTGCAAGGCCAGCAACAGACTCGCGCAGTTGCAGCCATTCCTACCGAAGATGGCCTCTATTTTTCTTCCGACACGCCACTGGAACCGAACTACATCTATCGCCTCGACCGTCGGGAATCGTTGTTGCAGGTTGCACCGATCAGCAGTTCGTCCATCTATGGATGCCGCGTTGGAAATCGAGTCTTCTTCTCGACGATGGTGGAGCCGAGCGAAGTGAACTGGGACCGCCACGTTCGTCTCTACGGCGGCATCGGCGGAAGTGCCCGGGACTGGCACCTGCTGCGCGCATGGCAAAAAGACCGCTGGCCCATGGGCCTGTTTCAGTACGGCAACGCCTTCATGCCCGATGGCCACAACACGACGCCATTCCTGGCCCTGACCACAGTGGCTGTCGAATCCGACGACATGGTCACCTCGCTCTATTCCGTCGCCCCGTGACGTTATGTGGGGACAGCCGCCCTCGGCTGTCCGTCGAGCGCAACTCGACAGCCGTTCGCTCGTTGTGTGTTGTGCCGTAATATGAATTGAGTCAACTCGGAACCCTTGCCCCGCCTCAGCTACTACCGCCGCATTTTCAGCGCCTACCTTTTCGGTGGCAAGAGCCACCTTACGTTCTGGCATGAAACTCCCGCGGAGAATCCGAATGCGACCGTCGAGGAACTGGGCGAATACTACATGCTGTTCGCCGAGAAGGCGGACTATCGGGGCTTCTACGATTCTTCCGGCGTCCCGCAACTCGACTATCACGGCCGCATCGGCCTGCAGTACAACCCCATCGCGATCGCGCAATACGGACTGGGAAACTACAACTTGTACCATCGCGCGTCCGACCCAGAACGACGCAGCAAATTCTTCATAGTCGCGAACTGGCTCTGCTCGCGCCTCGAGGAGAACGCGCAAGGACTCGCCGTCTGGAATCACCACTTCGATTGGGAATACCGCGACACTCTTCGCGCCCCATGGTACTCGGCGCTCGCGCAGGGGCAGGGAATCTCCGTACTGGTGCGTGCGCACAAGGAATCCGGTGACGCGCGATATCTGGAGGCGGCCCAACGCGCTCTCGCCTGCTTCCATGTCCCCGTGGATGATGGAGGCGTCGCCTTTACGGATGAATCTGGGGACTTGTGGTTCGAGGAATACATCGTCTCGCCCCCCACCCACATTCTTAACGGATTCATCTGGGCATCGTGGGGTCATCTACGATTACTTCCTCGCGACCAAAGATTCTTCGGCAAAGGAACTCTTTTCGCGCGCGGTCAGAACCATGCTGCACAATCTCGACCGCTACGACTTGGGATTCTGGTCGCTCTACGAGCAGTCCGGCACACGCCTGCCTATGGTGGCCAGCTCGTTCTATCATCAGTTGCACATCGTGCAGTTGCGAATCATGCATCGCCTTACCGGAGAAGACACGTTCGCCCGCGTCGCCGATCGCTGGGAGAGTTACAGCCGCAGCCGCAGCAAACGCACCCGCGCCCTCTGCTACAAGAGCGCGTTTAAGCTCTGTTATTACTAAACTCGCGTGAAAATTCTCTACATCTCACAGTATTTTCCGCCGGAGATGGGCGCGCCCGCCGCCCGTGCATCCGAACTTGCCCGCCACTGGGCGCAGGCTGGACACGATGTATCGATCCTCACCGGATTCCCGAATCACCCCACCGGAGTCGTTCCCCCAGAATGGCGCGCTCGTTTGCGGCGGATGGTGTCCCGCGAAGAGGTGGGCCGGGTGGATGTCTTTCGCACCTGGCTCTGGCCTTTGCCCAACCGCAAAGCGCATGAGCGCATGCGCAACTATGCTTCTTTCTGCCTATCCGCGGCTCTGCGCGGTACTGCCCTGGCTCGTCCCGACGTGATCATTGCCTCGTCGCCACAGCTCTTGGTCGGCCTCTCCGGTTGGTGGGTCCACTTCGCGCGCCAGGTTCCATTCGTCTTCGAAGTGCGCGATCTCTGGCCTGAATCGTTAACCGCTGTCGGAGTTGGCGATGAGAATTCACTTCTGCACCACACGTTGGCGAGGGTCGCCGATTTTCTATACCGGAGATCCAATCACATCGTCGTAGTTGCGCCAGCGTTCAAGCAGCATCTGATCCAGCGCTGGCGTGTTCCCGAGGAGAAAATTTCGATCGTCGAAAATGGCGTCGAGACCGAGCTCTTTGCGCCAGCATCCCCAGCGGCCAACATGTCACTAAGGCGTGAGTTAGGTGCCGACGGAAAATTCCTCGTCTGCTACATCGGAACCATGGGCATGGCCCACGGACTGGAAACTCTGCTCGATGCCGCCGCCCAGCTGCAGCGTCAGAATTCAGACGCGCACTTTTTGCTGGTGGGCGAGGGCGCAGAAAAAGAGAGAATCAAAGCCACCGCGCAATCCCGCGGATTGACGAACGTAACCTTTCTCGATCAGCAGCCGCGCGAAAACATCCCCGCCTTCATTTCTGCTTCCGACGCTTGTCTGGTCCTGCTGAAGAAGACCGATATCTTCAAGACGGTTATTCCAACGAAGATGCTGGAGTTCATGTCGTGCGCGCGTCCCGTAATTCTCGGGGTCGATGGTCAAGCCCGGCAGATTATCGAAGATGCCGCCGCCGGAATCGTGATCGAGCCCGAAAATGCCGACGCGTTAATGAAAGCTATCCAACACTTATCCGCAGATCGTGGACTCGCTACAGCCTTGGGTCAAAAGGGAAGGGAACACATCCTGCGACACTTCTCTCGCGGAAAAACGGCTGAAAAATACATCGACGTTCTGCAGAGACTGGCGGGCTAGACCGAGAGGCGACCAGAGCGTAACCCGAGAAGCCTACGGATGAATAGCGTAAATCGAGGCTGCCGTGGCCAATGCTATTGCAACCTCAGCCGTCTTGGCTGCGGCTACCTTGCCGGCGCTGACCGGAATGAAAAGAATATCGTCCGCCTGCAGAGTCACGTCTGGCGCCTTGGCCTCCAGCATCTTCTTGACTTGGATTTTCGTTTCGGTCGTCCCCGTGGGCCCCTTATGAAGGATTCGGGCGTCGCCTAATTTCGCGGTGCGGTTCGTACCACCAGCCAAGGCCAGTGCCTGCAACACCGTGAGCGTGCCGTTGTCCACCAGCAAGCCGCTCGGACGTCCCACATCCCCCACCACATAAATGATTGGAGCCCGCGGCACGTTGATCGTGTCGCCCGGCAGGATGTCGATATTCCCGCTGAGATCGTCAGCAAGATTGTGCGGCAAGTTAATGCGAATCGGATCCGGCTGGTTTCGCCGAATGACCGCGATCTTGCGCGAGGCAGCCGCGCTGAACCCACCCGCCTCCGAAATCACTTCATAGAGCTTGTGATCCGCGACATCAGGATAAATGCCAGGCTTCATCACTTCGCCAATGACCGTCACACCTTGCGAAGCGGCCTCGTCGACGAAAATCGTAACGTGCGGACTGCGGACAAATCCTCCGTCCGCCAGCCGCTTTTCGATCAGCGTCTGCGCTTCTTCCTGCGTCAGCCCATCGACGTGCACGTAGTCGATCAGTGGCAGGTAAACGTCGCCAGAGTTGCTCACCCGTGCCTTGGTGGCCAGCTCGGGAACGTTATAAACGCTCACTTCGATCAGGTCTCCGGGACCCAGCTTCACCAAAGCCGACTGGTCTGGAGAATCTTTCGCGGTCTCAGGCGTAATTGAAGGGCTCGTCGCGGCCGTTCCCGACGGATTCGTTGCCGCCTGCGAGATTGGCTGAGCTGCCGGAAGCTGTGCGGGAACATCCGTCTTTCCTGCTGGCGCGCTATTTGCCGGTTGCTGAGCGACAGCACCGCTCACCGCCACCAACAATACCGTAGACAGAATTAAGAAAACGCGCCCGCAGCGACCGAGACCCGAGGTGCCCGACTCCATCAGATTACCCCTGAAGTGATAAGTGAGATTTTGAACAGCAGTTTAGCACAGCAGCATAGGTTGCGATCTCGCGATCGGCGAGACCGTGGATGAGTTTTCCACAGGTTTCTGCAGCAGGGTGATTGAAACTCTCTTTCTCGTACTGCTACAGTCGGAGGACTCGCAACTTCGTCAGGAATCAATTCACTAACTATTAACCGTAGGGCTTCGCTGCAATACTTTGGAAGAATGTTGAGCAGTCATGCCGCGTCCGCATGTCTGCTTGGCTGAAGGTGGCTTCGTTGACTGGCGTTTTCCTCGGGACATTTGTTTTAGCGCTGCTGTCGGCTTTTGTGCTGACGCGCTACGTACGCGATTTCGCCACAGCTCGCGGCTGGGTGGCGGTTCCCACACAAGAGCGCCACCTGCATTCCAGCCCCCTGCCGCGTCTCGGCGGAGTAGCGATCTTCTTCTCCTTCTCGCTGTGCATGGGGATGGCGGTCCTTTGGGCCCTTCATAGCCCCCGGATGCACGCAGCATTTTCCTTGAAGACGCTGCTCACGATCATCCTCCCGGCTTCACTCATTTTCTTGCTGGGCGTCTATGACGACATCCGTGGTGTCGGACCATATTTCAAGTTCTCGGTGCAGGGCGTTGCCGCGACCATGCTGTTCATGGGCGGTCTTAAGATCGTCAATATCCCAGTGCTGTTTGGCGATATTCGACTCCCTTGGATCGTGGGATGGGCCTTCACGGTTTTGTGGGTTCTGGCCATCACCAACGCGTTTAATCTGATCGATGGCCTCGATGGTTTAGCCGCCGGATCGGCGCTGTTCTCAACCCTGGTGGCATTTGTGGTCGCCCTTCTCGCCGGTAACTCCCTGGTCACCGTCATGACCATCGCTCTGGCGGGCGCGATTCTCGGATTCCTGCGCTTCAATTTCAATCCCGCGACTATTTTCCTTGGCGACTCCGGCAGTCTGTTTATTGGTTTCGTGCTGAGCGCGCTGGCTCTTCAGGGAGCGCAAAAAGCTCCTACCATCGTGGCCGTCGCCATCCCGGTTGTCTCTTTTGGCTTGCCGATTCTGGAAACTGCGCTTTCCATCGTCCGGCGCCTCATCAGCGGCCGTCCTGTCTTCACCGCCGATCGCGAGCACATTCACCACAAGCTGTTGGCACACGGCATGACGCATCGTCAGGTCGTGATTCTTCTCTACGGCGTCTCCGCCGTTTTCGCGATGCTCAGCCTGTTCCTGCTGTGGCCGACCGGAAGCTCTCTGGGACTTGTCCTCGCTGTGCTCGGCATCGGCATCTGGATCGGCGTGCAGCATCTCGGCTACCTTGAGTTTGGCGAACTGGCCCGCGTCGCGCACCGCACCCTCGACCAGCCGCAAATCTTCGTCAACAACATGGCCATCCGCCGTGCCATCGAAGAACTCAAAGTCGCGCGCGACTACGATCAAGTTCGCCGCGTTCTCGTCGCGGCCTTCGGCACCAACGACTTCGACAGTTTCGAATTGAAGCTCGAACTGCTTCCGGGCGAAACCGTTCCCTTCGAAATCGCCGACTCCCGTCGTCTTGGAAATTCTTTCCGTTGGACCAAAGCAGGTACGCCGAAATCGCTCGACAGCTCGGCGGTGTGGAATCTCGCTCTGAACCTTTTGAGTTCTGCCAATCGCCGGCGCGGTACGTTAACCGTTCAGCGGTTTTACTGTTCGCGGGACCTGCAGATCGACATCAACCTGCTCACTTCGATTTTTCCCACCGCACTGGCCGATGCTCTTGACCGCACTCTCGCCCATTCGGCGCAGGTGATCGCCCTACCCGAGCAAGACGCCTCTCTGATCGCAGCGCAAGCCGGCTAGTCGATACGGTCTGACCAGTTTCCGAGCGCACTACTACAAGCAGCCGAAAAATGAGAATCTGTGAGGAGTAGTTACTTCGCAGGACAGGGTAAAACGGACATTTTCCAGGCGATCGCCAGACGGGCTACCGCACATAGCGGTTCCCTAGCGTACCTAGAGCGGTAGGCGAGCGATCAGGGGAGAGCGTTTCGGTTACAGTTTCGCGCTGGCGTAGGAGTTGATTTCGCAGTTCAAGCAAACTTCCTCAAAAGCAGGAGCTGTCCATTCCATGATTTCCCCCAGTCAATCGTCCAGCGGGTAAGCCGCGAACGTTCTGTTAGCATAGCCGACCCCTCCGATGAAATCAATACTCCCTCCAAAAATAACGCCGCTCGACCCGTGTTCCACGCGGCTTTTGGACTGAGATCGGAGCGAAAAGGTTGCACGTTTCTGCACACTCCGTCGTTCGACGAGCATTTCGGGCCCCTTTTCCACACCCGGAACCACTGCCGTTACTTTCTGAGCCTTCGCTATCTATTTACCTTTCAACTTCACTTAATCGAAGCGAGGATTCAGCAGCTTATGTTTGGCAAGACTTTGTATGGCAGCACTTTTAAGGACGTCAATTTCGTTCCTTTACAGTCCGCCACATTCTGTGTCCAGTGTGAGCTGATCAGCGCGAACAGCAAGCCCTATTGCCTGGCCTGCGGCAGCCACGCCCTGCTTGGACTCTCGCGCGTGCTGGGCGGATCGCTGCGCCAGGAACAGACCGCACACCTCATCACCGACATGGAGTTGAATAACCTCGTTCGAGATCTGCTGCGCACCGTTCCTGACCCGAACGAGGTCGATGTGGCCGATCGCTTTCATATGCCGTCACTGGCGCAACGTAGCCAGCTTCGCGTTGCAAACGCGGCCCATCCGGTATCCGGATTCCGTGCTGTGACGGCGGAAGAGATCGAGATTCATCCCGCGGAACTGGATCTGGAGCCTGCCATCAGTGCAATTACCGAACGCGCGCAGCATCTCACCGGAGCGACCGGAGCGGCCATCGCCCTGCGCGCCGGCGACGAAATCGTCTGCCGCGCCCGCGCCGGAAGAACCGCTCCCGACCTCGGAGTTCGTTTGCAAACCGACGCAGGGATCTCGGCCGAAGCCGTCCGCTCCGGCGAAATCATGCTCTGCCACGATGCCGAACGCAACCCCCGCGTAGATCTCGCAAGCTGCCGCCGCCTCGGAGTCCGCTCCATCCTCGTCTCGCCTTTGCGCCACTACCGCCGCACGCTCGGTGTATTCGAGGTGCTGTCCTCGTCCCCCGGCGCCTTCGACGAGCGGGATGTGGCCACCATGCAACTGCTTTCGAGCACGATGGTGGCGGCGATCTCCCGCATCTCGAGCCTTCACCAGGCCCAAATCCTGCGCCGCGCCGGCTAAGCCCTTCCCAGAGGGGTATGCTCTTGGATGGCGCGACGCTGCGACCGCTGCGAAAGATCTTTTCCCTCGAGGCTTTTTAGCCGATCAGAAGCGTCCCTAACGTCGCAGGCGCGTTCATCAGGTTGGAATCTGTCGAGCTTGCCGGTAATGGCATGCTTGCGCCCCTCCGCCAACAGTTCTCGCCGCGTTTGCTGACGCAACTCTTGCAACATGCCAGCGGCAGGATACCGAAAGGGTGACATCGGCGGGACCACTTTGAGTAGGAAAGAAAGGGAGCCTTCACGTGCAGGATCGCAAACAATGACGTGCATTCCTCCCGTTCAGAAAGCCCAGCGCAGGGAGAATGTCGCATTGTTTGCGTGGAAATAACGCGGACTGGTAGGTCCCACGAAAAATCCTTCCCCGTACTGATAGTAATTCCATGCGGCCTTTGCGGTGAGGTTGTGGCCAATGTCGATCGCGACATTGGCCAGCGGCTGGTAATAATTGTATTGGAGTGAACCGGGTGCTTGGAGGACGTTGAACTGTGGTGTCTGGCCGTTGACACTGTTGACACTGTAGCCCACTTGAGTAGTAACGCGAGCGTGCGGCTTAAACATTACTGAGGCCATGCCGTACTGCGTGTTACTTGTGTAGTAGCCATTCGTCAGCAGGGGGTTCTTGCTGTCGTTGTAGCCGTTCGCAGTGCAACTCCCTGCGTTCGCCACTACAGACAGTGAGGTGTCGGAGTCGTTAAAGCAAATGAGAGCACTCTGCTGGGAATCGTTGTAGTTGTAAGCGAAGTCGAATCCGAAACGTTCGCGGGGCGTCAGGTTTGCCGTGAATCCGTAATTGCGATTGTGCGCAACATAGTCGGTTAATGCATCTCCATTCGAAGCCCCCCAAAGATTGATGGACATGCCTAGGACCGCCCAGGGTTTCGGAGTGTAGTTTCCCTGAATGCGATAACGGTCTTGCTTGCGCGGTCCAATGCGCACGATGGCGTCGTCGTTGTTGGTGTGCTCCCAGTCGAAATTGAATCTCAAAGTCAGCATCGGCTTTGCCCAGAATGCGAGCAGGGGTGTGTATGAGTGGACGACAACGCGGTTCTCGTCTCCAGTCGTGAAGTCAACAACCTGATGAAACAGCTGGTCACCATATCTGAACCCGATGCGGCCTCCGAAGTGCTTCGACCCATCCCACACGAAATCGGTCTCGTTCGTCGTCCATTGCTGGTTGAATGACAACTGGCTGGAAGTATCGGTTGCGCTCGATGCGGTGGCGCTCATAGGAGTGAGCAAGGAGCAGGTTGAAGTGTTCGTGCATGTCCAGTCGGTTTCGACGGAACTGAAGCTCTCTGGAATTCGGTAGCTCCAGAAGCGGAACGTATCGACGAGTCGGAAATGCTCCGACAAATGCAAGGTAGCGGTGAAGTCGGCTACATTCGAGATGCGCTTGGCCCGGCCTGGGCCCGTGACTGTTTCCTGCCGGATGCCTGAGCGCTGGATCAGTCCGTTGAAAAACTCATTCAAGGGAGCATTCATCTCGGCCGAACTGTAGGCGTATGACGAGGTGAACTCCAGTCGTTGGAAGTAAGTTGTGCGCAGACTCAAGCGCTCGGTCGGCGCGGAGGTACGAGTGCGATTCGTGCGGTTGTAATCGAAGTACGCATTGCAGGCGGTGTTGGTCAGCGTCCCAGTGGAGTCAATCAGGCTGGTTGCTGGCGGAGTAATGGCGCAGGGGTTTTTGTTGACCGTGTCTATGGGGAGCCCCAGTTCTACGGTCCCCGGCGTTCCTGGCAAGAGAGCTTGGGAGAACGGGGCCAGCTGCCAAGTCGTGTCTCCCTGGTAGTAATCAAGGAATTGGTCATAGCTAAGGACCGTGCGGGGCAGGATCTTCAGGTCCGCTCCAAAGCGGTAGGAGTTAAGCGTCGTATTCCACGCTTGGTAGAGTAGTGCGTCGGTACCCTCATGGACGCTGGAATACGATGGCCCCGTCATGTTGTTGCGCGTGTATCCGACACGGAAATCAATTTTCGACTGCGGCAACACCGTCAGGTCGAAGTCGCTCATCCGCCGGCGAGTTCCGAAGTTGTGAGGTGAAAAATTGACAGGAAGATTGGGGCTCGATGTCGAAGGATTAAGGGGATTGGCCAGAAGGTTGTAGTCGAAATCCGTCTGGTCGCGTCGGAAGTTTGCCCTGAAGTCGTACCAACTGATCTTCTCTATGCGGGCTCGCAGTCCGTTATTGGGGTCGCCTCCCCACCCGTAGCTATTGACGAATAAGTTGTCGAAGAGCAGGCCGTCGTGGTTTTGCGATTGCATGGAGAGGCTCTGTTCCAAGAAGCGCGGTCCGGTACGCAGATCCACCAGTGTGTTGTACATTTGCACGCTGCCGGTTACGTCCGATACGCGATAACCGAACTCCATCGACTGGTGAATCAGATAGCCGCCGCTTTCCTTGCCTTGTGGCTGCGACGTGCTCTGGCCCGCATTGCTCCCAGCCGTCTGAGATCCTGCCGCAATGGGTAAGCACATGATGATCACAAAAAGCCGTTGCATCCGGAGCCAGTTTGAAACCATGACGTACCTCTTCATCTGAAAAACACGTTGCTCGAGTTCGACCCGTGGATCGCTGCGTGGCACATCGTGCACGCCTGGTATTTGGTGGACTGATTATGCGAAGGTCCGGCGGGGCCTTGGACCGGGAACGTGTGGCATTGCAGGCAGAGCAGGTTCACCTGGCTCACGCGCAAGTAGCGCGGATTGGTCGAACCGTGGGGAGTGTGGCAACTGCCACAGCCCTCGGTCTTCACGGGCACATGCTCATACACAAACGGTCCCTGTTTGTCGGCATGGCACTTGACACAAATCGCGTCCCCACTGGGCAAGGTCCGCACCTGCCGGAGGGTGGTCGTGCCGTGGACGTTGTGGCAGTCGCTGCATTGGATGAGGCCTTCGTCTACTCTGTGGTGATACGGTTTCGCGAAGTCGGCCTTCGCGGTTGCATGACATCCGTAGCAGAGATTGGGCTGCGCTCGAACGAGCAGGTGTTCCTGTTCTTTGGCGTGATGCGGTGAGTGGCAGTCCAGGCACCCAACATCGTTGTTTGCATGCGCCGACGCGGAGAAGTGCCGCTGCTTATGACTCTCACCGTGGCAACTCAAGCAGCGAGAGTTGGCGTCCTGTTTCGACATCGACTTGAAGCTAACGATCTTGGTCACATCCCCGCCGCCCTCTACGTGTGCGGATCCGGGACCGTGACACGATTCGCAGCCGTGGCCGTCGTGCAGGGTGGTCTGGAAGTGCGGAGTGCTCTCGAAGTTGTTTTTGTACAGGTCTTCATGACAGGTCTTGCAGGTATCGACACCAACATATTGCCCTGTGTCTTTCGCGGCCGACGTCAGGTTCTTTCCCTGCTGGCTGGCAACAAGGTCGGATTGAATCAACAGCAACAACAAGATCGCCGGCGAAGCCGACTCCCGGATTGTTTTCCACATTCTTCTGGTCTTCACGGCCGGACCCTCATTTCGCGACTGTCTGCAATATTTCAATCACTGTTTCTGGAGATTCGAAATCCGCTCCGAGATCCCAAGCGTTTTCAATATTTCTGGGGTCGCCTCATCCATTGCGAGTGGCTCATGACAGCTGTTGCAGTCCTGGGCAATGGTCTTGCCATCCCCGGCTGTGTGCGAGCCGTCATGACAACGGAAACATCCCGGAAAGTCCGTGTGGCCCAGGTTGTTCGGATAGGTGCCCCATGAAACTTTCAGATCGGGGAAAACATTACGGTTGTAGATAGCAAGAACGGCCCGGCTAGCCTGCTGAATGTCCTCAGAACGTTTTGCATACACGTCGGGATAGTTCTGCTGATAAAAACTAACGAGTGCCGTTGGCAACTTCGCGGCTGCTTCAGTATTCGTCGCATAGTTTGCCTTGAGCAACTCCACACTTTGTTTCTTGATGTAGGGCAAGGTCACCGGGATGTCACCGAGGCCGAGCGCTTTGTCCATTGCTCGTTCTGGCAGGTCGAAGGTGTGGGTTGGGCGGTTATGACAGTCCACGCATTCCATATCAAATTTTGGAAGCGCATTCGCCGAATCGGGCGAGGCTTCCGGACTGACGAAGGCTTGGACCACTCCTTTGTCATTCCGATATTCGACCCACGGAATGGTCTGCCGCTTCGCGTCGGCTGTCGCAAAACGGATGTGAACGCCAGGACCCAAGTGCGCACCGTGAATTCCGGAGATCCGGTTTCCACCCACTAACATCAGGAGAACAGTTTGCGATCGTGTGTTTGCTTCGTCGTCAGCATACTTGGGGAAGACGCGCAGACGGACGCCACCGAATTTCTGCGGCCAATGGCAGTTCTCGCACGTCTCTCTCGCCGGCACGAGACGATTGCTCTCCAGAGCGGAAGGAATTGGCCTTGGATATGTGTTGAGTACGGTCTCAACGAGCTGACGGATTCCGCTCGTTTTACTGGCGATCCAACCAGTTGCACCTGGGGCCACATGACACTCGACGCATTCGATGCGGGAGTGAGGCGAATTCTGATAAGAGGCCAGTTCAGGATTCATCGTGTGACAAGTCGCTCCGCAGAATTGGGGCGTCTCCATGTGCTTGACGGCCCGATAGGTGACCTGGGTTCCAATAAAGATGTTCAGCAGAGTTGTGACGCCGAAAAACCAGACGATCCTCTGCAGTGCAGTCTTGCGATCGAAGACGACCTCGGCCAGCCCACTGCGGATCTGGCGCTTACTGAGATAAATACCGATCGGGACCAACGCCAACCCGGTAAAGAAGATTGCTGGAAGGACGAGGAAGACGACGATCCCCACGTACGGATTATCGACGTGTCCGTGTACCTGCAGCGGCAGCACAAAGAGCCACGAAATCAGAGCAGTCGCAAGCAACCCAACGCCCAGCAGACTCAGCCAGTGTTGAGTTAGAAGGAACCACGCGGGCCTTTTGCTCGGGGTGCTCATTGACTCTGTAGGGAATAAGAAACCCACATTCCACAGGCAGGAGTCTAAAGAGCCCTGGTGGAAATGTGGACTAGGGGATTCCCTAGTTTCCGTCGTGTCAGACTCCGATTAGCATCACGCACAAATAAGGCACCCACGGGATCGAACGGGTGGCTCATGTGGGGTCCCCGAGCAGTGCAACTGCAACGATGACATCTGAACTGGCTTGAATCATCACAATGGATAGGACTGCCAATCAGCGAGCCGAAAGTGAGACCCAGACTCAGATGGAAAGTCGTCAGGGTACAAGCGGCACAACCGGAATCAACCGCCGGGACTGGATAAGAGCCGCAGTCGGCGGCAGCGTCGGACTTGCGCTCGATGGCCTTCTCGACTTGCCGACGGTGCGAGCCGCTACCCAAAAGATGAAACTCTCAAATGTGAGCGAGTTCACCACCTCGTGCAACTTCTGCTCGTGCGGATGCGGCATGATCGCGGCCGTACGCGAAGGCAAGTTGATTGCGATGGAAGGCGACTACGACCACATCGTGAACCGCGGATCGCTATGCGTGAAGGGCATTTCTATGTTCGCGACGCACACCTCTCCGAACCGGCTCACGACGCCGCGATACCGGGCGCCGGGGAGCGACCACTGGGAGGACATCTCGTGGGAGGACGCGATCGCGCGGGTCGCGCAGAAGATTCGGAAGACGCGCGATGCGACCTGGATTGCCACCGAGAAGGTCGACGGCAAGGAGATTCCGGTCAATCGGACGGACGCAATCGGTTTCCTGGGCGGCGCGCAGAACACGAACGAGGAGTGCTACCTCTTTCAGAAGGCGGCCCGGTTGCTCGGCCTGGCGTACGTCGAGCACCAGGCCCGACTTTGACACAGCCCCACGGTCCCCGGTCTGGGGGCCTCGTTCGGTAGGGGGGCGATGACCAACCACTGGATCGACCTGCAGAACTGCAAGACGATCCTGGTGGAAGGCAGCAACGTGGCCGAGAACCACCCCATGGCCTTCAAGTGGATCCGGAAGGCACAGGAGAACGGGGCGAAGATCATCCACGTCGATCCGCGATTCACCCGGACCTCCGCGGCGGCGGATGTGTACGCGCGCATCCGGCCCGGAACCGACGCGGCATTCCAGAACACCATGATCAATTACATCCTCGTCAACAAGCTGTACGACGAGGATTACGTCACGACTCACACCAACGCCCTTTTCCTGGGCGATCAGGCGTTCGAGTTCACGGACGGCGTTTTCAGCGGGTTCGACGCGGAGAACCACAAGTACCACACGGAGACCTGGGGATATCAGCTCGATGCCAGGGGAAAGCCGCGTGTCGCCAAGAGCCTGGATGACCCGCACTGCGTCTTCGCGCGCCTGAAGAGCTTCGTCTCACGGTACACGCTGGAGACGGGCGAGCGGATCACCGGCATTCCGGCCGATCAAATCCGCCAGATCGCCGAGATGATGGCGAAGAACCGTCCGGGATCCATCCTCTACGCGCTTGGGATGACCCAGCACACGACCGGCGTGCAGGGGATCCGGTCGTTCACGATCCTGCAGCTCCTGCTCGGCAACATCGGCAAGCCAGGCGGCGGCGTCGATGCGCTGCGCGGCGAGCCGAACGTGCAGGGCGCGTGCGACATGGCAGTGCTGTACAACTACATGCCGGGCTATCTCAACTCTGCATCGAACGCCGAGCCGACCATCCACGACTACGTACGCAAGAATGGGATCGCCGACAGCCGCTACCTCGTCAACACACTCAAGGCGTTCTTCGGTGAGGCGGCAACCGCAGAGAACGATTATGCCTATGCCTGGCTGCCCAAGCGGAACGCTTCCAAGGACTACGGGACCCTGCCGATGTTCGAGGATGCCCTCGCAGGGAAGCTGAAGCTCCTCTGGATCGTCGGTCAGAATCCCGCGGTCACCGTGCCCAACCTCAAGCTGACGTTTGACGCGATGGCGAAGCTCGAGACGCTCGTGGTCCAGGAGATCTGGGAGACTGAGACTGCCGCGTTCTGGCGCCGGCCCGGCGTCGACCCGAAGTCCATCTCCACGGAGGTGATCCTGCTGCCCGCAGCGTTCTTCATGGAAAAAAACGGAACCATCAGCAACTCGGGCGGCATGGTGCAGTGGCGTCACGCTGCCGTGAAGCCTCCGGGGCAGGCCAAGCCCGACGGCGAGATCGTGGACCTCGTCTTCCGTGCGGTGCGCGATCTGGTCAAGGACTCGAAGGAGCCGAGGGACGAAATCATCCGGAAGGCCTTCTGGACCTACACCACGGCTGAGGACATCCTTCGCGAGATCAACGGGTACGCCCTGCGCGACAACCCGGAGACCGGCCTCAAGGCGGGCGATCTTATCCGCAAGGTCAGCGATCTTCGGTCGGACGGTTCCACGTCGTCCGGCGCGTGGATCTACGCGGGCGTCTTCGCTAATGGCGAAAACCTCTCGAAGCGTCGGGACTCGCGAACAGATCCCGGAGGTCTCGGTCTCTATCCGGGCTTCGGATGGACCTGGCCCAACAACATGCGCATCCTCTACAACCGGGCATCGTGCGACCGGCACGGCAAGCCCTATCCGGGCTCGAAACCCATCGTCTGGTGGGATGAGCAGGCGAAGCGCTGGACGGGATACGACGTGCCGGATGTCCCTGTCGTGACCGACGGACCCGCCACGCCGAATGGCCAGCGGGCCTTCCACCTGGGCGCGGAGGGTGTCGCGCGCCTCTTCGCGGCCGTCTACTCGGACCCGGATGAAAAGAATCCGGGGTATCCGCGCGACGTGGCCTACGTTCCGAAAGACGGTCCGCTGCCGGAGATGTACGAGCCCGTCGAGAGTCCGGTCGAGAATGTCCTGCATCCGAAGGTGAACCACAACCCATTGCTCAAGTATCCGCGGATCAAGTCCTACCAGCCGATCGGCACGGTCGCGGAGTTTCCCTACGTGCTCATGACATCAACCGTCGCCGAACACTGGTGCGGGGGTTCCACTACGCGCAACATTCCATGGTTGAACGAGCTCGTTCCTGAGCCCATGCTCGAAATGCCGGAAAGCCTCGCGCAAAAGCTATCACTGAAAACAGGGGACTGGGTAAAAGTGTCTTCCGCCCGCGGCGAACTTACTGTGAGAGCAGTGGTCACACCCAGAATGAAGACGCTGCAGGTCGACGGACGGGAAGTTACTGTCGTATGGATGCCATACAACTGGGGCTATAAGGGCCTTTCGACAGGCCCGAGCGTGAACCACATCACGATCGATGCTGCAGACCCTGGCGCGGGAACTCAGGAGACGAAAGCCTGCCTGGTCAATGTGATCAAGGCGCAGGCCTCTTCCGTAGAGGTATCCAAGGTGAGAGGGAGAAGGTCATGACGCAGCTGGCAACGCCTGTTCCCATCAAGACGACGCTGGTCGACATCACCAACTGCATCGGCTGTCGCGCGTGTCAAGTTGCCTGCAAGCAGTGGAACGATCGCGAGGGGGAAGAGACCGAGTTGGATTTCAACCTGGGCTTTCAGAACCCCGCCACACTCAGCGCAAATACCCTCACCCTGATTACTTTTCATGAGATACCCGACGAAAAGGCTCAGGGAGGGCTGCATTACCTCTTCACCATGCGACGTTGTCTGCACTGCTTAGAGCCAGCGTGCGCATCGGCCTGCCCGACGACCGCCCTGGATCGGCGACCCGATGGGCCCGTCCTCTACGATGCGAACCAATGTATCGGCTGCCGATACTGCATCTGGGCCTGTCCTTGGGGTGTGCCCACAGCGGAATGGGACTCGCTGGCTCCGAAAATACAGAAGTGTACGCATTGTGCGGACCGGTCCGACCAGCCTGTTCCCCTGGCCCTCAACGGGCAGACACTCAGCCTCGAGGAAGGCAAGCTGTTCCGCGAAAACATTGTCACGCCGGCCTGCGTCAAGGCTTGCCCGGCTGATTGTCTGCGTTTTGGGACCAGGAATGAAATTCTCGAAGAAGCGCACAATCGCATTTCTGCCCGCCCTGATAAGTACGTGGACCACATATACGGAGAAAAAGAGGCGGGAGGCACGAGTGTGTTGTACTTGTCCTCCGTGCCCTTCGAGAAGCTCGGCTTCCCCGATGTTGGCACCGAGGCGTATCCGGCGCGCTCCAGAATGGCTTTGCATGCGGTTCCTCCCGCAGTGTTGGCTGTCGGCGCCTTGCTGGGCTGTGTATATGCCTTCTTGAAACGCAGAACGTCCGCGAGGGCCAAGGGGCGAGTGGAAGCGGTACACCCGGAGGACCAGAACCATCACATCGAATTCGAGTCCATCCCGTATCGGCTGTTAACTCCGTTTAATTGGGTACTTCTCGCGATGATGGCGTTCGGCGGCGTTTCGCTCATCGCGCGGCTCGCCTTGGGCCTTGGCGGCAGCACTCATCTGTCCGACACCTACGCTTGGGGACTCTGGATCGTCTTCGACCTGGTCTGGATCGCAGTGGCCGCTGGTGCGTTCGCAACTGCCGGGTTTATCTACGTCTTCCAGCGGAAAGATCTTTACTCCACGGGGCGATCAGCCGTCTTGCTGGGGCTCTTGAGCTACTCCTTTGTTACGGTCACCCTGATTGCAGATCTCGGGCTGCCCTGGCATTTCTATCAGCTTGGCCTGCAGGCCCCCGAACAGTCGGCCATGTTTGAAGTGTCGTGGTGCGTTGGGCTCTACGTCACGATCCTGCTCATCGAGTTCCTGCCGGTGCCTTTTCAGCGCTGGGGACTCCAGAAGGCAATGTACATCTGGCAGCGCTGGTCCGGCACTTACGTTGCATTTGCGCTTACCTTGTTCGTCTACTTGCTCTCGCGAAAATTGGCGTATGCGGCCTTGAGTGCGGTCCTATTTTCTTTTCTCGCCTGGGCTTTCCGAGCGAGAGATAAGAAGGCTGAGCCCGTCATGCTAGCCATCGCCGCGGTGACGCTTTCTACGATGCACCAGAGTTCCCTGGGATCGTTGTTTCTGCTGATGCCGGACAAACTCGCCCCGCAGTGGTGGTCTCCCGTGATGCCCATCTCTTTCTTCCTGTCGGCGATTGCCGCAGGCACAGCTCTGATTATCCTGGTCGAGATGTGGATCGCGAAAGGGTGGAAGCGGCCACTCCAAATAGCGCAGCTGGCAGCAATGGGTAAGATCACCTTCTGGTCGCTCCTGGTCTATCTAGCCTTCCGTCTCGGTGATATGGCAGTGCGAGGCCAGTTCGCCAACGCATTCTCCGGGAGTATGGGCGCCCTTTTCGCAACTGAAATCGTTCTGGGTGGGCTGGTTCCGTTGACCTTGCTTGCCCGGGCTTCCCAACGGGCGCGTCCCGGGCTTCTCTTTATGGGCGCCCTTCTGACCGCGATGGGCGTCACCTTCAACAGAGTGAATGTCGTTCTTTTTGCTATGCACTTGAAAGGGCCAATGCCTCAAGTCGCCCCGGCGTCCTATTCTCCGTCCGTCTTCGAGTGGGGGATCTCGATTGGACTCATCGCCGCTACGATATTCCTCTTTGGGCTTGGCGCAAGACTCATGCCGCTGCTCCCCAAGCACGAATCCGCTACGCAGGGAGACTGATGATCATGACTCAGGGTGTCTGGCTGATAAAGCATCCGTATCTCCAACGCGTGGCCGATCTGCAAGCTCTGATCGATGCGGCGGTGACGGAGATCCCGATTCCCAGTGCTTGTGTTCCCCGCTGGGATGACTACATTGGCGACTTTCATGCCGGCATACCGCTGCTGCTGAGTCCGAGGGTTGCGATCGACTTTTGCGATGTGGAGATGGCGCTAGCGTCGCTTGCCGATGCGTTGGCTTCGAAGCCCTTGCCAGGAAAGCTGGCAGAGGATAGCCGAACTCTCGCAGCCCAACTGCATGGTGACCGCGATTCTCCCCGAAGAGCCTTGGCTTGGCTACTCGATAAGGACTCGTTTACGTCCACGAATCCGGGCCTGCTTCGTTACTTGGGATGGACCGTCTTGGCACGTTATCTCCATCCGGTAGTGGGCGCCTTCAGCGACTGGCGAGACGAGGAGCGTTGGCTCCGCCCCTACTGCCCTACTTGTGGGGCGCTCGCCGCTATGGCCCACTTGGTCGGCATTGAACCTGGACGCCTTCGATTCCTCTCGTGCGGTTGTTGTCGCTCAGTTTGGCGGTACCTGCGAACCGGTTGCCCGTTCTGTCAAAGTGGCGACAATCACCGACTTGCGGTTTTAGGGGTCGAGGGTGAGGCCGGCCTGCGGATCGACTACTGCGAGGCTTGCAGCGGATATGTCAAAACATACGACGGCACCGGGAGCGAATCTGTGCTGCTTGCTGACTGGACCTCCCTTCACCTCGACATTATCGCTCGTGATCGCGGACTCGTGCGGTGTGCGGGTTCGCTGTACCAGCTGTGACTCGCCCTATCTTCTAATGGTTCTTGGGGCGATTGCGGGAGTCCTTCTGATTTTTTCTTTGCCTGCTTGCTTTTCAACCATCCCGCGCTAATATGGAGCCACAAGAAATAGGGCCCATCTCCCATGGCTGTGATGACCTCGGCGTTGCAGACGGTATCACCCAACCGTCGCCGGCGTGTGCGACACAAGATTCAGACGCCGGCGTATGCCACTTTCACCGGAGAATCCAAAGGCGCGATGCTCGATCTCCACGAGATCGTCGACATCAGCGAAGACGGCGTCGCCATTCAGTGCCACTCACCTTTGGAAGTGGAAAACCGCGTGAACCTTTGTCTGGATCTCGCCGACTGCGCCGACCATATCTACACCACGGGCCAGGTTGTCTGGTCAAACGCGTCCGGACGCGCCGGTCTCCGTTTTTCCGAGTTGTCCCCCGAGTCCATGGCGCGATTGCGCGAATGGCTTTTCGTCAATGTGATGGCCGGAGTGGCCAACGGTGACGCGGAGGTCGCCGCTTTCGTCGGTTCGCGCGACGTTGCTCCTCCCCGTCCCAACTACACCGATACGCTGGCGGCCGTCACCGCGGTGCAGCGGCAGGTGGAAGCCTTGGGTTCCGATCTGGCCGGCGCGTTGCAGTTGATTGCTGGGCGCGCACAAACTCTGGTTCGCGCTTCCGGTGCCGCGATTGCCCTCGCGGATGCCGATCCGGATTTCATGGTCTGCCGCGCGAGTTCCGGAGCAGATGCTCCGCCCCTCGGTGCAGCCTTGCAGGTGGGTTCCGGTTTCTCCGGAGAGTGCGTCAAAAGCGGTCTGCTGCTCCGCTGTGATGATTCTGAACTCGATGTCCGCGTGGATCGCGAAAGCTGCCGCGCTTTGGGCATTCGTTCCATTCTCGCGGCGCCAGTGCGAGTCGCCGAGAAATCGATAGGGATTCTCGAAGTTTTCTCGGACCAGCCGGATCGATTTTCCGCTTCGGATGGCGGGGTGATGCTGCGCCTTACCGAAACCATCGTTGCGGCGGTCAACCGTGCCGCGCGCGCTGAGAACCTGCCGCTTCTGGGCGCCAAGCCTGCCGCCACTCCGTTTGCCCCATCACCCGGAAGTGTTCTCTTCGCCTCAGAGCCTGATCGAGAAAAGAAAATGGACCGTGCGGAAGAAAAAAGCTCGGGCGGCATCAGTCTTCCACGGACACACCTGATCATCCTGATTTGCGCCGCTATTGCCATCTTCTTTGTTCTTGGCTATGGCCTCGCCCCGTTGATTCAGAGCAAGCTTCAGAATCGCAGCCGAGGTGCGCTGCCGACTGTTCTGGCATCGTCGCAGCCGCCGAAGTCGGAGCCCGCCGCGCCAGCTGAGCCAACGGTTGAAACTGCGTCCTTTGACCAGCTTCGCCAGATGGCAGAGAACGGCGATCCCGCGGCCCAGAATGTCTTGGGACGACGCTATGCCACCGGCGACGGCGTGAAACTCGATGAGCGTGAAGCGATTCGCTGGTATGTCAAGTCCGCCGAGCAGGGCAATGTCGCCGCTCAGTCTAAGTTGGGATCCATTTACTACAGCGGCCGTGGGGTCCCACAGGACCTCGCCCAGGCTTATTTCTGGATGGTGGTGGCCCGTTTGAGCGGCGATCACGCCAGCGAAACTCTCGCGCCATTCGTTCGCGCTCGTCTCACCCGGGCCCGAGTCACCTCCATTGAATTGGACGCCGACCGCTGGCTGCACGAGCATCAGACCGCCACCAAACCCACCGCAGGCCATTAGCGCCTCGCCTACATCCCCACCTTCAGTGCGTCATCCTGACCGGAGCCGTTCTTCAGGCGTAGGGAAGGATCTCGCGCGGATCGAACCTGCTGATTCGGTACTCGCGCTAAAATGTTCTTAGAGGTTTCCCGTGCCCACCCTCCGCGACATCCTTGACCGCAGAGTTCGCGAGGCGGATCCCTCTCTCTACGAAAAACTCGACAGCCGCCGAGTCCGCTGTTTTTCCTGCGGCCACTGCTGCCCCATTCCCGAAGGCCAGCCCGGCGTCTGCAAAGTCCGTTACAACCGCGGCGGCACACTTTACGTTCCCTGGGGATATACCGCTGGGATGCAATGCGATCCCATCGAAAAGAAACCGTTCTTTCACGCCCACCCGGGCGCGCTCGCCTACAGTTTCGGAATGCTGGGCTGCGATCTGCACTGCGGCTACTGTCAGAATTGGGTCACGTCGCAGGCGTTACGCGATCCTAATGCCGTATCTCCGCCGCTGGAAGCTTCTCCTGAAGCCCTTGTGCGCGACGCTCTCGATCAAGGTGCGAAGGTTCTGGTCAGCACCTACAACGAGCCGCTCATCACCAGTGAATGGGCCGTCGCCGTCTTTAAGGAAGCTAAAGCCGCCGGACTGCTCACCGGATTTGTTTCCAACGGCAACGCCACTCCGCAAGTTCTCGAATACATCCGCCCTCACCTCGATCTCTACAAAGTGGATCTCAAGAGTTTTGATGATCGGCACTACCACGAACTTGGCGGGCGGATCGCCCCGATCCTCGATAGCATCCGCCGCATTCACCAAATGGGATTGTGGCTGGAGATCGTCACGTTGCTCATCCCCGGTTTCAATGATTCCCCTGACGAACTGCGCCGCCTCACCGAATTCATCGCCGGAATCTCGCCCGACATCCCCTGGCACGTGACCGCCTTCCACGGCGACTACAAAATGCAAGGAGAAGACCAGCGCGACACGACCGTGGAAGATCTGTTGCAGGCTGCCGCAATCGGCCAGGATGCTGGCCTGCGCTACATCTATGCCGGCAATCTTCCCGGCATGGTCGACGGTTGGGAAGACACACGCTGCCCGCAATGCAGTGAAAGCTTGATCCGCAGATACGGATACCACATCGAGGAATACCGCCTCACTCCCGAAGGCCGCTGCCCCATTTGTTCCTACGCGATTCCTGGCCTCTGGGCCGCTCACTTCGACGGCCAGATCACCTCTCGTCCTTTCCTTCCACACAAACGCTCGCGTTTATTTACAATCACAAGTCGTTGAATTTGATGTTGTTGATTTTGATTATCTGTTGATTTTGATTTATGTGGGGACAGCCGCCCTCGGCTGTCCGCCGGGCGAAGCCCGGCAGTGGTTGAGGGCAAATCGATCTACTGGCCGATGCAGAAAACGCCAATTCTCGCTCTCTGTTTAGTGATGGGTCTCGCGCTCTCCTCCTGTTCGCCCCGTGACTTCCTTACACGCCGCCTCGCCACCGATCTCATCGCGGCCTCCGATGCCTTCAAGACGCCGCAGCAGTTCGCGCTGCAGACTGGCGTCCTCTCCAACAAAGACTACGTCTCTCCCGAATATCTCGTGCTGCAACAACACGGCTGGATTTCCGCCACCGCCACCCGTTGTGCTCCCGGGATGGTGCCGCCGCCTTGCTGGGATGTCCTGCTGACCCCGTCGGGTGTCGACACTATTCGCGCCCTTGTCCCCGCGGAAGAGGCGAACAAAGCGTCGTTCTTTATCCCCGTGGCCAGAAGGGAACTCATCGCGGTCACCAGCATCAGCAAGCAAGGAAGTCAGGCCGATGTGGAGTTCAGTTGGAGATGGGTGCCTTTGAACGAAATTGGCGCGGCGCTCTACTCGAGCGACTTGCACTACAACTCCAGCGTCGGATTTCGCGACTACGACGACGGCTGGCGTCTGATGCAGAGTGCTCCCCATTCCGCGCAAACGCTCGACGACGCCTTCAAGAACGCCGAGCCTGCCCAGTGACAATTCTTCCGCGGCAAACACCGGCGCGGATTGACTCATCCGCGAAGTGGCTGACTCCACGCCGCATTCGGGCTCACGCCATCGTGCTCGCCGTCTGCCTCTGGGGAGTCTGCGCCGTCGATTACGCGACACCCGGCATCTTCGATCGCATCGGCACCATCAAATTCCAGGATTTCATTCAGTTTTCTGTCGCGGCGCGTCTGATTGCGCAGGGCCGCGCCATTGAACTCTACGATGACAGAGTGCTGGCCGACGGCATCCGCGCGATCGTTGGCCGCGAGACTACCGTCCACCTGCAATATTTCTATGGACCGCAAGTTGCCCTGCCTTTTATCCCGCTCGGACAACTCTCCTTCCTTGCTCAAGCCGGAATCTGGGTCACGCTTGCTCTGCTGATGTACTTTGCCTGCATCTATCTGCTTTGGAAAGCATGTCCCGCACTCCGCCCGTATCGCGCGCTTGTGTCACTGTGCGCGATCGCCTATCCCCCGCTGTTTCACTTCTTCGTGCGCGGCCAACTCTCTCCGGCCGTGCTGCTGTGCTTCACTGCAGCGGGTCTGGCGTTCCTCGCAGGCCGCGACTGGCTCGTGGGCGTTGCACTTGGCTTCCTTGTTTTCAAGCCACAGTTCCTTGTCGCCGTGCCATTCGTGCTGATTCTGGCGCGGGCGTGGAGGATGTTCGCGGGCCTTGCAATTTCCGCTGGTGCGCAGTTGGCATTGACAAGCCTCTACTTCGGACCGGTGGTGATGCGCTCGTATATGAGAATGCTGCTTCACAGCGCGGGCCAGCCGGGTTCAACTGAACTCAGTCTCTCGCCGATCCAGATGCACTCCTTGCGAACTTTCTGGGAACTCCTGATTCCCTGGCCACGCGGCGTATGGATCCTCTACGCCCTGAGTTCGATCGCCGCAGTGGGAATGGCAACGGCCGTCTGGAAGTCTTCCTCTCCGCGCACGCTCCGTTTTTCCGCTCTCATCCTCGCCAGCGTGTTGGTCAATCCCCACATCTACATCTACGACCTGCTGGCACTGGCACCGGCGTTCTTGCTGCTGGCGGATTGGCTCCTCGCCCACCCGCGGCATCCATCCTCGCGCGCGCTCTCGCTGCTGTTGTACCTCGCGTTCGTCCTGCCGCTGTTTGGCCCATTGTCGCGGTGGACTCACCTTCAACTCTCCGTCCCAGTGTTCGCCGCGCTGTTATGTTTCCTGTGGCAAACAGCCAGAACTCCGAGTCACAAATTTGCGTCGGACGAATCCGCCGTTGTATAACCCTTCTTCCTGCCGGGAGACCTATGCGAACCCCTAAAACTGTCTTCGTAGTCGTGATGGTCGTGAGTTGCGTGCTGACCGGGATGGCACAAAGCAAGCCCAAGCTCACGCTCGATGAGTTCTTCAACTCGGTGAGCTTTTCCGGCGTGGAGATCTCGCCCGATGGCAACTCGGTGGTCATCGTGACCGAGCGCGCCGACTGGGATCAGCAGATCTTCCGCAATGACATCTGGCTCTATCACGACGACGGCAAAGGCGGCGCCTCTGCTCGCAATCTGATTCAGTTGACGCAGTCGGGACACGATTCGGACCCGAAGTGGTCGCCTGACGGCCGCTGGATCGCCTTCCTCTCCGAGCGAAAGTCGCCGAGCGAGAAGGGCGGCGACTCCGATTCTGATTCGGACTCGAAAGACGAAGCCGCCAGCCAGATCTACCTCATCTCGCCTAACGGTGGCGAAGCGTTTCCGGTAACGCAGGGCGAAGAAGACGTCCACTCTTTCTCTTGGTCGGCCGACTCGCAGACCATCTACTTCTCCACGCGCCAGCCCTGGACCAAGGCGCAAAAAGACGCCTACAAGCAAGAGTGGAAAGATGTCGTGCAATATCGGACGGCGGAGCGCGGCGACACGATCTTCGCACTCGATTTGTCGGCTGCTCTTGCCCGCCACGCCGCCGCTCCGACGAAGGCCGTAAAGAAAGAAGGCGAGCCCGAGGAGCAGCCTGATCTCACGCCCGGCACACGCGCCATTGCATCTTTGCCTTTGCGAGTCGATGACCTTGTCACCTCGCCCGACGGCCACAAACTGGCGTTCTTGAGCAATGCCATCAACCAGCGCCAGGAAAAGTACGAAGACGTCGAGATCTACGTTGTGGACTTGCAGGCGCCGACGATCCAAGCGCGCCGCATCACGCACAACCAAGCCGAAGAAGTCCACGCGCGCTGGGCCAACGACAGCCGCCACATCTTCTTTAGCGTCGAAGTCGGGGACGTCTCCGGCCCCTACCGCGACCTGCAGCCGCACCTGTACTCGGTCGATGGTGAAACCGGGATGATTGAACAATGGAGCAAGGACTTCATTGGGCCGGTCGAGCACTATGCAGTGGCTGCCGACACAATCCTGGCCTCGGCACGCCTGGGAACGGAAGTCCAAATGTATTCCGTGAGCAAGCCTTCGGAATCTCTGCACCGCATCAGCGCGTGGCCCGGCACCTATGCCGGAATCTCGGTTGCCGCGCACTCCGCGCGTCTGGCTTTCGTGTACTCGTCGCTGGGCAAACCGGACGAAGTCTATCTCGCCGACAGCGCCGACAAAGTCGATCAGGCACGCGCCATCACTTCCTTCAACAAACTCTTCACCGAGCGCGACCTGCCGCAGGGCAAGCCTTACCAATGGAAGGCCGATGACGGCACGACGGTCGAAGGCATGCTCATCTATCCTCCCGGAAAGTTTGAAGCGAAGCACCTGCCGATGCTGACGCTGATTCACGGCGGTCCCGCCGACGCCGACGGCAATAGCTTCGCCGCCGACTGGTACGAATGGGCCGGGCTCGCCGCCACCAACGGATGGCTTGTCTTCCGTCCAAACTATCGCGGGTCCACCGGATACGGCGACAAGTTCCTCGAGCAGATCGTTCCGCAGATCGTCTCGCGGCCGGGCAAGGACATTCTTGCGGGCGTCGACGCGCTGGTGAAAGACGGCATCGCCGATCCCGACCACCTCACCATCGGCGGCTACAGCTACGGCGGATACATGACCAACTGGCTCATCACCCAGACGACGCGCTTCAAGGCCGCTGTGACGGGCGCAGGCGCGGTCGAGCACATCGGCAACTGGGGCAACGACGACACCACCTACGACGACGCCTATTTTCTCGGCGGACGTCCTTGGGAAGCTGCGCAGCGCTATCACGACGAAGCCGCCATCTTCCAGGTGGACAAAGTTCGCACACCCACGCACATGGTGGGAGGAGCCGACGACATCCGCGTCGCGGTGCTGGAAGACTACTTGCTCGAGCACGCGCTCTATTCGCTTGGCGTCCCGAACAAGTTGCTCATCTTCCCCGGCGAAGGGCACTCGCTTGCGAAGAATCCCTGGCACGGCAAAATCAAAGTGCGCGAAGAACTGAAGTGGTTGCAGAAGTACGGCGGCGTACCAGCTTCTTCCAACTAATCGCAACTCAAACCTCAACTAGCCCTGTCATCCTGAGGCCCGCGCTTTTGCGGGCCGAAGGATCTATGGACTTGTCGGCAGCCGTTGTGCTGCCGGCAAAGTGCATAGGTTCTTCGCTTTGCTCAGAATGACAATATGACGAGATCGAAGCCTCCAAGTTTTTTTTCGCGCTCTCCCCTAAAATATTGACCCAAAAGAACTTACCTACTGGGTATCCCTCCGAATCCCCGCAAAATCTTGAGCCGCAAGGACTTGCAGCTAAAATATTCCAGAATAAGGACTTAGCTGCGCTCTGAGAGCCACTCACAAGGTCGCTTGTGCAGAACTGGTTGGGGGAGGCCTCGCGCATGTGGCAAGCCTGCGCTTTCTGAGATTCTCGGTCAAGGTTGTTCGTCACAGGGGTTGGGATTCTTTCTGTGAATGGCTGTGGAAAAGTTCATTGGCATTCGTCAGGCGAGTTGACACATAATACGTGTTCACATATACTGTGTAGTATGAACGTCACTCTATCCATCGAAGACCAACTGGTCGCTCGTGCCCGCAAGAAGGCCGAAGCGCTGGGCAAGAGTCTTAATCAGATGATCCGCGACTACCTGCAGACGGTCGCCGGCGGGGATGATCCCGAGCGCAGCATTGAGGAGTTCAACCGGCTCTCGGGCCAGGGCCACTCGCACGGTTGGCGTTTCAACCGGGACGAGGTTCATGAGAGACGAGATAATGCCCGCTCGTAGTTTCTTCGACACCAACGTGCTCATCTACGCAGACGACAAATCTGCACCGGCGAAGCAGCGCAGGGCGCTGGATCTCGTGGCCGAGCACCGCCGCGCTAGCACCGGAGTCGTCTCGCTGCAGGTGCTGCAGGAATATTTCGTCGCTGTCACGCGGAAGCTGCGCGTCGATGCAGCCATTGCGCGCCGCAAGATCGAACTACTGGCGGAGTTCGACGTCGCCGTCCCCGACGTAGCGGACATTCTCGCGGCAATCGACTTGCATCGCCTGCACGGGTTTTCCTTTTGGGATGCGCTCATTCTCCGCGCAGCCAAGCAGGCGGGGTGCGGTGTGCTTTTTTCGGAAGACATGCAACCGACTCGCGAGATCGATGGCGTTCGAATCGTAAATCCTTTTCAATAAAGACAAGGGGCGGTCTGGCACTCTGAGGAGATCGAGTCCATACTGCTTTGCATGAAGAGCCATAGGAAATCCGCACTCCTGCTTGCTGCGCTGGTCGTATTGTGCTCCGCCGCCCTGCTCAACTCGGCAACGCCGCCGGGTTCGGGCCCGGAATATACCAGCGACGCGCAGATGAAGCTTCCTGCAAACTATCGCCAGTGGATCTACCTGACGACCGGTTTCGACATGAGCTACAACAAGGCCGCAATGCAGATGGACAACCACATGTTCGATAACGTCTTCGTCAATCCGGAGGCGTACGCGGCGTTTCAGCAGACTGGGACATGGCCGGACAAGACCGTGCTGATGCTCGAGGGCCGCATGGCTCAAGGGAAAGGGTCGATCAATCAGAAGGGCAACTTTCAGAGCACCGAGATCATGGGGATCGAGGCGCACGTGAAAGATGAAACTCGTTTTCCGGGGAAGTGGGCGTTCTTTATTTTCGGCGACGCGAAGACCGCCAAGATGGTCCCAACGACGATGGACTGTTACAGCTGCCACGCCGACCACGCGGCGGTGGACACGACGTTCGTCCAGTTTTATCCGACGCTGCTGCCGATCGCGCAGAGCAAGAGGACGCTGAGTGCGTCCTACCAGAAGGAGAGCGCTGAGCAGAAGTGAGTCCTCACCACAGGGGTTAAAGCCCGCGTCAATTTCACATGCGTTACGCAGCCCTGAAGGGCCGCTCTTTCACGTTGCAAGGGCCAGGATCTGGAGAGGGCTACTTCGCGGCGCTGGCGACTTTCACGGCATGGGAGCTAGCCGCGTAGCGGGCGATTCCGCGGTAGAGGGCTTCGGCGATTTGTTCGCGGTAGCCGTCACTGCGCAGTTTTTGTTCGTCGGTCGGGCTGCTCACGAAGGAGACTTCCGCCAGAATTCCAGGCATGGCGCTTTCGGTCAGGACGACGAATCCGGCTTCTTTGATGCCGCGGTCGCGTAGGCCAGGGTTCTGCGCAGAGAGCGTGCCATAGAGCGAACGCTGCACACTGGCCGCCAGGTGCCGCGACTGCTCGATGCGCTCATGCAGGTCCGCGGGCGAAAGAGTCGGCGTCACCGCTGGTTTGGCGTTGCTGGCGGCGTGAGTGTCGACATCTTTGGATCCCGGGGCGGAAAAGAGGTTCGTGTAATAAGTTTCGACTCCGCGCGCAGAGGGCAAGTCGCTGTAATTGGCGTGGACTGAGATGAACAAGTCCGCCTGCGACGTGTTGGCGATGCTGGCGCGGTCGTCGAGCGTGATGTAGTTGTCGTCGGGACGAGTGTAGATCACGTCCATGCCCAGGCGGCTCTCGAGCAACTTGCCCAGACGCTGCGAGATTTCGAGGACGAGATCCTTTTCCAGCAGGCCGCGACGGCCGACCGTGCCCAGGTCCCAGCCACCGTGTCCAGCGTCGACCACGATGCGCATTTTGGGCACGCGCGCTCGCAGCTGCAGGTCCTCTTTTGTCGGCGGCGGAACTACGATTGCCAGCTTGCTCTTCTCCGCTTCGCCCGAGTTCGGGAACAGGTTTACCGCGCTTTTGGGAGTCGCACCAATCTTGCGAACTTCGACGACCAAGCGATACGGATTTGGCTCCAGGCTGACGGAAAAAGTGGAGTTGGCCCGGGTTTCTAGCACAACGCGCGTCATGCCGGGCACGGGCTGCGCCATGCGGATGCGGCCGACGAAGGAGTCTCCGATTTCGATCGACTTTCCGAGCAGTTCGGGAGCCAGCCGCGTGTCGTGGAGATCGAAGTAGATGCGGTCCGGACTGGAAAGGCGGTGCGCCTCGTACTGAATCTGATCTTCGAGGTCGAGAACGATGGTGCTCGAGTCGGCCGAGGACCAGTGGCGGACTCCGGTGACCTTCGGGAACTTGGATAATTCCTGTGGAGTCGCGGGTGTGCTATCGGATTCGTCGGTGTCGGAGGCTGCATCGGGAATCGTGGTTTCGGTGGTCGAGGGCGTTGCCGTTGCAGTCGCCCCTTTCGACGTAGCCGAGTCGGACGGCTTGACCGGCATCTTTTCCGTGTGGATCATGGCGTTGCTCAACTGCGCCGTTTTCATCTTCCACCAGACCCCTCCGGCAAAGGCGGTGACGATGACGATGAATACCAGCAGAATCAGCACAAATGGCCGGTGTTCGGCGGGCTCGGCTTCTCGCGTAGCGAGCGCTGGCACAGTGGGGGTGACCACGAGATCGGTCTGCGGAGATTTTTTCGCGGCGGGGGCAACGATCAAGGGCTTGTCGGAGATCGGAGGTGCGAGAGCCGGACTCGCCTTCACGACAGGCATCTTCGGATCAGCCGTCTTGGAGTCGGCCGTCTTGGTATCTTTCGCCGGCACAGCTGGGGCCGGGCCGACAACAGCGGGCGCAACTGCGGGCGCAGCTGATGCAGCAGCCACCGGCGCTACCGGAGTAGCGACGGGAGTTGGAGCGCTGGGAGTTGGAGCGACGGGAGTTGGAGCGATGGGGGCGAGTGCGGTCTTGATGGCGACGGGCGGCTTGGGAACCGCGATTTTCGGTGGCTCGATCGCAGCAGGCTTCGTCTGTCCGCGTGGGGCTGGTTCCAGCTTGGGTGCCGCGGCCTGAGCGGATTCGGCGAATCGGTCTTCGTCTTCCGGCTTCAGCGCTCCCAGGACCAATTCCGCAAGGAGGCTCAAGTTCCGGATGTCGCTCTCGTTGAAAGCGAAGGGCCATTCAGAAAACGCTTCGAGCAGGCCGATGACACGGCGCCGGCCGCACAACGGCACGGCGACCATGGACCGCGCCCCGAGTTTTCGGCAGGCCTCGATGTTCACGCGAGGATCGGTCTCGGTGTCGTCGCACATCACGGTTTGTGCGGTGCGGAAGCTGGCCCCGGAGAATGCAGAATCACGGTCGATGCGCGCACCGATGTCGGGACGAATGGCGCCCGCGGCTGCGCGCAGGACAATCTCGTTGTTTTCCGCCAAAGCGATGGCCAAACCATCGGCGCCGGTGATCGCGACGGCGCGTTCCGCGACGAGTTGCAGAACCTCGTCGAGAACGAACAGCTCTTGCTGATCAAACTCCGAGGCGGGCGCGAGAGCGTCGAACGCGGGGTTGCGAGCGGCCAGAGCTTTTCTGCGGCGCACCTGATCATGCAGCGTGGAGAAGGCCAGGAGTGCCTGCAGAGCATCGCGGTGCGAGGGTTTCGACGGATCGGGGCTGGAATGATTCGAGGAGGCGGAATCGCTGTGCTCGCGCGGCCATCCGGGCACACCAGCACCGGCGAACGCAGCGGTCACATCAAGGTCCGGTTTAGTGGTGGTCGTCGCCATTTAGAGACAGTTCACTTGTAAGTTATCGGTCTTTGGGCCTAGTTGCAATTACTTGGGCATGACCCTTTGGCCATGTACTTTCGTAAGCCATTTTGCGCGATTTTTGCTTTTTCCGATAGCTGTCAAAAGTCTAGTCGACGGATCTCTGCAGGAGGAAATCCACCATCCCCCAGGCTGAGACGTAGCGAACCATGTCGCTGTCTCTACGACTGGGATTACAGTTTGAACCATCGTAGTCACTAAGGCGATGCATGCGATCGGAGATAACATTCAGCGGATAGGGCCCTGGCCGACCTGATCTCCGGTGGTGCATTGATATGGACGCAGGAACATCTCCCGCGCGAGCAGCCAGGGCGAAGCATCGGCACGAGCTGCGAACACTCACCTACGTTACGCTTGACCAGGCGAATGGCGGCATCGTCCGCAATCTGAGCCAGGAAGGTATCGGAGTGCAGGCGGTGGCGGCGCCTCCGCCTCGCCAGCGGGTGACCGTGCGCTTCGAACTGCGCGACCCGAGGTTGCGGGTGGAGACACGGGGAGAAGTGGCGTGGTCCACGCTCTCCGGACAGTGCGGCATCAGGTTCCTCGATCCGTCGCCGCGGATGACGCGGCAGATTAACGAATGGATTCTTGGTGACCTGCTCGAAGGAGCCGCGATGCATAGCGAACGCGCAGGAACCATGTTTGCGGTTCGCGTCGCGGCGGTGGAGGAGGACGGGTTGATGGTTTCCGCGGCGCCGCTCAAAGTGATCGAATTGCCGGTCCGGTCCGATGCCTCTCCGGTACCCTACGCGCGCGATGAGACGTCCGTGACTTCGCCCGCGCAACTCGATTGGCTTTCGCAGCCGCTTTCCGGCCGGAGTCTGGTGTGGACGATCAATACGCTTGTAATGGTCGCGGCTCTGTTGCTGTTTGTCCTGGTGTTTCTCGCTGTTACCCGCGAATCTCCAGCGAGGCCGCTTGCCATGATGGGAGTGATGACCATCGTAGTCGCCGCGTTGTATGGAGGATTTTTTTGGGTACTTGGAGGATCGAGTCCGGGCGCCCGGTTGGCGCGTTTGGTGGGCTGCGATCTGGGAGATGACGACGAGGCGACGGACCCTCGCTTCCGCTAGCGAATCGTTCGGGCGCAGCAGTCGAGTTCGGGAATCAGTTCGCGAAATACTGCTGAGCCAGCCAGAGTTGCAGGGTCCGCTGCTGTTGCGGCGCGAGCTTCACAAAGCGGATGCCGGTATTTCCGCGCTTGTCCTGCCACGCGATTTCCGCCTTGGCCTTCAGACTCGATCTCGCGCCAGGCAAGTCGAAGGAGACGTGGAGAGGTTTGGCGGCCTCGACCGGATCCTTGGTGTGAATCTGCATTCCTCCCTGACTCACGTTGATCAGGAACGCGTCGACCGGTTTCTGGCCTTTGCAACTCAACGACACTGGCACTTCGAGGCCGGCGCGGTGATAACGGAGGCGCCCGTCAAGAATCATGCTGCGGGCAGCGGATAGTGTGCGCACGGCCTGTTCGACGGAGATTGGTTTTTCGAAGGCGAAGAGCGCGCCGCTGTCTTCCAGGTTCTGACTGCAGCGCGGGCCGCCCATGATAACCAGCGGCACGGTTCTGGGACTTTCCGCGCTTTGCAGTTCGCGCAGGAATTGCGAGCTTCCGTTGAGATCGCAATCCACGATGAGCGCATCAATTTTGGATTTGTTGAGCCGGGCCATCGCCCGCTGCGGTTCGTTCTCGACCGAGACGTCCATGTGAAGACCGCCGAGGATGCACTCCAGAACACTGACTTCCTGCCAGTCGCGCGAGACTACCATCGAGGAAAGTGTCATGGCTTCCACTCTAGCGGTGGCGGTAATGTTGCCGTAGATAACCAACGTAATGACGGCGTCCGACCTTAGAACTCAGACGTCGGACCTCGCGCTTCCGACCTGGGATTTCGGGCGGCACGCCATTAACGATGTTGACATGTAAGCTGTCGTTTCCCACAGCCGTACCCCGGACTGGTTAGGCGCTCTTCCAATATCACGGTCGAAGCAGCGGTCGCGCCAGCGTCTCCGATGTTGTTGAGGACGGGCACAACTTTTGCCAAGCCGAAGTCCAAAGGCGCCGCCAATCTTTCGCGCAAATTGGAGCGCAGGGCAACTGAAATCCCAGGAGGGTCTACACACGATTTCGATGGAGATGCCCAGCCAGAGTGGTACACGATGTTCCGAGCTGAAATTTTCGACCCAGCCACTTCGGCTTCAACCGCAGCTGCCAGTCTTGAGACGAGACGAGCAGAACATCTGGTGACGACATTGAATAATGGACAAATCCTGGTCACAGGGGGAATTGCGGGATCCTTAGATCCCTGCTGTTCGCCTACGGCACATGTCAGCACGCTCCGCTTAGCCGAACTCTACAAGTGACGTGGATGAATGCCAGGATGAGGGCACAGCGGCCGGGCAGCAAACGAGCAACGCAGTGTAACTGATGAAACCAAGCCATAGCGCTCAGAATCCCTGCCGGGGCATTCTGAGTGCTATCGTTAGTGGGTGTTGAAAAAGTCACGTCGATTAGCGAGATGAGATTCAGCAGAAGCATGTTAGAAGAAAGCATTCGCTCATGCTCTGTTTGATTCTGATCGTCGGAGGCCTGCTAATCATGATGGGACAACACGACCGCTCTGAAGCTCTGTTCTATTACTTCCGGCTGGAAGATCATGTTCCTGAGACTCATCTGCTGCGGCTGATCAAAAAGCACATCAGCTTTGCCTTCGTGCGGGGACCAGGCTTTCATCATTTTCCCCCGTCCTGGATGGGTGTTTCGGGTAACGAAAGAGCGAGCGCCGTGGCTCACGTTTAATGTTAGAGAACACCAGTTATTCTTGGAAACTCGTAAAACTGACAGGTGCAGCGCGCTGAGCTGGCGAAACATCGCCATATCACTCATCGTCCGAACATACGGATGCGAAGCTAATAGAAAGGCTCTGGTATCGCAGCCGGCTACCTGCGCAAGCGACTGGCGCTCGAAGTTGAAGCCGCAGGGAGATAGAGCATGATGCGAAACAAGGGGGAACAGCTGTCCCGCTACGACCCCGACGGAAAGAGAATGATCATGAATGCGCACGTCCAACAACTCTGGTTCAGGAACGGGGAGGTTTTGCGGCATGAAGCTCTTCTGGACCAGGCTCTGCACCGCGATTTGATTCTGCTGCTGCAACTGAAGAAAGCGGTGGTAGTCGCAGTTGCGAAAGTCGTGGATTGTGACCTCGTCTCCTGGCAAGCCTGCGGTTTCTCCGCGGCGGTCGCATGGGCCTGGTGGTTGCGTTCGCCGGATTCGCGATCGTCGCCCTCTGGTGGTTCTCGCTCAAGCCTTCAAACAATCGCGACTGGCAGCCCGACAACGCCAAAACCGCCTATGTCGATATCAATGACTACACCTGCCATTGGGAAACCCGTTCCTACAACTTGGCGAACCTCAATGGCGTCGACATCTTTATTACCTGGTGGGGATCACCTTGGATCGCGCATCCCATCGTCAGTTTCGATTTCGGAGGCCAAGGCCATGTTGCCATGTCCATCGAGACCCGTGACGTCGTTGGCCAAGGCTATTCCGCCATCCGCGGATTCTTCCGCCAGTACGCGCTCACCTACATTGCCAGCGATGAGCGCGATGTCATTCGCTTGCGCACCAACTACCGTAAGGACGAAGAGGTTTACCTGTTTCGCACCACGGTGACTCCGCCGGCGGCGCGCAGGCTCTTCTTGGAATACCTGCAACGTGCCGACAGCCTGCACCGGAGTCCGGAGTGGTACAACGCGCTGACCAACAACTGCACCACCAACATTGCAGTCTCCGCCGCCCAGGCCCGCGATGTGCGCACGCGCTTCGACTGGCGCATCCTGCTCAACGGCAAGATGGACGAGATGATGTACGAACACGGCGGCTTGGTCACAGGTGGGTTAGCACTGCCCGCGTTGAAGGAACAAGCGCACATCAACGCCGCAGCAAAAGCGGCCGACGATGCTTCCGACTTCTCTAAAGCCATCCGCATAGTAAGGGTCGGCTTTCCAGCCCCCCTCCCCGGCCTTACCCGCTCATTGACGCGCCGAAGAGCTATCGGGATTTTTCAACCGTTGTGAGTGTTGAACAATTCGTAGTCTCAGAAGATTCGGCTCAATTTGAAGAACACGCGCTCGAGCCCAGCCGTCCCGACAGCCCCGCCGAAGTCAATCGGTCCAAAATATCGTATTGACCAAGAGGGCGGCAACGGCATCGCCTGGAGTCTGTGACTGGAATGGGGGCGCGAAGACCCTGCCCACCTCGAACAAACCGTTGAAATAGAGTCCTTCGCCGAGCAAGACAGGGAGCTTGGCTACCTTGCGAAGATAATCAACCGAGCAAACATCTGCCTCTGCTGTCGTTCGTGTAATTCCAGTAAGGGTGTCAAGCTGCTGGAAGTATGGATTGAATCGGCCTACTGCAAGCGCCGTAATATCTCAAGGGAAACGGTAGCGGATGTTGTGAAACAAGCTTTGGCGAATACCGTTCCGTAGCGACTGGTTATGGAATGGAATCTCCGGCATCGAAAGCAGACTATGTCCACAAGCTTGCGCCGGACTGTTCGCCTTCAACGCCGGAGGGGGCATTTCCGATAAGTTAGATCAACGTAAGAAGAGTCGGCGATGCTTGAAATCTATGATAACGGAATCGAATTCTTGTAGAACATCTTCGCCAATTATCCCGTCCACTTTTTCGTTCAGGGTATTCGACATGTCTTGAAAATCGTTCATCACCAGGACCTTACGATGCGACCATGTGGTCGCGCCGACCTCAAGGCTTGCCTTAGCCCATCCAGCGCTGCCTACGTACCCTGATCCCTTAGCGGGAGCATCTGCGTGCGCCAAGGCTAGAGGACGAACCTGGAGCAACTCTGAGCTGAGAATAGTATGACTAGAACCAGTGTCGACGATCAGCTTGGCTGGTTGCCCATTCACTCGTGCTTTGATCAGGATCGAGCCAAACTTCGGATTCACTTCAAAAGGAATACCATCTTGGGCGACGGTGCCGTTCGGGAGAACTTGCGCCCAGCCGACTACCGTCGCCAGCAAGTACGTCAAGACGAATAAGGCACCATGCATCACTTGCCATCTCCTCCGGCGTGTAGTGGAGGTTAGGCTGCAGACCCAAGCGAGGAAGCTCAATGGATAGTGCCTTGATTCGGGCTTTATTGTTTCTCACCGCCGAACCTATGCTTTTTCAATCACTTGCCTCGTGACCTCATTTGTCTCCTTCCAGCTCGTCTGGGCGGTGCTAGACTCATCCCCACCAATCGGGGGTGAATATACATGTCCCTCAAGACTCTGCCGGCCAAGACGTTGCGCTTCGGTGCGTTTGAGCTTGAGCTGCGAGCGGGTGAACTGCGCAAGAAGGGCGTGCACATCAGGCTTCAAGAGCAGCCACTTCAAGTTCTCATCGTGCTGCTGCAGCGTCCTGGTGGAGTAATATCCCGTGAAGAGCTTCGCTCCGAGATCTGGACTGCCGACACCTTTGTCGACTTTGATAACAGCCTAAATACGGCAGTCAACAAGCTACGTGAGGCGCTGGGCGATTCCTCCGACAACCCCCGATTTATCGAGACACTGCCTCGTCGCGGATACCGGTTTATCGCACCGGTTACGAGCAACGGACAAAAAGCCCTCAACACGGGATCGGCTTCGGGATCACAAACGCGAAGTTGGGCAATCGTGATACCAGCGTCCTTCCTTCTGATTTCAGTATTACTGGCCGGAGGGCTGATTTGGCGCTGGCGGCAAGCCCCTCGTCTAACCGAGAATGACACCATTGTTCTTGGGGACTACGCCAATTCGACAGGGGACGGGGTATTTGACGAGACGCTTCGACAAGGCCTCTATGTTCAGCTAGGGCAATCTCCCTTCCTGAAGCTCGCTTCCGAAGAGGATATCCGTCAAACGTTGCGAATGATGGGTCAGATGGCCAATACTCGACTCACGCCCGAAATTGCCCGGGAGGTTTGTCAAAGGAACAATAGTGTAGTCGCACTGGATGGTGCGATCGCTCTGATCGGCACGCGATACGATCTGGTCCTCAAGGCTGTCGATTGCACCAGCGGAGATTTGGTGGCGAGTGTAGAAGCACAAGCAAACGATAAGAGCCACGTTCTCGATGCTCTGGGCAAGCTTGCTTCAGAAATGCGCAGCAAACTAGGAGAAACTCTGGGCACGCTGAAGAAGTACAGCACGCCGCTCGAACTGGCCACCACACCATCCCTGGCAGCACTACAGTCCTACAGTCTAGGGCTTCGGACCCAGTCCCTGACAGGCGATTTTGCAGCCTCATTGTCCTGGTTTCAGAGAGCCATCGACCTCGACCCGAATTTTGCCGTGGCCTACTCGGCCATGGGCGACGCTTATTCGGTTCTCGGCGAAACCTCCTCCCAGGCAGGGTACATGCGGAAGGCATTCGAACTACGAACGGGAGTGAGCGATCGGGAAAAGCTGAAAATTGAAGGAGACTACTATTATTACGTCACCGGCGACCTTGCCAAGGCGCGGCACAGCTTTGAACTGATCGCCCAGCTCTATCCAGATAGCGAGTATGCTCATAACGTACTTGGGGCTATCTCCAACATGCTTGGACAATATGAAGGTGGCCTCAATGAATACCAGAAAGCCTTTCGCCTTGCCCCGTACGCCAGCTTTCTCCATCGCGACGTGGTTCTCACGCATATGCTCTTGAACCAAGTCGAGGAGGCTGCGGCGAACGCGAAAGAGGCGCGCACGATGGGTCTAGACTCCAATCTGGCACCCCTCCTCTACGGAATCGCTTTTTGCCAGGATGACAATGGCGACATGGCGCGGCAGGTCGCAAGTGCGGCAGGCAAACCGGGAGTCGAAGACCTGCTCCTTGCCCTTGATGCCGACACGGCTGCGTTTTTCGGACACCTTGAAAAGGCCCGAGGGCTCTCACGCCGTGCTGTAGATTCTGCTGGGAGAGCGGGAGAGAAAGAATCTGCGGCAGGTTACTATGCCACTTCCGCTCTGCGGGAGGCCCTTTTCGGAGATGCATATAGAGCGAGACAGGAGGCCATGATCGCAAAACGGCAAGTGGACGGAAGAGATATTGATTACGGTGTAGCACTAGCCTTGGCCTACGCCGGGGAAGTGAACCGTGCGCAAGCGTTGATTGATGATTTAGGCAGGAGGTTCCCCGAAGACACGCTTGTAAAGTTCAATTACCTGCCGACTCTTCGCGCGAAAGTTGCGCTCCGCCGTTCAAATCCTCAGCACGCGCTTGATGTTCTTGAGGGGACCGCCCCTTATGAACTTGGGTTGCCGGCATATGGTTTTTATAACTGGCCCAATTTGTACCCTGTGTACGTACGTGGAGAAGCCTATCTTGCTGCGCGTCAAGGCGGCGAAGCAGCCGCCGAATTCCAAAAAATCCTCGACCATCAGGGCATTGTGCTGAATGAACCCATCGGGGCCCTCGCTCATCTTCAACTCGGTCGCGCCTATGTCATGTCTGGTGACACCGCCAAGGGACGCGCCGCCTATCGGCACTTCCTTGCCCTCTGGAAAGACGCCGATACCGACATCCCCATCCTGAAAGAAGCCAGAGCGGAGTACGCAAAGCTGCAATAGTTAGTCGAAATAATAGTTAAATGGCGTAATCAGGCGTGGCTGTTGAAAAACTCCTGTTTTGCCAAAATGGCCGAAATTTGGGACATAGAAAATGTCTACCAAAACGGAGATCGTCGTTCCTAGGGCTTCCTATCGCAAAGTTTTCTCGGCGATTGTCCAGTGAGTGAGTTTTTCAACAGCCACAGGCCGTTACACTCAAGTGCCCCGCGCAAGGCCATGATGAGGGTCATGGCAGTTTTTTCGCCAACGTCGTCTAAAAGTGATGCATACTTTCGACTCGGAAGCCTCTGCAGTGTCGTGATGATGTAGCTTACATCTATTACCGGAGTTTGAAGACGCTCAAAGCTCCCGCAGATTTGATCAAGTTCCTCGGGTCTCCTACCGGCGAGATGCCCGAAAACGCGGAGTCGGCATCTGGGAACGAGTGGTGCAAGGAGCCGATATGAAGTCTCAGTGCTGGTTCAGACTCTGCAGATTGGTTGGGCTCATTTTCTGCGTGGGTGGACTCATTGTGGGTACCTTGGGAAAAACCGGGATACCAGTCGCAGGCGTCACCCCACCTAAGAGCGCTCCAGTAAATGAATACGTCGACTCCCGGCTTTGCGCGGGTTGCCATAGTCAAATCTGTGAAAACTATCGGCAGACGGGAATGGCCAAATCCCTGTTTAAGCCCGCGCCTGCGAACACGATCGAAGACTATAAAGGGAACACGCAGTTCTACCACTCCTTGTCTGACACGCACTACTCGATGATTTTTCGCGACCAGGCCTATTACCAGAGACGGTGGCAAATCGGCTCCGACGGAAATGAGACGAATGTCGAAGAGATGAAAATTGACTACGTGATCGGTGCAGGCGACCACTCGAGGTCCTACCTACACCGTACCACACGAGGAACATTGATCGAACTTCCTCTGGGTTGGTATACGGAACGAGGTGGATATTGGGGCATGAGTCCAGGATTCGATTCTCGTCATCCGCAGACCCGGCGATTGGTTTCGTATGGATGCGTATTTTGTCACGATGAATATCCTCAAGTGCCCTCCGGAAGCGATGTTCCTGACGCTGATCCGGTCTATACTGGGGACCTTCCTGAAGGGATTGATTGTCAACGATGTCATGGTCCGGGCGGCCAACATATTCGAGCAGCCCAGGCAGGCGCTGAGTTTTCGGACATCAGTAGCAGAATTGTGAATCCTGCACGGCTAAGTTCAAAGCTCCAGATGGAACTCTGCATGCAATGCCACCTGGAGCCGACGAGCGGCCGCTTCCCAGCTTTAGTGAGACGATTTAATCGCGGGATATTTTCCTATATCCCAGGGCAACCCCTTGAGGACTATGTCCTGTACTTCGATCATGCCCCTAAGACCGGATACGATGACAAATTTGAGTTCGTGAGTGTTGCATATCGACTTCGGAAATCTCGTTGCTTTCTAGAGAGCAAGGGGGCGCTGACATGCCTGTCCTGCCATGATCCACATCGCAAGCTTCCCGCGGGCGAGGAAGCGACAAGCTACTATTCCGGACAATGCCGTCATTGTCATGAACCCGTCATTAGCACCTTGGTTGCCCAGGGCAAGCACCCGGATGCAGCTGACTGCGTTTCGTGCCACATGCCAAAAAGGAGAACTGAGGATGTAGTTCACGCACTTATCACGGATCATTTCATTCAACGTAAGGTCCCAATGCGTGATCTTCAGGCAGAGCTTCAGGAACGTCATTTGACTGATGAAGAGGAATACCACGGAGAAGTGGTCCCGTATTATCCGTCGCCCCTGCCGAAAACGAGCGAAAACAGCCGATACCTTGCTGTAGCGCAAGTGGCTCGTCAGAATAATCTGGAGAAAGGAGTAGCCGACCTGGCCCGAGAAATGGACCAACATCCTCCTCGCGAGGAGGAGTTTTACATCGCACTTGGGGAAGCCTGGAAAAACAGGGGAAATTCGAAAGCGGCCGTTGGAGCGTTTGAACAGGCAGTTCGGATCAAGCCAGAATCTGTGACAGCATTACGGTCCTTTGCCGCTAGTTTGAAAACATCGGGGAATGTCTCACGAAGCGAGCAGATATTGAACCGGGCGCTACACTTGGCACCTCTCGACGGTAGCACCTGGAATCAATACGCGATGCTTGAGGCCGACCTTGGGCGAACCGGTAGCGCAATCGAGAAACTTCAGAAAGCGCTCGCACTAGATCCAGACTTGCCGGAGGGCGACCTGAACCTTGCCACCCTCTTTGTCCACGAAGCGCAGATGGAACCCGCCGAAACAGCCTTGAAACGTGCACTAAGCATTGATCCCTACGACGCGGCTGCTTACGATCTGATGGGGCGGGTGCTGGCAGGGAAAAATGAAGTGTCTAGGGCTCTCTATAGCTTCCAAAAAGCAACGCATCTTCGTCCGAACTATGGACCCTATCTTTTTAACTATGCTCTGGCGCTGGTAGCCGCCCAGCGGTTAGACGAAGCGCGGACACAAGCGCAGGCCGCAGTGAGCGCGGATCCTAATCTTGCGGAAGGCCACATATTGTTGGGTGGACTTCTCGCTAGAGACCAGCGACTGGCGGAGGCGGTGAGCGAGTATCAGCAGGCGGTGAAACTACAGCCTGGTTTCAGTCTGGCACAACTGGACTTAGGGTTGGTTCTGGCCGCACAAGGAGATCTGCGGGGCGCGACTGAGCACCTACGCAAAGCCGCAGCCAGCAGAGACCCAAATGTCGTCCGCCAAGCAGCCCAGGCCCTCCAGCGAATCAGCAATCATTAGGCCGCCCGCCTGAGGTCATGCGGATGTCTTGTCGGGGCTTGGGAGCATCAGGTCTCGGACGTACCTGCCAACGCATGGACCGCTTCCAGAAACTGTCAGAGTTCGAACCGTCGGAAGCGCATAGAACCATGGTTGACGAAAACCAGATATTTCGCCAATCACTAGCAGGCCGAGGGCGCATAGTTATTCGTCGAATCGACGATAAATGCCACCCGCGTTTGCAGACGGGTTGATGACGTGCATTTCCTTTTGCGAGAAGATCGACCTTGCAAGCGGCTCTCGGCACCCAAAACGCTTGACAAATCTGCCCCAACCGCCAAGAATTACCGTCTCATGAGGCGATTTACTATTCTCCTCCTCTGCTGGGCAGCTACTTCATACGCCCAAAGTCATTCCTGCCTGTTCGTTTGGTCTGGCGACGATTCGAAACAGAGCAGCGACTGATGAAGGTGGGAATTGGTCCACCCCATCACCGTCTGCAAGGTCCGGTGCAGATTGCGAAGCGTAAGCTCACGAGGAACTGAAATGCGCCTCCAGACCGGCGGGCTTGTGCCGAGGAGGGTTACTTTGATGACGTACACCTCCATGCGGGTTTCGGGCTGCCTTAAGTGGCCGTGTCCTCTGCCAAGAATTTGGCGAGAGAACGGATCGTCTTCAGCTTGTCCTCACTGAAACCGCGTAGCTCCTTTTCACTGACTCGGGTCTCGTACAAGAGTCTCCCAAACACTTGCGTCAGGTGCGAGTACCGATAGTCGTACTTGCGGTCGATCTCTTCACGTCGTTGGGTTAGGTATTCCTGAAGGTCCCACAGGTCCGACGGCTGCTTGATCTGGCCGGCGATTTGCTTTGCTTCCTGCATCAACTCGTGAAGCTCCCGTTTCAGAGCACCATCGAAGGCTTTGCGCGCAATCGCTTTCTCTGACCTCGACCATGTCATATCGCTCGCGCTGGCATACCCGTAATGGATGGGAGATTGGGATGCGCTGCTCATGGGCTGATCCTCCGTCCCGACATTCTATCTCTGAGCCGGACACGGTTTCTACGAGTGTGAATCCTTTCGGCACTTCGGCTTCGCAGTCGGCTTGAGGTTGGACGTCGCTTCTAAGGATAAAAGGGTCGTTTACCGGATGTCCCAGACTTTGTTTGCAGCCAAGATAGCGCTCCGTCGTTTGTACCGACGCGTGCCCCAGCAAGAACTGAATCTGCTCCAACTCTCCTCCGCTGTCATGACACAACTTCGCACAGGTCCGCCTCAAGTCGTGGGGTGCTATGCGCTCCAAGCCCGCTCGCCTACAACAGGACCGGACCACGTACCACACGACATTCTGCGAGACTCCACTGCCCCACACTTTTCCCGTCTTTGCCACGCCCCGGAAGATCCTTCCCTCCGTGACCCTGGCCGCTCGTATCCACTGATCGAGCGCGGTCTTGACCCACGCCGGAATGGGCACAGTGCGGATGTGGCCGCCCTTGCCGATCAGATCTACGACTGCCCAGTATCCCTGGCGCATCTGGATTTCATCCAACTCCAAGCCCACCAGTTCCGATCGGCGAAAGCCACACCCAAACAGCATGGCCAGCATCGCGTAGTCGCGCTTGGCGCGCATGGCGCTCCCACAGGCATGCTTGAGCCCTTCTGAACTCTGCGCTGCGCTCAACCAGTTGCCGGAGCGAAACCCGAGCTGCTTGACGCCTTTCAACTGGCTGATGCCGGCCGCCAACTCGGGACTCAGCAAGCCAGAGTCGGCAGCTCATGTGCGAGCCGTCCAACGGCTGCGAGCTGTTGGTTGATGGTGTTGGCGGCCAGATGCCGCGATTCCAGGTACATAGGATAGCGCACGACCACGATGCGATTGAAGGCCAGTCTGGGTTCGGAGCAGTAGGCTTCCCCTCCTCCCTCACGCTCATTGACTTGCCCGGGAGTCAGGCCTACGATTTGCCTCAGCGGGTGGGGGGAAAGGAGTGTCTTCTCCTGTGGGGAACCACGCGGTTGGTCAGCATGTGGTCGTCGGCCAAACCCTGGGTCACTATCGCATCAGCGAGAAGATCGGAGCGGGTGGCATGGGCGAGGTATATCGCGCTCATGACGAACATCTCGACCGGGACGTGGCGATCAAGGTACTTCCTCCCGGGACGCTGAACGACGAATCGGCCCGCAGGCGCTTCCGCAAAGAAGCGCTCGCGCTGTCTAAGTTGAACCATCCGAACATCGCAACGATCCATGACTTCGACACGCGGCAGGGCCTGGATTTTCTTGTGATGGAGTACATCCCCGGAATCACACTCAGCGAGAAGGTGGCCAAGCGAGCGCTGTCGGCAAAGGAACTCGTCGCTCTTGGAACCCAACTTGCGGAAGGCTTGTCTGCAGCTCATGAGAGCGGGGTCATACACCGGGACGTGAAACCAAGTAATCTGCGCGTGACCGGCGACGGGCGGCTCAAGATCCTGGACTTCGGGCTGGCGAAGTTGCGCCGCACGGTCACTGAGAATGCCACTACGGAGAGTCTCAGCGAGACGCATGCGATGGCCGGAACGCTGCCGTATATGGCTCCAGAGCAATTGCTGGACGAAGAAATTGACGACCGTACTGATATTTATGCGGTCGGAGCTGTTCTATACGAAATGGCGACGGGGGTACGCCCCTTTGCCGACGTGGAAAGCTCTCAACTGATTGGCGCCATCCTGCGCAGATCCCCGGTACCGCTCAACAGGTTGAATCGTCAGGGATCGCCAGATCTGGATCGCATCGTCGGCAAGTGCCTGGAAAAGGACCCTGAGAAACGCTATCAGTCCGCCAGGGAATTAGCCGTGGATCTGCGCCGACTTCAACAGCCTCAGACGACCGAACCCACGAAGGCACCCCGTAAGCGGCCGGCGTCCAGGTTGATCACGGTGGCTGGAATCCTGATTACGGTGGCCACAATTGGAAGCTTCTGGGTCTGGCAACACAACTCGTCTGGTCCACGCCAACGCGCCGGAAAGATCATGCTGGCAGTCCTGCCTTTCGAAAACCACAGCGGTGATCCGGCGCAGGATTATTTTGGGGAGGGTCTCACAGAAGAGATGATTGCCCATCTCGGACGGCTGAGTCCGAAACAGCTCGGCGTCATCGCGCGCACGTCAGCTATGCGCTACAAGAACACAGACAAGGCAATTGCCCAGGTCGGAAAGGAGCTGCGAGTTGATTACATTCTGGAAGGCAGCTCTTGGCAGATCGGAGATCGAGTCCGCATAACCGCCGAGCTCATTCATGTAAACGACCAGACCCAGCTCTGGAGCTCGACCTACGATCGAAAGGTGGCGGACGTTCCGGCCGTGCAAAACGCCGTGGCATTAAGTATCGCGGAAGCTCTGGCGGTGGAACTACTCCCCACAGAGCGTGACGCTCTGAAGAAAGAACTCTCAGTCAACCCGCAGGCGCATGAGTCCTATCTGCGCGGCCGCTTTCATTGGAGCCGCCTGACTGGTCCGGAACTGGAGAAGGCGCGTGAGTATTTCGAGGAGGCAATCAGGATAGATCCAAACTATCCTCCGGCCTACATTGGCCTTGCCGACTACTACCGTGCGAAATATTCCCTCCCGCCCAAAGTAGCCATGACCAAAGCTCGCGAGTACGTACAGAAGGCCCTGGCACTCGACAACACATTGCCGGAGGCACATCTGGCCTTGGCAGGGATCGAGTATTCCAATTGGAACTGGCCCGAAGCCGAGCAGCAATTCAAATGGGCGCTCAAACTCAACCCGAGCTATGCCGAAGCCCATCAATCTTATTCGCTGTTTCTATCGGCGCTTGGCCGCACGACACAAGCGTGGGATGAGATCCGCATCGCTCAACAACTCGATCCGGTCTCGGTCCCCATCAACACCAGTGCTGGCTGGATCTCCTATTTCGCCCGTAATAACGACCGGGCAATCGAGCAGTGCAAGAAGGCGCTTGACATTGAGCCGAACGCCGCCAATCCCCACGACTGTCTAGGCTCGGCCTACCTTGAGAAACAAATGTACGCAGACGCGATTCGTGAGTGTCGGATCGCAATGACCCTCTCCGAACAGGACCCGGATCGTGCACTTTGCTTAGGACGGGCTTATGTCGCGGCCGGAGAGAACGGGAAAACCCGCGAGATGCTGCAAGACCTACAGGCAGCAGCCCGTCAAACTCACGTTCCCCCCTATTTCCTAGGCGTTCTCAACGCCGCGCTAGGCGAAAAAGACCAAGCATTTGCCTGGCTGGAAGAGAGCTATCGCGAGCGAGACCCGTACTTGAAGTGGATCAAGGTGAGTCCCGCAGTCGATAGTTTACGGTCGGATCCACGCCTCAAAGACTTGCAGCAGCGGCTGGCATTTCCGCCTTGAACAGGCGGGGCCACATGCATACAGGAGTGCGGCTCTCATCGCGGTGGCTGTTGCCTTGACGTCAGCCCTTTCCGCCCTCCGACGGAAACGAGGCGCAGCGGGCCCTGCTTTCGCGGTGGATAATCGCAATAGTCCACTCGGCGACGTATTTATTGGCAGGCTTTAGCATTTGGGTGAGTTTCGCGCCGGGACGGACAGGTTCAAAAAAGATGTTGCGGCTGTCGAGAAAAGCCTTCACGTTCTTTCGGAGCTCTTTGTACTTTTCGCTGCTGAGTTGGAGGAGAGCAATCTGGGGTTGCGCAGGTCCTACCGATTCCCACAATCTGAGCACCCGTACACCAGGCTCTATCGTCTTCCATTCGGGTGGAGTGGCGCGGTCCATGGGCGGTTTCCTTTCAAGTTGGATTCTTGGTCCACATCACACACTGCCGGGTCCGTCGTGACGCCTACTCTCTCTGCCGGAACGTACATAAAGCGGGAGTGGCGACAAATGCACTAAGGAAATGCTTACAGCGCGGAATTTGACTCTCTCAACACTCACCCTGTCAAGCGAACAAGGCCGCGCTATTCCATTTTCGCGCACCTCACTGCCCGGCCCCCACGCGTCGCACCCTCCGCACAAATCAACATCGACACATCCACAGGAGGGAGGTCTCTGAGACCATCTCTTTCCCTCGTCCCGTCAATGAAGGGTGGCAAGTTGGCGACATCTCAGCGCTACGGTTGACGCTGTTTACAACAACCATCGCTAAACGGCGACTCAGTTGGGAGCACTTCTTCAGCTACTGCAACCTCGCGTACTCTGCTTTCGCTTCTTTCAGGGAGGGGGGATGTCGGAATCGGCGTCTTTCCCTACTGCGGCAGCCCGATCCTGCGCCGGAGAGCGACCTGCCGTGGGTCAGAGCGGAGGTTATCCATTTCTGGGCTAAGCATCGGTTCGTCAAGCCGTTTGGCCAGCCGCAACCGCAAGTTCGAGGTCTTTGAACGCAGCGTCCTTCTCACCAAGAAAAGCGAACCGAACAGCGGCGTTGTCGAGTTCGCCAGCGACCTCATGATCTTTGGCATCTTTTCTGACGTATCCCCGATAACTCGATTTTTCGAAAACTTCCCTCAGTCCCTTAGCCTGCTTTTCGTGGCAGCGCATTTGTTCGGCTTTGATCCATTGCTCCATTGCTCGATCGCTCCGTTGTAGTCTCCCGTCGTTTGTTTCACGCTTCCTATCAGAGTGAAGGCATGGTAATAGCGGCCGTCTATCTCAAGGGTGTCCGTTACACTCGCCAAGAATTTCACACATCAAGGAAAGTCGATCGCGACTCGATGAAGCTTAGAACGCTGCTGAAGCAGTCGGTGGAAAGATTCAGGCGTGGTACTTGACCATGGGGCACTACGATGCCGTTGTGATTTCTGAGTTTCCTAACGATGAAGCGTGTGCCAAGTTCACGTTGTTAGCGGGAGCACTCGGAAACATTTCCACCGAGACCTTGAAGGCGTTTGCTGAAGCAGACTATCGCAAGATTTGCAGTTCACTCCTCTGAATCGGTCTGTCTAACGAAACTCACAGGCCGTTCGATCTTCGGGCGGCTCTTTCTTCTGCTGGTCGAAACGCATCGGCCTTATGCGTCATTATCCTGTTTCTGGATCGCTAACGCGCTCTTGAGGCGGTCGCGCTCCTTGAGAACACGCCAGATCTCGGCTGCTAGTTCGTCACACTTCTCCGGGTCTTTCTCTTTCATTATCTGCCCTACAAGTCGTTCTAGTCGTGCGGTAGAGTCGGCAAGAGCATCCGCCATGTCTGGTCCTTCCGGCGAAGTGAGTTGAAGGATTACAACGCAAACCGCATCAGAGTCGCTGTGATTAGGATCACAACCGACTGTCAGAGACAACGCAGCGCCCTCTGCCTTCGTCTTCAGCTCGGTTTTCTCGGCCCGCGCGTCTGTTGCGAAGTGCATCACAGCGTAAGAAAAGTTCGTAAAAACTTGCGGGGTTTGGCTTGACTTCTCTGACAATTGGATTAAGGTCGAGTTAAGAAGTTCCTGCCGTACCAACCAGCAGGTAAACCTCAGTTTAAGTTTCCTCTCTTAGGAGTTCAGTCATGACCACGGCATTTCCCCCATGCCCGGATCGTACCGATTGGAGACCTCTTTACAGGGCCGCCATTCTGGAAACCGACAAAAAGGTTCTCCCTGGTCGAGTCTTGGAAGCCGAAGCGGCCGCCCTTGCGCGCGGCCGACAAATCTTTTACGGCGACGGCCTCCCGGAAGAGAAAGAAGCCCTCGAAGATGCACTGTACGCTTTGCGTGCGTTTAGAAGTGCTTGGCAACACACGGAGGCTGCGCAATCTCCCGACGAGGTGTGCGATGGGCGAACCACATCCGCGTGACTGGCGGACCCTTTATGCGGCGGCGATGTTGGAAGGTGACTGCACACAACTCCCATTACGGATTGAGAAAGCCGAAGAAGCAATTCATGCCCGCATGGGAGAGTTGCCGCAGAAGTTCTTTGTCGGCTCTGAACAAACAGAATTGCAGTCGGCAGTCCAGAATTTGCGCCGTTTGAAAAGCGGTCTGACCTCCGCCTGAGTTTGAGCGTACAGTCAGCAGGGGGGCGGAAATTAGGCGGGAGATGGAAAAGGGCCGGATTGGGTCTCATGAGATCCACCGGCTACCCGGCAAACCTGAGAAAGCGCCTTCCGCCACCTGACTCGGAACAGGGGAGAAGTCGTTTCATGCAACCTGCCAACCAAACGGGAGTCCTCCGTCAAGATCAAGACTCAGATCACGCAGCCGGTTCAACAGGCTGCGCTCCCCTTTCGCTGGCGCGACTCCGCTCACGGCAACAAGAAGAGGATCATGATTCTGACTGTCGATGAGTTCCTGCGCCGCTTCCTGCTGCACCCACTGCCGCGCGGTTTTATGCGCATCCGCAAATTCGGCTTCCTCGCCAACCGGCGGCGAGCAGAGCTCCTTCCGCTTTGTTTGCGGTTGCTCCGGCCATCCGATCAGCCTGACCACGCTCCACGCTCACTCAACATGGAACTGTGCGCTCTGCGGTGGAACCATGCAGGTTGTCGAGCGCCTCTCCGCGCAACTTCTCCTCCGGTCCTCGCAACATCTCAGCCGGTGTACCTCATGAATCCACATCTCCAGCCTCGAATCTTCCTCGTGCCTCGGCGCGCACATTGGTGCTCGGACCCACTCCTCAGAATGCTGTGTAGGAGCGCTTCAGATACAGCACTAGGACTTCTGGCATCGTCCTTGGGCGTAACTTCCAGGTTTGCCCGTGATCCGGGGCAACCTCATCCGGCAGGTACTACAATCGGTCAGCAACCTTGTGCCTCGCTGCTGCGCTCGGGTCGCGTTCGAATTCACTCGAAGAGGAGCGTCATTGATGGTTCGGATTGTGAATCTAGGTTTTCTCAGTCTGGTTATTATTTCCCTCGTAGGCACAACAGCAGCGTCCTCCAAACAAGTCACCGATTCCGCCACCACGGTTCTTCGTGACAACTGGTTCATCGAGCCTTCAGCCGATGTGCATGCACAAGGGGAAGCGATCTCGAGCGTCGGCTTTTCCACGCGCGACTGGTATCCCGCCACGCTGCCCTCAACGGTAATGAGCGCGCTCGTCGAGGACAAGGTCTACCCAGATCCGTACACCGGCGTGAACCTCCGCTCCATCCCCGGCACGACATACCCGATATTCGAGGACTTTTCCAATGTGCCGATGCCGCCAGGCAGTCCGTTCCGACAGTCCTGGTGGTATCGCACCGAGTTCAACCTCCCGCCCGAATACAGCGGAAAAACGGTATGGCTTGGCTTCGACGGCATCAACTACCGGGCGAACGTATGGATGAACGGCGTGAAGATCTCGTCCTCAGAAAATCTGGCGGGTACCTGGCGATTGTTCACGCTCGATGTGACGTCAGCCGCAAAGCCCGGCCAAACCAACTCCCTCGCCGTCGAAATATTTCCTCCTCAGCCGCGCGACTTGGCGATCACGCTGGTCGACTGGGCACCCATGCCTCCCGACAAAGAGATGGGCATCTGGCGTGACGTGCACATCACCGCGACCGGCCCAATCGCTCTGCGCTATCCAGCTGTGCTTAGCAAGCTCAACCTTCCTTCCGCCGATCGGGCCATGCTGACGATACGCGCGGAGCTGACCAATGCCGCCGACAGTCCAGTCGAAGCCGTACTGAAGGGACACATCGAGAGTCTCGCCTTCGAGCAGCCTGTGCACCTCGGCCCGAAAGAAACTCAAGTAGTCCACATCACGCCAGAGAAGTTCCCTCAACTCGTGATCGCCAATCCCCGCCTGTGGTGGCCGGTCCAGGTCGGAAAGCAGGATCTCTACCCGCTCGACCTGACGGTCGAGGTGCAAGGGCAGGTTTCCGATGCAGCGCACATTCGCTTCGGAGTCCGCCAAGTCACGTCGAACGTCGACGAGAAAGGTCACCGCATCTTTCAGATCAACGGCAAGAATATTCTCATTCGAGGAGCCGGTTACAGTTTTGACCTGCTCCTGCGTTCTTCACCGGAGAGGCAGCTAGCCGAACTCAACTACGTGCGCGACCTCAACCTCAACACCGTGCGGCTGGAGGGCAAACTGGAGAACGAGCACTTTTTTGACCTTGCCGACCAGATGGGAATTCTCGTGATGCCCGGCTGGTGCTGTTGTGATCAATGGGAAAACTGGCCTGCGTGGGATAAGGAAACCGAAACGATTGCGGGAGAATCTCTGCGCGATCAGATTCGGCGGCTGGAACGCCATCCCTCCGTAATCAGCTGGATGTATGGCAGTGACTTCGCGCCTCCGCCCCGTATCGAGAAACTGTACCTGGGAATCCTGCAAGACTTGGATTGGCCGAACCCGTCGATCTCATCTGCGGCAGGCAGAACAACTACCGTGGGACCAAGCGGCGTGAAGATGACGGGACCTTATGAATACGTCGCGCCATCGTTTTGGTATCTCGACACACGCCACGGGGGCGCTTTCGGTTTCAACACCGAGACCAGCCCCGGCCCGGCCATCCCGCCCGTCGCGAGTCTGCGGCGCATGTTGCCTCCGGACCATCTGTGGCCGATTGATTCGCTGTGGGAATACCACGCGGGCGGAATGTCTCGCACGCTGAATGTATTCACTGAGGCCCTCAACGAACGCTACGGACGGGCGAAATCGGTGGAGGAGTACGCACTCAAAGCCCAACTCCAGGCTTATGAGGCCCACCGGGCCATGATGGAAGCCTATGGTCGCAACAAGTACACCTCGACCGGGATCATTCAGTGGATGCTAAACAACGCCTGGCCCAGCATGATCTGGCATATGTACGACTGGTATCTGCGCCCCGGAGGATCGTATTTCGGAGTTAAGAAGGCATGTGAACCGCTGCACGTGCAATACTCTTACGACGACCGTTCGATCGTGGTGGTGAACTCTTATTATCAACCGTTCGACAACCTCAAGGTTACGGCTAAAGTGTACAACCTCGACATGCAGGAGAAGTTCTCGAAGGAGTCCGAGATCGGTGTCGGTGCGGACAGCAGCACGCGAGTGTTCACGCTGCCTGCAATCGAGGGGCTGAGCGCGACGTATTTCGTCAGTCTCAGCCTTGAATCGGCTGGCCAAATCAAGAGCAGAAATTTCTATTGGCTCTCCACCAAGCCAGAGACGATCGACTGGAGCCGGCAGGAGGAAGATCCTACAGGTGAATATGACATCTCGACTTGGGCGCCGACCAAGACTTTTGCCGATTACACCGAACTGAGTGAGCTTCCACGGGTCGACCTGGACGTCACTGCCCAGAACAAAAAAGATGGCCAGGAAGACTCAACCTTAGTTACGATCCACAACCCGACATCCACCCTGGCTCTTGCGGTGCATCTGATGGTCAACAAATCCTCGAGCGGGCGCGTCAGCCGGGAAGGCGAGAGGGACAATGAAATCTTGCCGGTGCTCTGGCAGGATAACTATTTCGCTTTGCTGCCCGGAGAGACGCGCCAGGTGACCGCAACATATCGCCTAAGCGAAAAGAGTAAGGCGACCCCAAGCGTTGAAATTGATGGATGGAATGTCAAGACTAAGGTGGCTGACGCTGAGCCATAGATTTTCGAGAACGCAAACTCTACCAGGGGAAAACAAAGGCCAAATTCAATGAACTCTCGACCCCCTTTCGAAGCACACCGTAAGGACTTGGACAAGGTTTTGAGCGTCCTGAAGGATACGCCAACGATTGACCGCGAATACATGGCTCCCATTGAGGAGTTCCAGGCGCGAGTTCGCCGCACCAACCAGGCATTGCAGCATCACGGCCATACCGTTGGTCTCGTCTTTTCCGACGAGCAATATGCCGGCGACGTTCCTTACCTCGGCGGAAATACGAATGTGTCGATCGAGCAGGTGGCCGGCGTTATCGGGCCAAATGGGTTTCACGTGGTGGCGGGCTTGGAGGGCGGCTATGTTGCCGAGCAACTCGCCGACCGCTCCGGAGCAACGGTGCACAAGGTTGAACTGCTGCAATTAGCCGACGAGAAGTATCCCATCCGAGCGGAGCGGCTTGAGGACGTCATCAAGGCCGCCGCGGGCAAGGACGTCGACCACATTGCGCTGCTGACTCCGCGGCAAGTGATCCCGGCAGGTCTGGTCGAATACCTCCAAGACATCTACGGTCGCGAAGGAGTTGTCGATGCCCAGGAAGTGTACTACCGCGTGAAGTACGAGAAGAGCGAGATTGAAATGCGTCTGATTGCAGATGCCTGCATCGTAGCGGATGCAATGTTGCGCGCCATGCTGGTGGTACTCCGTCCCGGGCGCCTCGAAACCGAAGTCGCGGCCTGGGGCGCTTGGGTGGGTCGCATGCTGGGCTCCGAGCGCGACGGCTTCCAAATCATGGTGGGTGCCAATACCGCCAACCGCACGCTGATCGGTCCGGCACTGAACCGGCAAATTTGCGAGGGCGATTGGGTTCACCTGGGTGTCGCGCCGAAACGCGACGGCCTAACCGCCTGCGTTCGCCGCTCCGTGATTGCGGTGGACTCGCCTGCGAGAGTGAAGCCGGAGCAGAAGTATTGGTTTGATCTCGTCGAAGAAGGATACAAGGTCGGTGAGCACTCGTATCGTGAAGTCGCGGGCAAGCAATTGCCCGCGGGCCTGCAGGAGCAATCTCTCGTGGACTTTTTTGCAGGACACTCGCAAGAGATCTCACGCCGTATTGGTCGGGAGATCAACCTCGCGCAACAGAAGCCCTACACCGGCACCCACAACTCCGGCTACACAGAATGCCAAGAGTTCTTTGGTGCCATCACGCTCGACAGCCGGGAACCGTTAGGCAATCAGATTGTCACTATGCTGGACGTAGCGTTGCGCGGAATCGGAGACCGATGGAACGACGTCGTGATCCCCGGCTTCGATTTCTGCGTAGTGGAGAACACTCTGGGCAAGTACGGCACGCGAGTCGAAACGCTGACCAAAGTGCCGATCAATGTGCAAGAGTTCGTCGCCCGCTAGCTGTCGAGGCCCTGGTTCTTCGTCTGAGGCCGAAGCGACAAGAGCCGATGCGATCGATCCGCGAGGTGTTCATTGCCGTCACCCCCTGCCGGTCGGCCAACAGGAAGTTATCCAGAGGGAAACGGGGCGGCAGCTCTCAGTATCTTGCCGGTCATCCACAAGTTGTCGGCGCCGCCGATCGTGCGATCAATACTGGTGGCTTGTGGAGAATGCAGCGTTCTCCACCCTAGGTCCACGTTGAAGCACTCTTGTTCCAATTTCCCTAGGCCCCTTATGGCCATTGAATCGCGCGACGCGAGCCCTCGGCGGCCCCACCCACTCTTTCAACTTTCGCCGTCTCCGGGCTTTTCTTATCGGGAGTAGCATCGTGAACGCTGAGCCCTTGTTCCAGCTGGGTCATCAGAGTTCGAAGATTCTGCTCCTCGGCATCCAAAACCTTGCGGATTTCTGCGCTGGCCCTCATCGCTTCTTCATACGCGGCGCGAGCTTTAGTAAGAAGCGGTAGTTGTTCAATGAGCACATTGGCGTTCTTGGTGAACTCATCCACCGCGCCTGTGTACGCCTTCATGCTTGCGGACGGCGATGGTGAACCCTGATCTTCGGAGAGAACCCTCTGGGGAACAACTGCTATATTCCCCTTCTTGAACTCGTCGTTCATTAAAGACTGAACGAGAGCGTCGCCGAGCGCCGCCAAGTCCGGTTTTTCCTCCGAGGCGAACTCTGGTTCCGTGCCCCCATGTGGGTCGTCCTTCTTGTTCCACATTCGCTTCACCCCTTTGCATCTTCACGCCTGTCGGATGCGGCGGCAGCTGTGCATTATGTGCCGGATCGCCGCGAAGGTCAAACCCACGCACGTATTCGGAGGGAGCGGTCCTCATGGCAGTGATGTCCATCACTCGTATGGCCACTCGTAGAGGTGAGTCTAATAATCGCATTGCAGTTGCAACATCGCCTCACTCATCCTCTCTCACCGGATGAGTGAGCTTAATGTCGTTAAATCAATAACCTACGACGGCACGGATGGTCTGCTGAGCTCATAAGAACACACAGGAAATGACTCTGAGAGACAGACAATTGGGAGCGCGTTGGGAAGCGATTTTGTTCGTCTCTGCAATGCTGATCGTTGGGCATGTTTCCCGAATATTGGGCGTCGGAAAGAACGACCCACTCGACTTGAGCTTTTTCGTACCACTCATCGGACTTGCGTCTTATCTGAATTGCATGAAAAATGTCATCCTTTCGCGTGAGTTTTGTGGAAACCATCAATTCCGATACGTAGTAGAGGAGTGGTTCGGGAGTCGCCATTGGAGCTTTGGCTTGAAATAATGCGGTGGAAAACGACCCACCTCATTGGGTCTCGAATTGCACGATTAGGAGATAACCTCGCCCGATAGCCCAGTCCATCGCGACCTGCTTCGCACCTTTTCGACTACCATGAGCAGGTTCCGCCAAGCAACCGATTCGCAGATCCCGGACCGCAGGCCCAAGACTGGCTCGGCTTCGTTGCCTATGCTTTGTTCGGATTTCGTAACAAACCCATCTTTTGCACGTTCCACAGGGGACGCAAGCCTAAAGTTCGATTCCAGCGTCTTTGCATCGTCCGCATTTCTCCCCCCGCGTCAGTTGGTAAAATTAGAGCAGGTTGTGGTCGTAGATGAACTGCCTTCTGTAAAAACGGAATCGCCGCCGCCGAAAGGTTACAAGTTCGGCTTCACTGAGGGGCGTTGCTCCGTCGGTCCGGTGTCTCGTTTTACTGAGCTCAAGAACTCACTCAGATAGGGAGGTCGATCGGAACTTTCCGGCCACTGAGGAATCGTCGCAGTCGAGTCGCTTTGAGCGATCGAAGCGGTCTAGCACGCATGTGGGACGGGCTTCGCTGCACAACAATTAACGTAGTCCTTCACAGTTCAGGCGGTGGCAATGACCAGCCTGTGGCACCGCTTCGTAGAAGGTGGCGATTCGCTTCTCCGGAGCGCGATTGTGCAAGCGCTCGCGCACGAACGCGTGCGCACTCACGCCTTGCCCTCCGACAATCCTGTGGGTCCAGGCATCATCTTCTTCGACAAGATCAGCCCTCGGCTCTGCGATCAGGTTCGCGCTTTCAGTCGCAACGGCCTCGAACGTGTTCTTGCCGTGGCGCTTTCACGCTCAGCCCTTTCGGGAAACACGGTTTGGCAGCTGTTGGGTAGTGGCGCCTCCGACGTTTTCTTTTGGGATCACTCGGCAGACCCGGCGCGAGAAATTGCGGCTCGCTTTGAGCGCTGGGAATCGGTGGACGGAGCAGTGGCCTCGTCCTTGGTCGCTGACCATCTGGTGGGGAACGATCCTGCTTGGATTGCCATGCTGCGACAGATTGTAGAGATGGCCTCTTACACGGATGCGTCTGTGCTGATCGCGGGAGAAAGCGGCACGGGAAAAGAGCTGGTAGCGCGGCTCATCCATTCTCTTGACACTCAGCGTCAGAGGCGTGACTTGGTAGTTCTCGACTGCACCACCATAGTTCCGGAGCTCTCGGGAAGCGAATTTTTTGGCCATGAACGCGGAGCATTCACCGGCGCTGTTTCAGCGCGGGAGGGCGCCTTCGCCCTAGCCAGCGGAGGGACTCTGTTTCTCGACGAAGTGGGCGAACTCCCATTGCCGCTGCAGGCGGAGTTGCTGCGCGTGGTGCAGGAACGCACCTACAAGCGTGTCGGCAGCAACGTGTGGCACCAGACCGATTTTCGACTTGTGTGCGCCACAAATCGGGACTTGCTGAGGGATGAGGCAGAGGGCCGCTTTCGGCGCGACCTGTATTACCGCATCGCGTCCTGGACCTGCAAACTACCTCCTTTGCACGAACGTCAGGGGGATATCCTGCCGTTGGCAGAGCATTTTCTACGCCAGCTTCGTCCCAACGAGGAACCAGAGATGGATCAAGCGGTTCGCGACTACTTGTGCCAGCGCACTTATCCCGGGAATGTTCGTGATCTGAAACAAGTCGTGTCGCGGATGAGCTATCGTCACGTGGGACCAGGCCCCTTAACCGCTGGCGACATTCCCAAAGAGGAGCGACCTTCCGTTGAGACTCTCTACCGAGACTGGCGGCACGGATCTTTTGAAAGCGCGATCGGCCAAGCGGTAGCATCCGGTATCGGCCTCAAGGAAATCAGCCACACGGCGGTGGACACCGCTATCCGGCTAGCGGTTTCAAGCGCAAATGGAAATCTGTCTCGCGCCGCACGCCAACTGGGTGTGACTGATCGGGCCTTGCAGATGCGGCGGGCGGCGCGACGGAGAAATGCGAATGAGAAGGAATTCGACGAGGACTTCGGTTCCTTCGCAGATTCAGCTTAAAGGAAACTGCTGCCCGGACCAAGGGTCACGAAACTCTGCTGGCGTCCATGCGGCGGTTACTGCGGCAACAGCGTATCCTTCGGCTTGCTTGCGCACACCTGCCGTCAGACGAAGGAAGTTGCCGCTCAGAATCATTTGCTCCTCGTACTGGGGAAGTCCGAGCACGCGGACTTTTACCAACTCTACCGCCGGGTGCAGCCATGGGCCGTCGGTTCCGAACAGCACCTTGTGCGCCCCGGCGCGATGTACCGCTTCGTGGAGCAAGTCGAAGCGGCGAATGCCGGAAGTGTCGGTGTAGACGTTGCGGTGGCGCACGAGATGGTCGATCATCGAAAGTTGAGCGCGCCAGTCGTCTGCGAAGCTCCCCAGGTGTGGAATGATGAAGGACACGTCGGGATATTCCTGCGCGATCAACTCAACCACGGAGACTTCACCCATCACGTCATAGAGCACGGGCAGCGAGAAAGCTCGCGCCACTTCACAAATCTCGCGCGTGATGCGTCCGTCGTGTCGATGGACTTTGATGCCACGAAACCCGTACTGCTCGACCGCAACCTTGACCATCTTGAATACGCGCCCGCGGTCGCGGTCAGGATGAATGAAAGCATACCCGTAGAAACGATCGGGACGGCTGGACACGATGCGGGCCACGGCCCTGTTAGCCAACTCATAGTTGGAGTGAAACGCGGGAAACAGCACGCTGCGATTGATTCCCGCCGTCGCAGCCCGATGAAGGTACTTGCGCAGCGAGGCATCGGTATCCCACGGCCCGGTAAGGCCGTCTCCTTTCCCCGCGTGACAGTGACTATCGATGATCATCGCTTCAACCCGCAGCTTGAGGAAGCCTCTTCTAAGCCACTCGAAATGCATCTCCAGGGAACGGAGTCCAAAGCTGGCTGAAGTTGCCCTGCGGCCGGGAGGTGACCAGTGCACCATTTACCCAAACCCGATGGGAGGGAAATTGACTCCCGCTCAGCTGCACCGTTACGACGGGTCCCGAAGGCGTGCAGGAAATGCGGCCCCGAATCGTATGCCATATGAACTTTGAAGTGCGGGGACAAACAACCTGGAACCCTGGCTCCGCCGCCGGGTGAGGCTGGCCTTTCACACTCCAGGCGAAATCGAAAGTATTGGCCCCGCTGCGGCTAGACGTGACATCGAACACCCGCAGAGGCGGCGGCGACAGGCATGTGGTCGTTCGGGGGAGGCACTCCAGACCATGATCGGTAGAGATGGCAGACTGTGTGACATCGATCACACCGTTGTCCCCACACATGACGCGGAAGGTGCACTCGGAAAATAAACGATAGTTTCTGTCCTTCACCTCCGTGGCGGGGTTCTCGTTCACTGCGGATTGTGTCGCGGCGGCGAAAGCGGCAAGTTTTGCTTCAGTGGTCGGGCTTGGAAGAGGACAGAACAACACGCCGATCCGGGGCAGGATGGTGTTGATGAAGCTCTTCACAACGATCCTGAACTCCTTGACGATCACAGCTGGTGGCGGCGCAATCCCAGACTCTACAAAGATCTGCACGCGCCGATTCAGTGGGCTGCCCGCGGGCGCAATCAGTACGCTTGCTCCAGCACCACTGAGACTCCAATCGATTCGTGATGACAGTGCCGGGTCATTAATCAGCTGTTCCAAACCAGTCTTGACCGCATTGGCTCGATCTCCGCTTATCTTCATCAAGAACCCCGGTTGCTGGCGTTCCTTCTGCAGGTCGCGATCGGCGTAGCCGACTAGACGAACCGATATTCGCGGGCAACCGCGCTGTAGACCGGTCGCGATCAGGCCGGCAATTCTCCCCAGCCTCGCCTTGTCTGCCGGTGGAAGGCTCGCTACGGAATTGTTGTACCTGGAAAACTGACTCACAGTGTCGCTGACCGGACCCGGACACGACGAAGCTTCCCAATCTCCACCGATCGACGATTCATATCCGCTCTCCTGCAGCTCCAACCGGTCGAGTAACTTCTCCAGGCGGTCCCCATAGAATTCGTTTGGCCCGATTTCGAATCCAAGTTCGTCAGTCATATCTGTCTCCAAACTCTCTTCCCAACCAGATCGATGTTTTGCCGGCGGCTCTAACGGAATTCGATGGCTACAGCACGATTGAACTCCGGGCCGTTGGCAGTCCGCACTCCATCACCGACGGCGCTGATCTGGTTTTCGGGAATACCGAGTTCAACCATGGCATGCCGAACCCGCTCGGCCCTTCGTCGAGAGAGATCGAGGTTATGGCGCGGATTGCCCTCGGCGCTTGCGAAGCCGTGCAGAGTGACGTGACTACTCGCGCCTCTTCTTTTCAAGAAAGACTGAATCTGTTGGAAGGCGTGGACGAAATGCACCATGGAATCGGCGCTTGCATCCTGTCGGATTTCGATCGAATCTCGCTTGAAGAATATCCTCGGTCCTTCGAGCATCGGCTCGGTCCTCGTCTGGGGTTGCCGCGGAGGGCTTTCCCATGCTTGTTCGAAAGCCCCGCGATCGCTCGCTTCGGAGCAGGCCTGCGCCAGAGCGACGACCGTTTCGTTGTCCAGAAAACTAGTAACCGGTAGCTGTGCCTGCGTTTGAAAGGCCGTGATCGCTTGGCGAGTGCCTTCATCGAGCACTCCGGTTTGGGGCACCCAGGGTCCAACCAACTGTGCCAAGCATGCCTGAGCCCAAAGCATTCGCTGCGACTCCTCGGGTCCATAGGGCACGCGATAGCGATTGAAACGCCAAGCTGGACGCCCCCAGCCGAGCCGCATGCTCCGCACCGCAATCGCGGGAGAACGTCTCGGTACACCGCGCTGAAAACCGCCCCGCTCCTGCTCGAGGGTTGGATTTCCTTCCGAATAGACCTCATAGCCAGCACTTTCGCCAGGAATACCGCCCTCCTCGTGCGCCTCCAAGCGATCGAGAAGGTGTTCGAGAGTGGCTTCTCGGGTTTCCACTGATGCAGTTTCGGAGCTGAATTCGTTGCTCATATTCTTCACCTCACATTGCAAATTCCCTCGGCCGCGAATAGTTCGCTGCCAGGACATCAATGGCGTGGTCGATCATTTCGGCGGTGTGCGATGCCGTAATCACGAAACTGATCCGGGGAGCGGACGTTGCGTCGTCGTAGCGCAGCACGCTGCGGACACCGCAATGCAGCAATCGATTGTGCAGTGCCAATGTGTAGGCGTTGCTTTCCGTCACGAGCGTCTGTACGGGAAACAGCCCTTCCATGCAAGGGAATCCAACACGCAATGCACGACGTCGAAAGCGGCGCACCAACGAACACAACCTTAGCCGGAGCTCGTCGCCGTGTGCGCGATTCACCGCGAGCGCACGATGCGCTGCTCGAATTACGGGCAAAGATGGCGGGCTGCAATGCATACGGGTCTCGCTTTTCAACTCAAATTCATCTACGGCCTTTCGACTTCCACTGAATACCGCGACGGGTGCTCCGAACGCTTTCGCCATAGAACTGATCACCAGCAAGTCGGGCCCGAAAAGCTGCAAGCGGCGCAACATTCCGCCTCCAGCCTGCCCGTAGGGCGCATCCGTGCTAGGTGAAAAACCAAAGATCCCCAGAGCCTGTGTGTCGTCCAAGAGGAGCCATCCGCCGTAGCCGCGGACGATCTGCAAGTACGCTCGCAACGGCGCCGGCTCACCGCACGCGGGACAAAAGCCGTCGGTCAGCACTACCGGCCTCAGCTTGTTGCTCACATCCTGCGTGAGGCTTCGCTCTAATGCTGCAGCTTGGTGGTGAGCGAACTCACGTACCGAAACACCACGCGCCGCTGCGCGCTCGGCTCCCCAGCGTGCTATCGGGTAAGTACCCGCATCGACGTAAACAGCTATTCGCATGCGGCACAACATCCCGAACAAATCCCAGAACAGATGAAACGTCGAGGTTCCCAGCAGGCCGCGCTCGCAACCTTGCAGAGCCGCGACCTGCTGGGCCACGTCATTGGCGTCCGGCGGTTCACCGAGTGCTGCCGGCACGCCACGGGTGAAGTGAGACCAAGAACGGAGCGATCCGCTAGGATGCTTCATCCCCAGGTACAGTGCTGAAGTGAAATCCAGCACAGTTGTGTGCGCTAGCCGAGGCGCGCCATCGGCCGTTGCGTGGCCAAGCGGCGCAGCAGAAGCACCGACGGCAACGTGGAGTTCACCGGCTCCGAAGTCAGATCGACACCCGTCGCCGCACGATAGGCGTGAATGTATCCCTGAATCTCGTTGCGCCAGTAGCGAGCCCAGTTGGCGGCCTGCGTGGCGGTCGCGGTGGTCAGGCTCCATGCTCCGTACCGGATCGAGAGAACGATCTGCTCTCCGTAGACGGCAAGATCATGGAAGTGAACCACCGAAACGTCCGTCCAACCTTCCATGTTCTTGACGCTATCCACGCGATCCATCCAATCCTCAGGATAGGGCACCATGATCTTGCCGCCCAGGAACTCCCGCATCTCGGGCCGCGCCAGTAGCCACTGCTGCATTAGCATTTCCTGACGTGCCGTCGATGGCAATTCGCCGAACTGGTTGTGCGCACCCGCAGCCAGGATGTAGTGCACTTCCCGCAGTGCATTCAGCAGCGGGAAACCATCCGCAACCACAGTTGTGTCGTCGTCTTCCTTGAAGAAGATCGTGCACAGATACAGGAGGTTGTGGAACGCTTCCAGGAATTTCGAGCGGTTGTCCGAAGGCCTCATCGCGCGGACCGCCCGGCCTTCAAGGGCAAGCCCGTACTCGTGGCTGTACTCGTAAGCTCGCCGCACCACCGTTAAGCGATGTTGCTCGTCCTGCACATATCCCCACAGAAAACTGTTCAGGCGACGCAGGGGATCGATGTCGAATCTCGTCAGAGGATCACGATCGGTTGGCCCGCGCAGGTTCTGGAAACGCCGGCTGATAGCGTTCAAGGTCTGCACCAGCATGGCTTCTTCGTGCCAGTATGACCAGATCAACTCAATCAGGCAGGGATTCGTCAGCTTGCGCTGCAGAATGCCATAACACTCCATGCCCATCTGGCATACCGTAGTCAGCGGCAAATCCTTCAATCGCGAACGGACCAAAGCCAGATAAGGGATGATGAGGCTTTGCGGATCGTGAGAATTCAGGTTCTGATTTGCCGATTGGAGGTAGACACTCCACCAATTCGTAATCTGTTCCGGCAGCGACGTAATGCTCTGGTTGAGACGTGCCGCGTCATCACTAACATCGAAGACGGGAGGCGGAAACGGTACTCCCGGAACCGGAGAGTTCGAAGCCGTCACCTGATTGTTCACCAGTCGAGACAACATGTCGGGCTCCAGATAGACGCCGCAGTTCAGCATCATGAAGCACTCGGTGGCGATCTTGAGCACACGATACGCGTCCATATTGGGGAACGGTGTGAACCTTCTCTGGGCTAGCGGCGGCAAGCAACCATTGCCGTTGAGATAGCCGTCGATGACGTTGTCGATCGTACCGCCATTGCTGTTGCACATGATAGTGTCGGCGAACTTGATAAAATTCGGGAACGACAACTGGTTTGCGCTGTACCGGATTGCCACCCACAGCGCCGCGTCGGAGGTAGGCGGCTCGGACGCGCGCGTCATGGTCACCGGGATAACATCGCCACTGGCAATGGGTCGCAACTTGACCGTAACCTGACTGGGATTAAGTACATCCGTAGATTTTGTTGTTGGCAGCGTTTCGGAATTGACTCCGTCGCCTAGAGTCACTGAGACATCGTAGGTGCCAGGTTCAACTTCGCTGGTATCCCAGACGAAGTCTCCCGCGAAGTTCCCGCTGGCATCCATTACACGCTCCACGTTGTGGTACACATAGCTCGTTGGGGTCTGCGGTGCCGGAGTGATCGTCCAAGCATCGGTGATGGTTCCGGGAACCTGGCTCAGCGGCGGCGAAGGTGGCCACGTGACTGAAAACTGCACCTCCTGACCCTGGAATATAGGGTTGGGTGCAGCGGGTCCAAGCGCGCCGGCGGGGGCCGAAACCTGGATAGTGCGCGTTAACGTCGTAGACCTTTTCGTAACTGGCATGATGAATTTCTCCTCACTGTAAATTCGTGATCAATTGACCCGGAACCGACGGGGGCCGAACCAGCCGCACTCTCGGTTGCGTGGCACAGATAGCCGATGTATCCAAAGCACTGCGCATCGCCCAATAACTCAGCAAGTCGGCGAGCAACTTGCTTTCAGCTTCAGGCGAAATCTTTCCGTCGGCCTTGGCCTGGCCGATGACCGCGAAAACCAGCGAGGGCGGCGCCATGCGCATCTTCGAGGGAGCAGCCGTCCAGTCCCGGTGGTACGCGGCCAAGCGCGAAGGATGACGCTCCGTAAGCGGCATTACTTCCCTGAGCGACTTGCCACGCAGAGACGGCGGTCGGAAGTTGGCGAGCAGCTGCACGAACTCCGGGATGCCGCCCTCCAGCGCTGTCAGGGTGGCTCTTTCGTTTTCCGCCAGTCCCTCCAGCGGATAGAGCACGTTCCAGAGCTCGGCGAGCGCGTCCCACTGCGCATGCGGATAGAGCGCCTGGCCGATGGCGCAACTCAATTTCACCCGGATCCATGGAGTGGGGTGAGGATCCTGCGTGTCGATGCGAAAAACGAAAGCGCGCGGAAGACTCACCAGGCTCATCAGGCCGAGCGTTGAGGCGACGCCCACTTTCGAAACGCCCCAGAAGTCTGCCAGAATTTCCGAGATCCAGCGTTCCCAGTATCCCCACACCGGGACTGGGCCCGCTGTCGCCTTCTGGCGAAGGCCCAACGTTTTTCGCAGAGGGCCGAGCAAGTCGAGCAAGTGAGAAGCTTCGTGCCCGGTCTCATGAACCAAAGAAGATGCGATCCCACTTCCGATCATGCGCTCGTGCGGAATCCTGATGATGGCGACCGGGCTCGGATCTCCGCCCGGAAGGCGCGTTCGAGCGCGCCGAATGGCTCCCCCGTGTCCCCTATCGACATAGCAAACCACTGGAGGCATCTCGTAATACCCACCGGGGAGCGACAACGCATCGGCGGCGAAATCATCGAGACCGGCGATCCACACACCCATCTCGTGTTCACTCCGCTGAGTGAGCACATCGGCGAAAATGTGAAACTGTGAAAGCACCGCATTAAACCTCAGCCTTAGAAACACCAACTTGCTTTGGGCAGCTGTTGGAGTTGCGCTCCGTCCCCTGGGGCTGCGCACCCAGCCGATAAACTCATCGATCAGTGTGCGCAGCTTGCGCCGCCGCTGGATCAGGTGGTTCTCCATCGCCGTTTGAGCCGCTTGGGGGACGCTTGCGGCCATGACCATCGGAGCGATCATGGCAAACGGTTTCAGGCGTCCGAGCCGCGCCAACAGTGCACGCGCCTCTTGCTCCACGAGCCACAAGGCCGCTGAGTGGGGATTCATAGCGGTTAAACTCCAAGTAGGACAATGTGACGGCCGCGGCGAATCCACTTACCCTGGCGACGGTGGCGACCCGATGCTCCGCCGCAACTGGGGCATGAAGGTTGAGCTTGGTTTTGCCCGGAGTAAGGACCGTAGTCATTAAATTGATAATGGGGGGGCTCAGGTTGCCGGACAGTTTGAACAGGCGGACCGTAAGCAGGCGCGGGCTCTTGGTAGTATATCGGCGCCATGCCAGCCCGCGGAGCCTGACGGCTTGCCGCTGTCCGCGGAAATGCTGCGGTCTGGATGCTTGCCAATGGTGCCAGCAGTCCCGGAGCATATTTCTTCGCGGCTTCCACCACAGCTGCCCTGGCCACCGCAGTGGGGTCAAGACGAGGATGGGCATGCGCCGCGTTTTTGGCGGCATGAGTCGCGAAGCGTACATAGCGCCGGGCCACTTCGAAGTCCCGATCTTCCGGACTCAGGCCTTCATACTCGAGTCCGAACGCGTTGCCGGCCGCGTCAGCGAGCTTTGAGCCGATCATTCCTCCGACCGGGCCGCCAACGAACGTTCCCAGTGCGCCCCCGGCAATGGGCAGTGCCTTCTTGGCGACGGTCTTTAGAATTCCGCCCAGAGCCTGACCCACCGGCGACTGGATCACTTTGCCGATGCCACCCGCGACCTTTTTGAACAAGTCTCCGAAGAAGTGGTCGAGTTCCTGGTCGCTGCGCACTTCGAGCAACTCCGCGGCTAGCTCGTCGTGCGTGATTTCGGGCAGTTCTCCATATTCCCCGTATTCCTGTGACCCGCCCTCGAAGGCGGCCTCCGCCTGAGCCTCTCCGAAGAGTGAGCCCAGAATGCTTCCGAATTCACCGGAGGATTCATATTGCTCGGAGGCGAGTTCGGGGACCTCCCCATATTCAGAAAGTTCCGATCCATATTCCAGCTGCGTGCGATCTGTGTCATGAGGCATGTCTGCTCTCCTCTCAAAATGGCGACCCCTCGAAGCGGGCCAGCAACATGGCTCTTTCTTATGCACGTTGTGTGCCGTGGGTAAGTGACTGAAAAATGGTTGGCGCCTGCGAAGATAGCTTCGCCTGAGCGAAGCATCCGGCAGAAATCTGCGAAGAGAGCTTCGCCCTGTTGGAGCGCTACCTTCTATAGCTCACAGCAAATGCATGACTTTCAGACTGGCAGGCGGCTTGCATCTGTGGCAGTGCAGTCTTGTAAGTAGTCTGCACTTTCCTGCGGAAGTGTGGAGTGATTGTGGCGGTTGCGGAAACGCATCACAAGTGACGCCGTTGCGTGAACGCCATCATTGTTTGCTGAAAATCAGGTAGGGAGGGTCAATGGAAGTAAAAGTGAAGATGCTCCAGCGAGCCTTCCGTGTTGATGCCTGAGCCCTTCGATCTAGCGAGGTTGACTATGCAGATGAGGTTTGAATCCCTCCCGGCACCGCGCTCTTATCAGCAGGAAGTTCTTCAAGAGATGTATGAATCTTCCGAGTTGCTGAATGAGGGCTTGCAGAGTTTCGAATACGCGTTGTATTTGGCCGACGATGATGAACTGGACCATTTTCTTGGAAGCGTGGTCCACAGCGTCGCGAGGGCTGCCAAAGGCATAGCTAAGACCGCTGGCGGCGTGGTCAAGACGGTAGGCAAGGGTTTGTCCGCGGTCGATAAGATCATTCCCATGTCGGTGTTGACCAGTGGTTTGTCATGGACTCCCGTGGGCATGGCTGCACGTGCCGGCCTGGGCGCAGCGCAAGCGGCGGCGGACGGAAAGAACGTGTTTCAGGGGGCGGTGCGCTCGCTCGCCAGCACACCCGTGACGCGCTTTTACGTCGACACTGCCATGTCCGCGGCGCGTGGCGAGAATGTGCTCAAGGCCATGCAACAAGCCGCACAGGGCCAGATCGGAGATCTGCGGAAGAGCCTGCAGTTTGCCGCGATGGTAGCCCCGTTCATTCCGGGCCTTGGCACCGGGGTAGCGGCAGCGCTGGGCGCAGCCAACGCCCTTGCCGCAGGACAACCGATTACCGACGCCTTAATCGCCGCAGCCCGCGGCGCCATCCCCGGTGGCGCCATCGCTCAAGTCGCCTTTGACACTGCGGTGAAAATGGCAAAGGGAAAAAATATCGGCGACGCTCTACTGAATTCGGCTAGGGCGCAACTGCCCGGCGGTCCAGCGGCACAGGCCGCCTTCGATGCCGCCTTGGCTCTCGCGAAAGGGCGAAATATTCAGGACGCCGCTTTCGCGGCGGCCGGTCGATTGTTGCCGCCATCCCCATACGCCGCGGATGCTCTCTCGTTCGTTAAGAAGGTTGCGTCGGGCCAAAACATTCAGAAAGCCGCACTCTCGACCGCCGGCAATATCGTCATGAACAAAATCGAGCGGCAAGCTGGACCCATTCTTCAACGCGCCCGGACTGCCGCACCGGTCGCCATTTCTCGGCGGCTGCCCGTTCGCTTCCCTCGCAATCCCTCCATTCGGTTTTCTCGACGGCAACTCCCGGTGCGTTTTCCGATACGCACGGAGTTGATCGGAGAAATCTCGACACAGCCGGTCAATACTCAGCGCTTTGCTCAACTCGTGCGCGCTGGACAATTGAATCAGGCGATCGCCGAAGCCGTGCGCGGCGGGCTGTCCGACTCAGACCGGATCACTGACTTGCTATTCTATGCGCGGCATTCAGAACTCAACGGACGCAAGCTTCGCCCCAGCGAAAGCTCCTTAGTGCAAGAATGGCTACAGATCAGGTCCGTCCTCGTGCGCCCCGCGATTGCAAGACTACAAACGACGGGATCTGCGCCATCGATCCCCGCTTTGAGCGGGCCCCTGCCCATACCGCTGATCCAACCGCTTTCCCTGCTGGGGCTTGATACATTCGGCTTGGACGGCAACAAGACCCGAGACTGGCTAATTGCGAAAAGTCATGCTTCCATCAGCTTCGCCATCTTCCGCTCGAATTGGGGAGCGTCACCAGATACCGCTTTTCCTCGCGAGTGGCAGCGCATGAAAGACGCCGGCCTGGTGCGGGGCGCATTTCTTTTCCTGCGATTTCCTCATCCAGAGGTTGACCGGAAGTACGGACCTGCGCAAGATCCAGTCACCCAGGCAACCGCTGTCACCAAGGCCCTGCCACTCTCATCGATTACCCGGAACGATCTTCCGCCGTCGCTCGACGTCGAGTTTCCAGGTGGACGCGGAAAAACTGGGATGACTCCACAACAGTGTCTAGGACGCGTACGTGCGGCTTGGAGAGTGCTTCGCAACTATTACGGGGTCGCACCGATCATCTACACCAGCGCGCGCGTTTGGCACGAGGACCTGCTGAACCTCCCTGCTCCGGACCTGATCGAATCACCGCTGTGGTTGGCCTATTATCCATTCAAGAAAGGTAAAGCCCGTATCGACGCCCTCGTCAACCGGATCTCTCCGCCAGTGCCTCCTCCCTGGGGTGATTCGACGAACTGGTGGATTCATCAATATCAAGGCGATGCGACTGGACTGCCCGGCTTCGCCCCGGGCAATGTAGATATGAACCGCTTCAATCCTATGACGAGGGGAGCTATGGGAGATAGAGTCCGGTGGTTGCAACGTCGTGTCGGTACCGCGCAGAACGGAAGCTTCGATGCCACCACCGAGGCGGCACTCCGCGCCTTCCAGAGCAGAAATGGTTTAGCCCCGAACGCGACCATCGATCCACGGACCTTTGCGCAACTGTGCTGGTCGAACCCCTGATTCCGTATAACGACGCAGACCGGGCGCCAGATGTTTCTTGGGATAAGATCGGCACCCTCGAGGTAGGCAAAGGAGCCGACATTGCCGTGCTGGACCGCGACCTGTACTCTGTCTCCAATGAGCAGATCAAAAACTTGAAGTGTCTGATGACGTGCTCGATGGCGAAGTAGTCTACACTTCGTACGACTCATCCGTAACGACAAGAGTGCGCTAGCAAGTCGCGATCCTGGTCACGCGGCCAACAGCGCAATTACTCATGGGAGAAGCTAGCTCGTGGCTCCTGAGTGACGGGCCGGCTATGGCTTCGTCGGTCGAATCACTACTAACAAAACGCGCTTGTGTTTCCCGGAAGTTGCTGCTCGCCGAGCAAGTCGCGTGCACAGGAGAGTGGCGGGCGGCTGCGCAACTTTTTTCTCTGATGATGGCCAGCTCGTTCAGCACTTAATCGGCGCAAAAGAACACAAGAAACGACCTATTCGGCAGCGCCAGTGGCCCTTCTGTATCTTTGCACGCCCCATTGCTACTTCTGCGGTTATAGTGTAACGGTCAGTGGAGGTCGAGAGTGATAGTTTTCCAGACCGAAGACAATCTGAACGATGAATCGATTCTGGTTATTGTGATAGAAGCGGACAATCTGGATCGCATGAAGAAGAGCGACCCAATCACGCTGAAATCAGCGCAGATGGGTGGACTACTCAAGACTGTGGGACATGCCGACCGCTTCCGCGTCATGGTAGCGTACGAGCAAGATTCTGGTCCACTGTATGAATTCTTGCAGAAGCATGATCCAGCGGGATTGATGCAATACTTGTTGCGGGGTTATAAGTTATCCACAAACGATGGCATTCCACATAAACTTGGTGACGCATAGAATCCAGACCTCGAAGACAATTCCCGAGCTTCGTGGGCAGCAATTTGCAGTGCGCCAGTCTAAAACAAGTGGATCAAGCCAAGGACGCGGAAGGACCTCCTAGCCCCGTCGCCGTTCCTCCCGGTCCTCTTGGCTCAACGACCACAACTGGACCGCAGTGCATTCTTTCGATTACTGGATCAGAATCCCATTGTCTACCCAGTCGGTCTCGGCAACCGGCCTCCCGGCTTCTAAGGCCCTTAAGATGAACTCTAGGTCCCTGATCCACTGCGCAACCGACAGCATCGGCCGTTGTTTTTGCAGCCGAAGTAGAGAATGAAGCACTTCGGGGCACACCGCGTCAGCTTCTTGCACCAATTTTTTCCGGAATGTGCACCCCCCCGTGTACGTATTTGCTGCGAGCATCAGGGAGAGGGGTGAAAGTCTAAAAGCATGCGAGAGGAACAGGCGAGAGACATCGAGCAGCAACTTCCGGGGGCACGGGATTGTAGAAAAAACCGGACGCCCATTCGAATCCTGTGATACGGGCAATCTGAGGCAATATTTCCATGTGCCAGTGGAAGTCGTCTTCGATCGAGCTCCAATACCCTTCTCTAGGTCGCAGGAAGGGTCTGTCCTGGAGCGATAAGTTGTAGGGTGGCCCTCCCAAAGTATGATCCAACTTCTGCAGGACGTCGCGCAGGATCCGGGCCAAGCTCTCCACCTGTCCTTGGCTGATGCGGCTGAAGGCACTGCTGTGAGCTTTGGGAAAAACCGCGATCTCGAACGGAAAACGCGAAGCGAAAGGAGCGAACGCAACAAAATCCTCATTCTCAGCGATCAATCGCTTCCGCTGACTTAACTCTTGCTCGAGCACATCGCAGTAGATGCATCGTTCCTTCAAAGCAAAATAATCGCGAGCGGTTATGAGCTTGGTCTTAACCGTGCGCGGCGTTACCGAGAGAGCCATCAATTGCGAAATCGAATGACTAATGGTGTGAGCGCCAGCTTCTTCGCCATGGTTCTTGAAGATCAGCACGTAGCGAATCCGCTTATCGCCTTCCAAATCGACGATGCGCGCTACGTATGCTCGGACTACGTCACCGATTTCGTGGATTTCAAGTTCATGGAGGCTACGGTCGTGCCGAGGTGTCTCGGCAACTATCTCGTGTGCGCCGATCCCGTTCATCAGATCGTGGAACCCTTCGGCGCGCCGTCCCAATTCGCCTTCGATCCGTAATCGCGGGTTGGAGTTAGGCACCACGCGTACGGACCAGCCGGGGCTGTTCGCGTGTGAGTCCGGAGGGCGAATTGCGAAAACTTCCGGCGGCGTGGAGGCTTCATTGGTTTCGCAGAATGGGCAGAAGGTTGTTTCCCGGACGAATCTCTTGAAATGAAAATCGGAGGGCCGGACCGTCGTGGTGTCAGTCATGATCACCCAGCGGCCGCTAAACACGTCTTTCCGCATTTGAGACAATTGTGCTCCAACCTATGCCAGATCCGGCTAACCAGCCTTTTCGGCCCACCGCATTTCAGATTGGGCTATTTGCTCGAGTTCCTCGATGGTCTTGTGTAGCCACTCTCGGAGTGTCTTTTGAATCTCCTCGTTTGTGGCTGTGCTATACAGAGTCTCCAGCGTCTCACCGCTTTCGTCTAACGGGATGTAGCGGCAGGGAATTGCTTCGTGACGGCTCTGCTCTGGGACAAAATCCAACAATACACACTCGCCTTGCGGGCAAGCGGACCACCGATCCTTTGGACAGATCGGCGAGTCCTCAAAGATTCGGGCTGACCTCCATTGGATCGGAGGGCGGTAACCGCCTCCGTCTAAGAACTGCAATTCGCTTCTCAAAACCCGGAGCCTATCCTTGGTGGTTGCCATATTGTCTCCCACAAAAATTCCCCTTACACTCCTTCGTTTCGGCAACTCCGCAGAGAAGAGTCAATCGAAGGACACGATTGCGAAGTACAGTCCCGCAAAGAAGACTAGTAGGACGACCGCTATTACCGCGAAACGGACCAGCCGTGCACTAATGGTGGGACGGCCGCCTTCAGTCCTCTCGATTTGTTCGTCTATGGTCTGAAACATGGCTGCTGACTCCAGGGATTGCAAACTTGAATGAGCCTCGGGCTGCCCGAAAACCCACTTGGCTCGGCCCTGCTTCTACTGCTCCGTGGCAAAGCTCGAACACGTCGTCGATTTCACGGTCATTTTCGCAGCGTCTCCGGATGCAAGAAAGGAGGGCCAAGGCCGCCGTGCCAGCTACGCGGCCTTTAGGGCCTTAGTCGCATTCACCTTGATTTGTTTTGGCTTGGCTTCGGCGCGTTTGGGCATCTGAATCGCCAGTACACCATGCGCGTAGTTGGCCTCAATCTTCTGCGGGTCCACCGTGCTTGGGAGCGTGAAGGAACGCGAAAAGGCACCATAATGGCGTTCCATCCGGCGGAAATTTTCCTCCTTGATGTCCTTCTCCAGCTTGCGTTCTCCGTGCACCGTCAGAATCTGGTTCTCAATCTCAACCTTAATATCTTTTTCATCAACTCCTGGCACTTCTACTTTGAATGTCAGTTTCTGGTCATCCTCGTAGATGTCCACCGGCGGACCGAAGTCCCAACCAGTGAGACTCTCTTCAAACGGCATTAATGAGGTCTCGCCGGAAAAAGCGTGAAGCAAACGGTTCATTTGCCTTTGGACTGACGTGAATTCCTGCAATGGTTGCCAACGCATAAGAGATTTCATGCTGAACCTCCAACGAGTGTCAGTGCCCTGAGCACCGCACCCCCCACCATCTATGCAACTCTCACGGATCAAGAAAAGCAGTGACCCGGATCACCGTAGCGCGCGGCCTTGAAATCAGCTCTTGCGAAGCGACAAGTACCGATTTCCGAAGGTCCTGCCACTGGAAGACAGGTATGTTTCCGCTTGGCTGACAATCCGACAGCATGCGAATGCTCTTGGACTCATCGATCCTCGGGGCTCGACTCCCAATCTCCTTATGCTCACAAGGTTGCAACAGCATGGATCGCGATCGCGCACGCTGTGCCTCGTGTCACATACACAATCTGCTGAGTGCGTAACCATATGTTTAGGGAACAATGCTGGCAAGGTCGGCTTTGGCCGAAGAGGTGCGTATGAACAAAAGAATTATTCTCTTCCTTCTACTGGCCCTTTTCCTCTTGTTGGGCACCGTGCCTGTTTCTGCCCAGGGAAACTCCCACATCACGGTTACCGGCAGCGAACTGAACAATGGGGTCGTGATCATGGATGTCCTCAAAGCGAACAAGGCTTACAAACTACAGTGCAACCAAGGCGCGCCGGGCTGCGCGACCTTGAAGAACGGCAACTACCAAATAGTGGAACTTCCCAAGAATTTCGGAATGTATGAGTGCAGAGACGTAGAGATTTATCCCGAGTCCGCTGTCACGTCAGATAAAGATAAGGAACTTGGTGAATACTGCCTGGTGGAAAAGTGATGCATACGGTCAGCACGGATCGACTCCCCAATCGCATTCCGCACTTTGATCTCCCGCCTGCCCGCAAAGCCGCGGTCGCCGATGGTCGATGGGGAAACGGTATTGGGCCGTAGCGGAGCCGAGGCCATGGGCAAGGTCAAGATCCAGTACGTACAACGCTTGCCTCACTTCGCTGCGATGTCGCAATCTTTCTAGTCATGTTCGTCCGCCGAGCCTCTCCTCCGCGAGCACGGAGGAGAGGCCCTGGAAAACAATCTTTTGGTTATTTAGCGATTGGCGGCGCTACGACCTCATGCAGTTTCGGGTTCTCCCGCATCCTGCTGAAGTCTTCGTCTTTATAGACGTTTGCGAGATCGCGATAGCCTTGTTCCTTGGCCTTCCTCAGGCATTGCAGGCATCCATCCACGTCGCCGCGCTTGGCGTAAATCTTTGCCAGCATGTAGGAATACCGGGCGCGTTCTTCCGGACTCGAAATCTGGGCAACAACGCCAGCTCTCGATTCTTGCTTGAGTGCGTCAGGATCCAACTCGACGGCGCGAGTGTACTCCGCGAGGGCACGCTCGAGTTTCTTCTGACTAAACCAAGCGGCCCCCAGATTTACGTGAAACGAGGCGCGAGTTTCATCGAGAGCGACCGCCTTCTTGAAGCGCTTGGCGGCGGCACCATAATTCCTATTCATGTAGTCCACAGCACCCACATTGTTAACCGCATCTGCGAATTTGGAGTTCAACTTGACCGCGCTCTCAAAGCTCAATCGAGCAGCGTCCAAGTCATTATTCTTTAATTGCGCCAAACCCAGCTTGTTATACAGCACTGAATTCTTGCGGTCTTTGCGCAGCGCTGCCTGAAAGTACAGGATTGCCTGCTCATAGTCCTTGCGGGCTCGCGCCAAATCGGCAGCCTTTTCCAGTTCGGCCACAGTCATCGACTGCATGTTCAACTTGTCCTGGCTCTGCTGTGGAACCGGCATGCCCAAGCTGTACTGAGACAGCACCATCAGGATCGCCACCAATACGACTCTCGTTCTGGTGTTTCGCATATCCAGCCTCCCTCTCCGGAGGTGCCTCTGTTCCGGTCTGGGCCGTGCCCCTGCCCCGGCGATCTGCCCTCCGCGTTCAGTCTCAGTTATTACGCCGATTGTCGTAGGCCACAACGCTACAACTGCTACTCAGGGGCTATTGCACGTGGGAGTAACGTCGATCAGGAACCCCATCTCCTGACCCCACAAGGATTTGGCAGACCGCTTTTGCTCCCAAACACCAATTCCAAATTGGAGTTACGCGTTCGCGACACGGAGGTTACGTAACCGTTTGTAGGGCGACGGAGATCGCCTGACGGGTGTATAAAGAGGATAGAAGGCGCATATCACGGGAGGTCTGACGTGCCTTCGGTCACGGCCGAGTCGGTAAGCTGGGAAGCAGAACGCGCCGAATTGCAGGCGGTTCTGCAATCTCACCTCTTTACCCGTTCTCCGACGCTAACCCATCTGCTTTCCTACTTGTGCGAAAAGACATTCGCTGGCGAGAGCGCCCAGATCAAGGAGTATTCCGTCGGGCTCGACGTCTTTGACCGGCGCGACTCCTTCGACCAAGATACCGATTCGATCGTACGTGTTCAGGCCAACCGCCTGCGCAAACGTCTCAGCGACTACTACGCATCGGAAGGTGCCGCCCATCCTGTCCATATCACTATTCCATTGGGCCAATACATCCCGGTGTTTAAGACAGTGGCTGATCTGGGCGCAGCCGCCGCGTCGGGTCTTCCGGTGTCGCCACAGGCGCGAGGACCGAACGGTGCGCGAGAAGCCGCCTGGCGTCCGAGCCGTCAACAGGTCTGGCTGCTAAGCAGTGTAGTGATCCTCGTCGTGGTGGCGGTGGCACTGGAGGCCTTTCTTCCCCGCAACCGATCAAGGGAACAGCCGGTTATTCGCTCCCCGCACTCATCGCAAGCCTCCACCGAACCGGCAGTTGGCCTTCCCGTGGGCGAAGAGATCCGCATCCTCGCCGGGGCCGGCCGCAAATATGTGGATCATGCTGGCAAACTTTGGAGCCCAGACTCTTACTTCTCCGGTGGCGATTCAGTTCAAAGCGCGGTCCAGCACATCTGGCGCACGCAGGATCCCATCATCTATCGCAGCAGCCGTCAAGGCGACTTCACTTACAACATTCCTCTAAAGCCGGGAACGTACGAGCTGCATCTGCACTTCGCCGAGACTTTCTACGGCCCGGAAAACGCGGGTGGCGGTGATGAGGGCAGCCGCATCATGGCGGTTTTTGCCAACGGCCAGCCACTGCTCCATGACTTCGACGTACTCGCTGATTCGGGTGGCGACCGCACTGCAGAAGTGAAGGTCTTTCCCGACATCTCGCCGGCCGCAGACGGCCAGCTGCACCTTAGCTTTTCTTCGGTGAAGGGCGACAGCGCAATGCTTTCCGCCATTGAGATTCTGCCTGGAACCCGCGGGCAGGTGCGCCCGGTGCGCATTGTTGCCCGGGATGTGCCGTATTACTCCAACGATAGTCATTGGTGGAGTCCCGATGCCTACTTTAAAGGCGGACAACTCACCACCAGCCAGGAACCCGCAACCGGAACCGATGATCCCGAGTTCTACGAAACCGAACGCTGGGGGCACTTTTCCTACGCGATCCCGGTTGCTCCTGGCAAGTACACGGTCACTCTGTACTTCATCGATCATGGCGCAGCCGCGGAAGGACTCGACCGCAAGATCCGCTCGCGCGGGGATTCGGCCGCCTCCGAGGGTCGCGTGTTCAACGTCTTCTGCAATGGCAAGACGATCGTGGCCGATCTGAACATCCTCAAAGAAGCAGGAGAGAACCGCCCCCTGGTGCGCAAGATCAAAGGTCTTGAGCCCAACGCCCAAGGCAAGTTGCTTCTGGAGTTTGTGCCCGTGACGCGTTATGCAACCGTGTCGGCGATCGAAGTTCTTCCGGACTGAGCTGGGGGCTCGGTTCCTGAACAAGCCCACGTCCTACTAGATCTGCCCTCCGCCGTACATCAATGATTTCTCGTGTGAGAGCCCACAAGCTGCTCTCGGAAGAACTATAACGGCCTACGCACCCGAACATGCGGGCAATAGTAATCGAAGCAGCGAGCGCTGCGCCTTTCGCGCTTCGCCTTCCTCCCAGCCGAGTCAGAACGCTAATGCTTGCAAGGTTTTCTTGCATGGGCTCGCACGAAGGCGGTTGTAGCGTCGGTCTCCTCGTTAGGATGATGACATTTGGGTCACCAAAAGAAATATACCGCGCAGTGACGTGGATCACGGTAAACGAGAAACCCGACGAGGAAAATGCAAAGTGTACTGGTGTTCTCTAAAGAACCAGATCCTATCCATACCGGCTCGTTTCAGCCTGTTTGCTGATCGCGACAAGCGGCCGAGCGATCCTCTTTCATCTGTAGTTGCTCGAAGGAGGGCGTCGTGAAATCCACCAAAGTCTCTACATCCACGTCTGAACCGCCAGCCACCGTATTGCAAGTGCGAGATCCCGACAAGGTGCGTTGGGAAATGCAACCACTACAACTTGCGATTGCTCGTAGGGCTTTCGAGTTGTTCGAGAAGCGTGGCCGCGAACACGGCCACGACTGGGAAGACTGGTTCAGGGCGGAATCAGAATTCTTGTGCCCCGTGTCAATTGCGACTTCCGAATCTGCAGACCGGGTCAGTATTCGCGCCAACGTACTCGGGTTCACAGAAGATGAACTCCACGTCAGCATTGAACCCAGACGTCTTGCCATCCTCGGAAAGAGAGAGGGTGCTGTCTCCCAGACCGAGGCAGGATCAATGGCGCGTGCCGATCAGTATCCCGACCAGATACTACGGCTGATCGACTTGACGACAGAAGTTGATCCGGGGCGAGCAGTGATCGAACTGCAGGCAGGGGTGCTCAGATTTGAGCTACCCAAAGCAACAAAGCAGATCCAGGAGACCCCAACTGCGGCAGCTTGATGCGGTCGTACGGCATGAAGCCCGAAGAGAGGAGGAGCGCTATGAGAACTCCGCAGATAGTTATGGGCACCGCAGTTGTTGTTCTCGTAGTTCTACTGTTTACCAGCCCGAGGCACTGGGTGCCTGTTTACAGCGCCTCCAACGAACAAACCGTACAAGGACTAGTGCAAGACGTGCAGGAGTTTTACTGTCCGATCAGCGGCGACGTCGGAACCCACCTCTTGGTGAAGACCGATCACGGCACTTTCCAGGTGCATATTGCCCCTTCGCGATTTCTTCGGGACAAGAAATTGAGCTTTGGCAAAGGAGATCAAATCGAAGTGGTCGGGTCGAGGATCATCTACAACGGACACGAGGCCCTGATCGCCCGCACCGTGATTCGGGGCGACCAGACCGTGGCCTTTCGGGAACCGAACGGAAAGCCAGTGTGGCTCGAATAGGATCAATCCCACAAACGAGGGAGGCCGCAAATGGTGCGCGAAGCACACGCAATTTGGAAGGACGGTCCGTACGCCGGAGAAGGCACGCTTTCCACTCCGAGCGGGGTCTTGAACAACAGCAAGTACACCTTCGGGTCGCTCACAGGTCCAGCGACTTCGACGTCGCCCTGCGAAATGCTCGCCGCCGCTATTTCTTCCAGCATGTCCAGAATGGTCGCGGTAGAAATGACCAAGGTGGGAATTCGACCCGTCCAGGTTGAAACCAACACCGCTTTGACCCTGGATTTTGTGGGAGAGTCATTACGAATTGTTGGAGCACACCTCAAAATCATCGCTCGAACACGCGATTCCGAATACGGGCAATTCACGGAGGCTGTGGAATCCGCTCGACGCGACTGTCCAGTTTCGAGCATCTTGAACGTGAATATTCAGTGTGAAGCGAAGTTGGTTTCGCTAGCTGTTCAGGCTTGTGCTTAAGACGAGCGAGTTTGGGGCACCTTGGCTGGGATCATCGGGCCTCGGACAAGACTCCAGAACGCATTTGGAAGTGATCACAGTGGCCGAAGAACAACATAGGATCCTACACGCAGAGGAGCTAGCGAAACTAATCGAATTGTTGTCGTGCAAAGGCTACCGGACCATTGGCCCCTTCGTACGTGACGGGGCAATTGCCTACGAACGCATCGAGTCGTCAGCGCAATTGCCCTCAGGTTGGACTGACGAACAAGAGCGCGGCTGTTATCGACTAAAGCGCAGTGAGGATCAGGCGTGGTTCGGGTATGCCGTGGGACCCCACAGCTGGAAGAGATACTTGCATCCGGCCGAAGTGCGATTGTGGTCGGCGGAACGTCGGGGCGGGGCCTTCCGGATTCTGAACAACGAGATGCGACCGAAGCAGCCATATGCTCTTCTGGGCGTGCGGGCTTGCGACCTGGCCGCCATCAAGGTACAGGATCGCGTGCTGATCGGAGACAAGTATCGGGATGCAACTTACCAGGGGTTGCGCCAAGGTGTGTTCATTGTGGCAGTGCAATGCACTCACGCGGCAGCCACGTGCTTTTGTGCTTCGATGGGAACGGGACCGCGGGCGCAGAGCGGCTTTGACCTGGCTCTGACAGAACTCGTAGGAGCTGCCGGCCACCGATTTGTGGTGCAGACGGGGAGCGAGCGCGGTGCCGAAGTGTTAGCCGGGCTACAGACCGGTCCGGCTACCGGTGCAGATTGGCATGACGCACAATCTGCAGTGGACCGTGCGGCTAGCGAGCAAGTGCGTAGCATCGATACTGCCGGAATCAAAGAGTTGCTTTACCAGAACTTCGATCACCCACGCTGGGATAACGTCGCCGCCCGTTGCCTGACGTGCGCCAACTGCACCATGGTCTGCCCCACCTGCTTCTGCACCGCAGTAGAGGATGTGACCTTCGTGACTAGCGATAAAGCCGAGCGCTGGCGCCGTTGGGATTCGTGCTTCACGCTGAGTTTTTCGTATATCCACGGGGGCAATGTGCGCACTTCCGTCAAAGCCCGTTATCGCCAATGGATGACTCACAAGCTGGCTTCGTGGATCGACCAGTTCGGTACTTCGGGATGTGTAGGCTGCGGACGTTGCATTGCGTGGTGCCCCGTAGGAATAGACATCACTGAGGAAGCCCAGGCTATACGGGAGGGCAACGGTCATGGAAACACTTGAGCGCATCATCGCGGAGCATCCTTTTTTTGCCGATCTCGACGCCGCGTTTACCAGACTGATGGTGGGTTGTGCCTCAAATGTGCGGTTCAAGAAGGGGGACTATATCTTCCGGGAAGGCGCTCCCGCCGACACGTTTTATCTGATACGGGAAGGGAAGGTAGCGGTCGAAGTGTCTGCCCCGCAGCACGAGCCCATCATCGTGGCCACGCTGGTCGAGGGCGAGATTCTGGGCTGGTCGTGGCTGCTGGCGCCTTACAAGTGGAAGCACCAGGCTCGCGCCACAGAAGGCGTGCGCGCGATCGCGCTCGATGGCAAGTGTCTGCGCCAAAAATGTGAGGAGAGTCATGACCTGGGCTACGAAGTTCTGAAGCGGTTCGCGCGAATTATAGAGGAGCGCCTGGAGGCGACGCGCCTGCAGTTACTCGATGTTTACGCGGTCAGGCGATGATTACTACGACGACAGACGAGCCGATGGTTTCGCAGCCCTATGTGGTGCGCGGAGTTGCAAAGGAGACTCCCGACACGTTCACGCTGACACTAGCGCCCGAGAAGGAAAGTAATGGAGCCTTATTCCAGCCCGGGCAATTCAGCATGTTATGGGTATTCGGGGTAGGAGAGTTGCCTATCTCCATCAGCGGCCATGCTCTGCAGTCGGACCAGCTCGTGTACACCGTGCGCTCGGTGGGCCAGGCAACCCATGCCCTGGTAAGTCAGAAAGTTGGGGACGGCATTGGCGTCCGTGGCCCGTTCGGCACGGGCTGGCCGATTGAGACGGCCCGCGGGCGCGATGTCATCGTCGTGGCCGGCGGAATCGGACTGGCTCCGCTTCGTCCAGTGATTTACCACCTCCTGCGGAATCGGAAGCAGTATGGGCGTCTGGTGGTGCTCTATGGCTCGCGCAGTCCGCGGGATCTGCTGTATCGCAAAGAGCTGGCGAGTTGGGCCCGTCAACCGGACACACAAGTCCTGGTCACCGTGGATTATGGGGGGGTAAGCTGGCGCGGACACGTCGGTGTGGTGACGACGCTGTTTAAGTACGCCCGATTGCAGCCGGCGCGGTCGGTGGCGATGGTCTGCGGTCCCGAGATTATGATGCGCTTCGTCACTCGCGAACTGGAGATCCACGGACTGAAGCGCGAGGACATCTATCTCTCGATGGAACGCAACATGAAGTGTGCCGTCGGATTCTGCGGTCACTGCCAGTATGGACCGTACTTTATTTGCAAGGATGGGCCGGTCTTTCCTTACGAAAGCATTCGGACCCTGTTGGAAAAGTATGAACTCTGACACCAAGCGTAAGCCGAGGATTGCGGTCTTCAAGTTTGCGTCCTGCGACGGCTGCCAGTTGAGTCTGCTGGACGCCGAGGATGAGTTGCTCGGCGTGGCCGGGGCAGTCGACATCGCCTGTTTTCCAGAGGCCATGCGCGCCATGCTGAAAGGGCCATACGACATCGGACTGATAGAGGGCTCCATCACCACTCATCACGATGCGCAGCGCATCCAAGAGCTGCGACGGCAGTGCAAGACGCTGGTTACGATCGGCGCGTGCGCGACTGCGGGCGGCATCCAGGCGTTACGCAACTGGAAAGATGTGGATGAATTCATCCGCGTGGTGTATGCGACTCCGCAATTCATCAGCACCCTGAAGCTGTCGACTCCGATTGCCGAGCACGTTCCCGTGGACTTCGAATTACGCGGTTGCCCCATCAACAAACATCACTTGATTGAGCTGATCACCGCGACCCTCGCCGGCCGCAAACCAAACATTCCGTCTTATAGCGTGTGCCTGGAGTGCAAGCGGAAGAACAATGTCTGTATTACAGTAGCGCGCGGCGTTGCTTGCCTCGGTCCAGTGACGCAGGCGGGATGTGGAGCGCTGTGTCCCAGCTATGATCGTGGGTGCTACGGCTGCTACGGGCCGATGGAGAGTCCAAACACCGCGTCACTCGCGAACCAGTTTCACATGCTCGGGCAATCCGATGCGCAAATCATGCGCGCCTTCCGCGGATTCAACGCTTGGTCTTGGCAGTTTCGCAAGACCAGCGAGGAGTACGAACACAAATGAGCGGCCATACAAGAACGATCCGCGTGGACACGTTGGCTCGAGTCGAAGGCGAAGGAGGGCTGTACATCAAACTCGCGGGTGAACGTGTGACGGACGTGAAGCTGAAGATTTATGAGCCACCGCGGTTCTTTGAGGCTTTCCTTAGAGGTCGTCATTTCTCCGAAGCTCCCGATATCACCGCTCGCATCTGCGGGATCTGTCCGATCGCCTACCAGATGAGCGCGGTTCACGCGATAGAACGCGCTTTAGGAACTCGCATCGACCCCGCCGTGCGCCTCCTTCGCCGCTTGTTCTATTGCGGCGAATGGATTGAAAGTCACACCTTGCACGTTTACATGCTCCACGCGCCGGACTTTCTGGGCTACCAGGACGCGATTGCCATGGCCCGGGACCATCGAGCCGTTGTCGAACGAGCCCTACGGCTGAAGAAAATCGGCAACCGCATTGTCACACTGCTTGGAGGCCGCGAGATTCATCCCATCTCGGCAGCGGTGGGCGGCTTTTACAAAGTACCCAGCAAAGAACAGTTGCACGAATTGGTCGAAGACCTGAAGTGGGCGCTGGACGCATCGCTCGAAACCGCGCGTTGGACCGCCAATCTGGAATTTCCTGATTTCGAGCAGGACTATGAATTCGTGGCTCTTCGTCATCCTGATGAGTATCCATTCAATGAAGGGCGTCTGGTTTCGAACCGGGGCCTGGACATCGACTCAGCCGAATATGAAGATCACTTTGTCGAATTGCATGTGAAGCATTCGAACGCGCTGCATTCGGTCGTCCGTGGAAGAGGTTCGTATCTGGTGGGGCCCATGGCGCGCTTCAACCTGAATTTTGACAAGCTACCCGAAGTGGCCCAGCAGGTGTCTCGCGAAATCAAGCTTGCCGTTCCAGTGAAGAATCCGTTCTTCAGTATCATGGTTCGTTCAGTCGAAATTGTGTTTGCATGCGCGGAAGCTCTACGAATCATCGGCGAATATGAACCCCCTCCCGCGCCCCGACTTGAGGTGCGGAATCAGGCCGGAGTCGGTCAAGCCATCACCGAAGCGCCCCGAGGTATTCTCTATCATCGCTATGCTATGGACGAAAACGGCCTGATCATCGCCGCCAGGATTATCCCGCCCACATCGCAGAACCAGAAAAGGATCGAGGACGATTTACGCGACTACGCGACGAGATTAGCGGCGTGTCCATTGGAGGAGGCAAGTTGGAAGTGTGAGCAGGCGATTCGTAATTACGACCCTTGCATCTCCTGTGCCACGCACTCTCTCAAGCTCACGGTGGAGCGGGCCGAGGCTGATGGGGGCTGATCCATGCGGATCATCTGCTGCGGAAATCCAGAGCGAGGTGACGACGGCGTTGGAGCGCTCGTGGCCGAGCGACTGCGAAACTTTGGCGTAGAGGCCGAGCTTCGCTCTGGGGAAGCGCTTGACCTCATCGAAGCTTGGCGCGGAGCTTACAACGTTGTCGTCGTCGACGCGGTGGTGACAGGTGCCTCCCTTGGCACGGTGCATCTGTGGGACGGCCGAGGGGCCAGCTTCCATACCAACGAATCTGTATCCACTCACGGATTGGGCGTGGCGGCCGCGATCCAAATCGCTCGAGTTCTGGGCCGTTTGCCGGAGAGACTGCAAGTATACGGAATTGAGGGACGGCGATTCGAATATGGAACGGAAGTCTCGCCCGAACTGCAACTCCCGGTGGAGCATGTAGTCCGACAAATCAGCGCAGCTTACCGCCTCTCAGTGAACTCCAATTGAGTGTTGAACGATTCGCTGCGCTTCGCTCAGATCTTCGCCAAGATGTATGAATACGGTTGCGTTCTTGCGGGCTGAGCGGCTAGGGCAGCTGCAGGTCTAAGGCGTAGATTTCGTGCGAACTGACATCGCGCACCGTGAGCACGCTTCCATCTGGAGCCACGCCCGACCAGTCACCCCAGACGCCCCCGAAGCGGTGCAAATCGTTCCAAGAGAGAAAACGCTCGGACCGGGTTGCGCCGAGTTTGAGCTTGTGCATGGAGGGCTCAGCAGCGAGGAAACGTTCAACATAAATCGACTTACTATCTCTGGCCCAGACCGGGTAACCAATGGTTCCGTCTTCCGTACTAAGCCAATCGGACCACTGACGGGTAGTGAGGTCGAACAACATCAGTTTCCTCGAATCCGAGGCGATTGCGGCGATGTAGCGGCCATCCGGGGACCATCGCGGACTGAACAAGCCGCGCGAGCCGGGAACGATGGAAGCCTGGTGAGTTGTAAGGTCGAAGATTTGAATCTCAAGCTCCCCCAGATCCATTCCGTAAGAAGGACGCCCAAAGGCAATCTGCTTTCCGTCGGGCGACCAGGTGGCATCGTTTTCCTGGCGGTCCTGCGAAAAGAGTTCTTGGGGCGTCCCGCCTTGGGGAGAGATCAAGAAGATTTTCCAAGGCTTCCCCTGTTCGGTACCGACGAACGCGATCTGTTTCCCATCAGGCGACCAGCGTGGCAGTGTGGCATAGATGGGCCAGTACGTGAGCTGCATCCGTTGTGAGCCGTCGGTGCGCGCTCGCCAGAGTGTGAGCTCCGGATAACTGACGTAGACGATCCATTGGCCGTCGGGTGAAAAGTCCGCCTCGCCTGCGGAAACGCCGGAAACGTAGGGAAGAAACTGGCGCGATTGCGAATCGTAGCGCACCAACTCGCCTTGCAGCAGCTCGCCGTTGGCAAAGATGCGACTGCTATCTGGGCTCGAAACAGCGTCCATATACCACAGCGGCCCGGTGGTCAGCTGCACTGGTTCGGCTTTGGAGTAGAAGGGGCGCCAATCGTCGCGCACAGCCCACAAATCCTTGGTGCTGGCCGGAGACAGGACTTCAAAGATGTAGTAGCGACCGTCGCGCGTCCAATCACCGCAGCACGCCGAGGCGTCGGTTTTCCAGCCGGGTAGCAGCGGATGCAGGTTGGAACCATCGGACTGCATCTCCCATATCGTGGAAATGTTCTTGCCAGGCGGCTGCAGGCTCAGACGCAGACGGCGGCCGTCGGGCGAGAAGCGGATGTGGTGGGGGATCTCGGAGAAGGTAATGATCTTCCGAGCGTGGCTCCCATCGGGATCGGCAAGGTAGAGGTCGAGTCCTCTGACAAACGCGAGCTGGCGTTGTGTTTGTGGGCGGGCTTGGATTCATGGCGCGCGCACTCCGTCCGCATCGCGGAAAGAATGGCGAGTGACTTGCCATCGACAATGCATAGAATGGATGGATGGAAATTCCGTTCGATGAATATTCTGCGCGGGTTCAGAAGCAGCTAGAGAGCTTTTACGGAATCCGAGTCGTGACCCGAGACATTCCGGATCCATTGACCGGTGACTTGGATGGCTCGGAAATCGATATTGACTACGCGGTCACTCCGGAACAGCGATTATTTTTGCTGGGACACCTCTTCGGCCACACGGTGCAGTGGAACGTCGATGCCGCATTGTTTGAGCTCGGCCAGAAATATCGGCCTCCCGTGAGTGAAGACCTATTTCCTGCAATCATCGCCTACGAACGAGAAGCGGCCTGCTACGCACTCTCTATGTTTCATCAGATCGGAATCACGGAGATTGATCAGTGGTTCTGTGACTACACAGCTTGCGACCAAGCCTACTTGCTGCACTTCTATCGCACCGGAGAGAAGCGGGACTTCCAGACCTTCTGGCAGAACAATGCCTCGCGCATCGATCCCAAGCCAGTGCCCAGGTTCACTCCGAAAAAGAGAACCATGCGCATGGATGGAACCGTGATTTGAACGTATTCGTGCGTGGAAGGTGGGGTGGCTAGTCCGCCGTTTTTCGTGACAACGCCATCAGTTCGTTGCTCTGACGGATTAAGTCACCGCGATCCATATCTCGGTATTTCTTCGGCAACAGACTCTTGCTCGTGCACTCCAACACTGCTACCAAGTTCTGCAAGTCGATTTCAGTAGGGTAGTAGGGTGGGATGAAATCTTCGAGAGCTGCCTTCAAGTCTTCCGTATCGACTGCGGACTTGTTCTGGAGACTGCTCCTCATGTGGCTGCGTACCAGGACCGCCTCGATATCGGCTCCCGACAAACTGCCTGCCCGCGCCAGGAAGAACGTCTCAACCTCCTCCGGGAAAGGCTTCATGCCCACCTTTCGCTGCATGGCGCGCAATAGCGCGAGGCGCTCTTCTTGCGTGTCGGGATAAAACAACGCAATGTGTTCTTCGGCGCGCCCCTGGCGCTTCAGGTCCACCGGTAACAGATCGGGACGGCAAGTAAGGAGAAACCAGATCACCTTGCCTCGGTACTCGGTATTCCCCATGAACTGCGCGATCTGGGCGAACACCCGATTTCCTACACCGCTATCGCCGGAACTGGATCGGTCTCCGAGTTGAGCATCAGCTTCGTCCACGATGACAGCGATCGGACTCATAGCCTTCAGTAGCGTCAAGACTCTTTCTAAATTGCCTTCCGTGACGCCTTGCCACATGCTGCGAAAATTCTTCAGGGCCACCGCCGGAATCCCAACTTCTCCAGCAAAGCAGGTGGTGATAAAAGTCTTTCCCGTCCCAACTGGCCCGCAGATGATGTAGCCCATGGGCAGGACATCGGTGTTACCGGCTCGGATGGCTTTGGCGGCATCCTGCAGTTTACGCTTAGCCTGGTCATTGCCCGCGACAAAAGATAGATCAAACCGACTTTGCACAAACTCCAGGAGACCGCCGGATTCGGCTTCGATCAAGTCCTTCTTACGGTCGGAGAGAAACTTCAGCGTGAGCGGTTGCCGATTCTGCACCGCGTGGGATATCAGACTCTGCAGCTGAACTCGTTTCAAACCCGCGCCCAGCTTGGCCAGAGAGTCATCGTTCACTTCGGAACCGTCGGGCAGGCCCTGTGTTTTCAATTGCGAGCGGATAAACTCCAGACGATCGCCATAGTCCGGCAACGGAATCCCGATCGAGGAAACGCCGGGGTGCTGAACGATGCTCGGGTTCAGCTCAATCTGATTTTCCGAGATGAGACAAATGGTGACATCGGCGTTCAGAAAGGCAGAATTGCGGGCCCAGCGCTTGAGAATGACCAAGGCATTGCGATCATCCGCAGACATGCTGGAAACATCCCCCGCGGGAGCGATAGTCTCGGCGAAGTCGATCACTAGACCGATTTTCTTGCCATCGGCAATGCGCAGCCGTAGATAGTTGTCGAGCAGGTTCAAAACCGCATCCGGATTGCGCGGCAGCCCACCTTGCGAATAGGTGGTGCCGTGAAAACTATCGTAGCCTTCGAGCGCGCGCCGGAAATCGGCCTGGCTATCAGCCGAGCCGAAGTTCAGCCCGCCGCGGTCGTAATGCAGAACTATGTCGCGCTGACCGAACAGCGCGCCGGAGAGAAATTCATCCAGCGGAACGAAGTGTGTGGTTTCCTGATTGCGCAGCGGTACCAGGTCACGCACATTTCCGTACAGCACAAAAAGAGCGAACGAGCGCGAGTAGTACTTTTCGGAGAGTTCGCGCGCCCACGGGGGAAGTGCATCGAGATATTTTCCGATCGTTGTTGTGGTCGTCGCTATATTCAAGGGCATCTTAGATCCGACATCAGTTCGACATCCGGACGCGGTTGGGGTTTGATGAAGGGGAAGAAGTATCGTCCATGGCCATCAATCCGTCCAGGTCCGGCGACATCCCGCTGAAAATGGCTTCCACTTGCTGCACCGTTTGTTCGGTCTGCTCGACATCTTTGACCAGACTATCCAATCTCTCGCTGACCTGCTGCGGATCGCGCATGGTCACCGATTGATCCCGCACCAGCATCAACACATCTTCAACTGCGGAGCACTGGGCGTCGACCACTTTTCGATTCTCGGAAATCTTATCGAACTTCTCTAGGCGCTTGGTGAGAATCTCGACGCGTTTCTTGTTGATCTCCTGCACTTTCGGCAGATCGCTGCTCAAACTCTTTTGCAAAGAAGCAATCTCGTGTTTGATTCCGTCTTGTTCGGTGGTTTTCAAGTACTGCTGCTGCTGCGCCGCGCTCGACAAGAGCCGAGCGTATCCATTCAGCAGGCCCTGCAAGCGCGAGTCGATCTGCTGCAAAAAAATCTGCGACGTCGAGGAGAACTGCGCAAAGTTGGTTCTGATTGAGCCACACACTTGAGCCGCATGGATATACCGGCTGTGCAGGTCGGCAGGCAGCATTCGGAGCAGGTCACCAAGTTGCTGTTGCTGCTTTTGCTGCTGTTCAGAGAACTTCCAGGATCGTACCAGCCGCTGAAAGCGCCAATTGTGCGGCACGATAGCGAGATACATCAGTTCGAGGCCGCCAGCAAGGATAATGGGTAGAAAGCTGCCACTCACCAGTGCAAACGCGCCCGCACTCACCATGGCGATCCAGTTGTACTGCAGATGGAACGCCTCTTTTACAAAGTCGATCTTGTCTTGCGGCCCGGGAGCACCGAGTTGTTCGCTTTCCGGCGTGCCCTGAAAATCAGCGCGAGCCATTTAGACACTCACCCGCACCTGTCCGCTGCCGGGAGCTTTGCGCAGACGGCCGAGAACGTAGTTCGCCAACTCATGAAACTCATTTCGCTCTTTCAGGCCCAGGTCCCGAGGGCGGTCGAAGGGTACTTGAACGTCCTCGATAATCGTCCCCGGATGTGTACTCATAACAAAGATTCTATCCGCCAGGTAAACCGCCTCGTCAACATCGTGCGTAACAAACAGGATCGTACTGGCGGTCTCATCCCAAACTTTCAGTAGCAGTTGCTGCATTTCGCTGCGGGTTTGCGCGTCGAGCGCTCCGAAAGGCTCGTCCATCAGGATGACCGACGGACGAAGCGCCAAGGTGCGTGCAATGGCAACGCGCTGCTGCATGCCTCCGGATAGCGTTTCCGGGTAGGAGTTTTCAAAACCGCTGAGTCCAATATCTTGCACCAATTGCGCCACCGTCTCTTTGCGCTGTTTTTCCGGAACGCCATTGATCTTCAAACCGTACGCTATGTTACCAGCGACCGTTAGCCAAGGAAATGAAGTGTACTTCTGAAATACCATGCCGCGGTCCTTTCCGGGACCGTTTATCGGCTTCTCGTTCACCAGTATCTCGCCTGTATCGGCCTTATCCAATCCAGCGATCAGGCGCAACAATGTCGACTTGCCACATCCGGAAGGGCCGAGCAGAACGCGGAATTCACCGACATCGCGCCCTTCTCGCGAGTACGCATCCTCAATTTCGAGATTGATATTCTCAAGGGCGTCGGTTCGCGAACCATCGGCCGCGACAAACGACCGGCTGACCTTGCTAACGGTAATCTTGGATTTCTTCGACTCCATATTCTCAGGCTCGGTGCTTCGCCGCCTTCAGGTGTGCCGTGGCACTGGGAACACCCGCCCCGCCTCCGGCCAGCGCGGAACTCGCTTTGCGCCATGGAAAGAGACGGCCTTCCAGAAACGTCAGCAGAAAACGAAACAGAAACGCGGCGATGCCGATCGCGATGATTCCCGCATACACGCGATCGAAGTCCAGCACTTTGCGAGCAGCCTCCACCATGTAGCCAACGCCCTTACGGGCGTTCAACATCTCCGCCAGTATCACGTAAGTCCAACCGATGTCATATAGAATTCGGAATGACGAGAAAATCGCCGGCAATGACGCGCGAAACACGAGCCACAAAGCCTGTCGTTGATTCGCTCCGAGCGTATACGCCGTTTCGAGGAGCGCATTGTCTACCCGATTGACCTCTTCGACGACCACCGCTAACAAGTAGAAAAACATTCCGAACCAAAGGAATGCAATCTTCTCGGCTTCGTCGATCCCAAACAAAGCGATGAACGCGGGAAGAAATGCGGTGAGCGGCATGGCGCGCATGGGGGCGGCTACGGGGTTGATGAGTTCGAACAGCCAGCGGTAGCTGGACATCAGAATGCCCAGCGGGATGGCAACCACTGCGCACCAGAAGAACGCCTGGGCAATGCGCCACCAGCTCATGAATACGTTCCCGAGCAGATCATACTCTGTCCACAACAATCTAAAGGATCGGATTACTCCGAGCGGGGTGGGCAGCAAGGAAAAGTGCGGGCCTTCCCAGTAGGGCAATAAGATCCAGAACAATATGATGGCGCCCCAAGTGATAAACGGGGCGGCCCATCGGACCCACGGCGGTACATCCTTCCGCATGGTGAACCAATCGTTCATCGTGTCCTATCGTGAGCTCGAAAAGCTAGCTCGAGGGGTTGGCATAGACCTTGATGTCGGTGCGTCGATTTTTCTCACGTCCTTCAGGCGTCTCATTGCTGTCAATCGGTTTATCCGGACCGTTGCCAGCCGTCCGAAGTCGCTGCGCCGGAAAGCCATACTTTTGGATCAGGTACTTCTTGACCTCGTCTGCGCGCGCGTGGGAGAGCTGAATATTGTAAGCGCGACTACCGGTAGAGTCAGTGTTGCCATCGATATCGACAATCGTGTTCTCATAAGCGCGCATCGTGCCGGCTAGTTCGTCGACGATGGCACGCGAATCGAGGCTCATGGCCGAAGAATTGGGATCGAAGTAGATGGACCGATGTTGCGTCGCGATCGGTGTTGCTCCCTTCGCGGGCTCCTTGTATTCGATCGGAGCTTCGCTGGACGCCATGGAGAAACTGTCCGCCAACTTTTCGACGTAGCGGCGATCCAGGCTCTCTTCTGGGCTGAAAGTGTGTTTAATGATCATCGATTCCCGATACATATCTTGGGCCATGCCCAGGATATTGGCATAATCGGAATTTGAACCGGCCGTTCCCATGAACGAACGGTTGTCGGCGTAATCCGCGAGCTTTACTCCGCCAAGCATGGTCTTCGCCAGATCAGACGGGATATTGAAATCCTTAACCGTTCCGATCAGGTTGTACGCACGTTCCGGTTGTGTCTTAATGAATTCAACGCCCTCGATCCAGCCTTGGGCAAACTTCAGCAAGGTTTGCGGATGTTTCGCGGAAAAGCTGTCACTCACCACTAGAATATCGGCGATGAGACGGTTTGCGATCCTTGTATCGTAGATCTTCTTCGATCCGGGCCGCTTGGCAACCGCGTCGCTCATGTCAGGGTCCCAGGCTACAGCCGCATCAACTTTTTCCTGGGCGAAGAGGGTCGCCGGCTCAATGCCATCCTTGGTGTGGATCGCCTGGTTGAAGATTTCATTGCGCTGCGCAGTGCTCAGCCCAGAGGTCTTGAGTCCATTCCACAGCAAGAAGTGCGACGGAGTGTACGGGGCAAACGCGACCTTCTTACCAGCCAGGTCCTCGATGCTGTTAATGCCCTGCTTTCCAATGACGCCATCCGCTCCGCGTGACCAGTCGACCATCAGGAATGCATGCGATCCGAATCCCTTTTCTTTGAACTGCGCATAATCTTTAGCGTAGACGTCGGCCGTGGTCAGCATCACGTCGACATTGTCCGTAGCTAAAGCAGCAGAGCCTTCCGTCCAGTCGTCGATGATCTTGAACGAAACCTTAAGTCCCTTCTTGCCATAGATGGAATCCGGCTGGGTGTCGAGCCCACCGTTGGCCACCAAGCCCCCCACGCAGCCGACCCACACATTAACTCTGACGCGGACTTCGGCATCGCTGGTGCTCGAAGATGCCGGAATCAGCAGAGGTTTGCTCGCATCTAGGGTCTCTCCGCTACTGGAGGAACTTTTGCCGCCCATCATCTTGCTGAAATCTACGACTCCGTATCGATTCAGACTGTAGCCAACCAACGCTACCCCGATTAGGAAAATAAGGACCCATCCACCTCGCTCAATCTTGACTGCCATATGATTTTCCTCCCGCTTTTTCGCAGCCGTCTGCGCATATCTGTGTATTGAAACCTCTGGTGCACTCTACGAGGTCCGTTGAGGTTCCTTTGCGGCAATGGTTTTTTCCGAGCTAGCCGGCGCGGCCCCTTGCGGCGAAGCCAGGCCCATCTCAATCTTGAATTGCTTTACAAGTTCGCTAGCTTGAAGTTTCTCGGCATCGTCGTCGATCTTGATCTTCTGTTGGTCCACGTTGCTCATGGCCATATCCATGCGAGCCTCGTTGACGGCGGTCGTCTCCTCGATCTTGCGAATCATTTCGTCATGGGTCTGGCTTATACCCGCGACTTCGAACTGCTCCATCGCATCTGCGACCTTCTTCTGCCACTGGGAGCGACGGTAATCGGCGATTGCGCCCAGGGCTTCTTGCGTCTTCCGGTCTTTTTCGCGCATGAAGGCCTGTTTCACCGCCATCGCTTTATCGAAGGCGGCGCGAGCGGTCGTGAGCTGGCCCTGGTTTCTGGCCAGAGCGCTTTTGGTCTGCTCCAGTTGGGTGGCATAGGTAGCGGCGATGTCGTCGCGATTGGCCTGAATTGCGGATTTCACCCTGGCGGTGAGGCTGCCCACCGCTTCCTTATACTTGGCTTCCTCTTTTTCCAGGAGCGTCACGTTGGCCTTCACCATGGCGATGCTTTCATTCATCCGCGGGACCTGGTCGTTCATGTCGCGGATATTCTGCTGGAGAATCAGCTCAGGGTCTTCCGACGCCGAGATGAAAAAACCGACGAAAGACCGCACCACCCTCGTTAACCGTTGCCACATAAACTCCTCCTGTTCAGGAACGCTGCTCTGTCTTCGATGGGGGCGCCGGCGCCTTCAAATCGCCCGTCGAAATAGGATTTTCGGTTACAAAATAGCCGACCGCTTCGGCGATCTTCTTTTCTTCCTGCTGTTTCTTTAACCGCCAACCAGTAAAGCGTTCTTTTTCCCGAGATACTTCTTCATTGTTGCTCTCCATCTTCGCTCTCTGTTCGGTCACATATTTATCGATCTGCGCCTGAATCTCACTGTTCTCTTTATTCTTGCGTCCTTCCAGTTCTTCGACGGCACGCTGCTGTACCCGCTCGTACCCATCCAGCGCGCGATCGCGACGTATCGCATCTTGGATAACATCCTTAATCTCCACACCCGCAGCGTCGAGCGCCACCAAGACCGAAGACTTCTTTACGTCGGAAGGCAAATTGCGAAGGTGTTCGCTCTCCAGCATGTGTGAGATCTTGAGGATGGAATAACCTTGCGGGGCTGGTGGGATTTCCGCCGCGTTGTAGATCTCCTCAAACGAAGTCGGATCGGAGATCGGAGTGGTAAATTTCGGCTCCGCGGCTATGCTAGACGCGATGTCAGCCACGCTCTGCGCCGCGCTCCTGGCAGTGGCCGGGGCGTTTTTGGTGTTTGGCGGCACATTCGTTCGGTCTGACTCGTTGCCCGCCGCGTCGTCGACCGAAACGATATAGTTGTACCACTTCTTGGGCATGGGCCCTCCTACTTACCTAAGGAATGCAGCCTCACAAGAAAAGTGCCAATGTGGTGACCCAGAAAGCTAATTCCCACCAGGTACTTTGTCAATTCTTTTCACAATGTTTTCATATAGTTCCACGCGCAACCTCAGTCGATGCCTTGCGCTTCCCTTGTCTCCCTGCGGACACCAAAATGCGCTTTTCGTCCTGACCTAAGCTAATCGCATCACTCGCGCGCGTTCAATTCAGATAGAATGGGCAACTTCGCGGTTCAAAATGAACGGTCATTTTGAACGAGACGCTTTGGAACCAAATCAGATTTGAGGTTCAGAGACCGATTGTGCCTGCTGACGACATTGCTTCCATTCTGAGTCGGGTTGTAGAGACCAAAGCCGAGTACGACGTTCGCCTGCTCGCCCAACAACTGGGAACCAACTATCGGTCTCTCCTGTATTGGCTAAGAGGCGAGCGTCAAATCCCCGCGCATTTTCTCCCGCGAATGTGCGCTCTGCTGAATAATTATGAAGCTCTGGATTTTCTTGAGAGCCAGGCCGGACGCGTCGCGTTTAAACTCCCGTCACCAAACATTTCGCTGGAGCAAGAGCTTGTTGCTGTGTCCCGGTTGATCCGGGAAGTCGGCAAAGCTCTGGTGAGCGTCGCGGAAACCCTCGCAGACGGAGTTGTCGAAGACAGCGAATTGCGAACTACAATTCCAAAAATTGAAGGTGTGATTCAAGAATGCGCCTCACTTAAGTATCTGTTAGAGGACCTCAGCAAAAAGAGAAAAAAGAAAACGAAAAATCAGCTCTGAGAGAACGATTGCGGGCTTCAGCTCACAACAGACATCACGCGGTTTGAGGGTCCAGAGGATGAAGTGCCGTCAACAGTCGTTCGCCTAGGCTTTGGGCGAACGTAGCGGCGCAGCATGCCTTCGTAATCCTGGCAAGTCTTCTCCCGCACTCTCGGTTTCACAGCCGTCTCAAGCCATCGATCAAGATATTCGTTGAGTGTGATCTTTGCGCCTTCCAAGTCGCGGCCCAACCAGACCTGCGCGTTCGAGTGGTGACTGCAGTTTACTTCTGCGCGACGAAGTTGGAGGCATTTGCCGGGTCGAGGTAAGCATGACTAATCAATCGAGTCATGATCTTGAAGATCTAATGGCCGTCGTGGATGGACGGCCGGAGCTAGCCGAACCTTCCTGCAACATCCTTAGAATGCCTAACAAAACCTACGCTCACAGCCGACAGAAGGGCCGACCCAAGAAAATCAATGAAGGTTTGTGCACGCTCACTGGCGTTAATGCCCAAGAAGAGCCGCGTGAGACCGACCGGCTCTTCTGCGCTCTTCGCCTGCTTATATTTTTGTACTTCGGCACGGGGCCGCTTGCAGCGACGACGCGCAATCGGTCTCAGCGCTGCGTTTCGACCGCCGGCGCGTGGGTAGCCGACCGCCTGCTCCGGCCCTGCTCCGAACTGTTCCGGATGCAGATAGTGTCCCTGATCCTGCGGGGGCTTGTCTTCTTCTACATGGATGCGATGGGCGTTGGCGCAGGCGTCCTGGCGAATGCGGTCACTTGCCAGGAAACTTTCACGTTGGGTTTGTCGGTGCGAATGGTGAACTGGTTATGGCTGACCTCGGAAGCGACGATGGTCTGAGCGAACTGTCCGATCACGGTCAAGCAAATCAGTGTTGCTGCCGAGTTGTTACCCTGCTCCCAAGGTTCGCGGTGAGTCGGGCCGCCTACTGCATCGCGTACTCCACAGTTGCAGTCATGTTTCCTCCCGATTGGCAGCCCACTATCACTCCACTTGCTTCCAGCCCAACGATCTGTATGGGGGTCCCAGCGGCAATAGGCACGTTAAGGGGACCAGAATCGGCATAACCCACGAAGGCTCCGGTCGTGATGAAATAGGTGAGAGGGGCGCCTGCAATAAACCCCATTTGTGAATTAACACCGCATTGGTTATTGTCCGCGCTGCCAGTAGCAGCAGTGAAGCGCGTAATCACGATCGGCACGTCAGGAATGAAGTAACCGGCTGTACCCGAGAAGGTCATTCGTGGGCTGTGGCTCATCGGTTTGTCTCCGCCAATCGCAAGGGTGCCGGTGACGGTGGCGTTGTTGGTAACGGCGACGTCGCCCTGGAAGTATCCTGCGTAACCACCACCGGTGTTCATACCAACCACTCCCGTGCCGGTGGGACTTGCTGTGGACCCGGTGACTCCTGAGCCGTTGCCGATTCCAAACACGCCCGTACCCGTCGGGCTTGAGCTTTGCCCGTACAGACCGTAGGCATTGCCTGAAGTTGAGAAGTTGGTGCCGACCACTCCCGATCCCGTGGGACTCGAAGCGTTTCCCGTTACCCCCGCGCCGTTTCCCGTTCCATAGACTCCCGTACCCGTCGATCCGAGGCTTTGTCCAAACACTCCGTAGGCGCTGCCGGAGGCTGGTGAGTTGTTGATTCCTCCTACGCCTGGATCAGCCGTGTTGTAGCTCAGTCCCTGCACACCGTAGCCGCCTCCCAGGCTTGAGGAGCTGTTGGTTCCGACTAAGCCCGAGCCACTTCCGCTGACGGAGAATCCGGCGACACCAGCCCCCGAGCCTAATGTGGAATTGTTGCTGCCCGAGATTCCTGCATTGGAAGTACCCGATGTCGAAGCCACGATTCCGTTCCCGGTGGGCACGTTGAACGTTTGGGTTCCAGTGAAGGTGTTGGTAGCCGAGGGGTCCAAGGTCAGTGTGACGTTGCCGCTCATGCCACCGCCCTTGAGGCCGGTTCCCGCGGTGACTCCTGTGATCGTTCCGCCGCCCCCACCGCTACCACCGCAGCCGGTGCAGGTTCCAGTCACAGTCAGGTTGGCCAGGGTGGTATTTCCGGTCACGGTGAAAGCTGCCGGATTGGACACGCTTCCGAAATTCACGCTGGGCGCCGGTGTCCCGCTGGGGCTTCGACATCCAGGGTGAACGAAGGGGCGGCCGTTCCAATCCCGACGCTCGTGCTGGTGCAAGGCGAGGTGCAGCCGTTCATAGTAGCAATGCTGCCCAGCACAAGGGCGTTGGTCTGCGGAGCGCCGCCGATTTGTTCTCCGTAGAGCGCGAACGTGACGCCGACCACGCCGGTCAGCGGATTGCCGTTGAGGTCCTTGACCGCGCCGCCGAAGCGGACTAGGCCAGGCAAAGTAGAAGCGGTCGACGTTGACGTCTGCGCCACAGTCGGCGTGACCAGCGACAAACAGAGGGACAAAGGGCAAGCGACAGAACTGCGAAGCGGCGGTTCATAACGTTCCTCCCCGGAAAACAGAAAAGTCAATTTTGGTGCTCTGTGCAGAGTTCAAGTTAAAGGCTTGACGACTCGGGTGCGATCAAGTGAAACCCCCGAGATGGTGGGCTACTCTGAAAGTAGCCCACCGCTCCGACGTACGAATCAGGCTAAGGTTTGAGCTGGAAGAGTACCGCCCCGTTTGCTGAACCTCCGGTGCGAGGCGGCTTTCGCATCCAGCGCTGCCGTTACGGAATCACACGGAAAGACACATTGCTAGTCAGCGTGCGGTGCGGCGTCGTCACCTTGACCTTGCCGGTGGTGGCGCCGGTGGGCACGGTGGTCGTGATTTCGGAGCCCGAGACCACTGTGAAAGTGGCTGCTGTGCCGTTAAACGTGACGCTGGTCGAGCCCGTCAGATTGGTTCCCAGAATCTTGACTGCCGCGCCAACTTTGCCGGAGGTCGGCCGGGTTTCCACAAACGGGGCCAGACCGACAGACAGGCTGAAGACAGTGCCTGCAGCATCAGTCCCGCCTAGTTCAGTGGTCCCGTAGAAGACCCCATCGGTGTCTTGCACCAGCGACGCGACCGGGGTTTGTCCGTCACTACAGCTGGGATATTGGGTGCAAAAGGCGTAAAGCGTCGTCAGCGTGCCGGCTGGGGTGATTTTGAAGGCGGTGCCACCGTTGTTGCTCCCCCCTCGGGAAGTGGTTCCGTAAAAGTTTCCATCGGTGCCCTGCACCAGCCCTCCTTCAGAGGCCTCGCCGTCTATGGCGTCGAAGTTATGGAGCGTCGTCAACGTGCCGGCGGGATTGATTTTGAAGATTGTCCCATAGAAGAAGTTGGCTCCGCCGCCACCGGTTTCTCCGTAGAAGTTCCCGTTCGTAGCCTGTACCAGCCCCGCGTTGGGGGTTCCGCCGTCGGTGCAATTGCTTTGGGCACAAAAACTGTAAAGCGTCGTCAGCACGCCGCTCGTCGTCATTTTGAAGACTGTGCCGCCGTTGCCAGCTCCGAATCCGGGGGTTGTCCCGTAGAGGTTTCCATCGCTGGCTTGGATCAGGGTCTCAGTCGGTCGCCCGCCATCCGCGCAACTGCTTTGGGCACAAAAACTGTAAAGGGTAGTCAGAACGCCACTCGGCGTGATTTTGAACACTGTTCCCTGGCCGTTGGCCCCACCAAGTTCCGTCGTCCCGTAGAAGTTGCCGTCAGTGGCCTGGACCAGCGCAGAACTCGGGGCTTGCCCGTCCGTGCAATTGGTTTGGGCGCAGAAGCTGTAAAGCGTCGTCAGCGTGCCGCTTGGGGTGATTTTGAAGACGGTGCCCTCGAGGAAGACCCCGCCAGACAACGTTGTACCGTAGAAGTTCCCGTTGGTGGCCTGGACCAGCCCAGCGACGGGTGAGTAGCCGTCCGTGCAACTCCCACAAGTGGTAAAGCTGTATAGCGTTGTCGGCGTGCCGCCCGGGGTGATTTTGAATACTGTGCCTCCACCGTTGGCCCCTTGACCGCCGGTTGTCCCGTACAAGTCTCCATCGGTGGCCTGGATCAGTCCCGCGAAGGGGGTTGCGCCGTCCGTCATGTCGAAGCTGTGCAGCGTAGTGAAAGTCTGTGCCGACAGCGAGAGCAGCAAAGACAAGAATCCACCCAACACGCAAACAACACGAAGAATTTTCATTGAGATTTCCTCCGTTCCAAGATCGAACCTTGCTTCCGCTACGGAATCACCCGGAAGTTCACATTGCTAGTCAGCGTTCGGTGCGGCGTCGTCACCTTGACCTTGCCGGTGCTGGCGCCAGTGGGTACAGTGGTCGTGATTTCGGAGCTCGAGACCACTGTAAAAGTCGCTGCCGTGCCGTTAAACGTGACGCTGGTCGAGCCGGTCAGACTGGTTCCCAGAATCTTGACAGCCTTTCCCACCTTGCCGGAGGTCGGCCGGGTTTCCACAAACGGGCCCAGACCGACAGACAGGCTGAAGACAGTGCCAAATGCGTCAGTCCCGCCTAGTGAGGTTGTCCCGTAGAAGACTCCATTGGTGTCTTGCACCAGCGGCGCGCTAGAGTTTTGTCCGTCTGTGCAGTTAGTTTGCGTGCAAAAGCTGTAAAGCGTAGTCAGCGTGCCGGCTGGGATGATTTTGAAGACAGTGCCGCCGTTGCCTAATCCCCCTAGGTAAGTGGTTCCGTAAAAGTTCCCATCGCTGCCCTGGACTAGCCCTGCTTTAGGGTTCTCGCCGTCTATGGCATCGAAGCTATGCAGCGTCGTCAGCGTGCCGGTGGAAGTGATTTTGAAGATTGTTCCAAAACCGTTGGCCCCGCCAAAATACGTGGTCCCGTAGAAGTTTCCATTGGTAGCCTGGACCAGCCCCGCTATGGGGGCTTCGCCGTCGGCGCAATTGCTTTGGGCACAAAAATTGTAAAGGGTCGTCAGGGCGCCACTTGTTGTGATTTTGAAGACTGTACCGCCGCCGTTGGCTCCGCCTAAAGAGATTGTTCCGTAGAAGTTCCCATCGCTGCCTTGGATCAGGGCCCCATAGGGTTGGTTGCCGTCTGTGTTGTCGAAGCTATGCAGCGTCGTCAGTGTGCCGCTTGGCGTGATTTTGAAGACCGTGCCATAGCCGCCACTGCCGTTGATCCCGCCAGCGACCGTGGTCCCGTAGAAGTTGCCGTCAGTGGCCTGGACCAGGCCCGTCGAGGGGGCTTGCCCGTCCGTGCAATTGGTTTGGGCGCAAAAGCTGTAGAGCGTCGTCAGCGCGCCGCTCGGGGTGACTTCGAAGACGGTGCCATCGAGGAAGGCCCCGCCAACCAACGTTGTCCCGTAGAAGTTTCCGTTGGTGGCCTGGACCAGCCCAGCGACGGGTGAGTAGCCGTCCGTGCAACTCCCGCCACAATTGGTAAAGCTGTATACAGTTGTCAGCGTGCCGCTCGGGGTGATTTTGAATACCGTGCCCCCGCCGTTGGCCCCGTTACCGCCGGTTGTCCCGTACAAGTTTCCATCGGTGGCCTGGATCAGTCCCGCGAAGGGAGGTGCGCCGGCTGCGCCGTCGAAGCTGAACAGCGTGGTCAAAGTCTGCGCCGATAGCGAGAGAACCAGAGACAAGAATCCGCCGAACACGCAAGCTATGCGAATCGTCTTCATTTTGATTTACCCCGTTTCTAGATTGAATCGAGTGTCGCGATCACGCCCGTCGGTGTCATTGAGATTTCGGTTACCGCACTTCAAGTTTCTGGGAGCGAGCGTTGGGCAGAAGCTTGTGAACGGCAACAGTCAAGCCCTGTCATCTCTTTAAAGCGAAATCCGGAGGAGAATTGGCCCATTGAGAACGAAAGTTTCTTGATCTCTGTGCCAGATAGTGAGAAACTTCTGCGCCTGAACTACGAAGTTTTGTTTTTTCAATAAGTTGACATCGGTACTCACTGCGGCTCGGTTGCTGCCCACGAGGTTGGGCAGAGTTCGGAGGCTAGTTGTCGGAACAGCCGTCGAAAAATGTCAGCACGTTACTGGCGAACTGGTACGCGGGCGACGATCAGGCCTTGCGCGCCGCGGTTCCGCTTGTCTACGACGATCTGCGTCGCGCCGCGCATCATTACTTGCGGAACGAGCGCCCCGGGCACACCCTGCAAAGCACAGCGCTGGTACATGAGGCGTATATGCGCCTCGAGAAACAGGGCGCAGCCCACTTCCAAAACCGAGCCCATTTTCTGGCCATCTGTTCTCAGTTAATGCGGCAGATTCTGGTGGAGTACGCGCGCAACCGCAACGCGGCCAAGCGCGACGGCGGATATCGCCTGACACTCGATGAGAGTCTTGCGTTCAAGATGCCGAGCGTGGACATGGTCGCCCTCGATGACTCTCTGAACGAACTGGCGAAGCTTGATCCGCAACAGTGCCGCATTGTCGAGATGAAATTCTTCGGCGGTCTTTCGATTGAAGAAACCGCGGAGGCACTGAATCTCTCGCCCACCACTGTGAAAAGGCACTGGGCCACCGCAAGGCTCTGGCTGCATCACCAGATGAGCAAGGAGCACGGGGCATGACACCTGAACGCTGGCAACAGATTCGCGATGTGCTGGCGAAAGCGCTGGAGGTGGCGCCGGGGGAGCGTTCCGCGTTTCTGAATCGTGCCTGCTCGTCCGATCAATCTTTGCGGCACGAAGTGGAAACGCTGCTCGCCTCCAGCGACGACGTGCGCTCCAGCTTCATGCAATCCTCCGCGCCGCGGGTCACGCTCGCAGCGGGCACCAGGCTTGGTGAGTATGAGGTGAAATCTCTCGTTGGCGCGGGAGGCATGGGAGAGGTGTATCGCGCCCGCGATTTGCGGCTGGGGCGCGATGTCGCCATCAAAGTATTGCCGGCTTCGCTGTCTGCGGATTCCGAGCGGTTGCGGCGCTTCGAGCAGGAAGCGCGAGCGGCGGCAGCGCTGAACCATCCCAACATTCTTGCGGTGTACCAGATGGGCACCTACGAAGGTGCGCCGTACCTGGTTTCGGAGCTGTTGCAGGGAGAAACGCTGCGCGAGCAAATCAAACGCGGCCGCATGGCCGTACGCAAGGCGATTGATTACGCGGTGCAGATTGCGCGCGGGATGGCCGCGGCGCATGAAAAGGGAATTGTTCACCGCGATCTGAAGCCGGAGAACCTGTTCGTCACTAAAGACGGTCGGGTGAAGATTCTGGACTTCGGGCTGGCAAAGCTGACGCAACCTATCAGTTCGGTGCAGGACGGACCGACGCTGACCGAGGGAACCGAAGCGGGCGTGGTGATGGGCACGGTGGGCTACATGGCGCCGGAGCAGGTGCGGGGACAATCGACCGACCATCGGGCCGACATTTTCGCCTTCGGTGCGATTCTCTACGAAATGCTGGCTGGCAAGCGGGCTTTTCAGAGGCCGACTTCACCGGAGACCATGACAGCGATTTTGAACGAAGACCCACCAGCCATTTCGCAGGTCACTGCGACCATTCCGCCGGCCCTGCAGCGGGTGGTGCATCGTTGTCTGGAGAAGAACCCTGAGCAGCGTTTTCAATCTGCATCCGATCTGGCGTTCGCGCTGGACGCGCTCTCGGAGACTTCGAGCGCCGCTGGGGCATCTCCTGAAAAAGGCGCGCGCCGGATATCCAAGCTCTGGCCAGTTGCGGCCGTAATGGCGGCGGCGCTTGTCGGCGGGTTCCTGCTTCGCGTTCGTTCGTCGCCGCGTGCCGAACCGAAGCATGAACTGGTGGAGAGGCAACTGACCGCCAACCCACCGGAGAACTCCGTAAACTCCGCCGCTATTTCCCGTGACGGCAAGTACCTCGCTTATACCGACTTCTCGAGGAAACTGAATCTGCTTGCGATCGACGGCGGGGAGCTTCGCCAGCTACCGTTGCCCTCCCTGTACAGTGTGGTCAGCTGGTACCCGGACGGCAACCATTTACTGCTCAACGGCGGCGATCTATGGAAAATTTCAACGTGGGACTTCAGTCTGCGAAAGCTCTGGAGCGGCCTTGCGGAGGATACAGCGTTATCGCCCGACGGTTCGCACATCGCGGTTGCGGCGGAGGGCCGCGACCTGTGGCTGATGGGAGGTGACGGCGAGGAGCCGCGCAAGATTCTTGTGGTCGGAGCTCAAGAATTTCTATACGGCATTGCCTGGTCGCCGACCGGGCAGCGTCTCGCCTATGTACGCATCCACGAAAATGAGTCAAGGACGGGCGAGGCCGTTATCGAAACCTGCGACCTGACCGGTGGCTCGCGTACCATTGTGTTATCCGATCCAAGCCTGTTGAATGAAGACGGGGAAGCGGGCATTGCGTGGCTGCCCGATGGGCGGATAATCTACTCGAAAAATTTCACTACCGCGGAGTCCGATCTATGGGCAATCCGGGCCGAGCCAGCCACTGGGCAACGAACCGGTGCCCCGACTCGCGTTGCCGGTTGGAAAAATTTCTCAGCATTGGATCCTCAGGCCAGTGCCGACGGCAAGCGCCTCATTGCTGCCAGGGAACGCACCGAAGCCGGAGTTTACATCGGCGATCTCACCCTCGGAAACAAGGCCTTTAATCCGCGACGTCTCACCCTCGACGATTGGTACGACTACGTGACAGCATGGACCAAGGATAGCAAGGCAGTCATTTTCTCTTCGAAACGCAACGGGCGGTGGGCTATCTTTGTGCAAAAACTTGACGCGCCCTCACCTGAGAGCTTGATTGCGGGGACGGAGAGCTACACGTACGCCATATTGAGTAGCCAAGGAACACTTCTATATACGGTGAAAGCGGCGTCATCGCCGCCTGTCTTTCGTCTCATGAGCTCGCCGGAACAGGGCGGCGCGCGCTCGACTCTCATGACGGGCGAGTACACCTATGCTTGCGGCTCCTCGCCCTCGTCCTCTTGTGTCGTGGCAGAAATCAAAGACCAACAGTTAATCTTCTCCCATCTTGATCCGCTGAGAGGCAAGGCGGAGGAGATAGGTCGGCTTGCCGGATATCAGTCACCCAGCCCGCGCTGGGACCTGTCGCCCGATGGTAGCAGGATCACGATCGTCGATCCTGCAGAAGGAAAGGGCGAAGTCAAGATTTTGAGGTTGGCAGACCGACAGGTTACGGTGCTGCCCGTTCGGGGCTGGAAATGGCAGTTCTTATCGACAATCAGCTGGGCAGCAGACGGGAAAGGAATGTTTGCACAGGCTCAAGATTTCATTTCTATTGCGCTGCTTTCCATCGACGAAAATGGCAACCCGAGAGTCTTGCAGCAACTACCTGCGGGATCGGCTTGGATCCCTGATATTGTACCGTCCCCGGATGGCCGATCTCTCGCTCTAACCAAGAGAACATACCTAGAGGACGTGATGCTGGTGGAAAATTTCTGAGCTGTCGGGCCGTGGGTTCGCAGGATTTTTAATGACGCCGGAGCGCTGGCAACAGATTCGCGAGGTGCTGGAGAAAGCGCTGGAGCTGGCGCCGGGGGATCGCTCCGTTTTTCTGAAGCGCGCTTGTGCATCCGATCAATCGCTGCGTGACGAAGTAGAAACGCTGCTCGCCTCGAGCGATGACGTGCGCTCCAGCTTCATGCAATCCTCCGCGCCGCGGGTCACGCTCGCAGCGGGCACCAGGCTCGGTGAGTATGAGGTGAAGTCATTGCTCGGTTCGGGCGGGATGGGCGAGGTGTATCGCGCCCGCGATTCGCGGCTGGGGCGGGATGTGGCCATCAAGGTTCTGCCGTCTTCTCTCTCCGCCGATGGCGACAGGTTGCGGCGCTTCGAGCAGGAGGCGCGAGCGGCGGCGGCTTTGAACCATCCCAACATTCTTGCGGTCCACCAGATGGGCACGCACGAAGGTGCGCCGTATCTGGTTTCGGAGCTGCTGGAAGGAGAAACGCTGCGCGAGCAAATCAAGCGCGGCCGCATCGGCGTGCGCAAGGCAATTGGCTACGGAGTGCAGATTGCGCGTGGGCTGGCCGCGGCGCATGAGAAGGGAATTGTCCATCGCGACCTGAAGCCCGAGAACCTGTTCGCCACCAAAGATGGGCGGGTGAAGATTTTGGATTTCGGTCTGGCCAAGCTTACACACCCGGCTGGCTCCGAGGACGGCGCACCGACTCAGACCGAAGGGACGGAGGCGGGAGTCGTGATGGGAACGGTGGGCTACATGTCGCCGGAGCAGGTGCGGGGACAAGGAGCCGACCATCGGGCCGACATTTTTGCCTTCGGTGCGATTCTGTACGAAATGCTGGCAGGGAAGCGGGCGTTTCAGAAGCCGACTTCGCCGGAGACGATGACGGCGATCCTGAACGAGGATCCCCCGAGCATTTCCGAGGTCACGCCGAATCTTCCTCCTTCATTGCAGCGGGTGGTGCATCGTTGTCTGGAGAAGAACCCGGAACAGCGCTTTCAGTCGGCCTCTGACCTGGCGTTCGCCCTGGACGCGCTGTCGGATTCCAGCGCGTCATCCTCTGCAAACGCTACGAACGTCGTGACCGGCGCCGGGCAACGCTGGAAGATAATTGTTCCTGCTGCCGTATTTGTGCTGGCGATGTCGGTCGGCGCTTACTTCTATTTCCACCGTACGCACAAGCCTGACTGACAAGGACACAATAGTTCTCGCCGATTTTGCCAACAGCACGGGCGATCCAATCTTCGACGACACACTGAAAACGGCGCTCACCGTTTCCCTGCGGCAATCGCCATTCCTGAGCGTGCTCCCTGACAGTACGGTCGCGAAGACCTTGCAACTGATGACCCGGCCAGCCAGCACGAGACTCACGCCAGAGGTGACTCGTGAGCTTTGCCAGCGGGCGGGCAGCAAGGCTTACATCGCCGGCTCGATTGGCAGCCTGGGCAGCGAGTATGTTCTGGGATTGAAGGTAATCAATTGCGGGAGCGGTGACACCCTGGCGCAGGAGCAGGTTACCGTGGCGTCGAAGGAGAAGGTGCTCGACGTGCTGGGCGAGGTTGCGTCTAAACTGCGCGGCGAACTGGGCGAATCACTGGCTACGGTGCAGAGATTTGATGCTCCGCTGGCAGAGGCCACCACGTCCTCGCTCGAAGCTCTGAAAGCGTACGGCCTAGGCTGGAAGGCCCGTAACGAGAAAGGTGAAGCCGCAGCCCTACCTTACGATCAACGCGCCATCGAGCTTGATCCGAATTTTGCCATGGCTTACATTGCGGTGGGAAACATCTACGACAGTCTCGGCGAGGTAGAGCGAGCCGGCGCGTACTACACGAAGGCTTTCCAGTTGAGAGAACATGCCAGCGAACGGGAAAAGTTGATGATCATCGCCGACTACTACGAGTCTGTAACCGGAGAATTGGAGAAATCGGCCCAGATATATCAGGAGGAAATTGAGATCTACCCGCGGGAAGACGTAGCGTACCTTCACTTGAGCGCAGTGTTTGCCGCACAGGGGCAGTATGAGCGGGCTACGGAGATCATGAGGCAAGGCTTGCAAGGCTTGCGGATTGCGCCGGATGCTGTAACTGAGTACACACTCCTCCCCGAATTAGCTCTTGCACAGCAGCGTTTTGAGGAAGCGCGGGAGGTTATCCACGATACGCAGGCGCGAAAACTGGATAACTACCAATTCCACACCGCTCTCTATGGGCTTGCATTTCTCGGGGTGGACTCCGCGGCGATGGCCGAACAGGAGCAGTGGTTTGCAGGCAATCCCGACCACGAGAGTGATGGTCTTGCGCTCGCGTCCGATACCGAAGCGTATGGCGGACATGTGGGCAAGGCGCGGGAACTGACCAAGCGGGCTGTGGACTCCGCCGTCCGGGCGGACAGCAGGGAAAATGGGGCAATCTGGCAGGCGATCGCTGCTCAATGGGAAGCCGCTTACGGCAATCCTGCCGAAGCCCGGCTAGCGGCAGCAGAGGCTTTGAAGCTTGCTTCCACAAGTCAGGGCGCAGAGATCGAAGCCGCGCTTGCGTCTGCAATGGCGAGTGATACGGCACAAGCCGAATCTTTGGCACGTGACTTAGGGAAGCGCTTCCCACTGGACACCCAGATGCAGTCGCTTTGGCTGCCCGCTATTCAGGCCCAATTGGCGCTCGACAGAAAGAACCCGACGCTAGCGCTAAACGCCCTGCTCGCAAGTTCGGCTATCGAGTTAGGGCAAACTCAATTCGTCAACAATCTTTCCTGCCTCTATCCGACGTATATTCACGGACAGGCATACTTGGCAGCTGGAAACGGTGGTGCTGCCGCCGCCGAGTTTCAGAAGATTCTCGACCACAGCGGCATCGTCTGGAACTGCTGGACGGGAGCGTTGGCGCATTTGGGCGTCGCTCGCGCCAATGCCTTGCAGTCGAGAACCTCGCAAGGCGCGGATGCCGATGCCGCCCGCACTCGGTCGCTCGCCGCCTACAAAGATTTCCTCACCCTCTGGAAAGACGCCGACTCCGACATCCCCATCCTGAAGCAAGCCAAGGCGGAGTACGCGAAGCTGCAGTAGTTGGAGAGAGTCCTTTCAATCGTGCTCTTGTCCGTCCAGAAACCGCCAGCAGATCAGAATGCACCCCAGAGCTAGGAACGCCTCATGAATGTCCGCCCGCTTCTCATAGCGAACGCGCAACCGCCGGAACCGATTCAGCCATGCGAACGTTCGTTCCACCACCCATCTCCATCGACCCAGCCCACTGCCGTGTTCGGTGTTGCGCTTTGCGAGAAACGGGATGATGCCTCTGTCACGAAGACCTTGGCGGATCGCTTCGGCATCGTAACCACGGTCACCGAACAGACAGTCAGGACGACGGCGCGGTCGTCCCCGCTCTCCTTGTAAGAATGGTATTGCATCGACTAGAGCCAGCGCTTGTTGCGAGTCATTACGATTGGCCCCAGTGAGTTGTATCACCAGCGGAATCCCACGACCGTCGCAAATCACATGACGCTTGCTGCCTAGCTTCGCCCGGTCTGTAGGGTTGGGACCGGTTTGAAGCCCCCAAAAACCGCTCGCACGGAACTGCCGTCCACTACTGCGCTTGACCAGTCGATGCGCCCGCAGCGTGCCAGCCAGTCCAGCAAAATGAAGTGGAGCATCTGCTAGATGCCTCGCTCCTGCCAGTCGCGCATTCGCCGCCAGCAACTCATTCCAGAGCCACAGCCCATCTCTTGCGGTAGCATCTCCCAAGGAATCCCACTGCGCAGAACGAATACGATGCCAGTGAGACATGCTCTGTCTGCTAAGCGCGGCCTCCCGCCCTTGGGCTTCATCCTAGCGACTGGGATAAACGGCTCAACCAGTTCCCACAACCCCTGCGGCAAGAGTTCGATGGCCATTACACAACTCCTCTCCGTAGGGATGTTCCCGCGGTTCCATGGGTTGCTGGAGAAGTCAGGTTTTGTTAGATGCCCTTATGATCGGGCTTTAACAGAGAATCGGCGAGAGGGACGAGCCACACCAAGAACGCCCTTGGTTCGACATCCCGTCACGGCGCGTTGCAAATCGATTCCGCGAGGTCAAGCTGTGCGTGGCATCACAGACAAGCGTAGACCTCAAGTGCTTACCTCAAAGTGGACTATCGGAAGTAGGCGGCCTACTCTCCGAGCAGCGTGCGGACGCAGGGTGCGTGGGCTCCGAATGAGGCCGGGGACATGCATCGATTGAAAGAAAGCACGCGTGTGACTGTGGTGAAATCCCACGCCAACAGGTGAAAACCAGCGTCGCGACGGATATGACCGACGACCGTTGCAGCGCCCCAAAGGAGATTGACCGTTAGCGAGCGGTCGATTCGACCCGTGGCGTCACGCCCCGAATTTCCGACGGCTGAGAGTGTTACTACATGTCCGCGATGCGGCGCCCAGACCTTGCCCGCAGCATCGAGATGCAATCGGTGTGGCGCTCCAATCGGTAGTTCTGATAGCGAGACAGTTGACTCGACGATGGGTTCAACTATCGCTTGCGCCCGGCACGACCTGTCCGAGGCTCATTCTGCATCCTCTGCAATTACGGTCGAGAGTTCATCTCTTTCGCAATCACCGCCTGCACTATCTGTCCTGTCCGGCGCGTTCCAGGACTTCGGGCCGCGTTATCGCGTCGAATGCATCCTCGGCGAGGGTGGCATGGGGACCGTGTACAAGGCGTGGGACACAGAGTTGGAGCGCACGGTTGCGTTGAAGCTAATCCGCCGCGACCTCACGCGCGATCCCGAAGTGTCCATGCGATTCAAGCAGGAATTGCTGCTTGCCAGCAAAATCTCCCATCGCAATGTGCTTCGCATCCATGATCTGGGCGACGGCCCTGGCGACACCAAGTTCATCTCCATGGCGTGTGTCGAAGGGCATGATCTTCATAGACTGTTGCAGCGAGAAGGAAAATTGCCCGTTGATCGTGCGCTGAACATCGGTCACCAGCTCTGCTCTGCGTTGGAGGCCGCTCACGCCGAGGGGGTGGTTCACCGAGACTTGAAGCCCGAGAACATTCTCATCGATCAAAGCGATCACATCTATGTTTCCGACTTCGGATTGGCCAAATCCCTGGAATCGGACTCGAGCATGACGCAAACGGGGCAACTTCTTGGCACTCCACGTTACATGGCTCCGGAACAGGCAGAATGCTCGCCTGTCGATCATCGAACTGATCTGTACGCATTCGGCTTGATCTTGTGCGAAATGGTGACCGGTAGTTTGCCATTCGACCGTGGCAAGTCAGCGGTTCAGGTCATGTACCAGCGCGTGCACGAAGCACCCAAGGATCCGAGGGAACTTAACCGCGATCTGCCCGGATACGTGGCGGAAATCATTCAGAAATGCCTGGAGCGGGATTTGAATCTCCGCTACCAGAGCGCGACCGAATTGCTGACGGATATCGATGCAGCCATGGCCGGTTCGAAGGGTTCGAACACAAGAGGTGTCCTGGCGCGAGTGCGACGCTCCCTCCAACACACACGAATCCCGTGGCGGACCACTGCGATCGTGGCCATTGCGCTGGCGGTGGGCGTTGTTGCTGCGGACATGTTGTACCTCGGGAGCCGAACGACGACGAGCGCTGTCCGCACCCCGGTCACCATCCTAGTGGCGGATTTCACTAACCACACGGGAGACCCTGTGTTCGATGGCACGCTGGAACCCCTGTTCAACGTCGCGATGGAGGGAGCCAGCTTCGTCAATGGCTTCAGTCGCGACGACGCTCGTCGACTGGCGGGAGAGCTTCCTCATCCAACCAACAAGCTCGACGAGCAGGCTTCCCGTCTGATTGCGGTAAGCCAAGGTATTACTGCGGTCGTAGTCGGAGCGGTGAGCCGTCGTGGCGACGAGTACAAGATTTCTGTAGAAGCGCTGGACGCCCGGACTGGCAATAGCATTGCCAACGCCGATGTACTGGCCGCCAACAAGGATGAGGTTCTGCCGGATATACCCAAACTGGCTGCGCCGATCCGCAAAGCTCTGGGCGACGCTCTGCCCGAGTCGGCGCAGTTCAACTCGATTAGCGGCGGTTTTACTGCCGCATCGCTAGAAGTAGTACACCTGGAAGCCCTCGGCATGCAGCAGCAATTCGCGGGGAAATTTGAGGAGGCGCTGGAGACGTTTTCCAAGGCAGCAGAACTCGATCCGAACTTTGCCCGCGCCTATTCCGGCATGGCTGGGGCGGCGATCAATCTGGACCGCCAGAAGGACGCGGAAAAATACATCCGATTGGCGATGGAGCATGAAGACCGGATGACGGAGCGTGAGCGCTACCGAAATCGTGGCCTGTTCTACTTGACAACCGGGAACTGGCAGAAGTGCGTGGAGGAGTGCACCCAGCTGGTGAATCGGTATCCAGCTGAGAGAGTTGGGCAAAGCAACCTCGCCAGTTGCTTGGCCGAGATGCGCGAACTTCCCAAAGCCGTCGAAGCCGCTCGCCGCGTCGTCGAGATCGCGCCCAAGACTGTTCTGTACCGGCTCAACTTGTCGTTTCTGAGTTCATCGAATGGAGACTTCCAAACAGGCGAGCGGGAGGCACGGGCGGCGCTCGAACTCAATCCCTCCTCTGAATTCGGTTATCTCGGCATGGGCGAGGCACAAATGGGCCAAGGGCAGATTTCCCAGGCCAAACAAAGCTACCAAAATCTTGAGAAAGTGAGCGCAATGGGCTCGTCCCTGGCCGCGACGGCGCTCGCGGATCTGGCCTTGTATGAAGGGCGTTTCGAAGAAGCGGCGCGAATCCTGGAACAAGGCGCGGCTTCCGACTTGGCTGCCCACAGAACAGATGAGGCTGCGATTAAGTTCGCCGCACTGGCGCATGCGGAGTTGTTGAGCCAACAGAGACAGCGCGCAGTCGAGGCGGCAGAAAAGGCATTAGCGTACAGCCAGGCCATCAATATACGTTTCCTCGCTGCACGAATCCTAGTCCAGGCCGGGGAAGTGTACAAAGCCCAGAAGTTGGCGACCGGTCTTGCTTCCGAGATGCTGACCGAGCCTCAGGCATACGCAAAAATCATCCAAGGAAAAGTATTTCTGAAAGGTGGAGACATCCCCGGTGCGATCAAAGCGCTCACGGACGCGAATAAGTTGCTCGACACTTGGATTGGCCGCTTCGAACTCGGCCGTGCCTACCTGCAGTCCGGGGCGTTCGTGGAAGCGGATTCGGAATTCGATCGCTGCCTCAAGCGCCGCGGCGAAGCTCTGGAACTCTTCATGGACGACGTACCTACTTATGGTTACTTTCCCGCCGTGTACTACTATCAGGGCCGAGTCCGCGAAGGCTTGAAAAGCCCAGAGTCTGTCAGTTCGTATCGCGCCTACCTGGATATCCGCGAACCAGCAGGAGAGGATCCATTACTGGCCGAAGTTCGCAAACGAACTGGCCACTGACAGGCACGAGGCAGACACAAATTGCGACGGGCTTCTCTTCGCCAGCCATACGAAACCGGAATCGCGCTGTCGAAAATTCTCACCTGCTCAATCCTCTTCCTCCTTCCCGCTACTTCTAGCGAGGCATTATCGTCAGGGAAGCCGTAGACGTATTCACAGCCGTTCCGTTCACGAGTGTTGTAACGGTAATCGTGTACGTTCCTGTGCACGCTGCCTTCGAGACCGGGAACGGGAACGAAACGCTCTTCGAAGTTTTTGCTGGCAAGGGAAACGGGAGAGTCGTGAAGATATCTGTTTTTGTGCTGCTGCAACTATTAGGTTGCAGAGGCCCGGCCAGCGTGAACTTGACCACCAAAGTTTGTGCGCTCGTGGAGCACGATATTAGCGTCGCGGTCACGGTCACAGTTCCGCCCTGCCGCACCGAGGACGGAGAGAGGCTGAGCGCCGCGCCGCAGACGACTTGTTCGGCCAGAACCGCCGACGAACTCGGGCTGAAGTTTGTGCCCCCGCTGTAAGAGGCGGTTAAGTTGTGGGTGCCGGCGGACATGCTGGAAGTCGTAAAGGTCGCCGCTGCATTGTTCATAGTGACCGTGCTCAGCAAAGTGCTGCCGTCCAGGAATGTAACGGTGCCCGTGGGAGTTCCGCCCCCGGGTGAAATTGGAACCACGCTCGCCTTTAGCGACACCGATTGTCCGAAATTCGCCGGATTCGGCGTGGCGCTGAGCGATGTCGCGGTTGAAGCTTGGCTGATGGCAAACGTAGCCGAACCAGAGCTGCCGGCATAGTTGGCGTTTCCGGCGAACGAGGCCGTAGCGGTCGCGGTGCCTACATTCGTATTGTTGCTGTAGATCACCGTCAGCGACTGACTCAGCCCACCCGGTCCGGTAACCGTGGCGGAGCATGGATTCTGCGATCCAGCGTTGTAGGTTACGCTCCCCGGACAGTTCAGCGTAGTTGCGGTAGTCGCGGGCTGCAGAGTTATGGTGAGAGATGCGGTTGCTGCGTTGTAGTTGCCGTCGCCGGCCTTCGTTGCAGTCGCCGCGCACGTACCGGTGCCGCCAGTGGACGTAAGCTGGGCTCCGCTGAGCGTGCAGGAGCCGCTGATCAGGGCATAGGTCAGTGAGCCGGTGCCGCTGCCGCCGCTCGTGCTCAAAGTTTCGCTGCTCGCGTAGCTCAGTGGGCTTGTTCCGATTAGTGTGAGGGCGGCTTGATCTGCCTTGGTGGATGCCGGCGTACTTTCGCGTGAGTTGCCGCTCGGATCCAGGTCGATCGTTGTTACGTAGTAAGTCTCGCCTGTAACCCAGCTGGGGTCCGTATAGTTGTAGTTAGTGGTTTGCGAGTTGCCGGCGATAGTGGCAATCAGAGCAACGACGCCGTTCACGTTCGAGTACACGTTGTATTGCTGGACGTTGCCGAACGTCGCAGGCCTCCATGTCAAGAAGCCCGCATTTACAGCCAGGGCACGCGGCGGACGCGCGTACGAGTCGATGGTAGGGTAGTTGGCCTCGCTGACTCCTCCGCCTCCCCCACCGGCGCCACGAATTCCGCCACCACCGCCGCCTGCGCCGCGAATACCTCCGCCGCCTCCACCGGCACCACGAATCCCACCACCGCCGCCACCGGCCCCGCGAATTCCTCCCCCGCCTCCACCTGCACCGCGGATGCCTCCGCCGCCACCGCCAGCACCACGGATACCTCCTCCCCCTTCGAAGCTGTAGCCACCAAGTGCGACCTGATAGTCGTTGTTGACGGAGTTGATGATCGCGCCGCTGACCGCGTCGTTCGCGGAAGCGCCCATCTGCCGCAGATCGATGTTGCCCCAATCGCTGTAGCCATCCAACGCGGTGGAATATTGGCCATCGAAATTGATGTCCTGAACGTTCAGCCAGCCAATCGGATCGGCGAGTCCCGTCACTTCGTACAGAGGCTGCTCATTGGGCTGAATTGGAGTGCCATCGCAGTGGCTGGTCGCAGGTTTGCTCGAGGACACCAGGGACGTCGTAGAAAACCAGCTTGTGTAGGGATATGCCGATCCTGTAATACCTTGCGTCGGGTTCAGGTTGTTCTCATTGAGGATACCCAGGACCTGACCGGAGTAATCCACGACGAGATCTCCTTGGGAGTCACTTTGAATCAGATCCATCTGAAACAGGTAGTTCATCACGCTCTGGTAGTTCGGTTTGCAGTTGGGTTCGAAGAAAGGCGTGGTACTGCCATTGAAGTAGTAGCGACCGCCGTGGGTCAGGCCGAGGCTGTGACCGAGTTCATGCATCAGCGCGCCCGCTTGTTGGCTGACTGGGGGCAGCTGCGTTGGAGACGTCATCCACTTGCCCAGGGTAACGGCCGAATCGTCGCCACCGACGTCGGAATAGCCCGAAGTCGAGTCCGTCTGGCCTGTGTACACCGCGAGTTGTGGCTCAGGAAGCGTGTTGGGATAGGTCCCATCGCTCACGACGTTGTTGGCCGGAGATAACGTCATAGTGGCGCCGCTGCAACCGGCAACCGAGTACACGCCGTTCAGATTGGGAGTCGCGATCGCACCGTCGATCGAGACACGTGCTGGGCAAGAGTTAATTGGGGCGGAAGTATTCAAAGATATAGTTCCGCCGGACACCTGGATCGACAGCAATGTGTTCGTGAGAATGCTCCAGGTGGGCAGCGCCAGCGAGTGACCGAAAAGCACGTAACGGTAGCTGTCTTTGCGCCCGGGTTGAAAACGCGGCGTGCAGTCGCCGCCGGAGGCGCACGAGGACGGGTTCACAGGCCAAGCCTTCAACATCTCAAGGCCCGTCTTCCAGGCAACCACTCCCGGTTCGTTCGGGAAGAGACAATAGTGTGGTGGTGCGGAAGTGGTATCGTCGGCAGCACAGACATCTTCGGTAATGGAGTTTCCGAGAATGAAGTGCACGGTGATGCCGTGGTTCGCGAAAGCGTTCTGCACCTTATTGAGCGCGTCCTGCGAGGGCTGGTGGGAGTGCGCGGTTCCCGCCGTAGAATTCACCATGTAATCCAGTTGTACGAAAAGATCTTTGCGACCGGATTGAGCGCCGGTGAGATCGACCCAAGATCCGTCCATGACGTCGTAGTATCCGGGATTGTTGGCGTGAGGATCGGGCGCCGCCGGACCTTTTTTCCACGCATCCAGCAGTCCGTCTCCGTCGCTATTTTTGACGGTCGTGCTGAAGACGGTGGCGGCCCACACGATGCATTGGCCAGGTTGCAACGCATAGTGGTTCGGCATCGTGATTCCGCTGGCGTCATCGGCAACGGTCATTGCGTAGGTGTAGCCACCGGCAGAGGCCGGCGAGAAATTCACCGCACCGTTGTTGGTGACGGTGCCGATGATGTCTGTGATCTTGGCGCTTCCGCTCGCATCGGCATCGTAAAAGCCGTTGATCGTCTCGTTCAAATAAGGGAGGTTTCCTGGCGGATATTCCATCGACCAGTTCCCGTCGTAAATCACGGTTGCTTTTAGCGGGATTTGATTCGACAGGTTCGTCAGCACGCGATAGATGATGACCAGGCTCGCCCCTCCCGGAAGCGACCCGTAGGAATTAGGGACAACTCCGACAGTGTGCGATCCGACAGCCTGAGTGCTTCCGTTCACCACGGGCAAGTAGGGAAGAACATTGGCGCGGTAGGACCGCATAATGGGATTTGAGCCGCCACTGCTCCAACATGAAGATTGAAGATCGTTTCCGACCTGGCTTCCGTTAATGGGGTAACCGTTGAAGAGCGCGCCAGATGAAGAAGGCACCGTGGCAGTCTCCAAGGCCTGCCAGTAGAGAAAGGCAGCGACGACATCCGCGCCGTCAGGAACGCCCTCCGGGTCCGTATTGCGGCTTGGAATCGTGATGGTTCCATTGACGAAGCCGTTTCCGCTGGTGCCGTTCGAGACAAAGCTGCGAACAATGTGATCGCCGGTGACGAAGTAATTGTCCAGCAGAGTCAGGGTTGGAGTCTGCGCCACGGGACTGATGATCAACTGGCCAGACACGAACGTGAACGAATAGTTCGCTGCGGTCAGAGTTCCCTGCGAGATGGCGATGGTATAGGTGCCGGCAGGACTGACCGAAGTTGCCGCTGTTGATAAGATCGGGGCGCCGCTCAGTACCGAACTTGTATCTCCATCAGCAAAACCGGAGTACGACCAGGTCAACGTGGGCATCGCGCCGCCAGAGTTCATCACTTGGTTGTCCGCCGTAACGGTCAGGACATCCGGGTTTACGTTGATTACAACGGTCTGGGTCGCGGTACTGTAATTGACGGTGTCGGTCGGCGTAAAGAACACAGATAGCACCTGTCCATTGCCCGCCGGTAGCACCGTTCCTGCTACAGGGTTGTAGGAGAAAGTGCCCGGAACATTGGCCGTCGCGCTCAACTGCACGCTGCTGAGCGAGGTGCCGAACGTAATTGCAGATGGGTTTGCCCAACTGATCACCGAAAGCTTCGGAGTCGCGCTACCAGTCAAATTCACGGTGTGCGGACTATTGACGGCATCATCGCTGAGCGTGATGGTTCCGTTGAGATTGCCGACGATCGTTGGGCTAAATTGCGTAGCGATGGTGCAAGTAGCACCCAGCGCAAGGGGCGTGCCGACCGCGCAATCTCCTCCTGTAAGTTGAAAGTTCCCCGTGATGGCGATGTTAGAGAAATTAAGCTCCGCGTTCCCAACATTCGAAACCGCGAAGCTCTGTGGAGCGCTGCTTTGCGAGACATTCACCGTGCCAAACGCCTGGGCGCTAGTACCGACGTTTACTTTGCGGATCCTCCCGCTCGAGTCGGAAATAAGAAGATTCCCGGCACTGTCCACAGCCGCACCATCTGGCTGATAAATTTGCGCGTTGGTGGCGATGCCGCCATCGCCATTAAAATAAACCGTCGTGAACGTTCCGTTGCCGGCCACCGTGCTGATGAATCCATTAGGGTCGATTTTGCGGACCCGATCGTTGTCCATATCCGCGATATAGATATCCCCTGCGCTGTCGACAGCAAGGCCTAGCACGTAATTTATTTCCGCGCTCGTTGCTGCAATGCCATCACCGTTATAGCCTGCCGTTCCGTTGCCGGCGATCGTGGAAATAATCCCCTCCGTATCTACCTTGCGAATGAGAAGATGAAAGAAATCTGAAATGTAGAGATTGTCAGAGTCATCGACTGCGACGGCTGATGGATAGGCAATACCGACCTTAACTGCCGGACAACCATCGCCAAACGGATCCGTCGAAGTTGTACAGTCGCTTCCTCCCCCGCCTGCCACGGTGCTGATGATTCCGTTCGTGTCGACTTTGCGGACGCGCAGATTGCGGAAGTCCGCGATGTAGACGTTGCCAAATTTGTCTACTGCCACACCCATCGGATTGTTAAGCTCAGCGCCGGTCGCAGGGATATTGTCGCCGTTGTATCCGCCAGTTCCGTTCCCTGCAATGGTGGCAATGATGCCCGTGTCGGCGAAAACCTTGCGAACTCGGTTGTTGTTGTAGTCGGCGATGAAAATGTCTCCCACCGCGTCCACCGCGACGCCATACGGGATGTTCAAGACCGCATTAGTTGCGAGTCCTCCATCGCCCGCATATCCGCCTGTGGTCCCGCTGCCAGCGACGGTGCTGATGATCCCGTTGGTGTCTACTTTACGGATCCGGTCGTTGCCGATATCGGCGATGAAGATATTGCCGGCGCTGTCGACCGCCACACTCCATGGCTCTGCAATATAAGCGCTTGTGGCTGGACCACCGTCGCCCAGGCCATTGGCGCCGTTACCACCGCCCGCGACCGAACTGATAATTCCAGGCGTGAACGCCACACGCCGGGCCCGTTCCCGTTCCTTCAAGACCGAAGCTGTGCTTGATCCCGCTGCTGTCGGTGACCATGAACGAGCCCCAGCGCGAACCCGACATAGTCGGCATGAACGTGACGTTCCACCCGCACATGAACGAGACGCCTATCCACTGAGTGCAGTTGCCGTTCTGCACCGCGGAGTAGTCACTGGGGCTGAGCTGCGGGGTGGAGAACGACGGAGAATTGCTGATGGCAAGACGCACGAGTTGCGAGTCGGTGCCGCCGACAGGCACGCCGAAGAAAGGCACCGGGCCAGTGACTACCTCGCGGATGCGATTATCGGTGTAATCGCCGATGTAGAAGTTGCCCCCGCCATCGATTGACAAAGTGACGGGAAAACTAAGTTGCGCGCTAATGGCTGGGCCGCCGTCCCCGCAAGGCGAAGTGGGGTCAGTACACGGCGTTGCTTGGTTGCCGATGACCGTCGAGAGGTAGCCTCCGGCATCGATCTTGCGGATGACATTGTTCCCGGAGTCTATGAAGTAGACGGTTCCCGCGCTGTCAATCGTTGGGCTATGAGGATTATTCAAATATGCACTGGTGGCAAGAGTGCCGTCAGGACTGTAGCCAGGTGTGCTGGCGATGCCCGCGATCGTCGTGATTATCCCGTTCGTATCTACCTTGCGGAGGGTGGCGTAACTAAAATCGGCGAGGTAGAGGTTGCCCGCGCTATCCAACTGCACCCCGGCTTCACCTTGGCCGATCTGAGCTCCGGTTGCCGGTCCGCCATCGCCGCTATAGCCCGGCGTGCCGTTGCCCACGACCGTCGTGATGGTGCCATTGGTTAAGATCTTCCGGACCCGGTAATCGAGCTGATCGCCGACATAGAGGTTGCCGGCTCTGTCGATCGCTATGCCAAGCGGTTGGTTGAACTGCGCGCTGATGGCTGGACCGCCATCCCCGCAGGGGCTGACAAGGCTGGTAGTGGTGGCGCAAGCAGTTCCGTTGCCCGCGTAGGTATTGATGATGCCATTTACATCGACCTTACGGATGACGTTATTACCAACGTCAACGATGTACAAATTGCCCGCGCTATCACGCACCATGCCGTCGGAATTATTGAGTTGCGCGCTGGTGGCCGCGTGACCGTCGCCGCTATAGCCCGCTGTGCCGTTGCCCGCCACGGCCGCAATGTGCCCGGGTGGAATGGTGATCCCTGCAACCGTGATCGGGACCGTTTGCGTGTTCACCACACGCGTGACGTTGCATTGGCCGCCAGAGAGTAACAGGTTTCCTGCCTGGTCCAAGACCGCGGCCGCAAGATTGAGCTCTGCGCTGGTTGCGGGCCCGCCGTCCCCCAAGCATCCTGTTGCTCCGGTTCCCGCGATCGTGGTGATGTACGGGATCCGTGCAATATTTGGCTGCTGTCCAGTAGCGAGGTTGCTTAGCAAGCAAGCGAACAACAGAAGGACGGCGCCGAGGCGTATGGCAAAGGCTTGTGTGATGTCGGACGAACAGGCGAAGTGCAGCGAGCGGACGAAAGCAGCAGGCTTGGTCAGGGAATCAGCAGTCATGACGACCTCCACAGGAAAGCAGGGTCGGTTAAGGCGGATCGAGGGAGACGACGAACACCGGGCGAGGCTCGAAAGCAGCAAAAGACAGCAAATCAGCTGTTTTTGGGTCCGCTGTGGCCCGTCATTCGCTCAGTGCGGACTCTGGCTTTACGTGGAACAGCAGATTGGAATTATTGCGTCCCGTCAATGAGGCTGGTCACATGTCGACGTGATCAGAAACAACAGGCCAAAGCATGTGCGAACGACTGAAGCGAGACGTATCGAAGCTCAAGAAAGGCCAACGGCGTCTCCAACCCATGCAGCGCGCGCCTGCACCGACCGATTCGCGTCAGGTCGAATAACCCCTCTTGTGCATTCCCTCATCCTTGCCGGTCAGCAGTTATTCGCATCTAGAGGCAGTCCAGATCTGTAGCTTCCGTTGCTCTGGGTCCCTCTTCGCCACGGCGCGCAACCCAGATCAGCAGACAGATGACCGTCAGAACAATCAGAAAGTAAATGATCCCGCCCCGGTGATGAAGTCTTCCCTCAGGAAAGTCTGGTCCTCACGGCGTCGCCAGCGAGGCAAGCACAAAGATTCGCAGCCCACCAGGCTTTGGGGAAACCCGGCTGGAAACGGGTCTAAATGGATATCCCCTCTCATCAGCCGAGAATTTGGTAAAGATGGAATAAAACAGCTTCGCGCTGTTCGAGAACTAGTGTTTGTAGGACGCATCCGCGCAGTATCTTGGGCTGCAATCTCCAACCGGGGAGTCGATGACGCGCTGTGGTCTGCGGGCGTTTTAAGCAGTTTGGCACGCAGTTGCGATCGGAGTTTGGATCTTGGTCAAGGGCATGATGCTGTTTCAAAACAGCCGGGAGCCTCGCCAGCGGAAAAACCGCTAGGTCAACCGTCGCGTTGAGAGAGGAAATCCGAGCGTGACAACTGAAGATGAATCGGGTTTACTGGCCAAGCTGCGCAAGCGTGGCGCGGAGTGGCCCACTAGAAATTTGGATCAGCCCCCCAAAGGGCGAATACATCTCTAGGATCAAGAGGATCGCGCCAGAAACGGACAACCCAGCCACGAATAAAGCGGTGATAACGGTTGCGTTGCGAGGCGCGAAGAGCCCGAAGCTTACAAAAATCGCGGTAAGCCAGAAGACCAAGATGACAAGCATGGGATTGGAAACCGAGTTGGCCTCTTGCTCGTACATCAACCACCGTGTTTGGGAGAGACCGAGCACGGTACTCAACGCCTGGGCTTGGATCGAGCGCTGCTGATCGCCCTTCGGCGATAGTGCACGAATTCTGCCAATGAGAGCTTCGGGGCCGGTGGCAGAAGGCGCTCCGAGCCTCGAAGGTTTTGTGCGCTCCTGCGGCCAGATCATGTCGATACTTTCGGCGAATTCGCCACGCATCTGATCGCGGGCTTCTTTTGTCTCCGGCCCATAATTGGCTAGTAGGCGGTCCAGCAGGATTACCCTCGCGGACATCTGCGTTAGCGCCGTGCTCTGCGCGTCATAGAAGCTCTTCGCCGAGGAGACTAGCAGACCCAGGACAAGCGCAGCCATGGTCGCGACCAGACCCATGGACATCGACACAACACTTTTGGAGTCAGCGCTCAGATGGTCTTGGGGCAACGTGCGTCTGAGAAGGATGCCGCACACAGCACCTCCGAATACGCACGCGAACACAATAAGGCTGACTGCGATGGGGCTCATGGTCTGCCGCTCCTAAGCCATAGACCTACGCACCGTTGTTGGATTCGACCAGGAGCACTCATGCACACGGGAGCAATCCATAAGCGCTGAGTCGTCCGCGCTAACTAGCAACATTTGCAAGTGGCGCCCGGTGTGTCATGGAAGACAGTCGGAATTGAATTCCTATTCCGTCTTCAACTATCCCGCCTTGATTCGGCGGTAGGCGGTTTCTTCCACTGCTTCAATACTCTGCTCATTTTCCTGTCTCGGCCCTCCACGATTCGCCGCCTGCATGCGTGCTTTTCTGCTGGCAACTTCTCCCGCCCAGCGGGCGCGATTCATGCTGCCCAGTGGCGTGCTCTCAGCGGTCGAGTGCCCAGTAACATCGATGTAGGTTGCAGCTACGGCTTCCGGTTGCAGCACCGACTTCGGGAGAAGAGTGAGCCGCGCCACTGTATGGAACGGTGCCTCCACTTCGTTCCATTCGAGACTCGCATTCTCTATCCAGAAGGAGGCGTCGTGTCTCTTTTCCCAATACGTCATTCTCCCGGGGTCGAGAAACTGGACTCCAAAGTCGAAGCTGCTCATTGTGCTGTCTTCGTTGACGTGCCGGATCAACTCATCCTGCAAGGCGTTAGGGTTGCGCCTTTGCAGCGAACGTGCCGGATTGTCCGGGGACGGCGTGACCGACTGTTTCACCACATCGATCGGTCCGTGACGGAACGGTACCGTGCTCCAATAGCGAACCTGTTGGTAGGGATAGATCGGTTTGTGTGACTGTAATTGAGCCAACGTCAGGGTCCTGAGCACTCTCAACTTGTCCTTGAATGACAGGCCCCACAGGCCGACACCTGGATTCGAAGCCGTGAGCACCTTCATCGTTGCGAGAAACGCCAGGGCATCATTGATGGGCAGTGTCGGCGCGCTTTGCAGTGAGAAATCCTGCCGGTCTACCTTCTCTGGCGGCGCTGCCGCGCCATTCCGGGCGAGGTCGACTGAGAAAGACATAGCTCGGACATCGGCTTTGAAGTCGGAGTTCGAGTTCGGATCCGAGTTGGCAAACCGCACGACTGCGGGATAGATGCCAGGAGCTGCGAACATTCCCTGCGCGAGGCGGTCTGCCAGCGAACCCGCGCGTCCGACGGTGACGTCAAGCACTTCAAATTGGGCCCTCACACTCACGCCCTTTGCGTGGGTTCCACGGCGCAGAGGACAGTGCGCCTTCTCCGCGGAATTCGCCTGCAGTAAGAGCACCTTTTCGACGATCTCTTCGTGCAAGCCTTGCTCCGCACCGAGAATGCGCTCACTGTCGTTGCAGGTGACTCCGAAGTATTTCGTCAGGAACAGCATGAATAATCTCCGTGCCGACGCTTGCTCTTCGGCCTTATCCAAGATTCGCGATGAATTTCAAGGCGGTAACGCTAGGCAGAAAGCAGTAGGCCGCTGCCTTCGTCTTGGTGAAACTTGAGAACCCTGTGATCTTGATCGGCTGCACGCCATTCGCCTGCGGAATCGCGAAAATGCTTTCCGCTGTATCCTGCGTGCCAATCATGGGATCCTTCGATTTTGGGGGCAGCCGGACGGAACCCGCGAATTCGCTGTCGTTGACCCAATGCCCCAGCACGAACTCATATTGATTCTCGATGCTTGAGTTGATGAAATACCCGAGCAGCCCACGCTCGATGCCGTCGTACGGTTGTTTCGGATCGTACGTCGGCCCGTAGGGCATCCCGCGACGGATCAGCCGGTGCGTGTTGTTGCTGCCGCCTGGCACGCCTTGGCCCGTGACTGGCTGGCCCCGTGGATTAATGCGGCGCATGTGCGCGCCAACCGGACAACGCAATCCCCGTGGATCGCCTGAACCATCCGAATTCACATATTCGAAGTCGTTCAGTTGCTCAGGCGGAATTCCCCCGGCTGGGCTGTCAGTGTCGGGTGACAAGGCAAGCGGAACTCCGTTACGCCAGCGGCCACAGATCTTGGCAGCCAGCAGTTCGGGATCGATTTGATCTTTCTTCGATTGCAGGAAATTCTCAAAGCCAACCACGTCTGTCTCAACCATCTTGAACACGGCAAAGCTGCCATTCAGACCGAGTTCCCGAGGCTCCGGGACGAAGTAGTTCTCAGCTTCTTCGCGCAAGACGAACAACCAAGGATCGCAGGGTTGCTGGTGATCTGGCGTGTATCGTTCCGGACCATCTCGGATGGTTGTCATGCTGATGCCATCGGTGTACCCGAAGTGAACCCGGAAAGTCGGGACGGTCTTGCCATCCACCGTCTCCATTAGCGCCATCCCGTCGGTCCTCCAGATTTCTCGAAAGGCATTCCCTTCTGAGAACAAAGCCGACAGTCGGTCGCTGTATGTGGTCATCGCCTCGGGGCTGATGGCGTGCAGAGTTACCATCACGTGATCAGCTTCCTTTGCCAAAGCCGCCGACCCAGTTCTGCGGCGCGCTTGGTCCGGTATCGCCTACCGAATCCGCGCGTGCGGCGGCGCCGGCAAGAAACGCTCCGAATGACTTAAACGAAATCGAGGGAACGCGCTCTTGCACCTCCAGCGCGATCAGTCCGGGCCACGTGATTCCCACGTTGAGGCAGTAGTCGGGCTTGTGGCGAGGCAGATCCGCAGGATTGTCTCCCGGGCCAGGCGCAAACCCGACATGCCAGTCTTGCGCGGTCGTGATCTGAGGGACGTCAGACTCATCTCCGCTGACAAATCGTCCGAGCAGTTTGCGTGCCTTGGCGGGGACACTCACCGCAAGCAAGAAATGCCGCACCATCGGCATCCTGTAACCGCGGAGGATGAACCCCTGAATGTCGCCAAGGTCCAATGGGGTCGTCGAACTCCGCCCCGAATGACTCTCCGACGCCGAGGCCTCATGCCCTTTCCCGCCAAACAGACGGTGGAAGAACGTTTCTTTTCCCTTTACCTCTGACGTGAGTACCTTGCTTTCCTGACTCATTGTGGGCCCCCTTTCTCCTCTCATCGCGTGACGATACGGCTCTGCTCCCGGATGATTGTCATGTTCTTGGTCGTCGTCAGTTGGTTCACGCTTGATTCCTCTCATTCACCTGTAGGGCTTCCATCACTTCTCCCCACCAGACAACTTCCTCCAGATCTCTCCCGCGCAAGCGCGTGCGAACAAACATCTGAGCAACTTCTACGTCGTCGGCGCACTCGTCCAGCAACGTCATGGCTTGAACGGCCGCCTTGGGGAAGAACATGCCGATCATCGAAATGCACCTTAGCTTTGCGCGCGATTTATGCGGCCGACGAACCCGCTTGTTGTTTGCTGTCGGCGATCAGGGCATGAATGTCCTGGACGCTCAAGCCCGGATACGCCTGGTAGAACCCTATCGGTGTGCGATTCGCTCCCGCCGCGAAGTCAATGAACTCCTGCAGGTACTTCCTGCATGGCGAAGGTGGTGCGCCTTTTGTGAACTTGAAGAGAAGATCGAAGATATACCCGATATTCTTGGTGAAATCTGAGATGTACTTGTCAAAGGAACCGTCGTACACCGTGAAGAACCCGACCTGGTTGTCCTCAAGTGGCACGAACTGAGCGAAATGCGGAGTGCCGACTTTGTCCAAGTCCTTGGTCGTCCCGTGTCCCCGTGCGCGCAGGATCAACTCCACTTCGACGAAAGCGAGCTTCGACTTCATGGGCAGGATCACCAAGAATGGATGCAGCTCGCCGGCTCCAACAATGTCCGCGGCAGCTGCCAGAACCTTGATTTCCCGGGCGGTTACGCCCGGGTAGGCGGTGTAGAGATTGATCGCCTTGAGAAGATGCTCTGCCGTCCATTCGACGAATGCGTCGGCATGATCCGCGACCGGAGTGGCGGGCGGATTGACCACGTGCTGGAAGATCGCATCGAATACCTGTCCTGCCTGCTTGGCTAGAGCGCCCATGAGTTCACCGAATTCGCCGTCAAAGTCGCCGAGAAATAACAGAGTCTTGTCGCTGAGCACGGTAAAGCGCGAATAGTGAATCGTGCCGATGGCATCCTGGGCTTGAAATATCCCGGACATCAAAGGTGGAAGCTGCAGTTCCAGGACCTTTGCGTCTTCGGGCGACTTCAAGGGAAAGCTGAGAGTAAAGTGGTTCTGGCTCATACCGTGATCTCCTCTGGTTCAACGCTTGTTAGTGTTCTGATGCGATTTCGCTTGAGTCTCCTTCGAGATTCCTTTCGCAATTTTCTTTCGGCCTGGATCGATATCGCTTGCTGTTTGCTTTCTGATCTTTGCGAACAAGGTGCCACGTTATGCCCGCTTAATTAACTCGTATGCTGGACGCGCGAAGAGGAACGCCAGCAGCGCATAAAGAACTCATGCCGGCCAGAGCAGGTGGCCGACGAAACCTCCTCCAACTCTGAGATGCCCAAAATAAAGAGCGGCGAACAGATTGTAGGCAAATAGAGACGAAATCACCGGCGGGGTTACGATCTCCTCGCGCGGCCACCACGCCACGCCCAGAGAGATCAGGACAATCCCGGTAGACCGGATAACCAGTCTGTCGATGTCCGAAGTGCTGGATCCCAGGAGCAGCGTCGCGACACGGTCGGGAAGTGCGATAAAAGCAACTCCGGCTATCACCTCTATCGCCGCAGACAGCATTGCCAATCTTCTTGTCGTCATACCGGTTCCCCTAGGTCTTGCTTCATGTGCCTAATCTTTAGCGGTGGCGCGCATTACCGCAACCATCCGTTTGACCTCGGTCGACAACTGCTCAGGCCCCTGGGTTTGTAGTTCAGCTTGTCGATGGCGCCTGTGAACTCGAAGTTACGGGATCATGCCGCACTGAATCAATTTGTCCACGACCTGATCGGCGACAATGCTGACAAATTCATGCCGCATCTTCGTGCTCCTCGGAGACAAGTGTCCCCAGCCAGGGAAAAGTGGGCGATGACGCGGATTCGGACCGCCCGCCACCCCATACGCTTACGTCTTCGGCCACTGCTGGAACATTTTCGTGACGGCTTTCTGAACCAACTGCTGATTCTTGTTGCCGTTGTTATTCAGGGCATTTTGAGCCATCCCACGCCAGATTAGGCTTTGATTCTTCGCGTCATACAGGTCCACGATCATCGTTCCGATCACATTTTGCTCCGGCGTAATGCCACCCATGCCGCCGCCAATCCCTCGCATTCCCCAAGCGCTATAAGAGGTCTGCTCTTTCATCCCACCGTTGGCGGTTACGATGATGTCGGGATTCTGGTTTTCCGCCACCTTCTGCAGTCCCTTGCCCTGCAGAGCAGCGTCAATGTCTTGTACCGCTACCTGTGCCAGAATCGAATTCTGGATCTGGTTGGCGTTGTTGGATCCCCATGCGTAGGTGTGAAACTGTGAGAAGCTCTGGCTGTGGTTGTAGTTGACTGAAACCTGTTGACCAGCGGCGATCGCGGATGCGAGGCACACTAGCATCGGGTACAACGCAAATCTCGTTTTCATAACGTCCTCCTTTTCGTGCTCGGGATATCACTCCTGGACGACACGTCCTTGTAATAGGCTCATCTGTAACTCTACGTGCCCCGGTTTCCATGGCATTCGTGAAGTCGACCCGATTCCCGTGCTTCACCAGCCCGGTTCTTGCTAAACAAGGCCTCCCCCAGGTCCGCAGGTTGCTCTTTGCCGAACGGATCCACGTTCACTTGAATTGTCTAAGAGTTCTAGTCCGAAGTGGAAAGACGAACCACTGGCAAAAGAAACAGTCGAGGCGACCAGCGTCATCAATTATGTTTTGTGATCGCCTGGAAAATATCCGCAACGGACCCCAGCAGCCCCCGGCGCGGTGCGCCTGACCGAGTCCATGGGATTACGCAAACGTACGTTCGAATCGGAGAAACGCTTCAAGATTGGACCCGCTATGAACATCAGAGTAGCATTCCTCATCTCAGCCCTCGTTCTCACAACTCCTCTCTTCGCGCGAACAAATACCGACGTGCTCGTCATGAAGAATGGTGACCGGATGACCTGCCAGGTGAAAGGGCTTGATGAAGGAGTGCTGTACGTCAGTTTCGATTACATCGACGGCACAGCCTCGGTTCAATGGTCGAAAGTGGCCCATCTGGAAAGCAATCAGCTGTTCATCGTGAAGACGGACGATGGCTCGGTGTACACCGGAACGCTCAACACTCCCGAAACACCCGCTGGCCAGCCAGTAAAGATTCAGGTCATCGAGAGTCCGGAAAGGGAAGTGGTGGTCGACAGCCCAAAGATCGTCGGAATGAGCGAGACTTCGGAAAAGTTCTGGCAGCGATTCAACGGTCAGTTAAATCTCGGAGTCATCTATTCCAAAGGCAATCAATCAACCCAATACAGCTTGGGCTCCCAGGCCGAATACCTGCGCGAACGCTGGTCCGCGGAGGCCAGCTTGAGCTCCAATCTGTCTTCGAGTAGCGGCACCAGCGCCTCTACTCGAAACCTGTTGGATCTCAGCGGCAGCCATCTGTTGCCCTGGAACAATTACTTTTACTCGGGCTTAGGCAGCTTTCTGCAAAGCTCAGCGCAGGGAATCACTCTGCAAACTACTATTGGCGGTGGCCTCGGACGCTACCTGAAGAGCACGAACCAAAGCAAGATCTCGCTGCTCGGCGGCCTCGCGTGGCAGGGTACGAATTACCAGCCCTCCTTAGTCCCAGTCGGCAATCAAAATCTTGCAGCTGCGGTGATCACCTTGGACCTCAATCTCTTTCGGTTTAACAAAACCAATCTGAGTGTTACCGCTACACTTCTCCCAGCACTCTCCGAGCCGGGTCGCCTACGCTTCAACACGAATGCGAGCTATTACGTTAAGCTCGTCAGTAACCTGTCATGGAATGTTTCTTTCTACGGAAACTGGGATAACCGCCCTCCAGTTGGCTTCTCCGGCAGCGACTACGGCTCCAGCTCGGGGGTTAGCTGGACGTTCGGCCTGAAGTGACAGCAGTATGTATGCGGATTACGGGTTCGCCCGCCACATTCTCGTAGCCCTGAACTAACCAGGACCACCCCGCTGTTTACTCGTTACCACGGAGGGCAGTCTCGAAACCTCCTACCTCCCATCCCCCAACCGTTTGACGGGATAGGAGATAGAGATGTTTGAAACGTCACATCACGTCGATTTGATAAACATTTCGTGGATAACGTGACGCGCTGGGGCGTGGATTTGGCGTGGATGATGTGAGGTGTGGATGGGGATTTGGGGGTGGTGATGGGTTTTCCTCATACTCACTTGTGTAATCGCCGCCGATTATGGAGGTGGCGGGTTGCCGTTCTTCAGCCTCCAGCACGAAGTCTTCACTCGGTGTTGGGCGTTGAGCAGTCAGCATCTCACTGGCAGATTTGACAGTGTTCAACTGAATCTCAGAGCACGAGAATCGCTTAGGCTGCCCAAGAGCCGGTGCGGTTCCTTCCTCGGAGGAGTCTCAGCAGAAAGATCGAGGTCCAGATCCAGATGGAACCAAGACGTGTCATTTACTATCTCGCGGTTCTCTTCCTGAGCCTGATCACGCTCTGTGGCTGTCAAGGCCTCGTTCCACACGACACACCGAGCTTACTCGATCCCAAGTTTCACCGGTCAGATGTCGTCGGCATTGTAGCGGGGTTTGGAACGACCTTTGCCGCTGTGCCGGACTTGGTTGCCATGCTCAGGCGACGGTCAAGTGCTGGCATGAACCCAAGGATGACGGCAATCATGGGTGCCTTTCAGGTTCTATGGATTTGGTACGGCTTGTTGATTCTTTCGCGACCGGTGATCGCATGGAACGTGGTCGCGGTGTTGATCAATTTCTTAAGTGTCGGCGCGTACTTTCATTTCGTCCGCAAGGAAAAAGCCGAACCGAAGAGGATGCCTGGGAGTTGACGGGCGGGAGGTCGCTCAGAGTATCCGCGGCAGCCAATTCCGCAAGAAAAGGGGATTCTTTTATGACGCAAGAACAAATTCGCTTGCAGGAAGCTCACAACGGCATTTCGAACTGGAAGAAGTGGGGACCCTACCTCAGCGAACGACAGTGGGGAACCGTGCGCGAGGACTATAGCGAAGGGGGTGACGCTTGGAATTTCTTCACTCACGATCAGGCCCGCTCACGCGCTTACCGCTGGGGCGAGGACGGCATCGCCGGTATTTCCGATGACAAACAGCGCCTGTGCTTCGCACTCGCTCTGTGGAATGGGAAGGATGCCATCCTGAAGGAACGGCTCTTCGGCCTCACGAACAGCGAAGGCAACCACGGCGAGGATGTGAAAGAGTATTACTTCTACCTCGACAGCACGCCTACGCACTCCTACATGAAGTATCTCTACAAGTACCCGCAGGCGGCGTTTCCTTACGTCGACTTGGTGGAGACGAACCGCCGTCGTTCGAAGAACGACATGGAGTATGAGCTCCTCGACACTGGCGTCTTCAAGGACGACCGGTACTTTGACGTCTTTGTGGAATATGCCAAAGATGGCCCGGAAGACATCCTGGTGCGGATCACGGCTGCCAACCGGGGACCGGACGCGGCAGAACTACATCTCTTGCCGACACTATGGTTCCGAAACGACTGGTCGTCGTGGATTGCCGAATCAAATAGGGCCGCTAAGAAACCAAACCTGAGACAGATGGAGGCCGCCAAGGGTACGAGTGCAGTGGAGGCGACGCATCCGCTCTTGGGTGAATTCATCCTCTCCTGCGAAGGCGAGGTCCCGCTGCTCTTCACCGAGAACGAAACAAACCACGAGCTGCTTTTCCCCGGACAGAAGAACGAAAGCCCCCACGTCAAGGACGGCATCAACGACTGTGTGGTTCAGGGTAAACAGGCCGCAGTGAACCCTGAAAAGAAGGGCACCAAGGTCGCGGCGCACTACCAGGTCAGTATCGGCGCCGGTCAGAGCAAAGTGATTCGCCTGCGCCTCTCCAACAGTTCTCCGGAACAGAAGGGCAAACCTTTCGGAAAGCAATTTGATGAAGTCTTCGCTGAGCGACTTCGTGAAGCCGATGAGTTTTACAAGTCGGTCACACCGCCATCGGTAAGTGAAGACGCGGCCAAGGTGATGCGCCAGGCTCTCGCCGGTATGCTTTGGAGCAAGCAGTTCTTTTTCTTCGACGGAGACAACTGGCTGGACGAACATCACTCCAACCCGCTCCATACTGGGTATCGAAATTCCCGGAACTCAGACTGGTACCACATGCTGAACGAGGACATCATCTCGATGCCCGACAAGTGGGAGTACCCCTGGTATGCAGCCTGGGACCTGGCTTTTCACACGCTCCCGCTCTCGATTGTGGATCCCGATTTCGCCAAAGACCAGATGCAGTTGATGCTACGCGCCTCCTACCTGCACCCCAACGGCCAGATGCCGGCCTATGAGTGGAACTTCAGCGACGTGAACCCGCCGGTCCACGCCTTTGCTACTCTCTTCCTGCACCGCACCGAGCAGGCCTTGCGCGGCGAGACCGATGTCGAGTTCCTCAAGTCGGCATTCAACAAGCTGCTGCTGAACTTCACCTGGTGGGTGAACCGCAAGGACCGCTTCGGCAAGAATGTGTTCGAGGGTGGATTCCTCGGTCTTGACAACATCGGCATCTTCGACCGCAGCGCCCCACTTCCCACCGGCGGCCACCTGGAACAGGCGGACGGCACGGCATGGATGGCGCTGTTCAGCCAGAACATGCTGGAACTCTCATTCGAGCTTACCGCCCACGACCCCATCTATGAGCCCATGATCGTCAAGTTCGCCGAGCATTTCGTCTACATCGCCAGGGGCATGAACCAGGCTGGTCAGGACGGAATGTGGGATGAGGAAGATGGCTTTTACTATGACCTCTTGCGGCTCCCCGATGGCAGCGCCACGCGGCTGAAGGTTCGCTCCATGGTAGGGCTTCTTCCCTTGTGCGCCACTACAGTCACTGAAAAGTGGCAGCGGGAGCGCGTTCCGGTCGCGATGCTTGGAGTGAGTGAACGCTTGCGCCGGATACCCGAACTCAGGGAAACCATGCACCCCACGGGACCGGGTCACTTTGGCGTGGCGGAGCGCGGAATCCTGGCCCTTCTCAACCCGGAGCGGCTCCGCAGGATCCTTACGAAGATGCTCGATGAGAACGAGTTCCTGAGCCCCTACGGCATCCGCTCGCTCTCCAAGTTCCACGAGCAGCATCCGTATGTCTTCAACGCAGGCGGCCAGGAGTACCGCGTGGACTACCTGCCGGCGGAGTCCAACACCGGGATGTTCGGCGGCAACTCCAATTGGCGGGGACCGATCTGGATGCCGGTGAACGCCCTCCTCATCCGGGCGCTGCTGAACTTCTATCTGTACTACGGCGATAATTTCAAAATCGAATGCCCCACCGGCTCGGGCAAGCTGATGAACCTCTTTGAGGTGAGCAAGGAGATCGCCGACCGGCTCACCCGGATCTTCTTGCGCGACGAGCACGGCCAGCGAGCCGTGTATGGAGGTACGGACAAGTTCCAGAGCGATCCTCATTGGCGCGACCATATCCTCTTTTACGAGTACTTCCACGGCGACAATGGTGCCGGGTTAGGCGCGAGTCACCAGACTGGTTGGACCGGGCTGGTTGCCAAGATGATCCAGCTCTACGGCGTTTTGGATGCCAAGCGGGCATTAGAAGGTGGCAAGCAGGCCGCGTTCGCTCGGGACACTAGCAAAGCGCAGGTTGCCGAGCGCGGCGTTTTGTTCACCACATAGGTTAAGAGCCTGTCGAGAGGGGGTCGAAAGATCTCCCTTCGCCGACTGTCGGAATCCCCATCTCCGTTCCTCTTGGATACACCGTGAACCTTGGTGTGGAAGGATCGGGCTTCGGGAGGATTTGGATCGGGAAGGATTTCAGAGAACGGGCAGGAGTTGCCACCGTTCGCCACTAGCGCCGTGTCACGTAATGCCGTCGTGTACCGCCATACCGGCGTGCTCGGTGGTTGGCTAAGGCCGCGCATGACGCGGTAGATCACATACGCTATGACGACGATCACAAAGACGATGAGGCGTTCCATAGCAGTGGAGGTTTACAGCTCAAAACCAAGACCAGAGTGTTTGGTGCGGCGACTGGATCTTACCCCCGCGCCAGACTGCGTGTCACTGGCACGATGGTGAGCCGCGCTCGCACGTTGGTACTCCAATGATGGCGTCATGCGCGAAGTGCGCCCGCAAGTTCTTCACTCCCCCCATACGATGACGAAACGGCGGCGTTCTGTCCCGTCGGTTAGGATGGAGGATCTGCATAGCTGAGCGTCAAACTGCTTTGCGATCGCGACGAATCTTTCCCCGTATGGGAACTCGAGGCTTAGGTGGCAGTTACTGCATTTCAGGAAACGGCCAGCGGGAGAGACCAGGACAGCGAGGTGGTGAGGCGGCGGAAGGGTGTTGGCTGACATTGCATCTTCCAACTCTCCACGGACAAGACCATCATACGCTAGCCGAGCGGCCAAGCCCACGACTGCACGCACCGGAAATGTCGCGGAGTCCGCGCCAGTGAAGCCTCCTGTTACGAATCACGGAACGGGGACAATTTTATTGTTCCGGCAGGGAGGATTGGTGTAACGTGTTCGGCGTCTCTCCGGCTCTCTGGCCCGCCAAGGCTGCCTTCCCCCGATGTGCATCGCCTTGCTGGGCCTCGGGAAAAGAGTCGAGGGGGTAAAGGGAGTGGGCGAAGGGCGCACGCTCCCTTTCAACGCTTCGGGAATTCGATCCCGCCTTCACAGATCGAACTTGTAGATGACCAGCATCATCAGAGCCAGTAGAATTCCGATAACGGCAACGAGAAGTCGGAAATCGTCGTCGGCCAGCGGCTCGCGCTTGCGGCCTCTTGACCTGCTCATAGTTTGCCATGTTTAGTGACCACCGCTGGAGCCACAAGGCTCTCGTCATCATTCGAGTATTGGGGGGTATCGTAACCCACAAACTAGGCCAGATCCCATCCGATGCCCGTATTGCGTGCAGGGCAATCACTTCAAGGTGATGACCGAAGAGGAAGGCGTGTGGTTCAGGTGTGACCGCTGTGGTAATCCTGTCAGGCCGATGGATCCACTGCTCAAGTGCAGCTGCACAAATTGCCCCGCCGTTGAGCATCCGATTTCACGGCGACTCAATAGGTTTTCAACGCATTACTAAGCCCTACGGCTGTACGCCAGCGGACCGACTTTCCCTTTCAAGAGAGTATTCCATGGCCATGGCTGACTCCGAAAGCCCGCCAGCGAAACTCGGGGACATCATCGATTACATTGAGAAGGTGCGGGAGGAATTGCTTACGATACAGAGGTCATTGGAGAAGCTGGAGCCTGCCGAATCTGCTGCGCCCGATGGAGGCCCTATGCCTTGCGACGTATGCTCCTCCACGAATCTGGCGGAATTCACTGTTGAGATGATGATCCATTCAAGCGCCCTCAGGTCTGCAGAAGATCCTGGCGTTCTCGTGCTCCCAAAGCTGTTGATCTGCTTGGACTGCGGCGGTTCGCGGTTCACCACGCCAGACGCCGAATTGAGAATACTGCGAGAGCGAATGAGACCGTCTGCTGCTTAGACACTGGTGGTCTGAGCTTGCGTCGTGAATCCCTGAGCCGACAGTCCGCCGCTGACAAGCTGCCTGCCGTCAGAAGGAGTACTCTCGGCCGGTGTTGGCCTCACCGCCACGAACGTCCCTGCGAAATCGATGGCTGTGATCCTGATCCACATCTATTCTTCCGCGTCTCCGCGATCATGTCAGCCATGGGGCAAGCCGAGGCGCAATCGGGACGTGTGCAAAAATTGAACAGAGGGTGCGCTGAGGCTTGAGTATCCTGCGAGCATCACGGAGTGTGCTTTATGTCCTGTCGATCATGCGCATCACTCAACCAGGCGGAGTTTGCCGCTGAAATGATGATCCATTTCATCGCCTCCAACCTTGAGAATCCCGGCGTCAGGGCATGTCCGCAGATTTCGGTTTATATGGATTGCGGTGCTGCGTGGTTCACGACAAAGCAAGCACAGTTGCGATTACTCGGAAAGGGTATCGCAGGATCTCTTTCGGCGGCCGCTTAATCGCCTGTAGCAGTCCCAGGTTGGATCGCAAACTCCTGACACGGCAATCGACCGCTGACAAACCGCCCACCGCCAAGCACCGCGTCCAGAGCCGCGAGTAAATCGCTTGCTACCCTCGTCTTCACGACGTACCCAGCCGCCTCCAGGTTGAGAGCCTCTTCCACGATGGCTGGGTCGGACTCCTGGGTCACGAAGATTATCTTGGACTTCGGGGAGAGTGCGTGGATTCGGCGAGCAGCTTCCATTCCATTCAGCCTTGGCAGGCCGATGTCCAGCAGGATCAAGTCCGGTAGCAGTTCCTCGGCTTTGCCCACCGCTTCCAATCCGTCAGACGCTTCGCCGACGATCTGTGAGCCCCCGTGTTTGCTCAGAACCGAGCAGATGGCTCGGCGAAACGGCTCGAAGTCTTCCACCAGCAGAACCCGGATGGCTGGCGCACTCCGGTTGTTGTCGTTAGCCATCGCAATACCTCTCCTCATAAGAAGGATGATTGCCTGCTGCGGATGCCTTGCGATCTTAACCTGCTGGTCGTCTGGCTGGCGGTACGATGGCGAACAGTATCAGAAAGTTGAACATCGTTGGCAGACCCGCAGGAACTGTCAGAATCGATAGTCGGCCATAGGCTGCAATGACAGCTACGGATGGCTATGCAAATCCCGATATCGCATTCTGGCCGTTCAGCCCGTGACCATCGCCGCACTTGGGCGCGCGAGGGAGCGCACGATGCGCAGGAATAAAATCCACCGCGCGGCCGTCATCGCCGCGCACAGCACCGCCTGCCCATCCTGCGGCTATTCCATCTCTCCGGCAGAGATCCTGCGGATCAATACGCTGAGATGAGATGCCCGAAGTGTGGGATGGTGTTTGAGGCGGGGGAGGCGACGGCGCGAGAGCGATGATGGAGATCCCTGCTTCGTTCTCTTCTTCGTTGGATCAACGTGTGCCGCACAACGAACAACCAACACACCCCAACGAGCAGGCTCACAGACACCGAAGGAATTCAGCGCACACCCCGCGGATCTCGCGCGTCGGTCAGGATGCGATGCGCAAAGACAACAGCTTTTTGTTTTTGGTGTGCCCACGATGACCATCGTTGGCGCACGACTACATGAACCGGTTGCAACAGGGAAAAATCTCTCGCGGCTTCGGCTTTCTTCCCGACGCCCTGATTGCATGATCCTCAGGGCCGAAAACCTGCTGCTGCCGATCACGGCTGCGTCCGTAGCGATTGCCGCGGTTAACTACATTTTCGGCGGACAGGTAGAAGACAAGCGGGCCGCAGCGACTCGTCTCGTTCCTAAGCAGCTTTCCGAGGGATGCGGCCACTATTCTTGTCTCCATGACGTGCGCGCTCGCGCACTGGCGTGAAAACCGACCAGTAGTCTCTTCGGAAACACGCGGCACAGCGCACCGGCTGCATCAGGAATAGCGGAAGGATGTAGCGCTCCGTCCATGTGCGCCGCCGCGAGCGGACGCCTTCTCCTCCACCGCAGTCCCCACACCGATAGGGTCTAGCAAATAGCACACGCGGTGAATCAGTCACGGTTAACCTCACGGAAGAGGTCGGAGGGTTAGCTCGAGGCCATTATGCTCGGATTGCCGATTGTTCCTCAAGAGAGATTACCTCTTGCCGTTAATGAGCGATATGCGATGTTATGCCAACGATCCATTGCCGCCTATAATCTCGCCGTGGGCAGTCGCGTTCCAAAAACATCTGCGAGGACCATCTAACGCAGTCTGATGCCAGCGAGCCGCACAACTTGATGCTCTCATAAAGCTGCTGCTCACTCGGCGGGCATCGTTCCAAGACCCAGTCTTCGTTCCAATTCGAGTATGTAGCTGCGAATTGACTGCTGACTTTGGGCGCCCACGTTCGCGAATTGGATTCCGTGGCGTCCCTCATTTGCCCAGATCACGGAACCGAGTGCGTCAACAGCTACCCCAGAAGTGGGTAAGCGAAAAGACACTTGGATGGTATCCCTGAGCTGCAGGTCACTCGCTTCGAGCTGCATTCCCCCTTGGCTGAGGTTCCAACTCACTCCGCGCATCGTTCTGGAATCCACTATGCATGTAGCCTGAGCCCGCATCGGAACCCGCGCGTATCTGCGTCGATTCTCCAACATCGCGCCGCTCGCAGTCTCTTTGATTCGGACAGTAGATGTCCATGCAGTCGCAGGAAGCGCTTCACCTATGTCTATTCTTGGCCCATCTTCTCATACTGTATTTGCGGTAAGGCTAAATCCTGCTTCCTGACCTGGCACGGTCGCGACACAATGTCCCTTCTTTACACGCGGGTGCCTTGGGGCCGAAGTAGAGCTAGCCCCTGGTCAAGGAGTGCTTCTATGGCGACTTTGCCACAGTTACCCCCGCACGCTGGAATCACCGCTTCGTAAAGAATCGAACGACTGCCATTACGATTAAGGCCAACACCACAAATTCAATGATCGTCTTAAACGCGGTCGTCATGGAGTGTTTTTCCGTTGACTGCCGGAGTTCTTTCCTGATGACCGTTCATAAATGTGCCTTGTCTTCGGAGTCAGTGGTCAATTAGTGACAATGTTACAACCGTCAGGCACAGGGGCGGTTGGTGGGGTGGTGGACTGCTTCAGCATTTGCCTGAGAACATAGCACCCCCCGTGCATGGCTTTGCTGGCGGCGTCGTCCTTGGAGGTGTTGATGTGGACAGGCTTGCCGCAGATAGGGCAATGGTGTTGTGTTTGTGAGGAACGGGCTATACCGCACCTCAGCGATGGAGTCTGTTCAGTGACAGGCAAAGGCAGTGGTCGGACGGCCATAATGGGATTCTTCTCCTGATCAGGACTGACCATTGGAGTTGAGGGCCACGTCGGCTGGCAACTGTCAGAAGTGATAGGCGAGAAATTGAGGAGACCGAGAGTCAGGCGCCGTCGCAGTCCGAAGTGGTGCTGAAAAACAATCACACCCAGCAGGATTCTACTAGTCGTGGGTCTCTGTTTCTATGTCACATCCTACGTAGCGCATATCTGATAATCGAGAATCACCGCGTTGCCTAGCACAAGGATTAGGGAACAATCGCTTTGACAGGGGGCGTCTTGCTGCTTTCTTTGCCCTTTACATCGACGGCGGTCGCCGCATAGTAATAGGTAGAGCCATTGGCCACGGTGGAATCGCTGTAAAGCGTCGAACCAACAAGGCTGACGTTAATTTTCTTCCAAGTCGCGGCGTCGGGACTGCGATAGACGTTATAGCCGACAACGGCGCTCGATTTGGAAGCGTTCCACTCCAAGTTGACGACATGGTTAGCCGTGGGTTGGATGACGATTTTGTAGGACGCCTGTGACACATGTCCGCCGCAGTCGGTGGCTTTTACGACGAAAGAGTCGGTAACCTTTTTGGTCGGTGTTCCCGTGAGGTTGAAGGATGTCGTGTTGCTGGCTGCCTTCGCGGTAATGCCGCTGGGAAGTGTGCCGGATGCGATGGTCCACTTGTACGGCGTGCAACCGTTGCTGGCCTTGATGGCTGCGGAATAGGCAGTATCGACAGTGCCGTTCGGGATCCAGAGGGTGGTGATTTTAATGACGCTCGATCCCAAGCACTGAACGCCGAATGAAGCCAGTAGGAGGAGGAAAAGCCACGGTCTCATGACCCTATAGTGGCGTCATTACACGATTCCTAACAGATTCCGGGGGTTTTAGGCTTTCCTTCCTATTTTGCATTCGGAGTTCAAATGAGTTTAGGTTTACTAGTGCATGCGCTCAGCGTTCGGGATAGTTGATGGAGCCCCATTATGAAAAGGGCGCGCCTTTGGGAGTAGGTTGTGATCGTTCGCATCACGACCTACGAAAGGAGCACCCTCGTGAACGATGAAAAGTATATAGGGCTGGACGTGCTCTCATCGGTCAGGCGCTCAGTCGTCCATCATTATGCTCTGCAATCCAATCTGACCCTCTTGCGGCGTACCCGGCTCACCCACCCAAATGACCAGGAACCGAGCGTCGCAACCGCTTGAAACAAGGCTTACGACTTCCCCGGGCTTCGGATGAAATGCAACGCCGCCGACCCGTGCGCCCCGATGACTGACATCGATATAGTGAGTCGCCATAGAAGACTGTTCTTGGTGTTCCTGGGCTCGCACTCGGACCGGCAGTGACACAGCTATCCTTGGTTCCCGACGTTGATAAGCGGGAGGTTCGGTTCGATTCAGGCCCAACGCCTCCCCGGGGGAAGCTGACAACCGGTGCTTTTCGAGTTCAATAACAAACTGTCCTTTGGTGAGGGAGGCCCCGGTACGGAACAATTCCAGGAGAGGATCCGGTTCCGGCTCGCTCTCCGTAGCCAGTGCCGTCCCTCCCGATGAATGAGCGGCATCCTGGTCCCAATCGATTCCTTCGGGCTCAACCAGCACTTCGGAAACAGTGTCCGGGCTAGCCGCCATTTTCTGGATTAACTCTTGCAATCGATGCCGGTGCACAGGCGTCCTGATCAGGAACTCGATTCCCATACCGAGTTCGGGATCCATGAGTTGCACTCTTCCCTTCGTCTTGATTGAACAATCCGCTGCTCGGAGCAGCAGTTCGACCCGCGTCTGGGGAGGAAAAGGGGACTGGGTTCGCAAGAAGCACCCACCAAGACTGAGCCCCATGAGAGAACAGCGGATGGGCGGATCGTGCTTCTCTCCGGATTGCAAACGCAACCATTCTTTCAGGCTTTGCTGTGAGGCGTCGGAGAGCACCGCAAACTGGATGCCGGCGCGATAGCGCGAATCCTGCCAGGCGATCGTTCCGGAGGCTTCTATAACAGTCGTAGTGTCGGGCAGCGCAAAGCTGAAGCTGATCGCGCCCCTCCTCTTGCCAGGGGACCCGCCAAGCCGGACCGACATCCCGCCCTCGCTCAGGGTAGAGATGGAGACCTGCTCGCCATCTCCGTTCTGGAAGCGGAAATATGCGGAGATATTCACTTGCGCGCGCACGGACCGCCGACGCTCCCGCTTCATGAGGGCTCGGGCGGCGCGAAAACTCGACTTAGCCTTTTCGGTAGAGATCGGCTTGAAGACCACGAAGTTCGCCCCCAGCTTAAAGGCAGCCTGCAAATTAGTGCGGGCTTCGATAATCGCGATTGCCATTGACTTACTGTTTTGTTTCCAGGAACGTAAGCTCCTCAGCAGATCGAAGCTCCGCTCGTCCTTGCAGTCAATGATGACCGCTTCGAAAGTACGCTGGGCCAACTCCTTCGCGGCGGTCAAGTGGTCCGCGCAGTGCTCGACGTCAATCTCCAATTCGCCCAGGACGTTGCGAAGAACTCGCAGGGCTCGTTCGTCCGTGCAAACCACAAGTGACGTGAGATTCATGCCAGTCTAATGTTAGGGGAAAAGTAACAACTTCCAAGGTTACAGCGGTAATGCCAATTTGGAGTGGTTGTCGTTGGCGAAACAGTGCGCCGTGAAAAGGCGCCGGACTTCAGCGGGTGCAACTCCCGTCCGGGAACTGGTTCGCTCTACGCGGTATCAATCGAAACGGCGGCGGAGGCAACAAAGCTGTCGGAGCTTTCGATGGAAAGGTTCGCATGGCGACTCGGCGAGCGTGCAGGCCATAACGTGAGTGGTGTGTCTTGAAAGTCGGTATCAACTAGCCGGTGAAAGTCCGGTCGTGGTAATCACCAGAGAGCCACGTAGCAAGCTCCTCATGTTCCCGGGCAACTGGGGGTGTGAAAGCGGAGTATGCCTCCGAGGAGGAGGTGCAAGATGGCAGTCCATACCATAAAGGAAATCCTGAAGCGTCGACATACGGAACAGGGAGAGCCGAGCCACTCACTTACTGGCGAAGGCCACGGAAGAGGGGAAGACTCTGGAGTGCAACATCGACGAACTCCACGGCCTATGGGGAGCGGAATGCCATCACAGCGGATACAGAAACAAGAGAGATCTCCGATGGTCGGTAGACCACAACTACCGTGAGCCCAGCTATAAGCCGCAAGGTGAAATGCGAGGCGACGCCTTGGGAGAAGTCGGAGGAGGCCATATATCCGTGGAGGGTCGAGACAACACAACTCGGCCGGGGGAGAGGGCCTCTACTTTTATCGTGCTCAGCGGGGAGGTAAGTGACGATGCATGCGGAAACGGCCAACTCCATCAGATCGATAAATCACGACAGCTCCAGCGCAAGCTATACCTGGCGGCCAAGAAGTGTAGGGAGCGAAGGTTCCACGCGCTCTATGACCGCATACTCCGGCCCGATGTACTGTGGCGAGCTTGGCAAGAAGTGAAAGCCAACGGAGGCAGTGCCGGCGTCGATGGCGTGAGCCTGGAAGAAGTGGAGCGACAAGGCGTGGCACCGTTTCTCGAGGTAATAGCGGCGGATCTGAAGGCAGGAAGGTACCAACCCCAGCCGGTGCTGCGGGTATAGATTCCCAAGCCGGATGGCCGTCAGCGGCCCCTGGGGATTCCGACGGTGGTTTCGTAATGCACCTCCTCAATCGCGTTTTAGGATGCCTTCTGAATTTTGGCTGAGTTGCGTACCCAATCTCGTAACTTTTGCTGATCTGTATCACTGACTGTGATCCAATACGGCGTTCCGGAGTTAAGCCGACGAGCCCGGATTACACGGTGCTCGATCCAGTAGTAGACAACATTAGGATTGACTCCAAACTGTTCCGCCACTTGTTGGACGGTCAATTCCTCAGGGTGCTTCAGCTTGGCGGCGGGGATCTTGTAGCGATGGCGGATCCACCTGACCATAGAAACGGTGAAAGGTTTGCCTAAGGCACTGACCAGCCCTTCTTGATTGAGTCGATCGACGATTTGTGTATCCGTCAAGCGCTGAGCCAAATCCCGCACTCGGTCGACCAAGGCTGCAGGATACCGCATGCGGTCGGCGATGCTGGGCGGAAGCGGGACGGAGTAGCTGGTCGAGGCACCGCCCTGCCAGCGGATGTGAACCAAGAGTTGCTTGGGCTGGGGCTTTTCAACGGTGATGTCCTTAATGAGCAGCCGCAACATCCGCTTGCGGTCTTTGGCCTGGGTGGTGGGAGCATGCCATACCCGCGGCAAGTCTCGGGCGAGAGCCAGTACTTTCTCCTTCTGCTCGGGCGTGGCCACGCGAGCTTCTTGCCGCTGCACTTCCGCGGCTTGCTTCTTGAGGTCCTGCAACTGAAGGAGCGCATCGTTCCAGCGACGCTCCAGTGTGCTGGCCACCAGACGCTGCGAAGGATCGACTTCTTGATATCTGCGCTCGGCGAGCGCGGCTTCGTACTCAGCACGTTCCAGTCGCATCTGCCACTGGCGCATGATCGCCTGATCGCGCGTCTCCAGCTCTTGCAAAGCTGCCAGGGCGAGCTCCAGTTCCGCGGGCTGCAAGGCCTTTAACAGTTCCTCGGCAATGACGGGATCCAGCACATCACAACGAAAGCTCAGGCAGTCCTTGGTGGCGAGCGCTTGGTGATGCAACCAGTTGCACAGATACGTGGGATAAATGCCACCGTTGCCGCGGTAGCTCACGGTCAGTGCCCGGCCACAGTGACCGCACAACAACAGCCCTTGCAGCAATGCCAGGCCTTCACGTGCGGGCCCGCTTAGTATCGTCCCTTCGCCCTTGGTGCGGTTCTTTTCCAAGCGTTCCCTGTTCTTCAAGAACTCTTCCACCGTGATGTATCCTTCGTGGTGCTCTGGCAAACGGATTCGCCAGTCGGGCATCGCCACCGCTTGCATCCGTTTCCGAACTTCGCCCTGGGCGCTGATCTGCACCCGATACTGGTAACGACCGAAAACATACATCCCCGCATAGGAGGGGTTCTTGAGGATCGCCAACACACGGCTGTGGGTAAGCCGACCCCATATTAGCTGGCCCGCCCAGGCTCCACCATAGGCCCGTTTCGGAAATCGTAATCTGCGCTCGGCGAAGCGTTGCACCACCGCAAAGGCACTGCCGGTTTCGCGAAATAGACGAAACACGAATGCCACCGCACCCCGCACTTCTTCATCGGGATCCAGGATGATGCGGCTTTGCTCGTTGTGGCGAAACCCCACCGGCAGAGGGAAGCGCAACTCTCCCTTCTTGGCTTTGTTGAGCTTACCGCCCTGGAGGCGCGTGCGCAAAAAATGCAGCTCGGCCTGAGCCATGGTCCCCTTCAACCCCAACAAGAGTCCGTCGTTGAAATCGGCCGGATCGTAGCAGCCATCCTCGTCGATCACCAGCGTTTGGGTGAGGGCACACAACTCCAACAGCCGATGCCAGTCCAAGTCCGAGCGCGAAAGTCGGGAGGCCTCCAAGGCAAGCACGGCACCCACTTGTCCCATCGAGACATCGGCCACCAAGGTCTTGAAATCCTCCCGCCCCGCCGTCTGCGTTCCGGACTTGCCGAGGTCCCGATCGAGGGTGCGGATCGAAGCTTGGCTCCAGCCCAGTTCCTGCGCCTTCTCGCGCAACGCATACTGGCGTTCCGTGCTCTCCTGATGATGGAGCACTTGGCCGGGCGTCGACTGGCGCAGGTAAACATAGGCGGATCGGCTGCGGTGGTGTTCCGCGATCTTTGGGTTCATAGCCAGCCTCCGCGGTGGCTTCTCCGCTGGGTTCGCCGTCGAGCCAGGCGGAGAGCATATTGGCCAGGAGCAGGCCGCCTTGTTGGGGATCGAAGGGCGCGAAGGGCGAGGCCGAAGCGTGGCTCATGGGAATGGCTCAGAGCACCTCGCGGCGGCATAGCAGTTCGTGATTGATGGCGCAGACCTCGTCCAAGATCTCGCGGAGCCGATGGTAGTTGGCGAGACACTCGCTGGCCTGGCTTTGATAGTCCTGGGGAATGTAATCCATTTGCGGTTGCTGGCCATAGTGACTGACCGAGAGGTAGTACTTGGGGCCATGACCGGGGCCGCGGGCGCACTTGCATCCTGGCTTGCCGCAGGGCTTGTAGCGCTCGATGAGGGAACCCCGCAAAAGACGATCGAGGGGTGGCAGGTGGCGCAAAAGCTGTCGGCGTCGTCGACGCAAGGCGGCAGAGGTTTGTTTGCGCGGTTGGGAGCGCATGAGTGTCAGGCCACGTATATAACTGGTCTGCTTGTAAAGCAGTTCGATTCACTTGTCAATCTCCTTTGGGTAACTCTCTTGATGACTGGGAGCTGAGTTGCTCCAGCAAGTTCACTAAATCCAGAAGTAAATCCGCATCCCACCGCCGCGGGGGCAAGCCGAGTGAAGGAGAGGGCTCCCCCCAATCGGTCCACTCACGCGCGACTCCGAAAGTGCCGTGCTCTAATCCACGCAGAATCAGCGTGTCGATGCCGGCCACGCGCCGTGTCTTAAGTACTGGAAAGCTTTGCCCACGAAGTGGGTGGAAAGGATGCCGGATCTCGGCCCAGCCCAAAGGCTCACTGGGGTCGTGTGCAGTTCGCGCTGACTGTCCCGACAGTGCGAGACCGGATCGTCCAGCAGGCGTGTCGGATAGTAATCGAGCCAGTCTTCGAAGCGAACTGCCAAACCCAGTCGTACGGGTTTCGACCGAGGCGCAGTGCGGCGCAAGCAGTCCGCGCAGTCGACAAAGTGCTGTTGCGAGGTTGGTGGATAGTAGACGCCGACATCCAAGGGTATTTTGATGCGATCGATCACGATCTCCTGATAACGCTGCCCTGCCACTACAATCGTCGCCATGGAGAAAAAGATATTCTGGATGGTCTTCATCCTGCTCGGGCTCGTGGCCGATGCCCTACTTCCTTTCTGGTGGGCCTGCGCCGCAACCATCCCTATTCTTTTCGCCGCATGGTGGGTCGCCTACCGCAGCGACTGGTTCTAGGTGGCGGGGGGATGAATGAGCGCGATGGCCTGCTTTTAAGAGTTGCACCTTATAATCACGCCGATGGCCAGTGACCCCTTCCGCTCGTGGGCGAACCGCACCGTGCTTCGCATGGGACGCGAAGAGCCCTACCTGAGCATCCAGGACATCGTCGTCTTTGTCCGCGATCTGGAAGTGAGCAAGCGGTTCTACGTCGACCTACTGGGCTTCGAACTTATCACAGAACAATGCCTTCCCACCGGCGTCCGCTGGATTGAAGTGGCGCCTCCCGACGGCAGCGCCAATCTTGCACTGGTTGAGCCGAAGCCCGACCGACCCGAATACAAACTCATTGGAGGCTACCGCTGGGTTCTCTTTATGACGGAAGATGTTCACGCCACGTACAAAGAATGGAGTGAACGCGGCGTTCGGTTCTTATTTGCGCCGGAGACGCCGGGGTGGGGCGGCACCTATGCGCGTTTCGAGGATCCAGACGGGAATGCATTTGGGCTGGAAGGGTTCGATGAAGTGAAACGAAGCCTTGAGTTGCGTCGGCGGACGCACGCAGAAAAACTCGAAGCCGAGCGCCGTGGCGCCCAGGAATTGGAAATCGCCAAGCAAGTGCAGGCGCGGTTGTTCCCGCAGATTCGACCGCCATTGAAGACCGTCGACTATGCAGGTACCTGCCTGCAGGCGCGACAGGTAGGAGGGGACTACTTCGACTTTCTGAATCTCGGACCGCAACGGCTGGGGCTGATCATCGGCGATGTTTCTGGCAAGGGGATCGCCGCCGCTCTGCTGATGGCGAATCTGCAGGCCAGTCTCCGGAGCCAGTTGTCATTGGCCTTCGATCAGCCTGAAGCATTGCTCAGATCAGTGAACCGCCTGTTCTATGACAACACCAGCGACAGTGCCTACGCATCGCTTTTGTTTGCCGAGTACGACGACGCAACGCGGCGATTGCGCTACGCCAATTGCGGACATTTGTCGGGACTCTTGTTGAGAAGAGATGGCGATGTTGAGCGGCTTGAGTCGACCAGCACGCTGCTGGGGCTCTTCAAGGAATGGGATTGTTCCCTGCAGGAGCAAGAACTCTTTCCCGGTGATGTGCTTGCACTCTATACCGATGGCGTCACCGAAGCCAGTAACGATCGAGGAGAAGAATTTGGTGAGCGGCTTCTGATTGAGGCCCTGCGGCAACATCGCGAACTGTCGTGCGAGGCTTTACTGGCAGCAATCGTGGATGGGGTTCGGCGCTTCGGCTCTCAGGAACAGCACGACGACATAACGGTAATCGTCGCGAAGTTCAAAGGCTATGAATGACACAGCCGCACAAATGTCCTGCTCTTGTGAGGTTACCCCACTGTGCTAACCAGCCATTTGCGCAAGGGGCGGAATTGTTGGCGAAATACCCCTGGTTCGTTCATCGATCGCGCCGTGCTGCCGGCGTGCTACGTGCGGCGTCATACCCAACTCGCGACCGTGTCGACGAAGTCGGCGTGTCATAGGCTTTGTCCGCTCCCGTCGTTACAAGGCATTAGGCGGAGGCTCGGCCTCCGCAGAGCGCAATCCGCTCACAACTGTTGCAAATGTATGGTCCGCCGCCGGACTGCAAGAGGGTTGAAGTGGACGAAGGGACAGTCTGCGTAAATGTATCCGGCCTCTAAGTGGAGAATTGTCTCCGGGCACTCGATGATGATACGCACGGGCCGGTCCTTACAAATCCCTCGGTCACCAGGGACGCATTTGCAACATCAGGTTTTCCGGCACGCCATTAGGCTGTTCTTCTCGTCTTCTTCTCTCCTCAGCAGACCTTGGTAGAACTCTGTCTAACATCCGTCGTCGTGGCGGTGGAAAAGTGGAAAGCGTTTTGTGCTTTCCAAGCGGAGCGTCTTTTCCGCGGCCATCAAGCAGTCGCCCGTTGCTGCAGTGGCTGATGTCGATGGTCTTGACCGCTGGACAGCACGGCCCAGGCGATGCGCGCCAGTTTATTAGCGATCGCCACTGTGACCTTGTTGTGTGGAGCACGCTGCGCCAGCCGCCGCACCCACTGCCCGAATCCTCCGGTGTCATACTTCACACGAAACAATGCCGCGCGAGCTCCGTGGATCAACATGCGACGCAGATAGACATTGCCGCGCTTGCTGATGCCGTACAGCTTTTGCTTGCCTCCGGTGGAGTACTGTCGGGGCACCACGCCCACCCAGGCCGCGAAGTCGCGTCCGCGACGAAAGGCAGAGCCGTTGCCGATGGCGGCCACGGTGGCGGTGGAGACGAGCGGGCCGAAGCCGGGGATCTGCCGGAGTTGCCGGCAGCGTGCATCTTCATTACTGATGCGTTCAATCTCGTCGGTGATCGCCTCGACGTCGATCTCGATCTGCTTCCACTCCTGCCACAGCCGGTCCAGTAGCCAGCGCAGACGCCGGCTCAGGTTCTGTTCGGCGTCTTCGATGACCGTAGGCAGATTCTTGCGCAGATGGATGGGCTGGGCTGCGAACGTGATGCCGCGCTCTAGCAGGAATCCACGAATCTCGTTGATCAGTGCGGTACGACGCTGCACCAGCCGGTCCCGCACACGGTGCATGGCTAGCCAGTCGAGTTGCTCCTGCGTCTTGAGCTGCGCAAAGCGCATATTCTGCTTGGCCACGGCTTCGGCGATCGCTTCCGCATCGATGAAGTCGTTCTTGTTCGACTTGCGGTAAGGCTTCACAAACTGCGCCGGGATGAGTCGCACCTGGTGCCCTTGTGCTCGCAAGGCGGCTCCCCTGAAGTGTGCCCCCGCACATGCCTCTAAACCGACTAATGAGGCCGGCAGGTTCGCGGTGTAGGCCAGCAACTGTTCTGTATGAATTGTTCACAGGGAAGAAAGCATTTGATGCCTTCAGCCTGGCCGAGTTTCACCGCAAGCAAACGGAAACCAATCCGACGCCACCCTCGAGCGTCGTCAAGAACTTTGATCCGGTGGTCGAGCGGGCCATCCTGCGTTGTCTGGATCGGGACCCAGCGCAGCGGCCGCGTTCGGCATTAAGTATCGCTGCTTCTCTTCCTGGCGGCGATCCGCTCGCGTCGGCGATAGCGGCCGGAGAAACTCCTTCACCAGAGATCGTGGCTGCCGCCGGACCTCAGGGCTCGCTGCGGCCGACCGTTGCCTGGCCTTGCCTCGTGGGCGCACTCGTTCTGATCCCGGCGCATCCACGCCTCTGGCGCCGCGAAACATCGACTGGGGTCTTGCCCCATAAGCGCTAACTTAAGGAACGATTGTTTCCGAGTAGCCCCGTGACGGGTGGTCGGCAGGGCAGGATTTCTCTGGGGCTTGCTCGTAAGTATGGTGAGAACTATTCGACCGGCTGAGGCTAATCAAGCTCATCGGCTAAGGTGGTATCCACGGGTCGCGCTATCGCGTATTTTGTGACTTTGTATCCTAGGTCGCTGCGCGAGACTCCCAGCATTCGGGCCGCTTCCGCCTGCACGCCATTCGCCTGTTCCAGTGCGCGCTCAATGAGGCCTTTTTCAAAGGTCGTGAGCAACTCTCGGAGATCGACGCTAGCTGGCAGGGTTCGAAGCCAATCACGCATCTCCATCTTCCGGGGTTCAGGTGCTGAGTGGCCCCTATCGTCTATGGGAAGTTCATCAGCGGTAATTTCCTCACGGTGCCCCAAGATGTGAGCCCTCTCCAAAAGGTTCCGCAGCTCCCGTATGTTTCCGGGAAACGTGTAGTTCCCGATTTCTGCAGTGCTCCCAGACTCATGCGCTTGGGTCGGACCTTCAAGTCCTTCGCAATCTGGGCTGACAAGATCTCGCAGAGGCCCGGAATGTCCTCTTTGCGTTCGCGGAGTGGGGGAATGCGAATCGGAACAACCGCTAGTCGATAGTAGAGATCCTGCCTGAAGAGTCCCTGCTGAACTCGTTCTTCAAGATTTCGGTGGGTTGCAACCAGGACCCGCACGTCAACCTTGCGGGCCTGCGTGGACCCTACGCGCAGTAATTCGCCATCTACCAGGACGCGAAGCAATTTGGCCTGAGCGGCTGAGGACATCTCGCCAGCTTCATCCAGAAAAAGGGTTCCGCCATGGGCCGCCTCAAACAGCCCCTGGCGCGCTCGATCTGCACCTGTGAAAGCTCCTCGTTCGTGCCCGAAGAGTTCGCTCTCCAACAGAGTTTCCGTGAAAGCCGCACAGTTGACGGCAATCATCGGCTTCTGGGCCCTGCGGCTGTTCCGATGAATTGCCCGGGCTACCAGCTCCTTGCCAGTCCCAGTTTCCCCCACGATCAACACGGTTACATCTGTTGGGGCAACGCGGGCGATCTGCTCGCGTACGTCCTTGATTTCGGCGCTGTTACCGAAAATGGTGTCGGCCCCGAGGAGATTGCCGACCGTGGACTTGAGCAGTTGATTCTCGCGAAGCAGATTCGTCCGCTCGCAGGCGCGCCGCACGGTCGCCCTCACAACCTCAGGGCTGAAGGGTTTTGTGATGAAGTCAAAGGCTCCGTTCCGCATGCTCTCGACAGCAAGCTCAATCGTAG
>CAVPNR010000018.1:0-425502 GCA_963706645.1 uncultured Acidobacteriaceae bacterium
GCTTCCTGAAACCTTCAACCTCGAAACTCTGAAACCTTGAAACTTTGCCCTCATGCCCTGAACGGCATTCCCATATGCTTCAATAGCGTCCGCGCCTGGTTATCGTTCGCGGCCGTGGTCACAATCGTGACGTTCATGCCCTTTTGCTTGTCGACCTTCTCGTATGAAATCTCCGGGAAGATCAACTGGTCGTGCAGTCCGAGCGTGAAGTTGCCGCGCCCGTCGAACGACTTGGTCGAAACTCCCTTGAAATCGCGCACGCGCGGCAGAACGATATTCACCAGCCGGTCAAAGAACTCGTACATGCGGTCGCCGCGCAACGTCACCATCGCGCCAATCGACTGCCCCTGGCGCACTTTGAACGCTGCAATCGACTTCTTCGCTCGCGTCACCACCGGCTTCTGCCCGGTGATCTGGCCCAGTTCATTCACCGCCGGATCCAGCACTTTCGCGTTCTGCGTCGCTTCGCCCACGCCCATGTTCACTACAATCTTGTGCAGACGCGGAACCGACATCGGGTTCTTCAGTTCCAGTTCCTTTAGCAGGGCCGGAGCGACTTCCTTCTCGAACTTCGAGCGCAGCCGCGGACGTTCCTTCGCGCTATGCCTCGCCTGATCCGGCGCCTTCTGCTCCTGCGACGATTCTTTCTGCTTCTTGTCTTTTGCCATGTCCTTCAATCCTTCTCACGGTTTCGGAGTGGTTACCGGTTCGTGAGATTACTTGTCTAAAGTTGTCCCGCACTTCTTGCACACGCGCACCTTGCGGTCGCCGCGCACATCGTGGCCGATGCGTACCGGCCCGCAGGTCGCGCACACTAGCTGGACGTTGGAGATCGCGATACGGCTCTCCTGCTCGGCGATGCCGCCCTTGATGTTGCGCTGCGGATTCGGCCGCACGTGCTTTTTCACCATCATCACGTGCTCGACCAGTAACTTGGCATCATTCGGAAACACGCGCAGCACGCGCCCTTCCTTGCCCTTATCCCGCCCGGTGATCACCTTCACGGTGTCATTCCGCCGGAGATCGACTCGCTTGTTTTCTGTGCTTACGGTTCTCATAAAATTCCTTGACACCTTGAAACTCTGAAACTTTTGAAACCTGCGCTAGATAACTTCCGGCGCCAGCGAAACAATCTTCAAGAACTTCTTCTCGCGCAATTCGCGCGCCACTGGACCAAACACGCGCGTCCCGACCGGCTCGCCCGCATCGTTGATCAGCACCGCGGCATTCGAATCGAATTTGATATAGGTTCCATCGCGTCGCCGGGACTCTTTGCGCGTGCGGACAATCACGGCCTTCACCACGGACCCTTTTTTCGTCTGGCCTTCGGGCGCCGCCTCTTTCACGGCCGCCGTGATTATGTCGCCCAGCCCGGCATTCAAGCCGGTCGAGCCGCCGAGCGGCAGAATCATCTGCAGCTTGCGGGCGCCGGAGTTGTCGGCGACCTCGAGCATCGATCTCATCATCACAGCCATGGCTTCCATCTCCCTCTTGCTTTGTCATCCTGAAGCAGGCGCTTTTTCCTGCTGAAGGATCTAGGCGCGCCGCGCGATCAATCTCGCGTTTTTTGCGAGATTGCGAAAACGCACGGTTGGCGCGCTTCCTGATTAGCTCACCACATCGACTACCGCTTCCGGCACCAGCGCAGTCTTGCGCACAATATCTTTCAGCTTCCAGCGCTTCAGCTTCGACAGCGGACGCGTCTCCTCAATCCGCACCACATCGCCGACGTGCGCTTCGTTCTTCTCGTCGTGTGCGTAGAACTTCTTGTTGCGCGCCACCACGCGACCGTAGAACGGATGCGCCTTCTTCCGCGTCACCTTCACCACAATGGTCTTCTGCATGCGGTTGGCGACCACTTCTCCCACCACTTCCTTGCGGCGGCCCTGCACCTTCGTTGTTGCTGTCGTTTCCGCCATTATTTTTTCTCCGTTGCGGCCGAGCGCTCGCGCTCGCCGACGATCGTCTTCACCCGCGCAATGTCCTTGCGCAGGCCGCGAATCTTTTTCAGGCTCTCCGTCTGGCCCATGTTCAGCTGAAACTTCAGCTTGAAGAGCTGGTCGGCAAGCTCGCGCTCCTGGTTGCCCAGTTCCACATCCGTCAAATTCCTGATTTTGTCTACCTTCATAAATCCCTCAAGATCACTCTTCCATCGGATCGCGCTTCCGAAAGCCCGAAGTCGGATGCCTCTTTAGTGCGCCGCGCCTTCGCGCTTGACCAGCGTCGTCCGCAGCGCCAGTTTGTGAGACGCCAGCCGCATCGCTTCGGTCGCGTCCGTAATGGTCACGCCTTCCATCTCAAACAGAATCTTGCCGGGCTTCACCACCGCGACCCAATGATCCGGAGCGCCCTTGCCCTTGCCCATACGGGTTTCAGCTGGCTTCTTCGTGACCGGCTTATCGGGAAACACGCGGATCCAGATCTTCCCGCCGCGCTTCACGAAGCGCGTCATGGCCACGCGGCTGGCTTCAATCTGCCGGTCGGTGATCCAGCCGGGCTCCAGCACCTTCAGCCCGAAATCCCCGAATGCCAGCGTCGATCCGCGCCACGCCTTCCCCGTCATACGCCCGCGCTGCTGCTTGCGATACTTCACTTTCTTTGGCATCAACATAAAATCAGCTCTCTCTTGTCATCCTGAGCGAGACGTTCTTTATCTCGCGAGGACCTAGGCGCGCCACGCAATCAATCTCGCGCTTTTTGCGAGATTGCCCAAATACGCGTTAGGCGCGCTTCCCTTTAGAATCCGCCCGCCGTCGTGGCGGCTTCGCGCTTCTTCTGCGGAAGAATCTCGCCCTTGTACACCCAGCACTTCACGCCAATCACGCCGTAAGTCGTGCGCGCTTCGGTGAAGCCGTAGTCGATATCCGCGCGCAGTGTGTGCAGTGGCAACCGCCCCTGCAAATACCACTCAGAGCGCGCGATTTCGTTTCCATTCAACCGGCCGCTCACGCGCACCTTGATTCCCTTGCATCCAAAGCGCAGCGCCGAATCCACCGCCTTGCGCATCGCGCGCCGGAAGCCCACGCGCTTTTCCAGTTGCAGCGCAATCGATTCCGAAACCAGCTGCGCGTCCAGCTCGGGCTTATGCACTTCCTGGATGTCGACGAAAATATCTTTGCCGCCGGTGCGCTTCTGCAGCTCGCCCTTGAGCTTGTCGATTTCCGCGCCCTTGCGCCCGATGATGATTCCCGGCCGCGCCGTCTTGATAATGATGCGCAGCTTGTTGCCCGGCCGCTCGATCTCGATGGCACTGATGCCCGCCGACTTCAGCTTGTCCTTCAGTTCGTTCTTCAGCTTGACGTCTTCGTGCAGCTGCTTGTCGTAATCGCGCTCGGCAAACCAGCGCGACTTCCACGGCTTCGTGAAGCCGAGGCGAAAACCATAAGGATGGACTTTTTGTCCCATTGCTTCTCCTAAATCGAACTCTAGGTACTCAAGATCCTTCGCTACGCTCAGGATGACCGCTGCGGGCTCCCGCTTCGCTCACGCCTGCAAAAACGCGGTCACTTCGCAACCGCTTTCTTCTTACCAGAAGCCTTCGCTGCCGGAGCCCGCCGCTTGCCCTTCGCCGGGGCCGCATCGACTGTCCTCGCATCCCCTGCATGTCTCGGACCTGCGTCGCCGCCCTTCCCGCGCTCTGCCAGGATCACGATGATATGCGCGATGCGCCGCTGGTACCGGTACGCGCGTCCCTGCGGAGCCGGACGGATGCGCTTCATGCGCGGTCCCTCATTGGCAATCGCGTTCTTCACGTACAAGTTGTCGATCTCGACGTCGAGATTCTTCTCGGCGCTCAGAAAGTTCGCGTTGTCCAGCGCCGACTGCAGCAACTTGCCAACATGCGCCGCCACACGCTTCTTGGTGAACGCCAGCGTGTTCCGCGCCTCTTCTACGCGCTTGCCCTTGATCAGATCCAGGACCAGCCGCGCCTTCTGCGGCGAAACCCGCAAGTACCGCATTTCCGCTCGAAATTCCATAGTCGTAATCTCAGTTCCAAGCCGTTAGCTCTTCACGGTTCAGTTAAGAGCCAAAAGCTAATAGCTAAAAGCTGTCCTACGCCTTCGGCGCAGGCGCCGCTGCCGGAGTAATCGCCCCCGGTCCACCCGGGATCCCGGCCGGCTTGGCCGCCACTTCCGTCGCCGCTCTCATGGAGTGCCCTTTGAACGTCCGGGTGAAACTGAACTCACCCAGTTTGTGCCCAACCATGTTCTCGGTGACGTACACCGGAATGAACTTCTTTCCGTTGTGCACCGCAATCGTGTGTCCCACCATCTCAGGCACAACAGTGGACCGCCGCGACCAGGTGCGCAGCACTTTCTTCTCGTTGCGCGCATTCATGCCCTCTACCCTCGCCTGAAGGTAAGCATCCACGAACGCGCCTTTCTTGGTTGAACGTGCCATAAATTCTGTTCTCAGCTTTCAGCCGCCAGCTTTCAGCGGCTTCAAAATCACTGTCATTCTGAACCCGCGCAAAGCGCGGGCGAAGAACCCTACGTCTCTCAAACCCGCCGCAGCTGTTGTAAAGGTCACACCCGCCGCTTCGGACCGCCACATCCTTCAGATCCTTCGCAAACAACGCTCAGGATGACCGCAGCGGGCTCAAACGCCCGCTAAACGCGGTCACTTGCTGCGCCGGCTCACAATAAACTTGTCCGTACGCTTGTTGTTCCGCGTCTTGTACCCGCGCGTCGGCTGTCCCCACGGCGTCACCGGATGCCGTCCGCCAGAGGTCTTGCCTTCACCACCACCATGCGGATGGTCGACCGGGTTCATCGAAACGCCACGGTTGTGCGGACGCTTTCCCAGCCACCGCGACCGCCCGGCCTTGCCAATCGTCACGTTCTCATGATCCAGATTTCCCACCTGCCCGATCGTGGCCATGCAGTCTTGCGAAATCTTGCGCGTCTCTCCCGAAGGCAGCTTCACTAGCGCGTACTCTTCTTCCTTCGCCACCAGTTGCGCCGCTCCGCCCGCCGACCGCACCATCTGTCCGCCCTTGCCCGGCTTTAGCTCCAGGTTATGGATCTGCGTGCCTGGCGGAATGTTTCGCAGCGGCAGCGCGTTGCCGACGAGAATGTCGGCCTCGGGACCGCTCACTACTTTCTGCCCCACCTTCAGCCCTTCCGGCTGAATGATGTAACGCTTCTCGCCATCGGCATACGCCAGCAGTGCAATTCGCGAAGAGCGGTTCGGATCGTATTCGATCGTCGTCACCGTCGCCGGAATCCCGGTCTTGTCGCGCTTGAAATCGATGATGCGCAGCTTGCGCTTGTGTCCGCCGCCGATGAACCGCATCGTCATGTCGCCCGAGTTGCGGCGCCCGCCGGTGCGCGGCTTGGGCTCGATCAGCGGCTTATGCGGATTCTTCGTCGTGATGTCGTCGTTGACCAGCGTTGTCCGGTAGCGCAACGTCTGCGTCGTCGGTCTGTATGTCTTAATTGGCATAAAATCAGCTCTTAGCTACTAGCTTTTAGCTCTTAGCTTTTTCTTGCCGCTGCATCGGTTCGCGCTGGCCAACGACCAACGACGAACGAGCAACGACGGTTTACAGATTCTGCGCGTACTCCGGCATCTTCTCGCCGGCCCGCAACCGCACGTACGCCTTCTTCCAGTCGGGACGGTAGCCCGCAAACTTTCCGCGCCGCCGCTCTTTTCCCACATACGTGGCCGTGCGCACGGAATGCACCTTCACTTTGAAAATTGTTTGAACCGCTTGCTTGATTTCCGTCTTGGTCGCCTTCGGTTCCACCTGGAAGACCAGCGTGTTCTGGTTTTCCTTAATGGCTAGGCCCTTCTCGGTAATCACGGGACGGCGAATAATCTGGTATGCGGATTTCATCAGGCCACCTCCGCCGCTTTGTCTTTATCATGCCGCGCACGACGGCGCCGCTCACTGTGCGCCTTCTTCGTGCCTTCATCCGCTTCGGGCTTGTGCTGCCGCTTCGACACCGAAGACTTCAACGAAACCTGCAGCTTCTCAATCGCCGGCTGCGAGAAAATCGCGCGGTCATACTTCAGCAGATGAAACGGATGCACTTCGTTGCTCAACACCATCTCGAGCCCCGCGATGTTGCGCGCGCTCAAGGCGAGATTGTGATTCTCGTGCTTCGGCTCTTCGATAATCAGAACCGTCGCATCCACCTTCAGCGAATCCAGCGACTTGCGGAACGTCTTGGTCTTCGCTTCCTTCATTTCGAACGAATTCACCACGATCAGCTTGCCGTCCGCCAGCTTCGCGGCCAGCGCCGACCGCAACGCGCCCATCAGCTTCTTGCGCGGGAAGGTGTAGTCGTACGACCGGGGCACTGGTCCATGCACCGTCGCGCCGTGCCGCCACAGTGGCGACCGGATCGATCCGATGCGGGCCCGGCCCGTGCCCTTTTGCTTCCAGAGCTTCTTGCCGGAGCCGGAAACTTCCCAGCGCGCCTTGGTTTTATGCGTACCGGCACGCTGCCCGGCGCGGTAATGTTTCACCGCTTCCCAGAGCAGATCTTCGTTGACCGCGCCGAAGATTTCATCGGCGAGATCCATCGTCCCAACCTTCTCGCCGCTCAAATTATGTATGTCGATAGTTGCCATATTGCTTTTCGTCTTTTGGGTTAGCCAACGACCAACGACTAACAACCAACGACTGCTCCTATGCCTTCTTCGCTGCTCTCTTCGCCGCCTTCAACGGATCCACCGTCGCCGATCCTGCGAATCCGCGCCGCTCTCGTGGCGGCTTCTTCGCTTTCGTAATCACGATGTAGCCGCCCTCAGGTCCCGGCACGCTGCCCTCAACCACGAGCAGATTTTCGTCTTTGTCCACACCTAAAACCCGCAGGTTGCGCTGGGTCACGCGGGCATTGCCCATGTGTCCCGACATCCGCATCCCTTTGAACACGCGCGACGGGAACGCCGACGATCCGATCGAACCCGTAATTTGGAACATGGACCCGTGCGACTTCGGACCGCCGCCGAAATGATGGCGCTTCACGACACCCTGAAACCCTTTTCCCTTGCTGATCCCGACGATATCGACAAACCGCTCGCCTTCGAAAATCTCGACCAGCACGCGGTCGCCGACTTTCACCGAGCCATCTCCATCGGGCGTGCCCTCGACCTCGAGCGGCACTTCGCGCATGAACTTCACCGGAGGAAGATTGTTCTTCGCCAGGTGTCCCTGCGCCGGCTTGGTCAGCCGCGATTCCTTCACAAACTCCACCAGTCCAATCTGGGCGGCCTCATAGCCGTCTCGTGTGGCCGACTTATGCTGCGTCACCACGCACGGACCAGCCTGCAGGACTGTGACCGGACGAACATCGCCCTTCGAGTCAAACAGCTGCGTCATCCCGACCTTCTTGCCCAGAATTCCCGTAACCTTCGTTGGCATTTCCTTCTCCATTCCCAGCATGGCCTATCGTGCAGCTATTGGCTGGTGAGCTACTTTGCTCGTGAGCTTCTCTACTCCTGAGCTTCCCTGCTCATGTGGGAACGGCCGCCCTCGGCCGTTCCGCGGGCGAAGCCCGCGAGTTCTATTTATGCTCTTTACCGAACGCCTTGATCTCCACATCCACACCGGCCGGCAGATCCAGCTTCATCAGCGCGTCCACCGTTTGCTGCGTCGGCTCGAGAATATCGAGCAACCGCTTGTGCGTGCGGATCTCAAACTGTTCCCGCGATTTCTTGTCCACGTGCGGCGAACGCAGCACGCAGTACTTGTTCTTCATCGTAGGCAGTGGAATCGGTCCCGCAATCTGTGCGCCCGTGCGCCGGGCCGTCTCCACGATTTCGCCCGTCGACTGATCCAGAATGCGATAGTCGTAAGCCTTCAACCGAATGCGAATTCTTTCTTTTCCAATCACTGTGTCATCTCTCTAACCCCTCCCGGCATCTCCGAGAGGAAAGAACCAGCGGCAGGATGCAAGCCGCGTTGTCTTGCTTTATGTGGGGACGGCCGCCCTCGGCTGTCCGCGGAGCGAAGCTCCGCCGTTTTCTCCTACTGAACAATCTCCGCAATCGTGCCGGCGCCTACCGTATGTCCGCCTTCACGAATCGCGAACCGCAATCCCTTTTCCATGGCCACCGGCGTGATCAACTCAATCACCAGGCTCACGTTGTCTCCCGGCATCACCATCTCGGTTCCAGCCGGCAACTCCGCCACGCCCGTCACGTCCGTCGTGCGCAGATAAAACTGCGGACGATATCCCTTGAAGAACGGCGTATGTCTTCCACCTTCTTCTTTGGTCAGGATGTAGACCTCAGCCTTGAACTTGGTGTGCGGCGTGATCGATCCCGTCTTGGCCAACACCATGCCGCGCTCCACATCGTCCTTGCCAATGCCGCGCAGCAACAGACCAGCATTGTCGCCCGCCATGCCTTCGTCCAACTGCTTTTTGAACATTTCGACGCCCGTCACCACCGTCTTGCGCGTCTCGCGGAAGCCGACGATTTCCACTTCCTCGCCGACCTTCACCTTGCCGCGCTCAATACGGCCCGTCACAACCGTGCCACGTCCCGAGATCGAGAAGATGTCTTCGATCGGCATCAGGAACGGCTTGTCCAACTCGCGCGCCGGCTGCGGAATATACTTGTCCACCGCCGCCATCAACTCGTCGACCTGCGCCTCCGCCTTGGCTTCCCCATTCAGCGCGCCCAGTGCCGAAACCCGCACCACCGGGACATCGTCGCCCGGAAACTTGTACGACTTCAGCAGCTCGCGTACTTCGAGCTCAACCAGTTCCAACAACTCCGGATCGTCCACCGCGTCAACCTTATTCAACGCGACCACCAGATACGGCACACCGACCTGCCGAGCCAGCAGCACGTGCTCCCGCGTCTGCGGCATCGGACCGTCCGTCGCCGCCACCACCAGAATGCCGCCATCCATCTGCGCCGCGCCCGTGATCATGTTCTTGATGTAGTCGGCGTGGCCCGGGCAATCGACGTGCGCGTAGTGCCGGTTCGCCGTCTCGTACTCCACGTGCGCCGTTGCGATCGTGATTCCGCGAGCCTTTTCTTCCGGCGCGTTGTCAATGCTGTCAAAAGACCGGAACGTGTTCTTCGGATTGTGCTTCGACAGAACCTTCGTGATCGCCGCCGTCAACGTCGTCTTGCCATGATCAATGTGACCAATCGTCCCGACGTTGCAGTGCGGCTTATTGCGATCAAATTTTTCTTTCGCCATAACCAGCCTCTAGCTCCTAGCTTTTACCTTGCAGCCTAAAATCTTGTCATCCTGAGGCGCGTCCTTTGCGCCGAAGAATCTATGCAACTTCTTTACTCGTCCTCGTCAGCTTCGTAGTACGCGCCGACGAATTCCTCTCGCTCGACCAGCACATCAACAATCTGCCGATCGAACTGCGCGAAGTCTTCCGAGAAGCGCTCGCGGAAAACTTCAAATCCGCGATGCCCGTTCCAGAAATCCCGCGCCCGATACCGCGCCTCGCCGCCGGACGACTCCTCGCACTTCACATCCGTGGCGACGTACCCTTCGGCCCGCTTCAGAAACCGTGCCCAGATTCCATCCCACCCGAACACCGCTTCAAACTCGGCCCGCTTACTCTCCCTGACCCAGAACCTGCGGTCGACGACGAACCGCGGCGCTGGCAGTCATTTCGCTGTGCCCTGCACCTTGGCAATGATTTCCTCCGCCACTGACCGCGGAGCCTCCTCATAGCGGGCAAAGTGCATCGAGTATTCCGCGCGGCCCTGGGTCGACGAACGCATGTGGGTCGCGTAACCGAACATTTCCGCTAGCGGAACGATCGCCTTGATCACCTGCGAACCCGCGCGGTGTTCCATTCCTTCAATGCGTCCGCGGCGCGAACTCAAATCGCCCATGATCACGCCGGCATAATCTTCCGGCGTCACCACTTCCACCGCCATCACCGGCTCCAGCAACACCGGAGAAGCCTTGCGGGCCGCTTCTTTGAACGCCATCGATCCGGCGATCTTGAACGCCATTTCGTTCGAATCGACGTCGTGATAGCTGCCGTCATACAGCGTCGCCTTCACATCGACCATCGGATAGCCAGCCAGGATGCCGCCTTCCAGCGCTTCCTGAATGCCCTGATCGATCGGCTTGATGAATTCCTTCGGCACCGAGCCGCCCACGATGTCGTTCACAAACTCGTAGCCGGTTCCCGCAGGTTGCGGATCGAGATATATCTTCGCGTGTCCGTACTGTCCGCGACCGCCCGTCTGCCGGATGTACTTGCCTTCCGCCTCGGCGTGCCTGCGGATCGTCTCGCGATACGCCACCTGCGGTTTGCCGACATTGGCCTCGACTTTGTACTCGCGCATCATGCGGTCGACGATGATTTCCAGATGCAACTCGCCCATGCCGCTGATGATCGTCTGCCCGCTGTCGGGATCGGTGTGAACCTTGAACGTAGGATCTTCCTGGGCCAGCCGCTGTAACGCCATGCCCATCTTTTCCTGGTCGGCCTTGGTCTTGGGTTCGACCGCGACTGAAATCACGGGTACCGCAAATGTGATCGACTCCAGCGCAATCGGATGATCTTCATCGCAGATCGTGTCGCCGGTCGAAACGTTCTTCAAACCAACTGCCGCGCAAATGTCGCCCGCAAGAATCTCGCTGATCTCTTCGCGCTTGTTGGCATGCATCTTCAGCAATCGCCCAATGCGCTCCGTCTTTCCCGTGCGCACGTTCAACACGGAATCACCGGTCTTCAATTGTCCCGAATAGACGCGGATAAATGTCAACTGCCCGACGAACGGATCCGCCATGATCTTGAATGCCAAAGCGGAGAATGGCTGCTTGTCGTCGGCATGGCGGAAAATCTTTTCCCCATTGTCGGGATTCAAGCCATGCGTCTCCGGCACATCGAGCGGCGAAGGCAGATAATCCACAACCGCATCCAACAGCGGCTGCACGCCTTTATTCTTGAACGCCGTTCCCACCACCACCGGAAATACCTTCAACGCGATGGTCGACTTGCGCAGCGACGAGCGCAGTTCATCCGCCGTAATCTCTTCGCCTTCCAGAAATTTGTGGAGGATCTCGTCGTCATTCTCGGCAATGCTCTCGACCAACTGCGCGTGAAAGGCTTCGGCTTTCTTCTTCAGCTCGGCGGGAATCTCTTCGGTAATGTACTCCGCGCCCATGGTATCGTCCTGCCAGACGATCGACTTCATATTGATGAGGTCGATGACGCCCCGGAACTTGTCTTCCTGGCCGATAGGAAACTGAATCGCGACGGGCTTGGCACTAAGGCGCTTGCGGATGGTATCGACGGCATGCTCGAAATCGGCACCCATCTTGTCAATCTTGTTAATAAAGCAAATTCGCGGGACGCCGTATTTATCAGCCTGGCGCCAGACTTTTTCCGACTGCGGCTGCACGCCGTGCACCGCGTCAAACACCGCGACCGCGCCGTCGAGCACGCGCAGCGAGCGCTCGACTTCCGCCGTAAAATCGACGTGGCCGGGCGTATCAATAATATTGATGCGGATGTCGCGCCAGGTGCAGGTCGTCGCCGCGGACGTAATCGTAATGCCGCGCTCCTGCTCCTGCTCCATCCAGTCCATGGTGGCCGTGCCTTCGTGCACCTCTCCGATGCGGTGCGTCCGTCCCGTATAAAACAGGATGCGCTCCGTCGTAGTGGTCTTGCCGGCATCGATGTGGGCCATGATGCCGATGTTTCTGCAACGCTCTAATGGGACTGTTCTAGGCACGACTCTCTAACTCTTTCTGGGCTCCAAAAATCAGCTAAAAGCTTGTCATCCAGAGACCTGCGGTTTTTGCAGGCCGAAGGATCTATGCACTTCCTACCACCGGTAATGCGCGAACGCCTTATTGGCTTCCGCCATCCGGTGCACATCTTCCTTCTTCTTGATCGCGGCGCCTTTTCCGGCGGCGGCGTCCAGCAACTCGTTAGTCAACTTCTCAACCATTCCCTTTTCGCCGCGGGCGCGCGCATAGGTAATCAGCCAGCGAATCCCCAGCGATGTCCGGCGATCGGCATTCACTTCCACCGGCACCTGATAGTTGGCGCCACCGACGCGGCGGGTCTTCACTTCGAGCAGCGGCTTCGCATTCTCGACGGCCTTCTTGAAAAGCTTCAGCGCTTCGTCGCCACCCTTCTCCTGCACCTTCGCCAAGGCCTCATAGAAAATACCCTCGGCGGTCGAGCGCTTGCCCTGCCACATCATCGAGTTAATAAACTTCGTCACCAGATCCGATTGATAAACGGCATCGGCCGGAACGGTCCGTTTTGCGATATGTCCTTTTCGAGGCATTCAGCTTTTAGCTCCTAGCTCTCAGCTTTTAGCTTGAGCTTTGCCAGGCTCGCATCTCGTGCTCGCCCGGAATTCGCTGGTCAACGACGAACGGCCATCGACCAACGACGATTCTTAACCCTTCTTCGGCCGCTTGGCGCCGTACTTCGAGCGTCCCTGCATGCGGCCGGCAACACCCACCGCATCCAGCGTTCCGCGAATCACGTGATAGCGCACACCCGGCAGATCCTTCACGCGGCCCCCGCGGATCAGCACGATCGAGTGCTCCTGCAGGTTGTGGCCGACGCCGGGAATGTACGTCGTCACTTCAATTCCGTTCGTCAGGCGCACCCGCGCGACTTTCCGCAATGCCGAGTTCGGCTTCTTGGGCGTCTGCGTATACACGCGGGTGCAAACGCCGCGCTTTTGCGGACATCCCTGCAACGCAGGGCTCGCCGTCTTGTAACGAGGCCGCTTCCGGCCCTGAGCTACCAACTGGTTAAACGTAGGCACTCTTCCGACTCCTTAGCCGCGCGACCTCAGTCGCACAACATCCCGCCTTGTCGCGCAGGCGGCACAGCCCAAATCCCGCAATCCTGTTTGACGCGCATCCGTGGGCATGGCCGGCTTTCCGCCAACCATTACTTCTCACCGCAAAACGCCGGAGAGATTCTGGATTCCCTTAGACTTTCGCTGCCGACGGTGGCGCCCGGCCAAACTCCGGGGGCACTCCGTTTCGTCAGCCTTGCCCTGCATATCCTTCCACAATAGGGCGGAAGGCACCGCAGGAACGTTTCAGCGAGGAATGTTTCCGAACCTGATCTTCATCCGGAAACGAATTTCTCTATAGCTCAACCACAAGCTCTGCCCACACTGCAGCAAAACTCACGGCACACAGCAAGCCTGGATGTACTCGCGGAACCAAACTACTATAGCAAGTCGCTGCAAACATCGTCAACCCGTGTTTTTGCATCCCACTGACACGGGGACAAGATGCCAGGAAATTGAAGGCTGAAACCGGTAAATCCTTAAAGGCGAATTTGTCGTCAATGCAAAACAGGTCCTTCGCTGCACTCAGGATTTCGGCTGCGGGCTCCCACGTCGCTCACGCCCGCAACACGCCTCAACTTGCCGATTCCGCTTCCAGCCTCTACACTACAAGTTTTCCAATTCATTCGAAGGTTCGCCTTGCGTAATCTCGCCGCGCACGGCTGGGACAAGGCTTAAAGAGGGGTGCATGGGTCGGTTGCGTTCGAACGTTTTGCGGTTGATGGTTGCCATCCTTTCTCTATGGAGCTTCAGCGGCTGCGGCGGCGGCGCCAAGCCCGGCCCCCCTATCTTTCCTGGCAGAGTCAACCTGATTCCCAGCGGCAATACCTCCCTTGTGCTGGGTGGCGTCGTTGGTTTCACCGCCTCGGCGCAAACTTCCTCGGGCACTAACATCTCCACCAGCTTCACTTTCAGCTCGAGCGACACGTCTATCTTGACTCTCGCTCCGAACGGCGTAGCTTGCGCCGGCCATTGGAACGTCAATTACACCACTTGCACCCCAGGCAATAGCGGCCCCGTTCAGGTCACCGCGACCGCTCTCGGAGCCAGCAGCAGTCCGGTCTACGTATTCGTTCATCCGCCCATCGACAACATCACCGTCACCGGAGTTCTTCTTGACAACGTACCGGTTCAGGAACCCTGTCTCTCCCAGGGTCAGTCCATGACAGTCGAAGCTCACGCCTTCAGCCAGGGTACCGATATCACCGCTTCGGTCGGCCCTTTCACCTGGTCGGCGAATAACGCCGGCGTCGTCAACCTTATTCCTCTCTTGAATTCGTTCTACAAGTTCCCGACCAATCAGGCTACGGCCAAGGCTCTCAGCCCAGGAATGACCCAGATCTACGCCTCGGCCAGCGGCATCACCAGTTCGTCTTTCCTCCAGCCCCAGTACCAGAATTCCCAGGGAAATACCTCGCCGGCTCTGGATTTCTACGAAACTTGCCCCATCCAGCAGATTAGCCTGGAACTGGGCCACGTCGGGTCGGGACAGACCAGCTTCGTCATTTCAAAAGCAACTGGCCAAACCGCCTACGCCACAACCACTGACGTCATGGGCAATAGCTCTTTGCCCAACACGAACGGCGGGGTCATGCTCACCAACATCCCCCTCACCTGGACCTCGTCGCAGCCCGCGGTGATCGGTGCGGGCAGCTCCTGCCTTCTATCTTGTAGCGTCTCCGCCCCCTTGCCCGGGTCCGGATCCCTTACCGCCTCCTGTTCTCCTCCAACGTGCAACGCCGGCTTTCCACTGGTTCCAACTTCCCTCTCCACGACCGCGAGCCTGAATACCTGTACGCAGTATTTTCACGCGCTGTACCCGCAATTCCTCAGTTGCCAGCAACTCATCCCTGTCCCCGTCTACGCCGACGTCGCGATCACTGGCGTGGTCACGGGTGCCACGGGCCCGCTAGGAGTGCTGTCAACCAGTACGGGATGCGCCCACACAGCACCTGCAGCCTGCAGTTCGTCCATTTACAGTCTCTCAACCTCGAAGGCTGCAACTGGCAGCGAGAATCCTCTGCCCTTCTCGCCCAACTCTCTGCTCTTTGATCCCGCCGGAGACAAGGCGTTCATGGGAAGCGACTTCGGTGCGCAGGTCATCAATCCGACGAATTTCGGCACCACGAACAGCCCTTACGCAGCTCTCGGCACCGTGACCGGAACCGTGTTGGCATCGTCCAACAACGGAACCGCTGCCGTCTTTTCCGACACCACTCACACGCCGAATCAGGCCTATGTCGTCAATGTAGCCAATGTCGCTTCGCCAACCGCTACCGCCTTGAATATTTCCTCCGCCGTGGCTGCGGCATTTTCTCCTGATGGATTGAAGACCTTCATCCTCGGCGGCCCCACCTCCAGTTCGCTCTATGTCTACTCCACCCTGCAGGCCTTGCAGGGGCCGATTGCGCTCCCTGGACCCGGCAAGGGCGGCGGCTTCTCGCCCAACGGCGGCTTCGGATATGTCGCGACGGCAGCCTCCGGCACTTCTTCGGCCAACCTTGCAGCGTATGCCACCTGCAACAATCAGCTCGCGGCGAACCTGCCCTTGCCCGCCGACCCGATTGTGGTCAGAGTGTTGCCCCAGGTCCATATCGACGGCAGGGATTCCTACGGCTATCCGATTCCCGATGGCATCCACATCTTGATCCTCGACGCTACCGGCTTCGATGTCATCACTTCGACCATCTCAGCGCCCGCACCCGGAAATCTCTGCCCTCAGACGTTGACGTTCATCAGCAACGATCCTTTGCACGCCGTGCAACGCGTCGAATTGAATCAGGGCACACTTCAACCACCCCTCAATTTCTTTACCTCGGCGGATGCTTCGCAGCTTTATATCGCCTCCGGCAGCAACGCCAGCATCCTCGTTTATGATTTCGGCACCAGCGCCGTAACCGGCATCGAACTCATCGGAGGTGCGACGCCACTCAGCGCCGACATGTCGGTCGACGACGGCACCATTGTGATCGCGGGCAGCGATGGCATGCTGCACGAAATCAGCACTTCCCTCGGTGGCGCCGATCTGGTGCAACTGCCCTTCCCCAACTTGCCCAACTACCTGAATCCCTTCTGCACCTACAGCCCATGCACCCTGAACCTGGTGGCAGCCCGACCGTAAAAGCGGTTCTCGGTTCTCAGTTGTCAGTTCGCACTTGTTCGCGCTCATCCAATGGGAAGACTTCGAAGGAAGGGTCTAGCGAGGGAGTGCGAAAAAATGAGGAGGTAGAACTGAGTACTGAATACTGCCTTACTGCACACTGCCCTTCGGCTCGAGTTCTTTCCCCACGCTATCGAGCACGCCATTCACGAAGTGCACCGACTCCGGACTCGAGAACTTCCGCGCAATCTCCAGCGCCTCGTTGATCACCACCGCCCGCGGCGTCTCCGGATAAGCCAGCAATTCGGCCACCGCGGCCCGAAGCAGATTCCGATCCACAGCCGCCATGCGCTCCATGCGCCAGTGTTCGGCATGCTTCTCGATCAGCCCATCGATCTCGGCGTTGCGATCCGTCGCCACGCGAAACAGATCGTCGGCAAATCCCCGCACTTCCGCGCTCGCCGTCCCATGCTCAGCCCAGAATGTCCGCCGCACCTGCTCGGCATCCTGCTTGCCCATGTCCGACTGAAACAGCATCTGCAAAGCCAGTTCCCGAGATTTACGCCGAGTCCCCATAAGCGGTCGTTAGTCGTTTGTCCTTGGTCGTTGGACTGATCTTCGTGAGGTCACGCCTCAGCCCCATCATCGAAATTTTCCAACGCTGAAATCTCAGTCTACAGGATTAAACTCGGGAAGTAATAAATCAGCGTCTAACGCTCGGATTTCGGTCGTCGCTTCGATGCTTTGCGGATTGCACCTTTAGGCTTCGGGCTCTTGCTAACGACCAACGACGAACGACCAACGACAGCCTTCTTCAACGATGCCATCTCTACCGCCGCCAGCGCCGCCTCAAATCCCTTGTTCCCCATCTTCAACCCGGCCCGATCGATGGCCTGTTCCAAAGTCTCGCAAGTCAAAACGCCAAACGCATGCGGCACTCCGGTTTCCTGCGCCGACTGCCCAATCCCGCGCGTGACCTCGTTCACGATCACGTCGTAGTGCGCCGTATCCCCGCGCAACAAACACCCGATGCAGATGATTGCGTCATACTTCCCCGTCAAAGCCAAAACCCGCGCCGCCAGCGGAATCTCAAACGCCCCCGGCACCCGCACAACATCGATGTCCTTCTTCGCGGCTCCAGTGCGCAGCAACCCGTCGCGGGCGCTCAGCAACAACCGCTCCGTGATAAACGCGTTAAACCGCGCCACCACAATGGCAAACCGCTTTCCCGAAGCATCCAGTTCGCCTTCGAGCGCACGAACCTTGGGCTCGGGAGGCGCCTCAATCTTCAATTTGATCTTCTTCTCCGTGTCTCTGTGCCTCGGTGGTGAATTCGTCCTGGGTTTGATCCGTGAAAATCCGCGTGAATCCGCGGCGATGAAGTTACTTCCCCTTGAACTGCGGCGCCCGCTTCTCCAAGAACGCCCTCGTCCCCTCAGTCTTATCCTCAGTCGCGCAGCACACCCCAAACAGCACCGCCTCCAGATAAAGCCCCTCCGCCAAAGTCATCTCCATCCCCTTGTTGACGGCCTCCATCGCATACTGCACGGCCAGCGGAGCATTCGCGATAATCTTCGCCGCAATCGCCTCCGCCCGCGGAATCAACTCCGCCGGCGCAGTCACTTCATTCACCAGCCCAATGCGATGCGCTTCCTGCGCCGTGATCATCTCCCCCGCGAGCACCATCTGCATCGCGATGCCCTTGCCCACCAGCCGCGGCAGCCGCTGCGTTCCCCCATATCCCGGGATAATCCCCAGCTTCACCTCCGGCTGCCCCAGCTTCGCATTCTCGCTGGCCAGCCGCATGGTGCAAGCCATCGCAATCTCGCACCCGCCCCCGAGCGTGAATCCATTGAGGCAAGCGATGACAGGCTTGCCGAGATTCTCGATCAAGTTCAGCACCGACTGCCCCCGATGCGTATACTCCTTCCCGCTAACAGCATCGTGCTTGGATAGTTCGCTGATGTCGGCCCCGGCAATAAACGCCTTCTCCCCCGCGCCAGTAAAAATCACGACGCGAATATTCTTGTCGTTCTTAATATCGTGGAACGCCCCCCGCAGCTCCTCCATGGTCGCCATGTTGAGCGCATTGAGCACCTTCGGCCGGTTGACGGTGACGTAAGCAATCGCGTTTTTCTTTTCGAGAATGATGTTTTCAAAGTTCATAAGATCAATCCTCACCACCTGTCATCCTGAGCGCAGCAATTGCTTTCGCGAAGCGAAAGCAATTGCGGAGTCGAAGGATCCCTACCATCTCCCGGAACTCACAGCTCTACGAGCAGTTCGCCGCAGACTGTCCGCGGGCAAAATCCTTGTCATTCTGAGCGAAGCGAAGAACCTATGCACTTTGCCGGGCATCAGCAGACTGCAATACCCTTCGCAGCAAAGAGCGCCGCTCAGGATAACAAGCAAGAATCATCCGCGTTCATCCGCGTGAATCCGTGGCGAAGAAGTTTCCTTCGAAGTTACAGCTTCATCGCCCGCGGCTTCTCCGGGTCCGCATAATCATAAAACCCCTTCCCCGACTTCCGCCCGTACCACCCCGCCATCACCAACCTCTTCAGCAGCGGAGGTGACGCAAACCGCCGCTCCTTGAACTCGTCATACATCACATGCGTGATGTAATAAGTCGTATCGAGCCCCACAAAATCCAGCAGCGTAAACGGCCCCATCGGATACCCGCATCCCAACTTCATCGCGTTATCAATATCCTCAATCGACCCCACACCCTCTTCATACGCCCGGATCGCATCCAGCAAATACGGCACCAGCAGCCGGTTGACGATGAATCCCGTCTTGTCCGACGTGCGCACCGGAACCTTGCCCAGCTTCTTGGCAAACGCGTAAGCTGACTCGTACACGTCGTCCGCTGTAGCAATCGTCCGCACGACTTCGACCAGCTTCATCAGCGGCACCGGATTAAAAAAGTGCAGCCCAATAAACCGCTCCGGCCGCTTCACCGAAGTCAGCAGCTCCGTCACCGAAATCGAAGAAGTATTCGAAGCAAAGATCGCATCTTTCTTCACCACGCCATCGAGCGACGCATACATCTTCTTCTTCTCTTCCACATTCTCGATGATGGCCTCAATAATGATGTCGCAATCGCCAAGGTCGGATTTGGAAGTCGTCCCCCGAAGCCGCGACCGGACCGCGGTCTTCTGCTCCGCCGTAATCCCGCCCTTCTCCACAGGCCGCTCGGCAAACTTCGCCAGAGATTTCTCAATCCCCGCAAACCCCTTGTCGAGAAACTTCTGCTCCACCTCAAGCACGGTGACGTCAAATCCAGCCATAGCGCAAACCTGCGCAATGCCAGAACCCATCAGCCCACAACCGAGCACGCCAACTTTCTTGATTTCCATAATTGCTTCCTTCATCCGAAGAGGCACTGTCATCCTGAGCGAAGCGAAGGACCTATGCAATTTGGCTGCACCAGCAGACTGCATAGATCCTTCGCGGCAAAGTGCGCCGCTCAGGATGACATGGATTTGTTTGCAATTCCATTCACCCGCCGAAAAAGCTGCCACGCCCCGAAGATCAATCCCGTATCAATCACAACGCTGATAAACGGAATAACAAGAACCCAACTCAGAATCTGATTCATTGACGACCGTTCAAACATTCCTCTTGTCAGAAGCCAACCCGGAGCCAGGGGCAGTCCCAGCAGATAGAACTGGAGATCGCCAGCATCGGCGTTCGCGTGATTTGCCAAGAAACCCCGAAGCAGAACGGCCATTGTGCTGGCAATCACCGCGACTACTGCACAGAAGCACGAACGCTTGAGTCGCCCCGTCGAAGTCATAGCTAATTCATGCTCTCCACCACCATAGCAATCCCCTGCCCCCCACCAATACACGCCGTAGCCAAGCCGTATTTTTTTCGACGCCGCCGCAACTCGTACAGCAGCGTGATCACCAGCCGCGTCCCCGTCGCCCCCAGCGGATGCCCCAGCGCAATCGCCCCGCCATTCACATTCACCTTCTCGCGATCAAGCCCGAGTTCCTTCTCCACCGCCAGATACTGCGCCGCGAACGCCTCATTCACTTCAATCAGATCGATGTAATCCAGTGACAGCCCCGCCTTCTGCAGCGCAATCTTCGACGCCGGCACCGGACCGCGCCCCATCAGCTTCGGCTCCACTCCCGCAATGCCCCATCCGCAAAGCCGTCCCAGCGGCTTCAGCCCGCGCTTCAGCGCCTGCTCCAGCGACATCACCACCACCGCCGCGCCGCCATCGACAATGCCGCTGGCATTTCCCGCCGTCACGGTTCCATTTTTCCCGAACGCAGGGCGAAGCTTCGCCAGCCCCTCCATCGTGGTCTGCGGACGCCGGTGGTCGTCTTCGGTCAACATCTCTCCACTAGCCTCGCCCTTATGATTCCGCAGCGGCACCGGGACCAGTTCTTCCTGGATCCGTCCTTCTTTATAGGCCGCATCCGCCCGCTGCTGCGACCGCAGCGCAAACTCATCCTGCATCTGCCGCGTGATCCCCTGCTCCGACCCATACAGCTCCGCCGTGTTCGCCATATACGACCCGCAGTAAGTATCGAGCAGCGCCACCATCAGCGAATCTTCCAGCTTCCCGCCCGGCGCCAGCGTAAACCCATCGCGCCCGCGAATCACAAACGGAGCCTGCGACATGGCCTCCATCCCGCCCGCCAGCACAATCTTCGCCTCGTCGGTCTGGATCATCTGCGCCGCCGACACAATCGACTGCATCCCTGACCCACACAGCCGGTTCACGGTCAGCGCCGGAGTCTCAATCGGAATCCCCGCCCGCAACCCCACGTGCCGCGCCCCATACAGCGCGTCGCCCGAAGTCTGCTGCGCGTTGCCGAACACCACGTGATCGAATTCCTTGGCATCGATCCCTGCGCGCTCAATCGCGCCCTTCGCCGCAATCGCGCCCAGTTCCTGGGCGGTAAAATCCTTCAATTTTCCGCAATAGCGGCCAAAGGGCGTGCGCGCCCCACTGACGATGGCAATGTCACCTGGTTTCAGCATGATTTTCTCGGCGGAACTCCGGCCAGACCGATCAAAATCGATCAGCCAAACTCGTTAGTTTAGCAGCGGACGAGGACGTTTGACCAACAGCGGGCACGAACGAACGAAACAAGGAAAAACAAGCTCCCGGGAAGAAACGCCAGAACGAATTCCTTCGTAAACCGAAGCCTGTCCTGAGCGAAGCCGAAGGATGTCCTTGGTGGTGAACGCCTTTCACGTTGGCAACAACCTGAGTCCAACGCCTGACGAATCACATTTATACTCATGACACGGAGAAAATAGAAAATCATGTCTACTAGCGACCTGCTGTTGCTCGAATGGGATGAAGAAGCAAAGAAGACCCGCACCGCTCTCGAACGAGTTCCCGCCGACAAAAAAGACTTCACGCCTCACCCCAAGTCAACGCCGCTGGGCAAGCTGGCGCCCCACGTCGCGCAGCTCGCCGGCTTTGGACTCACCATTCTCACGACTCCCGAGCTCGACTTTTCCAAGGGCAGCATCAAGCCGTTGCCGTTCGAATCTCCCGCTCAACTCGTGAAAGCCTTTGACGTAGGCGCAGCCCAGGTTCGCGCCACCCTGCAAAAGACTCCAGAAAGCGCATGGACCGAACCCTGGAAACTCAGCTTCCAAGGCAAGACGATTTTTGAAGGCTCGCGATTTCTCGCCTATCGCGAGATGTTCGTGAATCACCTGGTCCACCACCGCGCACAACTCGGCGTGTATCTGCGCCTGAACGAACAGCCCGTGCCCGCCACCTACGGCCCCTCCGCGGACGACAAGATGGGCTTTTAAAAGTCGATTGAGATGGGTGCAAACCGGAACGATCAAGAAATCGGCTAGAAAAGGGTTCGAGGCATGATGCAGTGAGTCCATGATTCAGTGAGTGCATGATGCAGTGAGTGCATCATGCAGTTAGGTCAGATCGATTCGTATCAGGGCATTGCTTCGTATCAGGGCATCGCTTCAGCGATGCCGTTAAGAACTTGAGTGTTTGACGGCTTTAGCCGCTGGGCAGTGTGGCCCGACTCAAGGCATGCCCTGATATGAACCTTCCTCAATCAGCACCACAACGAGGGTTTGCGAAACTAAACGCGAAACGCAGCCTACGCCGCAGCCCCTGCGGCCAGCACCGCCGCCTGCGCAACGATCTTTCCCGGCCCTTGCGCCATGCCCTGCGCCAGCGCGTGCTCAACGCGGTTGATCACTTCCGTGACCACATCAACGGGATCATATTCCGTGCGGATCACCGCCTCCGCCAGCCCGGCCGAAAACTGGGCGCTCGGCCCCTTGCCGCCCTCTTCTTTCGCTGGAAACCGCACCTCCGACACAATCTTGCGCAACTTCTCGACTGCCAGCAGAGCTTCTTTCTCCGCCGTCTCCCCCAGCAAAATTGCAATCGTCGTCGTATCGTAGCGGAACGCCAGATCATTCGACCGGATATTCGCGGCAATCAGCTGCCCCGACTTCTCCATCACCGCCTGCACTTCCGCCTCACCATATTCCTTAATCATCGCCGCGCTCTTGCCAAATTGCAGCAGGAGCACCGACAGCGACGAAGCGTTCTGAATTGCGCGCTTGCTCTCCGCCAGCAGCAAATCAATATACGACGCTCGCTTTAACAAGCCCGACTTCTCGTCCGTCACCGAAAGGTTCTTCACCAGCCGCCGCAGCCCCGCGTTATTCAGCGCGATGACCATCTGCTCGGCCAGCGTCTTCAGCACCACCATATCCGCCTGCGCCCACGTCCGCTGCCGGTTGTGGACCAGCACCAGCATGCCGACAATCTCTTCCCCATCGCTCAGCGGGATCGCCAGCACCGACGCCGCGCCCATCTCCACTGCCGCCTTCCGTGCAGACTGCAGCGCAACCGCCTTCGCCGCATCCTCAATCGCCAGCGGATCGTGCCCATCCACCGCTTTGTGCAGGCATGCTACCAACTCCGCAATCGCCCCAGAACTCGATTTCTTCAGACCCTCGAGGCAAAACTCTTCTACCGCCGTCGGCGACGATCCCGCTTTCCCCATCGCCGCTATGCAGCGCGAAGCTTCCCAGTGCGTGGCAATCTCCCGCACCGCCGTGTTCAACACCGCCGGAGCCGTGCCCTGGTGATACAACTTCCGCGAAATTTCCGCCACCCTGGTAAACGCCCGTACATCCGTCGCCGGATCCGGCACAGGCACCGCTGGAACCGCCGCCACAGGCGCAACTGGAGCCGGAGCCGCCGCCGGAGGTAACGGCGCCGCCCCCGCATACCTCGGCGTCACTCCCGCCGACAAATACAGCCGCTGCAAGTCCTCGTTTCGTTCCTCTTCGCGCGGAAACAGCTCTTGAATTCTCTGCAGCCGCTCCACCGCCTTGTTCCGCATCCCGTACTGCACCAGGATTTCCGCCTGCAGCATCAGATCCTGCAGCGTCGACGCTCCCAGCGTCCGGCTGTCTTCGATCGCCGGCACTTCCGGAGCCTTGCTGGCCGAAGAAAATCGCGAAGCGATCACTCGGAAGCGTGCCTCATCTACCTTGCCCTTCAGCATCTCCAGCCGCTTCAGGTGACCCGACTCATACGGATCCACTTCCGCAGCCCGGTCCAGACACTCAGCAGCCTTGGCATACTCTCCCGTGCTGCAATACAGATCAAACAACTTCAGCAATGTCTGGCAGTAATCATTCTCGCGATTCGAAGCGTTATAAAGTTCGCTCAGGAACTCCAGCATCTGCGGCGATGCCTTCCGCGTCGCTGTGATGTCTTCCATGATGGCGATAAACTGCCGACGCTCTCCGCGCCGCCGCTGGAACTGTTCCAGCTTGCGCGCGAGCGCCACCGCCGCCTCTTCATGTTCGCCGTCCAGCAAGTTCCCGATCAGCGCGATCACCTGCTGCACCCGCCCCGGATTCTGTTCAAACAGCGCCCACACCAGCGGCTCTGCCTCCGCGTGACGTCCTGCCGCCACCAGCGCGTCGGCATAGGTCTCGCGCAACGCCGCCGTCACCTCTCCGGAATTCATTTGCGGTTCGAGAATGAAGATCGCCGCGCCTACCTGTCCCTGCGCCAGCAAACTCTTCGCATACGCCAGCGCGATGCTCTGATCCGCCGCATCCTCCTGATACGCCCGCTCGTACCACTTCGACGCATCGCCGCCCTCAGCCGCCACCAGTTGCGCGATTTTCTGGAACGACGTCGCCGCCGTCCTGCGATTTCCCAGTTCCGACGCCAGTTCCGCCACCCGTTGCAGGTTCGCCTGCGTCGGCTCCAGAGCCACCACTCGATCCAGCAGTTCCGCCGATTCCTTCTTCTTGCCCAGCTTCCCCAGATCCAGCAGCGCCGCTTCGTACGTGCCCACCGCCAGCTTTTTGTTGGATCCTTCCAGCAGTTGTCCGAAGCGGTATTTCTGCTGCCACGTTGGACTGCCATGCCGCGCCAGCTTCTTATAAGTCAGGCTCGCGCGTGTCGCGTCCCCCACCCCCACCTGCCGCTCAAACAAATCCCCCAGCAACTTCACTGCATCCGCATTGCGGTTCAACGAAAGGCACAGATCCGCCGCGAGTTGCCGGACGACATCATTCTCCGTATCGTCCTTCAAAACCAGCAGATACTCTTCCAGGGCGTCCGCGGTCTTGCCTTTTTGCAAAAGCTTCTCCGCGCGCTCCACGCGCTTCCCTAACTCGGCTCGGTCCAGTCGTTTTGTGATCTCAGGCATGCGGTAGTAGGCGGAGTAAACCCTGCTCCGATTCTAGGAGCGCCCCTCCCCACCAGCAATGCGGTAACGCCCGCGCCCGATTACGAAGGTCACTGCCCTTTTCGTTGTTCACTCTCTGCGATTCACTCTCCGACGTCTCTGTCGTTCCCGCCCCTTCGCCATCACTACACCTCCGTAACCTTCGCCTCCTCCGATCACCGCGTTACCTTGTTTTCACTCGTAGAGCCAATGCCTCTCAGACTCAACTCCAAGCCAGACCGGCGCCGGCGCCAACGTCAATTGCTGAACACATCCGTTCGCGTATTCAGCGGATCTCATCACCTCGATGCCCTCGGCATCAATCTCAGCGATGTCGGAATGTGTTTGTTTGCCATCGCGAATCTGCCCGTGGGCGCGCAAATCGAGATTGAATTTCTTCCCCACCGATGCACCGAACGGATTCGAATCGCCGGGATCGTTCGCCATCGCGCTCTCTATCTCTACGGGATCGAATTCCTGGCGGACTCAGATCATTCTCACGCGACCGAGCAACCCGCCGACCACTGTTGAACTAGCGCATCGCATTCACCGAAAGGTTCTTTGAAAGGTTCCCTTCGTGAACCTTGGTGTCCTTAGTGATTAAGGGTTTTGACTCGATTTAGGCGATCCCTCAAAACTCTGCTAACGTGCAGCATGCCGTCCGCGCTCTCCATCCACGAAGAAGGCCTCCGCCACCAACTCTCCGCGGCACAAATGGCGATGGTTGCGGTCGGAGGCTCCATCGGCACCGGCCTCCTCCTCGGCTCTGGTGCTGCCATGGAAGTCGCCGGTCCAGCCGCCATTCTCAGCTTCATCGCCGCCGCCTTCATCAACTGGACCGTCGCCATGGCCCTCGGCGAACTCGCCTGCGCCCATCCTGCCGCCGGAAGCTTCGGTGTCTACGGCGACCTCTACCTCAACGCCTTCGCCGGATACATCGCCCGCGCTGGATACTGGCTCGGCCTCGCCCTTGCCATCGGCGCAGAAATGATCGCCGCCGCCACCTATATGGCAACGTGGTTCCCCGGCGTGCGCTCCTATCTTTGGATTATTGTTTTCGCCGCCCTGCTGCTCGCCATCAACCTGCGCAGCGTCGGCTCCTACGGACGCGTCGAGTTCTGGCTCTCGATGATCAAACTCTCCACCATCATCCTCTTCATCGTGATCGGCGCCGCGTTGCTCACCAGCGGCCGCATCACTCCGCAGTACAACGCACAAGGCGGATTCTTTCCCAAAGGGCCCTGGTCACCGCTCATCGCTCTGACCTTCGCTGTCTACAGCTTCGGCGGAGTCGAAATGGTCGCCGTCACCTCTGGCGAATCACGCTCCGCCAAAGAAACTCCCCGCGCCGTCTGGCTCACGTTCCTCACGCTCACCTTTGTCTATGTCGGAGCGATCGTCATCCTTCTCGGCGTCATGCCCTGGAACCACGCCGGAGTCACCGAGAGCCCCTTTGTCACCACCTTCCGCACCGTGAAAATCCCCCACGCCTCAGGTGTGATGAACTTCGTTGTCCTTACCGCCGCCCTCTCTGGAGCCAATGCGACCCTCTACGTCGCCTCGCGCATGCTCTTCTCCCTGGCCCGCACCGGATGGGCTCCCACTCGCCTCGGCCGCCTCAACCCCGAAGGCTCGCCCCAATTCGCCGTCCTGATTTCTTCCTTCGGAATCCTTTTCGCCCTGGCCCTCGCTCTCTGGGCCCCCGAAAACGCCTTCCGTTATCTGATCGGCGCCGCCTTCACTGGGATGATCCTCTCCTGGCTGGTGTCGCTGGCCGCGCACATCAGCTTCCGCACCCGCCGCAAGCCAGAAGAATTAGCCGCACTTCCCCTTCGCTCCCCTCTAGGAACCTGGGGATCGATCATCGGCCTGATCGCCGTCACCATCGCCCTGATCCAAACCTGGCTCTTCCCAATCGTAAATCTCTGGAGCGGCCTGGCCTGCCTCGCCACACTGGTTGTCGCCTACCTGGTGGCAAAGTCAAAACGCAATCCATCCCCATAAAGAATTCCCTGTCATGCTGAGCACTCCTTTTTTCGTTGTCATGCTGAGCGAAGCGGGAAGGGGAGCGAAGCGACCCGCCCCGCGTAGTCGAAGCATCCCTACCGTCGCCCGAACTCTCGAACCCTGTCGTGCTGAGCGAAGCCGAGAGGAGAGCGAAGCGATCCTCCCCGCACAGTCGAAGCATCCCTATCACGTCCTCACTCTCTAGGCCTTGTTGTGCTGAGCGAAGAGGAGAGGAGAGCGAAGCGATCCTCCCCGCGCAGTCGAAGCATCCCTACCCCCTCAACAGTCCCATTCCGGGAGTCCGCCACCGACTTCGTGACACCCATCACAGCCACCCGCACCCAACTCGTCACACGATACCCCCATTGTCCCAAGACCCCCGCTACTATTGCACATACATCATGGGAAGCATCTCCGGCACCCTGTACGTCGGCGTCAGCGGCAACCTCCACCGTCGCGTCTTCCAGCACAAATCCCATCACTTCGAAGGATTCACCGCCCGCTACGACGTAACCCGCCTGCTCTATTGGGAGTCCTACGATGACGTGCACAAAGCTCTCGCTCGCGAGAAGCAGCTCAAAGGATGGACCCGCGCCAAGAAAGTCGCCCTAATCGTGCGCCGGAATCCTCACTGGCTAGACCTAGCGTCGGAGTGGTATCCGTGGATGGCGTCCGAAAAAGAAAAACCGGATGAAGGTAGGGATGCTTCGACTACGAACGACCGTCGCCTTCGCGCCGCTCGTTCTCCGCTCAGCAAGACACCAGAAAGAAACAGCAGTCCCACCTAAACCGTACGTCTTGTCATGCTGAGCGCAGCGGAGAGGAGAGCGAAGCGATCCTCCCCGCGCAGTCGAAGCATCCCTACCCACCCGAACTCTCGAACCCTGTCGTGCTGAGCGAAGCGGGAAGGAGAGCAAAGCGATCCTTCCCGCGTAGTCGAAGCATCCCTGCCGTCGCCCGAACTCTCGTACCCTGTCGTGCTGAGCGAAGCGGGAAGGGGAGCGAAGCGACCCGCCCCGCGTAGTCGAAGCATCCCTACCACGTCCTCACTCTCTAGGCCTTGTCATGCTGAGCGCAGCGGAGAGGAGAGCGAAGCGACCCTCCCCGCGCAGTCGAAGCATCCCTACCCCCAACCAACATCCTCCACGAAGACGGAATAAAAGCCTCTGCTCACGGCTTGCACTCCACCGGATCCTCCTTCAAATGCACCAACAGCGACTTCGCCTTGACGTAATCCGGATTAAACTCCAGCACCCGCTCCACATACTTCCGCGCCTCTTCCGTCTGCCCTGCCACACAGAATGCCATCCCCAGATTCACCCCAATCGCGCTTCGCTCCGGCACCCTCGCAAACGCTCCCTGCCACAACTCCACCGCGCGCCGCAGATTCCCCGCCTTCGCTTCCAATATCCCCAAATTCGTGGCCGCGTCATTCAGCAGAGGATCGATTTTCAACGCGCGCTCGTAAAACTCCCGCGCATCCTGGTCATGACCGCGCCCCTGCTCCAGGAAGCCCCAGGCCGCCAGCACCGCCGGATCCCCCGGCCGTTCCTTCACCGCCTGCTGAAGATACTTCTCGGCTCGCTGCGGAGCTCCATCCACCCCTCGCAGCGCCAGTGCCTCCCATGCCAACCCAAAGTCCCGCGTCGTTGCCAGCGCTGCATCCCTTTCCGGAAACGGCACCAGCGGAGCTCCGGGCGTCCCCCGCACCTCCAGCTGCGGCAGAGGTTCCGCACTCGGATACTGCCGAATGCGGTGGTCCGTTCCTTCGGTATGCGCCACATCCTTGCTCGGCAAAGCTGGCATGTGGCACCCCGTGCATCCCGGCTTGTCCGGATGATGCTTCGCCGCAAACGCCTCTCCGTGGCACGCCACGCACTTTCCGCGGTAGTACGCCGCCTTTTCCGCCGCTGCCGGCTCCGCATGCGGATCGTGGCAGCTCCCGCACCACATCTTGTCCCCCGACTTCCGCTTACACGCGCTCAACGACAGCGCTTCGAACTGGCTCAGCGCCTCCGGCTTCTGCGGATCATTTCCCGACAGCAAGAAATAATGCAGATAATCCGACAGCCGATCTCCCGGCTGAAACTGTTCTACCCTCTTCCCCGGCTGCCGCTCCGCCACCGTGCCCTCGAAGTGGCACTCCATGCAAATCGCGTCGCGCCGCTCCGGTGACAATTTCGCCGGATTCACATGCCCGTCTCCCCCTCCATGACACCGTTCGCACGTGATCCCGCCATACAGAAACGGTCGCCCGTTGTACTTACTGTCCGTTCCTGCCACTGGCTCCTGTAGTCCGCTGGCGTGGCAATTCACGCAATCCACCACAGCCGGAAGATTCAACGGAACCTGCCGCGCGTCGGTGAACGCCGGCGCCATATTCCATCGTCCCTCGTGCGAGTACCAGTTGATGGGAGCCTCAAACAAGAATCCGTCGGCGGAAAACAGATACGTCCGCCCCTTCACTCCCGACCCGATGTAATACAGCAGTTCGCGCTGGCCCCGAAATCCGGCCTCCTTGGGACGCTCATAGCTCATCCACGCATGCCCGTCCTGCTCGTACACCTTGTAGTGCACGCCGGAAGTCTTATGCATGAACTCTCCCGTGATCAACCCGCCCTCGGCCATGCCGCTGGCGTTCGCCATCACAGTCTTCTGATAAGTCTTGTAGATTTCTGCATGACATCCCGCGCACGCTTCACTGCCCTTCTCTCGGTTCGCGCTCTTGGTCTGCGCGGACACCCTGACGCCCACTGTAGCCATTAGAAACAGGCCCGCCGCTAGCCTCATCGTCCGCATCGTTTGTGATTTTATTCCATCGGATGCACAGGCTTGCACCCCGGCCACAAGGATTGTTGACATCCGGAGAGCGGCGAGGGATCCAACCGCTCTGCCGGCACCAGCAAACGCCCTCTGGAACTTCCTGGTCGGAGACTTGCAGACTTGAAGACTTGCAGAATTGAAGGCTTGCAGAGTTGCGCTCCGGCAACGACGCGTCCCACTGATTGTCGATATTCTCTTACGGAATGATTCTGAGTTTACCCCCTCGCCTGACTCAATGCGGCGGTACCCCACCGTGAGTCATCCCCCCTCTCGCGCCGGCAAAACGAGGCAACCATTTTCATTACGTTGACATCGTAAACATAACGCCCACACCACAATAAATGGAGCTATTGAGCCACTTACGCAATGGAAAATTCTCCCGTCCGTATCCTCCTGGTGGAGGACTTCGAACCCTTTCGGAACTTGATCCGCATTCTTCTCAAAGGCAAGCCACACTTGCAGATCATCGCCGAAGTGGCCGACGGCCTGGAGGCTGTCCAGAAAGCCGAGGAGCTCAAGCCCGCCATCATTCTCCTCGACATTGGACTTCCCTCTCTTAACGGCTTCGAGGCCGCCCGTAGAATCCGCAAACTCTCGCCCGATTCCAAGATCCTCTTCGTCACCCAGGAATCTGCCCCAGAAGTCATCCAGGAAGCGCGCGCCCTGGGCGCCTCCGGCTACATCGTGAAAACGCGCGTCGCCAATGACCTCATGCTCGCCGTGGAAACCGTTTTGTCCGGTGGAACCTTCCTCGGCGCCCCTTCAGACCAAAGTACTCCGTCCTAACTTCCGCATGCGACCACGGCTTCCCCAGGCCAAAGGAATACATACACCGTCGCATTCACCACCACCGAGAACCTCATCGTCCCCTTCGGATGGCAACCTTCCGCCGAGCACAAAACGGACGAATTGCGCGGATCCCTGGTGACATACGAGACGGTCAGCGCGTGATTGGGACGGACTTCAAATCCCGCCGGCGACTTCACGGGAGAGAAATATTCGTCGCTCTCCAGAAAACGATTGGCGAAACACCGCATGCTTCCAGCGACCAAAACGTGCTCGCGCTCCTTCCGCTTGAGACCTTTCTTCGTCGCCACCACGGCAATCGGCAATGCAGCATGCCCATCCATCGTCACTCCACCTTGCCGTACCGTGATCTCAGACTTCGTGGTATTCACGATCGTGGTCGTGAAACTCAGGACCTCGTTGGTGCCGATTCTCTCGAATCCCGCACGCGAACTCACCTCGACTCCATCATGCTTCACCTTGTGGATCGTGTTCCCCGTGATCGGATCGTCAATGCTCGACGACACTGCTCCTGCCCGGCTGTCCTCTCCCCACACAAAAGCATTGGTCGCTTCCGTCTTGTACGTTGGAATGTCGTCCTGGGCAGACGCCCAGAGTATCAAGACCAACGCCGCAGCCGTGACTGAAACAATGTGTCGCATCGCGCCGAACTGCTCCCGAAGTTACTTTGTAGGCCATTATGCAAGCCCCCGCGACTGGCAGAAATGCCAGCACTGATGGGCCAGACATTCAATCCGGGACGTTGCCAAAGTTTGTGTATAGTAAGTGTTTCGTTTTGAACGAATCTTCTGCTACACCGGCTTTTCAGAAAGGCAAATCGATTGGGACGAACCTTGGGCCATTATGCAATTCTTCTCGCGGCAGCACTTCTCTTCCTTCTTCCAGCTTCACCCCTGGCAGCCCAGGAGAACTCCTCCGACCGCATCCTGTTTCACGCCAAAATCTTCACCGCCGACCCCCAGAATCCCTACGCGGAAGCAGTCGCCATTCGCGGAGACAAGATCATCGCCGTCGGAAACCTTCCAGAAGTTGCGAAGGCCGCCTCGCCCAACGCCGAGCGCATCGATCTCGAAGGCAAAACTCTCTTTCCCGGATTCATCGATTCCCACAGTCACGTCATCGATGGCGGACTCAGCCTCATCGCCGCCGACGCCAGTGAGATAGTTTCCACCCTTAACGAACTCCCTCCCTTCGCCGCTGCCGCGAAAAAATCCGGCAGGGGCATGCGCGGCGACATTCTGGAAATCCGTGGCCTCCCACTCGAATTCTGGTCGCACCCTGACGTCCTCAACTCCGACTTCAGCTCCGGCGCCTACGCGCATCAGAGCATTCTCCTCCGCGGTATGGACGGCCACACCGCCTGGGCCAATCGCACCTTGCTGCAGCGCGCCGGCATCACCGCCGACTTCCTCAAGAACCTCTCCCCCGACGAGCGCAGCTATTACGGCGCTGCCAAAGACGGCCAACCCAACGGCTTCCTCGTTGACGCCGGCATGGACAAGCTTGATCCTCTTCTGCCCCCGTCCACGCCCGAACAGTTGCTTGCCGGCGCCCGCGCCGCTCTTGAATACAACTACAGCCTCGGCATCACCGCCTGGCTTGATCCGCGCGCCGGCGACTACGTCTTGCAGGCCTACAAAATGCTCGCCGACCACGGCGAGCTCATTTCCGAAGTAAACGCCTTCCCTCAGGTGTTGGCGAAAAACCCCGCAGCCGAACTCACCGCCATCCAGAAGACTCGCGAACTCTACAAAAACATTCCGAATCTGCACGTCACGGGAATCAAAATCTTCGCCGACGGCGTGGTCGAGTTCCCCTCGCAGACCGCGAACCTCACCAAGCCCTACAAAAATACCGGTCGCAACGGCGATCTTCTTTTTGATCCCGCAAAATTTGCCGAACTCTGCATCGCTGCCGACAAGCAGGGACTCATCATCCACGTGCACGCCATCGGCGACGGCGCCGTGAAGGCTGCCCTCGATGGCATCGCCGCCGCGCGCCGCGCCAACGGCGACTCCGGCCTGCCTCACACCCTGACCCACGAACAGTTCGTCCAACCCGAAGATTTTCCCCGCTTCCGCGAACTCGGCGTCATCAGCACTCTCCAGCTTTTCTGGGCCGAGGCTAGTAACGACACCATCGAGATCGTCAAACCCTACCTCGATCCCAGCGTCTACGAGTGGCAATATCCCGCGCGTTCTGTCCTCGACAACGGCGGCATCATCTCCGGCGCCAGCGACTGGCCCGTCTCCACTGCCAACGTCTTTCGCGCCATCTATCAGGCTGAAACTCGCAAAGGACCGGAGGGCATTCTCGACCCCTCGCAGGACATGCCCCGCGAAGCCATGTTCTATGCCTACACCCGCAACTCCGCCCGCGCCATGAATCTCGATTCCATCGGATCCATCGCCCCCGGCAAGCGCGCCGACCTTGTCTTGCTCGACCGCGATGTCCTCACGGTCTCACCCGAGCAGATGCGCGACACAAAAGTTGTGTGGACGATGGTTGCTGGAAAAACGGTCTACCGCGCGAAGTAGGATCGAATGGCTGGCAGGTTAGGTCGAAACGATACCAGCGCTTGCGAATATGCAAAGAAAAGACCGGCCCTGCGAACGATACATCAAGCAGAGCCGCTCGGCCGCCGGGGGAGGACGGTCACATCTCCGTTTCGTTTTGCATTGAGTCCCCGAACCCGCACAGCCGCTCCACCGTCGGCAACAAATCCCGCGCGGCCTTGTGCTTGGGGACAACAGCATCCACCAGCCGGTTCGTCTCCTCTGGAATCTCCCAGCCCGAAACTATCACCACGCGCGTGTCTGGTCGCAGTCTCCTGATCTCAGCCGCCACATCGTGCCCATTCATCTCCGGCATGCTGTAGTCCAGAAGCACAGCATCAAAGGCGAACGACCTCGCCAGTCTCAAACCCCTGCGCGGTGACTCCACCGCAACCACGATGTATCCTGACTCTTCGAACAACCGTCGCTCGTACTCCAAAATCAACTCGCTGTCGTCGATGCACAGGACCATTTTCTTCGGCCCTCGATACGCTCTGCTCATTGCCTCTCCCTGATCCGCCGCAGCCCCTGCCATGGGCGCACTTCGACGGGCAACACTGCACTCCTGTTTCTTTGGACCCCAGTCCCCCACGCTTGACGATCACCAATTCTGAGTTTCAGTGAAGCTCATCCCCATCTCTCTGTCAGTTCAAAACTGCACATGCTCCTGTCCTTTCGCGTACACTATGCAGAGAATGTACGCTACCGTACGATGAGCAATCGAGGAACCGGCAGTACCGGGTTCCGGGAGTTTTTCATGCCAACGCGTCGGAAGGCCCTACCACGGCGCCCTGCCCGGTTACTCATGAAGGCATTCGATCCGCACCGCTTCTTAATGAGTGTCGGTATTGGCAAGACGGTCGCACACTACAAGCCGAAGCAGGCCGTCTTCACCCAAGGCGACCGGGCCGACACCATCTTCTATATTCAGAAGGGCGCGGTGCAACTCAGCGTTCTTTCCAAGCAAGGCAAGGAAGCGACCCTCGCGCTGCTTGGCCCCGGCGATTTCCTCGGTGAAGGATGCCTCGCTGCCGATCAGCCCATCCGCTTGGCTACCGCCACCGCCATTGCCGACTCATCGATTCTCTGCATCGAAAAAAAGCAGATGCAACGCACCCTCCACCAGGAACACCAACTGTCGGATTTGTTCGTGGCATACATAGTCGGACGCCATAACCGCACCCAGGCCGACTTAGTCGATCAGTTATTCAACTCCAGTGAAAAGCGCCTGGCCCGCGCCCTGTTGATCCTGGCCCGCTTCGGAAAAGAAGATTCCCCCGAAACCATCATCCCCAATGTCAGTCAGGAGACTCTGGCGGAGATGATTGGCACTACCCGCTCGCGTGTCAACTTCTTCATGAACAAATTCCGCAAACTCGGATTCATCCACTACAACGGCGGACTGAAAATCCACAGCTCCCTGCTGAGCGTAGTCCTCCACGAGTAACCCGAGAGTAGCCACCTCGAGTAGTGTCCTTCGTGATCCTTGGCGCCCTTCGTGGTTAGCGCTTTTGCCTACTCCCTCAAATAAAAAAGGCGCCGGAAGGGTTCCGGCGCCATCAAGTGAGAACGTCTCGCGAGATGCGGTCAAGCGAGGTTCCTACAAAACTTGCAACTCAAAACTCGAAGCTCTACTTACTCTCCGCCACCGACGGACTTGTCCCGAAATCGCCGTTCCTGCGATTATTGACGGCCGTCCGCGCAGCCCGCGCGCTTGGTTGATTCGCGGCCGCGGCTCCGTAGCGTTCCAATAGCACCGGCGCCATCGTGTTCTCGGCTTCCTTCACGAAGATCATCTTATTCTCCGAAGCCATGTCCACGCGGACGAAGTCTCCCAGCTTCACCTGTCCGGTCGCCACCAGATTCGCCAGCGGAAACACCAGGTTGCGTTCGATCGCGCGCTTCAAGTGCCGCGCTCCGTATCGCGGATCCGTTCCTTCCTTTAGCAAAAATTCTTTCACGGCAGGAGTGCAGTTGAACACGAACTGGTTCGTGCCCGCAGCCATCAGCACGCGCTGCTGCACCATCCCGAGTTCGATGTCCAGAATCTGCGACAGATGTCCGTCGCGCAGCGTCTTGAACACCACCGTTTTGTCGATGCGGTTCATGAACTCTGGCGTGAACTTGCGCCGCGCCGCTTCCACCGCCGTCCGCTGGATCTTGTCGTCGAACGACTCATCCACTTCGACCGCTTTCGGCGCGAATCCGAATCCGCCATCCACCAGGCTCGTCATCTCCGACGCGCCCAGGTTCGAAGTCATAATGATAATGCACTGCGACAGATCCACGCGCCGGTTGTCGCCTAAAGTCAACGTCGCCTTGTCCAGAATCCCCAGCAGCAACTGCCACAGCGAATCCGAGGCCTTCTCGATCTCGTCAAACAGCAGAATCGACAACTTCAGCTTCTCCGTGAACCACTGGTTCAACGCTTCCTGCGTCAGCAGCGGATGCGTCTCCCGGTGTCCCAAATATCCCGGAGGCGAACCAATCAGTTTCGCAATTTCATGCGAATGCTGGAACTCTGCGCAATCAATCTTGATGCACGCCCGCGAGTCCCCGAACAAAGCCTCGGCCATGGCTTCCACAACTCGCGTCTTCCCCGATCCCGTGGGCCCCAGAAACAGCAGGTTCCCCACCGGACGTCCCGGCGCGTTCAGCCCGGCTAGAAACATCTGATAGATTTCCACGACTTTCTCGACAGCAGCGTCCTGTCCCACAATGCGGCGGCGCAGGGCGGCATCAAACTCTCCAGCATCGTTGCTGCGACGGTTCGGATCCAGCACGGTTGCGAGATTCGTTCTCATAGTTCGTAGCCCGGGGCTCCCGGACATCTTCCCTTTCGTGAGGCCGTTTTCTTCGGCCTTTCTCTATTTATTTCCGGACTTTGTAGGCCTCTCTCCGTGTCCTTTGCCTACATCCTGGAAGCACCCTACTCACGTCCCCCGCTTCCCGAATCCTGCCGCATCCGGTTGCCACTGAAATAAGCAACCGGCTGGCCATGCCGTGCCCATAATCCCCACTACTCGGAACCCCCACATCCACCAAGGCTTAGAGCGCCCTAATCCCAATTCCGCACCCCGTACCCGCGCCCCCCACATCCCCAATGGGAAATACTTTGCACCATCAAGGAAGGAACCTGTACCAGTAACGCTGGTACCCGAGAAAACTCCTGTGGCGACGGCCGCCCTCGGCCGTCAAGCGAAGGCGAAGCCGAGCGCCCCAGTCCACAACTGAGTACCGAGTACTGAGTACCGCGCACAGCCGTGTTACTCCCCTCGTAACTAGCGACCCCTAAAACTCGCATCTAATATCGAATGTAGGTTTTCGCGGAGGATCGCTTGCGCCTTTCGTCTGTTCGCCTCATCACGGGACTTTCCTGTCTCGCTTTCGCCGCCGCCGCATGGCATGTCGGCTCGCACTCATCCAGCTTCACCGCGGAAGCCCAGACGTCCAAGCCCGCGCAAGCCTCACAGCTTCACAACGTCAACTCCTCGGTGAACACCGCCAAGCCGCTCCCCGAGCCCAAACCCATCGCCGCTCCCGGCACCGAAATCTATACCGCTAAAAGGGGAGAAGCCATTCCCACCATCGCCCGCCACTACCTCGGCAAGACCAGTTACCTCACGTCTTCCGAGTTAGCCGACGCCATCCGCGCCGTGAACCACAAGTCCGACACCTCGAACATCCTCAAGGCCAACGAGAACATCGTCATCCCCGGAATCCTCTCCGCCCCCGTCACAGAGAAGACCGCCGTTGTTCCCAAGGATTTCGAAGTCCGCGCCATCTACCTCACCGGCATCATGGCCGGCAGCGATCACGGACTCCGCATCATCAAGCACTGGCGTGAAGTCGGCGGCAACGCTGTCGTCTTCGATATCAAGGACTCCGACGGCAGCGTCACCATCCCCTTCGAGCACCCGTTGCTCGGCGAGCACAAAATCTACATCCACGACGTACCCAAACTCGTCCGCTTCCTGCACCAGCAGAACATGCACGCCATCGCCCGCATCGCCATCTTCCGCGACGAGCGCCTGGTGGTCGCACATCCCGAACTCGCCGTCCAGTCCCGCATGAACAAGCAAGCCTGGCGCGAAAACGGCAAACTCGTCTGGACCGATCCCTCGCAGCCCAAGGTGCAGGACTATAACATTGCTTTGGCCAAATACGTAGCCCAATTAGGCGCCGACGAAATCCAGTTCGACTACGTCCGCTTTCCCGCCGAAGGCGACCAGAAAGACGCCCAATTCGTCTACCAGAACGGCCAGCAACCAGAACCCGCCGCAGAAGTCGCAAGCAGCGACACCGGAACGTGTGGCGACGGCCGCCTCGGCCGTCCCGCCGAAGCGAAGCAAGGCGGAACCTCCGCGACACCCGAAGCCACCGAGACCCAATCCGCCGCAGCCCCGAAGGGGCAAAAGAACGCAGCCCACCCCGCCAAGAATGCGAACAAGTCCCATAGGGACGCCACAACCGAAGCCTGCCACGCCCCCCGCGGCCCGCAGCGCACCGACGTCATCACCGCATTCCTGAAGAAGGCCTACGCCGAGATCCACCCCACCGGCGCCCTGTTCTCGCTCGACGTCTTCGGCGTGATGGCCTGGCAGCGCCCCGTCGACCTCGCCCATACCGGACAGGACATCGTCGGCATGGCCCACTACTGCGACATCCTCAGCCCCATGATCTACCCCTCGCACTTCTTCGGCATGGACAACATCGCCCACCCCGGCGACGAGCCCGCCCACTTCATCGGCGAGTCCATGGACCGCTTCGAACTCATCACCAAAGGCAGCGGCGTGGTCATCCGCCCCTGGCTGCAAGCCTTCCACTGGCGTACCAAGACCTACTCGCCCGAATATATAAAGGTGCAAGTCGAGACGGCGAAAGAGAAGGGCGGCATCGGCTTCCTGTTCTGGAACGCCGCCAACGACTACTCCAAGCCCTACGAAGCCATGCCCGAAATGAAAGCCGCGAATTTCAAACAAGGCTCCAAAGACAACCCCAAATACTTCCGCGGCGACGAACTCCCCGTAGCAACCACGCAGGCGGCCCTAACCCCGATCAAGTAGCGTCCACCATTTCAAAACTGTCATCCTGAGCGAGGATTGGTCTTGCGCACCAGCGCAAGACCAACCGCAGTCGAAGGACCTCGTGTTCCCCCGGCCCCACCCCAACCGTCGCAGGGAGTTCTCCCGATGCCCCCACTCCGTGCCCCCACCGCACCACGAAAGTGCCTAGCATTCCCTCCGCATCAGATGTACAAAGGGCGCGCAGGGAGGCCTCGCCGCCGAATCACGCTTAATCTTGCTAAATCCTGCTATATAATATCCCCATGCGAAATACTCGAACTCTCTCCGTAACCCTGCCCCCCGATATGCTGAAGCGCGCCCAGTCCATCGCCAAGCGGGAGAGCCGCACCATGAGCGAACTCATCCGCGAAGCCCTCCGCCACTACGAACGCCGCTCCTGGTGGGACGACATCAACGCCTACGGTCGCTCCAAAGCCGACCGCCAGGGCATCCGCGAACAAGACGTCGACCGCCTCGTCCACGAACTCCGCGCCTCCAAACGCGCCACTAAGAAATGATCCGCATCGTTCTCGACACGAACGTGATCGTGTCGGCCCTGGTCTTCGGCGGCGTGCCCCGGGGCGTCCTCGAACTCGTCGAATCCGGGCAATGCGAACTCTTCTACTCCGCGCCCATCCAAACCGAAGTCCGCCGCGTCCTCGCCGAAAAGTTCGGCTGGCCCCAAGCCATGCTCCAACAAGCCTTGCCGGTCCTCTGGGGCATGGGCACCATGGTCTCGCCCCGCACTACCCTCAACGCCGTTCCCGCCGATCCCGATGACAACCGCATCCTCGAGTGCGCGGTCGAAGCTCGCGCGCAAGCCATCGTCTCCGGCGACCACCACCTTCTGGCCCTGCAAAACTACAAATCCATGCCCATCGTCACCCCGCGCCAGTTCCTAGAACTCTTTGTCGCACTCTAGCCGTGTGCCCCAAAAACCGGGTACCCCATTCGAATCTCGCCGCTCTGTGGCGAGATTAGAGTGGAGATTTTGACTTTCCTCCCCCCCCAAGTTTTCCACAGAACTTTATTTCATTCTTGTGACGCATGACCTTTACTGAGAAATCTCAACAGTCCAAATTGGGAGCATGCCCAACGCACCCAGTCCCCCGCGCAACCCGGACACCGACCTCCGGAAGCCGGTAGCCGAAGGCCGGAAGCCCAAAACGGGAAAATCCTCCACCGCCCTCGACATTAAGTCCTTTGTTCGCAAGATTTTACTCGCAAGTCCAATGTTTCCAAGATTATACGCGGACGTCATCATCGCCTATCGCCCCAACTCCTTTGAAGCCAAGATCTTAGCTCAGAGCTACGAAAAAATTGTTGCCTATACCGAAAGGACCAAGCTCATGTCGAACCTGAAATCCTGCACTCATATCAAAGTCTCCGGTGTCCGCTGCGGCTCTCCCCCACTCCGCGGAGAGCAGTTCTGCTACTTCCACCAGCGCATGCTCCGCACCGTCAAGGATCCCGCCTCCCGCATCCATCACCACGCCCTCCTCGAAGACGAGGAGTCCATTCAGGCCTCGCTGATGGAAGTCGTCAACTCCCTTCTGCGCGGCACCATCGAACTCAAGCGCGCCGAACTCATCCTCCGCGCCCTCAACACCGCCGTCCGCAACATTCGCCGTGTCAAATTCGGACTTCACTCCGACGAAATGGTCCGCGAGATCCCCAACTACCCCGACCCGCCCTTCGAACAAGTCGACGAACAATACGCCGCCGAACTTCGGCGCCACGAGGCATACGCCGCAGCCGCCCGCGTTCCCAAAGAAGATCCCCTGATCGAATACTTCGGTGGCGCCGACAAAATCCCCGCCCACCTGAGAAAACCAACCCCATCATCCGCATCCCCCGCCACTGCATCGCCGACCTTACTCCCAGCCCATCTAGGCCCGAATGCAAGCACCTCGAATGTAAGAACAACGGGTGCTGGGACAACGAATGTGGGGACAGCCGCCCCCGGCTGTCCAGGCGGCCCAGAAGTACCGGGCCGCAGTGCACCACCACCGAACCCAGTCCAAGCCGAAGCAGCCGAAGCCGCAACCCGCAAGCCGCCACTAGGCGTGAAAGAAGCTCCGAAGGAGCGCAAGAGTGCAGCCCGCGGCGCAAGCCGCGCGTAGACGCAGCCATAAGGAGAAACAAGCTTCGTAGTGGCGAAAGAGCCGCGGGCGGGGGTGCCCGCGCCACAGAGGAATTGCAGGGATCCCTTCGGCTTCGCTCAGGGCAGGCTCTTCGACTGCGGTTGCTCAGGATGACAACGTCATGAGGCAATGCTGATGACAACGCGATGGGGCAATGTCCTTGATGACAACGTCATGGGCAATGCTAGCTGAAGGAGGAAGCTGAAACCGCAAGCCGAGAGCCCGAAGCCGGAAGCCAGTTCCCCTCGGATATAATTATCCAGAACGCAGCGCCCATCAAGGAGTCCGCATGGCAATTCAGAAGACCGACAAGATCTGGCACAATGGCAAGCTCATCAACTGGGACGACGCGCATATTCATGTGATGTCGCACGTCGTTCACTACGGGTCTTCGGTCTTTGAAGGCATCCGCTGCTACGAATTGCCCACCGGACCCGCCATCTTTCGCGCCACCGAACACATGCAGCGGCTGCTCGATTCTGCCAAGGTTTACCGCATGGACATCCCCTACTCGCTGGAGGAGATCATCAAGGGCATGCTCGACACCGTGTCGCATAACGGCGCGTGGCCGTGCTACATCCGCCCGGTGGTGTTTCGCGGATACGGCGACGCGGGCGTGAATCCGCTGAACTGTCCGGTCGAGATGTACATCGTGAACTATCCGTGGGGAAAGTATTTGAGCGGCGATGGCGACGGCGTGGACGTGTGCGTCTCGTCGTGGACGCGACTGGCACCCAACACGCTGCCCGCCATGGCCAAGGCCGGCGCGAACTACATGAACTCGCAGCTGATCAAGATGGAAGCGATCGCGAACGGCTACGTCGAGGGCATCGCGCTCGACAAGGGCGGGTTCGTCAGCGAGGGCTCGGGGGAGAACCTGTTCCTGGTGCATCGCGACAAGCTGATCACGGCGCCGCTCGGCAGTTCGGTGCTACCGGGCATCACGCGCGATTCGGTGCTGCAGATTGCGCGCGACCTGAACATTCCAATTGTCGAGCAGATGATTCCGCGCGAGATGCTTTACATTGCTGACGAAGCGTTCTTCACCGGAACGGCGGCAGAGGTTACCGGGATCCGCTCGGTTGACCGCATTAAGGTGGGCAAGGGCGGCGGGCTCGGTCCGGTCACGAAGGCGCTGCAGAAGGAGTTTTACGCCATCGTGCACGGCGAGAAGAAAGACCGCCATAATTGGTTCACGGCAGTGCCGGTGGGCAGCAAGGCGGGCAGCAAACAGCCGGTCGGGGTATAATCAGGCCGGTTCGAATTCCAACTCGGTCCCAGTTCGAGGGGCGCTCCCAAGCGCCCCTTCAGTCCGTTTAGCCCGGAAGAAACAAAACAACAAGGAGAAAACAATGTCCCAAATGACTCCTGAATTTGCCCTCGGCCTGCGAGCGGTCATGCTCGACGGCTTCAAGAACGAAGCGGAGATCACGAAGAAAGTGATCGCGGCAGTTCCCGATGCGAAGTCGGATTACCGTCCCGATCCCAAGGCGCGCACGGCGAAGGAACTGGCGTGGCACCTGGCGAACACCGACATCCAGTTTCTGGATGGCATTGCCGATCTGAAGTTCAACATGGAAAATCCGGAGCACAAGCCGGAGACCACGGCGGAAGTGGTGGCGTGGTACGACGACAACGTGAAGCGCGGGATCGCGCGCGTGGAAGCGATGAGCGCCGAGCAGCTGATGACGCCGGTCAACTTCTTCGGCGTATTCAACATGCCTTCGGTGGCGTATCTGGGATTCCTGAACAACCACAGCATCCATCACCGCGGAGAGCTGGCGACGTACCTGCGTCCCATGGGATCGAAGGTGCCGTCGATTTATGGCGGCAGCTACGATGAGCCGTTCCAGCCGCCGGTGGTGGAAGAGACGGCCGCTTAGTCGTTGGTCATCAAGTGTTGAAAGGCCCGAGTGTTGAGAAGCCGCCCGCGATGGGCGGCTTTTCTTTTGGGGGAGCTTCATCCTTATTGGTGCTCCCGCAGCGCATTCTGGGGCCTCCTTTTCTGCAACTTCCTCTCTCAACTTCCGAGCTGATCTTGCCGATGGATCATGCGGGTATAGCTATGATCCCGAAGCCATTGGAAAAGGACCGCGGCGGATCGATAGACGTTGAGCTGAGCGCGATCCTGGATGCGGTCGTGGAGGGCGTCTGCGGTCTGGATGCGGCAGGAAACGCGACGTTCTGCAATGAAGCGCTGGGGCGGATGACGGGGTATCGGGCGGAAGAAATCGTCGGACAGAATGTCCATGAATTGCTGCATCACAGCTACCCCGACGGAACCAGATACCCAGCCGAGCAGTGTGCCCTGCGCAAAGCGATGGCTACGCGGGAGGCGGCCAATATTGTTGGGGAAGTTCTTTGGCGGAAAGATGGAAGCTGCTTTCCCACGGAGTACTGGATGCGTTCTCTGAAGCACCCCTCGGGGCGAACCTGCTACGTGGTCACGGTCAAGGACATCAGCGCGATCCAGAATGCGAGAGACGTGCTGCGGCGCAGTGAGGAGAAGTTTCGCAGGATTCTGGGAAGCGCACCGGACGTGGCGTGGACGTCGGACCGGAACGGGCGGACGATCTACATGAGCCCCCGGATCGAGTCGGTACTGGGGTATACCTCGGAGGAAATACGTGGAGCAGGCACCAATCTGCGGCGGAGTCAGACCCACGCCGAAGATTTTGGCCGGGTGAACCAGGCTTATCAGGCCCTGTTTGAGAAGCGGGGAGTGTTTGACGAAGAGTACCGCATGCGGCGAAAGGATGGCGCGTGGATCTGGATCCAGGACCGCGCGACGGGAACTCACGAAGAAGACGGAGTGCTCTACGCGGATGGCTTCCTTTGCGACATAACCCGACGAAAACAGGCGGAGGAGAAACTGCTGTCCCAAACGGCATTTCTGGAAGCACAAGCCAACTCCACCATCGACGGTCTGCTGGTCGTGGACCCCTGCGGGCAGAGACTGATGATGAACCGGCGACTGGGCGAACTGTTCCAAATCCCCGACGAACTTTTGTCCGAGAAAGACGATGGGAGGATGCTGCAGTACGTGGTCACACTCATCAAGGATCCGGAAGCGTTTCTGGCGAAAGTGAACCACCTTAACAAACATCCGGATGAGAAGAGTCGCGACGAAATCGAGCTGAAGAATGGAGTGATCCTGGACCGCTATTCCGCTCCGGTGATCGACAAGGACGGGGTGTACTACGGGCGAGTCTGGACTTTCCGGGACATCACGGAACGGAAACGAAACGAAGACGAACTGCAGCAGTTGTCACTGGCCGTGGAGCAGAGTCCGGTATCGGTGGTGATCACCGATCCGCAGGGCAATATCAGCTACGTCAATCGCAAGTTCACGGAGTGCACCGGTTATAGCACGGAGGAGGTGGTGGGGAAAAATCCGCGCATGCTGAACGCCAGGCGTTCTTCTCCCGAAATCTACGAGGAGCTGTGGTCCACCATCACGCGAGGCCAAGAGTGGCGGGGCGTGTTCTGCAACAAGAAGAAGAGCGGCGAAATCTTCTGGGAGGCCGCGACCATCACGCCGATGACGAACCAGAATGGAGTCATCACCCATTTTCTCGCGGTCAAGGAAGACGTGACGGAGCACAGGCGGGCGGAGATGGCGCTGCGAGCGTCGGAGAAACGCTACCGGCTCCTGTTCGAGCGGAACCTGGCGGGGGTGGTGCGCACCTCGCCGGACGGGCGCGTGCTGGATTGCAATCAGGCGGCCGTGCGGATGTTCGGGTATGACTCGGTTGAGGAAATCCGGGGCCTCCCGTCCACCCATTTCTATTACGAGCCTTCCGATCGGGATGTGGTCCTGAGCAAACTCAACTCTGAAAAAAGCTTCTCCAACCACGAGATGAAGTTTCGCCGCAAGAATGGGGAATGGTTCTGGGTCATCGCAAGCTTCGCGATTGGCGAAGATGATTCGGCGGACGGCCGGATCATCGAGGGGACGCTGGTGGACATCACAGAGCGCAAGCGGGCCGAAAGGGAGTTGCGGCTGACTCAGTCCTCGCTGGAGACGGCATCGGACGCGGTTCTTTGGATCGATCCGCAGGGTCGTATCGTATATGGCAATGAAGCCGCGTGCGTCTCTCTAGGCCGCTCTCGCGAGGAACTCCTTGGGCTGTCGATCCCGGAGATCAATCCCGTGGTGCCCCAGGAGGTTTGGAGGAAGTTCTGGGATGAGATGAAAACCCGGGGCTCGATGACCTTCGAAACCCAGCACCGAACCAAACAAGGGCAGGTGTTCCCGGTAGAGGTTACGGCGAACTACCTGGAGTTCGATGGACAGGAATACTCCTTCGCGTTCGTGCGCGACATCACGGAGCGGCGAGCGCTGGAGAGCCAGCTTAGACATGCACAAAAACTCGAGGGAATTGGGCAGCTGGCGGCCGGGATCGCGCACGAAATCAATACGCCTACCCAGTTCGTGACCGATAACCTGACGTTCTTGCGCGATTCGTGGAAGTCGACTCACGAGTTGCTGGAACGGTATCGCGAGGCCGTTCACAATGCCGGGGAAGCGCTGCCGACGGGCGTGGCGGCGGCGTTGCAGCAGGCGGAAAAGAGTTGTGATCTGGAGTTCATCGCGACCGAGGCTCCGCGCGCCATTGACCAGAGTCTCGATGGAGCACGGCGAGTAGCGAAGATCGTGCGCGCGATGAAGGAATTCTCGCATCCGGACTCGGCAGACAAGACCGCAACGGACCTGAACAAGGCGATTGAATCCACCATCACGGTAGCTCGAAATGAGTGGAAGTACGTGTCGGAAGTTGTGAAGGAATTCGATGAGACATTGCCTCCGGTGGTGTGCTATCCCGGGGATATCAACCAGGTGGTGCTCAACCTGATTGTGAATGCCGCGCATGCCATCAAAGAAAAGGTAAAAGGCGAAGAAAAAGGAACGATCACGGTGAGCACGCGGATGCGTGGGGACAGCGTGGAGATCGCGGTGAAGGACACAGGCAACGGAATTCCCGAAGCCATCCGGAACAGAGTCTTTGACCCGTTTTTCACGACGAAGGAGGTGGGCAAAGGCACGGGGCAAGGACTGGCGCTGGCCTATACGGTGATGGTCAAGAAACATGGCGGCAAAATCTGGTTTGAGACGGAGATCGGTCAAGGAACGACGTTCTTCATCACGCTGCCGGTCAAACTGGACGCCGGGAAGAAGGTCTAATGCCCAAACGCCTGCTTTTCGTGGACGACGACACGATGGTGCTCGACGGCCTGCGGCGAACGCTGCACGGAATGCGGCAGGAGTGGGAGATGCGTTTCGTGAGCAGCGGCGCCGCGGCGCTGGAAGCGCTGGCGAAAGAACCTTATGACGCCGTGATATCGGACATGCGGATGCCATTGATGGACGGCGCGCAACTGCTGGAGGAGATCAAGCAACTGCATCCGGATGTGGTGCGCATGATTTTGTCGGGCCAATCGAGCCGGGAAGCGGTCTACCGTTCAATCTCTCCCGCACATCAGTTCCTGTCCAAGCCTTGCGACCCGCAGGAGTTGGTGGCGCGACTGAGCCAGGCGTTTGCGATGCGGGATCTGCTGGCCAATCAAGCGCTGAAGACGGTGATCTCACGGCTGCGGTCGATCCCGAGTCTGCCGACGCTATACGAAGAGGTGACGGCCGCGCTGCGCAAGGAAAATCCGTCGCTCGGCGAGATTGCAAGAATCATCTCGAAGGATGTGGGCATGGCGGCAAAGATCCTGCAACTGGCGAACTCTGCTTTCATGGGCGCGAGCGGGCGAGTTTCGAGCCTGGTGCAGGCATTGTCGTTGATTGGCACCGAGACGGTGCGGACGCTGGTGTTATCGGTGCACGTTTTTTCGCAGTTCGAGAGCAATTCCGTCGTCGCCGCCAACCTGCCGGCGCTCTGGGATCACAGTGTTGCAGTATCGGCACTGGCGCAGCGCATTGCGGCTTCCGAAGGTTGTGTGAAGGCGATGGTGGAAGAGAGCTTTACGGCAGGACTGCTGCACGACATCGGGAAGGTGGTTTTGCTGGCGGAGATGCCGCGGGAGTACCACCAGATTTTCGAGATGAATCCCAGGAGCAAGGATGTCGAGTTGGAACGGCTGGGGTGCACGCACGCCGAAGTGGGGGCATACCTGATGAGCATTTGGGGACTGCCCTTGTCGCTGGTGCATGCGGTCGCATTCCATCACCGCCCGTGTGAGGCTGCAGAAGCGCACTTCTCGACGCTGACGGCGGTGCATGCCGCCGACGCCATTGCAAGCGCGACGGACGCCTCGCCACTGAATCATGACGCCGAACTTGACGCAATCTATCTGGCACACCTGGGTTTGACGGCGCGAGAAAGTGTGTGGCGCGGGTTCTACGCGGAGCAACTGGGCCCATCGGCAGCACCCCCCTCTGAGGAAGCACCCCCAGAAGCTAAAGCAGAAGCCGGCAGCAGTCGATGAACGAATAAGACTGCTTCAATTCTTCCGGCCAGGGGTAGAGGAAGAAAGGGAATGCAATGCCTGAAAAGATCCTGCTGGTGGATGACGACAGCAACGTGCTGGACGGTTACCGACGCGGTTTGAGGGGAGAATTCGTGCTGGAGACGGCGCTGGGCGGGGAAGACGCCCTGAGCCTGACGCGGGCGAATGGTCCCTATGCAGTCGTAATCTCCGATATGCGGATGCCGGGGATGGACGGGATACAGCTGTTGAGCAGCATCAAGGCGCTGTCACCCGACACGATCCGGGTGATGCTGACGGGCAACGCAGATACGGAAACGGCGATCAACGCCATTAATGAAGGCAGCATTTTCCGCTTTCTCAGCAAGCCCTGCAGCAAAGATGTGATGGCGAAGACGATTACGGCGGCGCTGATGCAGTACCGGCTGGTCACCGCCGAAAAGCAATTGCTGGAACAGACGCTGAGCGGCTCCCTGCAGGTGCTGACAGAGGTGTTGAGCCTGGTGAATCCGGCGGCGTTCAGCCGCGCGGAGCGGGCGCGTCGCTACATTCACCATGTGGTAACGGCGATGAAGCTGGGAAATCCCTGGCAATATGAGGTGGCGGCCATGTTGTCGCAACTGGGTTGCGTGACGCTGGCGCCGGAGACCATCGACGCCGTGTATCGCGGCGAGGCGCTGACGCCGAATGAGGAGGCGCAGTACGAGGCACATCCGAACGTGGCATACGCCTTGCTGTCGAGGATTCCGCGTCTGGAGCCGATCGCGTGGATGATCCAGCACCAGAACCGGCCTGCCCCGAGGGAGGCGGACTCGGAGATGGCGGATATGCGGTTGGGGGCGGAGATATTGCGGCTCATCCTGGCGTATGAAAAATCGATCCATCAGGGAATGTCGAGAACCGAGGCGGCGCACTTGCTGGCTCGGCAAAACACGAACTTCAGTCCGGAGTTTTTCCATGCGCTGGTGACGCTCGATCCGAACTCGGAAGAGAGTGAAGTGCGCAAGTGCCGGATTGACGATCTTTCGCCAGGGATGATCATCCAGCACGAGGTCCGGAGTTATCAGGGGACGCTGCTGGTTTCCAAAGGCCAGGAGGTTACATCCACGGTAATCTTCAAACTGAAGAATTTCCACGCCAGGCTGGCGATCGGCGGCGAGGTAACGGTCTCGGTGCCGATGACGACGCTGGCCTTCGTCAAGGGCGCGCCATAGCAGCCTGGACAGCCGGGGCGGCTGTCCCCACATAACGTAAGGCACTGCCCCGCTGCCGGGTGGAGGGCATTACCTAGGTCATCTTGGGGAAGGTGACGATTCGGGCGATCATGATAGAGCATCAGGACGAGAAGTCCCCAGGGGAAAAGTTCGCATGAATATTGATGACCTGCTTCGGATCGCGACGGAACGGCGAGCCAGCGACTTGCATTTGAAGGTGGGGAACTATCCTCACCTGCGCATCGACGGTGAGTTGGTGCCGTTGACGGATCAGCCGCGCATCAGCGCGGAAGACATGCTGAACATGGCGTTCAGCATGATGTCGGCGCGACAAAAGCAGAAATTCAAAGAGACCACGGAAATCGATATGGCGTACGGCGTGGCCGGCCTGGGACGGTTCCGCGTGAACATTTTCCAGCAGCGCGGCAACGTGGGACTGGTTCTTCGCGTCATTCCCACGAAGATTCGTGCGTTGGACGAACTGTTTCTGCCGAAAGTGGTGGAGCAGATTTGCGACATGCCCCGTGGGCTGATTCTGGTGACGGGGGTTACGGGTTCCGGTAAGTCGACGACGCTGGCGGCGATGGTCGACCGCGTGAATTCGTCGCGCGCAGAACACATCATCACGATTGAAGATCCGATCGAATTTCTGCATCGCGACAAGAAGGGGTACGTCAACCAGCGCGAGATTGGAGTGGATACGCCTGGGTTTGGAGCGGCGCTGCGAGCTTCTCTGCGTCAGGATCCGGACGTGATTCTGGTGGGCGAAATGCGAGATCTGGAAACGATTTCGACGGCGCTGCACGCTGCCGAAACGGGCCACATGGTGTTCTCGACTCTGCATACTTTGGACGCAGTAGAAACCATCAACCGCGTGATCTCGATCTTCCCGCCACCGGAGCAGAAGCAGATTCGTATGCAACTAGCGGCCGTAATGCGGGCGATTGTAAGCCAGCGCCTGGTGCGGCGCTGCGACTCCGACGGCCGCGTGCCGGCGGTGGAAGTGATGATCAATACGGCGTACATTCGCGAATGTATTCTGGTGCCGGAAAAGACGCGGTCGATTCGTGACGCGATCGCGGCGGGCACATCGCAGTACGGCATGCAGACGTTTGACCAATCGCTGTGGGACCTGTTCCAGGCGGGGCTGGTGAACTATGAAACCGCGCTGGAGAATGCTTCCAACGCTGACGACTTCAAGCTGCGTATGGCGGGTATTGCGTCGACGGCGGACATTTCGCGGCAGTCGATGCAGTCGGCAGGGTTTGGAAACAGGTAGAACTTAAGGTCTCAAGGTTTATCGGTTGCCTTTGTTTATGGGCGCGTGAAGAACGCGCCCTTTTTCTTTTGCACGCGAGAGGGAGAAAACCACAGAGGACACTGAGGACACAGAGGTCTGGTAGGTCGTGCTGTCGGCCGTCTCACAAACGTTCGCCACTCGCTCTTCCTTCGTCGTCTCTGTGTCCACCATCCTCTGCGGTTCTCATTTGTTTTGTGCTGTGCCCGATTTGCGACTATCGTTGTCCATATGGCGTTCTCGCGTCCCAAGAGACGAACTTATTCCGAAGATGAGTTGTACGAATATGCCGTGGGGGCGCTGGCGCGGCGCATGCGGACGGTCGCTGAGTTGAAACGGCTGATGCGGGCACGGATCGAAGAGGCGGATTCGGAATACGGGCAGACGCTGGTGGAGTTGGTGATCCGGCGACTGAAGGACCAGGGATATCTAAACGACTCGCACTATGCGGCGTATTACTCGTCGCTGCGGCGTGACAATCAAAAACTGGGGCGTATGCGCGTGATTACAGAGTTGAAGACGCGTGGAGTGCATGGGTCAGTGATCGAGAAGGCGGTGGAAGCGGCCTACGACGGAGTGAGCGACGAGAAGCAGGCGCGCGAATTCCTGCGCAAGAAGCGACTGGTGAAGCCGAAGGATCAGAAGGAGACTGCACGCATCTTCCGGCAACTGGCGCGTGCAGGATTCGGAACGAAGACCATCTTCACCATCCTGAAGAAATGGGATGTGGATGATGAGACGCTGACCGCGCTGGAGGGCGAGACGGAGTGAGTGCAGGGGGATCTGGAAAATCGATGGGGCAGGGCTCCACGATTTTCTTTGCGCTCCGCAAGGGAGATATTGCATACTCTCAGGCGGATTTCCGATCACAATCGAGGAGGCAACTATGAAGTCGAGTCTAAAAGTGTTTCTTGCCGCATTGGCTCTGGGTACGCTGGTGATGGCGCAGGACGTAGCGACGGATACGAGCAAGGCCGCAAAGGATACTGCGAAAGCAACCGATAAAGCAGCCAAGAGCACAGGGAAGGCGACCAAGACTGCGGCGAAGGATACCGCGAAGGGAACAGAAAAGGCTGCGGACAAGACGGGCGACGCTACGAAAGCAGCTGCGAAGGATACGGCGAAGGGGACTGAAAAAACTGCGACCGCAGCGGGGCATGCTACCAAGACCGCGGCCAAAGGGACCGCCAAGGGGACGGAAAAGGCCGCCGATAAGACCGGCGATGCTACCAAGGCCGCGGCGAAGGACACGGAAAAGGGTGCCAAGGATGCAGGTCACGACATGAAGAAGGGCACCGAAAAGGCCGTCGACGCTATTAAATAGAGAACAACTTTCAGTTCAACCACAGAGGGCACAGAGGACACGGAGGGAATCCTTATTTTTCCTCGGTGGGATCTGTGCCCTCTACGTTTCTGATCGCGTCGGCGCGACCCGGGCGTCGGATAGGCAGTTCGTTTAGAATGACTCTTCCATGCTGACCGGCTCTGAAATCCGACGCAAATTCCTGGACTTCTTTGTAAGCAAGGGACACAAAGAGGTGCACTCGTCGTCGCTCGTCCCGGCCAATGATCCTACGCTGCTGTTCACCAACGCGGGGATGAATCAGTTCAAAGACGTGTTTCTGGGATTGGAGAAGCGCGATTACTTGCGGGCGACGACATCGCAGAAGTGCGTGCGCGCGGGGGGAAAGCACAACGATCTGGAGAACGTGGGATTCACCAACCGGCATCACACGTTTTTCGAGATGCTGGGGAACTTTTCGTTTGGCGATTACTTCAAGAAAGATGCGATCGCCTACGCGTGGGAATTGATTACTTCGCCGGAGTGGTTTGGGATTGCGAAGGACAAGCTGTATGTAACGGTTTTTGAGGGCGCCGGGCCGCTTGAGGCTGGGTTCGACGTTCCGCGTGACGATGAGGCATGAACATCTGTGGATCGGTCGGAATACCCAAAGACCGAATTTTCGCTATGGGGATGAAAGACAATTTCTGGCAAATGGGCGATACCGGCCCATGCGGCCCTTGCAGTGAGATTCACTACGACATGGGACAGCACGCCTCCGAGCAAGGACATATAGATTGCAGATTTCCGTGTGACTGCGGTCGTTATGTCGAAATTTGGAATCTGGTCTTCATGCAGTATGACCGCCAAGTGCGGCATAACCAAGTTGCTGCCAAAACCATCGATCGATACGGGGATGGGGTTGGAGCGAGTAGCGGCGGTACTGCAGGGCGTGATTTCAAATTACGACACGGACTTGTTCACGCCACTGATCAAGCGCGGCGGCGGAGTTAACCGGGACATCGTTGAAGAAGGAACTGAGCAAGGAAGCGCACACGAAATCGGCGGCCTCTTTGCGCGTGATCGCGGATCACTCGCGTGCGGCGACATTTTTGATCTCCGATGGCGTGCTTCCGGCGAACGACGGACGCGGGTATGTGTTGCGAAAGATTATCCGCAGGGCGATCACTCATGGGAGACTGCTCGGACAGACGAAACCGTTTCTATACGAGATGGTTTTTGCGGTACGTGAAATGATGCGAGATGCGATATCCGGAATTAGAGGAAACCGCGAGAACGTGTGTCGAAAGTCGTGCAAACCGAGGAGGAGACCGATTCGCCCACGACGATCGCGGCTGGGTTTGGAGAAGCTGGAGGAGTTGATTCGCACAGCAGTCGTACTGCATCGTCCGCGCAGTTTGGAGCGCGTGGTCGCCGACTGGCGGCGGGACGGCAAGAAAAGCATTTGGACGACGTGATTCGCGTTGTACACCGTCCCGTTAGCAAGTCTTCCGCAAGCGCCGGATAAGGCCGCCGCCGTGCTCTCTGTCGAGCTGGAGCCCATACTTCATCTTGACCTCGGAAATGACTTCGAAATCCGAGTCCAAAGGGCCCTTGCGAACCTGCGACAGTTCCGGGGCCAGACGCATTCAAACTTTACGACACCTACGGGCTGCCTCTGGACTTTATTGAGGATGCCGTTCGTGACGCCGGCCTCCTTCTGGACAAATCGGGTTTCGATCACGCGATGGAGGACAGCGTGCTCTCGCACGCGCGTCCTGGAAAGGGGCGGCGAAGCAAACCGCCAATCCCGCTTACCAGCAACTGCCGAAATCGGAGTTTGAGGGGTATCGGCAGACGAGGTCGGATGGGTGCGAGGTACTCGCGATCGTCCACAATGGACAAGGGGTGCGGGAGCTAAAGGCTGGCGAGAACGGCGAGGTCATTTTCGATCACACGTCGTTTTATGCCGAATCCGGCGGACAGATAGGGGATCGTGGATGGCTGTGCAAACTGGACGTCATCTCCCGGCGGCATATCCCGATGTGACGCGATGTTCCATATTTCGGATTCCAGGGTTCCCCACATCTGCTCGCCGAAGTGAAGGCATGCTAAAACCCGATTCAAGGAAGATGCGGGCTCATCAGGTGGTTGTGAAATCCCCAGTTCGAGTGGGGGACAAAGTCGATGCCGTGGTGAACATCGAGTGTTCGCAGGCGACCATGCGGAATCATACGGCTACGCATTTGCTGCATGCGGGGTTGCGCGAGGTGTTGGGGAAGCATGTGAAGCAGGCGGGATCGCTAGTGGCGCCGGGGCATCTGCGGTTTGATTTCTCGCACTTCGCGGCGGTGGAAGATGAAGAGTTGCAGGATATCGAGGACCTCATTAATAAGGAGTTGCTGCGCAATCAGAAGGTCGACACTATTGTTGACGTGCCGATTGATGTCGCGGTGAACGAGTATCATGCGATGGCCCTGTTCGGGGAGAAGTATGGGGATAAGGTTCGGGTGGTCAAGATTGGGGACTTCTCGACAGAACTTTGTGGGGGGACGCACACGGCGGCCACGGGCGAGATCGGGCTGATCAAGATTTTGAAGGAAGGCAGTGTGTCGTCGGGTGTGCGGCGAGTTGAAGCGATCACGGGTGAGGGGTCGTTGCGGCACTTCCGGATGGATCATCAGTTGGAGAACGTGGTGTCGAGTTTTGCCTCTCCCACCCTTGCGCAAAAACCGCGCAAGGATGGGGCACCCATTTCCGATTCACTGCTCGACAGTGAAACCTCTTTCTCTCCGGCTGACGCGCTGAAGGCGGAGTTGGAGAAGAAGGATGCAGAGATCAAGAGACTGACTAGGGAACTCGATCAGGTGCGGATGAAGTCGGCTTCGTCTTCGACGGCGAATGTCGGGGAGAAGATCAAAGAAGTAAAGGGCGTGAAGGTGCTGGCGCATCGCGTCGACAATCTGGAGCGGGCGCAGTTGCGGACGCTGGTCGATCAGTTGCGCGACAAGATTGGATCGGGTGTGGTGATTCTGGGATCGGCATCGAATGGGAACGTGGCGCTGATCGTGGGCGTCACTAAGGATCTGACCTCGCGGGTGCAAGCGGGGAAGGTGATTGGTCCGGTAGCGCAGAAAGTTGGGGGCAAGGGCGGAGGGCGTCCGGATCTGGCGGAGGCCGGGGGGAAGGATGCGTCCGCGCTGGATGCCGCGCTGGACGGGGCTTATGGAGTGGTGGAGGAGATCTTAACTTGAATACCGACGAGACATCCAGCGGAGTGCTCGACGATCGGCTGCGGTTTGTGAAGCACAAAGGTCAGGCCATTTTTGTCATTGACTTCAGCCACTGCAGCGGCAAGGAGATGTTGGTGCTGCTCGACCTGGTGCGGGCGGATATCGCGCGGCATGCGCCGGGATCGGTGCTCACACTGGCGGACGTCACCGGCGCGCAGATGGACAAGAAAGTGGCGACGCGGGTGCAGGAGGTTCTCGTGCTCGATCGCCCGTATGTGAAACGGTCCGCGTGGGTCGGTGCCGAAAGTCTGCCGAAAGTGTTTTACGAGCATTTCAAGAGCTTCTCGCAGCGGGAGTTGCCTGCCTTTAAGACTCGGGAAGAAGCGATGGACTGGCTGGTGGAGGAGTGAGCTTTGAGCTTCTAGCTTTCTGGCCGTCTAACTTCTCATTACCTTCTGGCTTGAAGCTTTCGTAGCTAGAGTGCGCGGGCGGGGGCGCCCGCGCCACATAAACCTCTGCTCGTTCTTCTTCAACTTCTCCACTTTAGCGTCACGGGGCCTGACATCGGGTGCTTCATTTCTGCGCCGGTTCGTTTGGCTTCCAGGTGGGCGGCTTTCAGTTGGAAATACCATTTGGCGGGGCGGTCGGCGTCGTCGATCAGCATGAGGTGCGGATTGTGCTTGAGGCCTTCGGCTTGCAGTTCCATGGTGCGACGGTCTTGCTCGACGAATTTTGCGAAGACGAATTTCAACACGTTGGGAACGAAGGGTACCCACCGGAAAAGATTCCAGGCGGCGACGACGTCGATGCGGCAATGGCTGCGCGTGATGGGCGTGACCGTGGTCAGGCTGGAGAACCAGTATTTTCCGGCGCGAATAGTTTCGGTGCGAATGTTGGGAAGGACGAAATCGATGGTGGTCGTGATGGAATCGGCGTCGGCGTAGAGGCGCAGCAGTTTGTAGGGCGCGGAGTTGGAACTGGGCGTGTGCGCGCTCATGCGAAAGCCGTTGGGGATGGGCTCGAAGTTTTTCTTCTTCTCGTGAATGCTGTGCTGGGTGCGCCACCACCACGCCTGGTGGACGAAGGGGCCGTGGGCGGGGTCCATGAGGCCGATGATGCCGTGGTCAATGCTGACGGGCATTTCGGCCTGCAGGTAGGCGAGTTTGTACTTGCTGGTGAATTTTTCGATTTGCGGGGCGGCGTCGGGAGCCTCGGGGCGCGGGGCAAATCCTGCGGCGGGCGGGGGAGGATCGGGGATGAAGACCCAGATGAAATTGTCTTGCTCTTCGCAGGCGTAGCTGCCGGCGTAGATGCGATCGACTTTCAGATTCTGGTCAGGAGTGAGCGAAGGGATCAGCTCGCACTGGCCGTCGTGAACGTCGAACTGCCAACCGTGGTATCCGCACTCGAGGTTCTCGCCGTCGAAGCGGCCGCAATTGAGGGGCATGCCGCGATGGGGGCAGGCGTCGCGCAGGGCGAAGGGCTGTCCAATGCGGTCACGGCCAATGACGAGGGGAATTTCGAGGAGCGTCGCCTTGTAGAGCTGGTTGCGGTGGACGCGGTCGGCGGGAAGAGCTCGGTACCAGAAGCCGGTGAGCATCAGCGTGTCGGTGGCCTGGCGTTGCGGGAGGTCGAGGTCGGGCATGGGTGCGATTGCTGATCGTTAATTTTTGATTGCTGATTGAAAGCATATGCTAGCATCCGCTGGGCTTTGCGCGCAGGAAGAACATTTAACCAGAGAGGGACACTGAGGACACAGAGAAAGAGCTCGAGGCGTCACCACTAAGGACACTAAGGTTCACTAAGGAAAGTCAACACTGGACGATGGAATTCATTGGGCACTTTCGGCGACTTACCCCGGTGCAGCGGAATACTTTTATCGCCTGCTTTCTGGGGTGGTCGCTGGATGCGTTTGATTTTTTCATTCTGATTTTCTGTGTCAGCGCGTTGGCCACCCAGTTCCAGACCAAAGTCTCGGCGATTACGGAGGCAATTTTTCTGACGCTGGCCATGCGGCCGGTGGGCGCGGTTCTGTTCGGAATGATGGCGGACAAGTTTGGGCGGCGTCCAGCGCTGATGGTCGACATCATTGCGTATTCGGTGTTTGAGCTGGCATCGGCGTTCGCTCCATCGTTAAAAGTGTTTCTGATCATGCGCGTGTTCTTTGGCATTGCGATGGGAGGCGAGTGGGGCGTGGGCGCGGCACTCGCTTTCGAAACGTTGCCGGCGGAGGGGCGCGGATTTTTCTCGGGGCTACTGCAAGAAGGATATGTCGTGGGGTATCTGATGGCTGCGCTCGTCTATGGCGGGCTGTTTCCGTTCGTCGGTTGGCGGGGGATGTTTGTAATCGGGGCGCTGCCGGCATTTCTTGTCATCTACATTCGCGGCAAAGTTGAGGAGTCACCGGCATGGCTGCAGGGGCAGGTCGCGCGCGAGGGGAAGAGTCACCTCGGCAGAGATGTGCTGTCGCATGCCGGGATTTTTGTCTTTCTAGTGGCGCTGATGTTCGCGTTCAATTCGTTCAGCCATGGAACACAGGATCTTTATCCGACGTTTTTACAGAAGAATCTGCGATTCACGCCGAAGACAGTGAGCTTGATCGCAATCGTTTACAACATCGGGGCGCTGCTGGGCGGAATTGTTTTTGGGACATGGTCGGAGAAGATCGGGCGACGCAAGGCGATCGTGATCGCGGCGCTGCTGGCGATTCCGGTGATTCCGTTGTGGGCGTATTCGCGCACGGTGCCGATGCTGGCTGTGGGCGGGTTCCTGATGCAGTTCATGGTGCAGGGAGCATGGGGAGTGATTCCGGCGCATTTGAACGAACTCTCGCCGCCAGCGGTGCGGGGCACGTTGCCAGGGTTTGCATACCAGATTGGCAACTTCTTCTCGTCGCGCAATTCGGTGATCCAGGCGAGGCTGGCGGAAGGCCGTTACGGCGGCAACTTCGCGCCCGTACTAGCGTGGACGGTACTATTGGTGGCCAGTCTGGTGACGCTGGTCACATTGGTCGGCCGAGAACGGCGAGGGGCCGACCTGTCGAGCACCAACTAGCGGAGCAAATCGATATTGTAGGGGGTGTGCAAGTTTTGGCACACCGAACTGAGTGGCACGAAGGAAGGATTGTCAGGGGCAGTTTCCTGTGTTAGGTTAGGGTAAATTTCACGCCTTCGTTGATACATTCACAGGGTCCCAGGTGCAGTGGCTTGCACGAACGCGTGTATCCGAGGTAGCGCCACAATGAGAGAGATTATGGATCCCGCACAGGCCGGTGAATCCTCCGAGAAGGAAAATTTCGCCAACCGCAAGCTGATTCGGCCGACGCTGCCGCGCGTGGAGAATTACAATAGCCACAGTGGAGCTGCGCTGCCGCAGGAACGACGCGAGCGGCCAGAGCGGCATGAGCGCGGAGAACGCATGGAGCGAATGGAACGTGTAGATCGAGGGGATCGTGGCGATCGTCCGATGGGGGGCGGAGGCGGGAAGAAGCCCGCGCCTCCAGAGCAGACGAACGCGGAGAATTTTTATTATCAGAAGCAGATGCAGTCGCGGACGCCGATGGTGATCGTGCTGCGCGATGGCGAGGAAGTGCGCGGCATCATCGAGTGGTACGACCGGAACTGCATCAAGGTGAACCGGGAGAACGGCGACGCCAATCTGATGATCTATAAGCCTGCGATCAAGTACATGTTTAAAGAAGGGGAGAACCAGAGGTAGGCGTTTACAAGGTTTCAAGGTTCCAACGTTTCAAGGTTTCAGAGTTAGGCCACTGATGTGACTTCGCTTTCTCGGCAGTTAGTTTCCATCCCTTATTTTTTACGGCAAGTTCCTCGCCTCTGTTTCGGGGCGATCATTCCAGCAATTTCTTAGTACTTCGGCGTAGACTATCCTGCATAAGCTTCCGATTAACACACTAGTGAAGCTGGTGGGATGCATGTCTTCTCGTTCCTCAGTCTCCCGCAGAACATTCCTGCAGTCGGCCGCGCTGGCCTCGGGTGCGAGTGCGGTTCCCAGGTTCCGCGGATTATTTATTCCTTCGAATCTATTCGGAGCTGATGCCGCCTCTTCTCGCCCGCTTGAAGAGTTTGGGTATGGGGACGTCACGCTGCATAGCGCGCGGCATGAGCAACAGTTGCAGCAGACGCATGACTTGCTCATGGGGTTGAACGAAGACAGCTTGCTAAAACCGTTTCGGGAGATGGTGGGGCAACCGGCACCGGGACCGGACTTGGGCGGATGGTATCAGTACGAGGCGAATAATCGGGATCATCTGTTTGACATCGGATTCGCGCCGGGATGCACGTTCGGACAGTGGGTGTCGGCATTGGCGCGGTCTTATGCGATCGACCATTCGCCGCAGACGCGCGAGAAGGTGCTCAGGCTGAACCGGTTATATGCCAAGACGATTGGGGGCGAGTTTTATGAGAACACGCGCTTCCCTGCCTATACCTACGACAAACTGGTTTGCGGACTGATCGACTCGCATCAGTACGTGGGCGATCCTGATGCGTTCGCGATTCTGGCGGAGACGACCAAGACGGCGCTGCCACACTTGCCGCCGAAAGCGGTGGAGCACGGACAAAGCTGGAGGCCGAACCACGCGGACGATGAGTCATATACGTGGGACGAGTCGTATACGATTTCTGAAAATCTGTTTCTAGCTTACCAGCGCGGGGCGGGAGAGCAGTATCGCGCGCTCGGACGGCAATATCTGGACGACGCTTACTACGATCCGCTGGCGGAAGGGCGCAGCGATCTTGAAGGGCGGCACGCCTATAGCCATGTGAATTCGTTGTCCTCGGCGATGCAGGCGTATTTGACGCTGGGCAGCGAGAAGCATCTGCGGGCGGCGAAAAATGGATTCGACTTCGTGGCAGCGCAGAGTTTCGCAACTGGCGGATGGGGAGCGGACGAGACGCTGCGAGCGCCGGGCAGCCCCGAGATTTATAAGAGCTTGACCAGCACCCACTCCAGTTTTGAAACTCCTTGCGGCTCGTATGCACACTTCAAGTTGACTCGTTGCTTGCTGCGCGTGACCCGCGATTCGCGCTACGGCGACAGCATGGAACGCGTGATGTACAACACGGTGCTGGGATCGTTGCCGCTCGAGGCGGATGGGCGGACTTATTACTATTCGGATTACAACTTCAAAGGGCGGAAGGTTTATCACAAGGAGCGGTGGGCGTGCTGCTCGGGAACGCTGCCGCAGGTGGCGGCGGATTATCGGATCAATACGTATTTCCGGGATGCGCGCGGAGTGTATGTGAACCTGTACATCCCGTCGACGGTGCGGTGGACAGAGGGCGGAGCGCAGGTTTCTTTGACGCAGAAGAGCGAGTATCCGTACGACGCGCAGGTGCAGTTTGAGCTGAAGGCCTCGAAGGCGGCGGAGTTTGCGGTGAATTTACGGATACCGGCTTGGGCCGAGGGCGCGTCGGTGTCGGTGAATGGGAAGCGCGAAGCCGTGTTGGCCGGAACATTCGTGACGGTGTGGCGGGAATGGAAGGATGGGGACCGGATTGAAGTGGAACTTCCATTGAAGGCGCGCCTGGAGAGTTTGGATCCGCAGCATCCGGATACGGTGGCGCTGGTTGTGGGGCCGGTTGTGTTGTTTGCAGTGACCGACGGGGAGTTGAAGGTCAGGCGTTCGCAATTATTAGCAGCGAAGAAGACCGGTGCGCAGGGTTGGCAGGTCGAGACGGCGGGCGGGGTGGTGAAGATGATGCCGTTCACGGCGATCGAGGATCAGGAGTATACGACGTATTTGAGGGTCGGCTAAGCGATCGGGACCGTCAGAGATCGTTTGGCGTGAGGCCGGTGTGTTTCGCAATGCGGGCGAGCATGCGAGGACCAATTTCCTCTTTGTCATGAAACGGCCAAATGTAGTTGGGAAACTTGGATTCTCGGTGCCGCAGTTTGACATGCGTTGAAGACGATCCGGGTGCGCGTGCTGGGCCACGCGCTCATGCCGATATACAGCCAATGTTGATCGAATTGGGGCACGCGCTTGTACTTCTCGACATCGTCAGCGATGGCGCGCAATGCAAGGGCGTAAGCCTTTGCTTTCGCTTGTCTCTCTGTTCTTTCGTAAGCTAAAGCGCCGGGAATCTCAGGGATTTCCGCGATCCAGCGGCCATTAGTCTCACGTTCAGTTTCGATATTGAATTGCAAGTCCTGACTCCTTGTGCTGCGAGCTGGTTTGCGATTCGTCATGTCAGTCTTGGGATGGGTCGCAGTAGATTCATGTTACGCGCACGCGTTGAGAAAAACCCTCGACTCATAGGTGGACCAATTGTTACCTGGGTGCCAGGACAATTTACTCGGAACGGACGACTGCGGGGGCTAAAGCCCGGTTGTTTTTCTAATCGCCTTATCGCGGCCCTGAAAGGCCGCTCTTCCACAAAAAACATGTGGGCAGCGTGGGTGAAGCCGTGCCCGGCGAACACGCGAGGGCCGCCTTCTCCCGCGGAGTTCCCGCGAGACGGGTAAACTCCAGCGGCCCAACAAACCTAGGGCGCAGGACAGCCCAGGGCGGCTGTCCCCACATGTGTTTTACAGTTTCGGCAGGACGATTCCCTTTTGCGATTGGTATTTACCTTTGCGGTCGGCGTAGCTGATTTCGCAGACTTCGTCGGACTCGAAGAAGAGGATCTGGCACAGGCCCTCGTTGGCGTAGATGCGCGCCGGAAGGGGCGTGGTGTTGGAGATCTCGAGGGTGACGAAGCCTTCCCACTCGGGCTCGAAGGGAGTGACGTTGACGATGATGCCGCAGCGGGCGTAAGTGCTCTTGCCGACACAGATCGTCAGGACGCTGCGCGGGATTTTGAAGTATTCGACGGAGCGCGCCAGGGCGAACGAGTTGGGAGGAACGATGCAGATGTCGGTTTGCACGGTGACGAACGAGCGCTCGTCGAAGTGCTTGGGGTCGACGATGGACGAGTTGACGTTGGTAAAAATTTTGAACTCATCGGCGACGCGCAGGTCGTAGCCGTAGGAGGATAGTCCATAGGAAATCACGCCCTCGCGCACCTGCTTCTCGGAGAAGGGATTGATCATGTCGTGTTCTTTGGACATCTTGCGGATCCAGCGGTCACTTTTCAGCATGAAACTCCTTGGGGAAATTGAGTGATTCGGTTTGTGATTGAGTGATAGGGATGCGAGCTAGACGCGCGATTATTGCGTCGCAAAGGGCGCGACGCAACGCGCAGCTCGCCCGGATCCTTCGCTGCGCAAAAAGCGCTTGCTCAGGATGACAAATTTTCGATCACACAATCACGCAATCTATGCAGGCTGGGTGCATGCCAGTTTACGGGATAGATGCTCCCGTTGACAATCTTACTTATCTCCCTTAGCATCAATCACTTGAAGGACTATCTTGACCCTGCACCCGGGAGTTCCTTGTGATCAAGCTCGATATCATCAACGAAGTAGTGGCCAAAACCGGAATTACGAAGACCAAGGCCGAGCTGGCCGTGGAGACCGTCTTCGAGAGCATGAAGAAGGCGCTGGCCGGCGGCAGTCGCATTGAACTGCGGGGGTTCGGTGTGTTCAATGTGCGTCCGCGCAAAACGGGGATCGGGCGCAACCCGCGCACCGGAGCTGAAGTGTCCATTCCGCCAGGAAGGGCCGTGCGCTTCAAGCCGGGGAAAGAACTGCAGTCGATCGACTAGAGGCGGCGCGGATTCACGCGCGCTGCGGGAGTCCCACCAACGGGCTGAAGCCCGCAGGTATTGTTTCACTCCCTCACTCCTCGACGCGGCCCCGAAGGGCCGCTCTTCCACGTTGAAGGACGCAGCTGTCTCTCTCCTTTGGAAACGCCGCAGGTTTGTGCCGCCATTTCGGCCCGAGCATGACGAACAATGAGCCGCCTGTTGCCCGCGCGTTTTCTCTGGTCGTAGTAGCATCAAAGTGGGCCCGAGTTGGGGTCCCCGGGACCGAAGAGTCCCTCAAAGCTTTCATGTCGGAACCTAATTCCCCGATTCCTACTTCCACGATCGAGTACTATCACGCGCTGCCGCGGCCGGTGGGACGGCCGCCGCGAGAGCGCTATTGGTTGCACGCGTTGCTGCTGGTTGCGACCGGCTTCACCACACTGGTCACCGGCGCACGCATGCAATACAACTTTGCGCACAACCTGCCAGCCCTCTCTTTTGGGGACGACACGCCTTTGTTCCCGGCAAGCTGGATTTTTTCGAATCCTAAACTGCTTTTTCAAGGACTGCCTTTTGCGGCCGCGGTGATGGCTTTTTTTCTCGCTCACGAAATGGGGCACTACCTTTATTGCCACCGCTACGGAATCTATGCGACGCTGCCATTCTTCATTCCGATGCCCACATTGATTGGGACGATGGGAGCGGTCATCCTAATCCGTTCCCCGATTCGATCACGCAAAGCCCTGTTCGACATCGGGATTGCCGGACCCATTGCAGGATTCGTGGTTGCGCTTGCACTGTTGGTGCTGTCGCTTGGGTGGTCGAAGGCGATGCCGGGAACACTCCGCCCTGATGTGATTGACGCTGAGATCGGGTACCCGTTGATTTTTCAATGGATCCATGGACTGCTGGCGGCGTTGAACCCGGGAAGCGCCGTGGCCGCATTGCCGTTGAACCACGTGCTTCTGCATCCGGTGGCAATCGCTGCGTGGGTGGGTATGTTCGCGACGGCGCTCAATCTCTTGCCAGGCGGACAACTCGATGGCGGACATATTCTGTATTCCATTTCGCCACGAGCCCATTGGTTCGTGTCACGGCTGGCCATTCTGGTTCTTCTGCCCATGGCCTACTATCTGTGGGCAGGATGGCTGGTGTGGGCGATTCTGCTGCAGGTGAGCAGTCTGCGCCGTCCGCAGGTGGCGGAGTTCCCGAGGGTTTCAGGAGCGAGAGGATGGCTTGCGCTCTTTGCGGTGTTCATGCTGGTGTGCACACTGAGCCCCGTGCCTCTTGGGCGGCATCCGCTGCGGGAGGTTGGGAGCGAGCTGTGGCAAGCCTCGCACGACTTGGTGGTTCACTGGCTGAGACGCTAGCGAGCGGTTCGCCTGAGCCGGCTGTGGCTTCTGCCGTATCCGAAGTAGATCGCCATCCCGAGAATTAGCCATACAATCAGGCGGAGCCACATACTCCAGGGCAGGCTCGCCATCAGGCCAAAAGAAATTCCCATCCCCAGGATTGGGGTCAACGGAACGAGCGGAGCCTTGAATGGGCGATGCAGGTCGGGGCGTTTCACGCGCAGGACCCACACTCCGGCGGACACGATCACGAAGGCCAGGAGCGTGCCGATGGAAGTGAGCTGGCCGAGGATGTTGATGGGGAGCACGCCGGCCAAGATGGCAACGAAAAATCCGACGACGATTGAGGAAATCCACGGAGTGCGGAAGCGGGGATGAATTCGTCCTGCCCACTCGGGCAAGAGGCCGTCGCGTGACATCGAGAAGAAGACGCGTGACTGGCCGAGAAGCATGACCAGCATGGTGGTGGTGAGTCCGGCGAAGGTGCCCAGCAACACTACGATGGTGCCCCAGCATACGCCGGTGGCTTGAATTCCGACTGCAACGGGAGCGGCCGTGTTGAGGCTGGTGTAGTGGACCACACCGGTGAGCGTCAGGCCGAGAGCTACGTAAAGGACTGTGCAGATGGCGAGAGAGCCGAGGATTCCGATGGGCATGTCGCGCTGCGGATTCTTAGCTTCCTGCGCGGCGGTCGACACGGCGTCGAAGCCGATGTAGGCGAAGAAGATTACGCCGGCGCCGCGGGCGATGCCGGACCATCCGAAGGCTCCGAACGATCCTTGATTGGGCGGCACAAATGGATGCCAGTTCGCGGCTGCAATCTGCGGATGGCGAAACAAGAACAGGGTTGCGATGACGACGAAGGTGAGAACTGTGCCGACCTTGATGAATACGATGAACGAATTGAAGTTGGCGGACTCGCGTACTCCGATGACCAGGATCGTGGTCATAAGCGCGATCACGAGATAGGCGGGGAGATCGAGAATGCCGCGAGCACTAGGCAGCTTTGTGGCGTCGACACCGGCGCTGGCGAGCGCAGGGCCGATCGTGGCCAGGCGCGACCACTGTCCGTTATAGAGGACGAGGAGCGTGCCGGGAGGGGCGGTGATCTGCGGCGGCAGTTGAAGGTTGAAACTCTGGAACAGGGCGATGAGATTGCCGCTCCATCCGACGGCAACTGACGCGGCGCCGACAGCGTATTCGACGATGAGGTCCCAGCCAATGATCCAGGCGAAGATTTCGCCCAGCGTGGCGTAGCCGTAGGTGTAGGCGGAGCCGGCGATCGGAATCAGGGAGGCGAATTCGGCATAGCAGAGCCCGGCGAAGATGCAGCCCGAGCCCGCGAGAATGAATGACAGCACGATCCCGGGACCGGTGAAGGTGGCAGCCACGGTGCCGGTCAAGACAAAGATTCCGGCGCCGATAATGGCGCCGATGCCGAGTGTGACCAGATTGACGGGACCAAGCACACGGCGCAAGCCCTCACCACTTTCGTCGCGAGCCTCGGCCATTAAGAGATCGAGCGGTTTCGTGGCCAGCAGATCAGACAAGGATGTCTCCTCAGGCAGGGTCTGAACTAGGTTTCTACTCGTTGTGTGATGCGGGTGGAATTGTATCTGGGGATAGGCTAGCGGTCATGGGAAAAAATGGGCAGGGAGCGGCAGCAGGAGCGATTTCAGGCACCGGCTGCCCTGACGGAGAAACTTGAGCGCCTGGCGGCTTCTTTGGGCCAATCGCCTTTCCACTCGAGGCGTGGGTGGAAGGTGAATGCATAGTACTCAAAGAGGATGGTGGGCACCAGCTTTGCTCGCACTGCAGTGCGGCGTTGCTGCATGCGATTTTGCACACCACGGAAGTATTCGCTGGCAGAGGTCGCGGGCATGGTGCGGACGCCCAAGTCGGAGGTCAATTCGGTGCACTGCTGTTGATGAGCCTGGAAGAGGCTCACGGGATCGAGACCGGGCTTGCATCGCCACACGCTTTGCGGCAAGCGCATGATCCAACTTCCACCGGTGAATTTGCGAGCGCCGGTCGAAATGACCCAGCCATTTTCGCAACGAGTCGTGAACGAGCATGCCATTTCGATGGGCTTCTTGCGAGGAGGAAATGCCTGATTGATCTCAGCGTAACAACTGCTGCGCTCGTTGACCATGAGACGGCCGAAGCCGGGAATCGGGATCGCCATGCTCGAAACCATCGTGTAGTCCACGAGTTGTTTGAAGCCGAGATTTTCGAGCGCTCGCGTCAGTTCGTCGAGGCGATTGCGATCGAGGGCTCCGAACTGCTCCGGAAGTGCGTTGGGGAACGAAGCCGTTTCGGGCAGGTTCGCGAGGAGCTTGGACTTCAGCCGGATGATGGAGAACAGGCTGACCAGGAGCGGCGAAAACGGAATCAACAGATAGATCAGATATTCCGACAGCGTGAGTGCGGCGCGGGCGGGACTGCGATGAATGCGGGGCGTGGGATCCTGCGCACGGTACGCAGCGAATTCTGCGGCGGTGATGTCTTTGGTTCCGTTGGACTCGCCGCCTGAGATCTGCGCCGGCGCGTCGAGGGTCGAGGCCTCGAGAGTAACGATCGCGCTGGGAAAGTTGTGCGCTTTGGCGTCGATTTTCGGTTGCTCGATCTTGATGGTGGCCTTGCCAGTTTGGAGAGGCACCTCGATCGTGCGTACGCCGTTGCGGCCCGCGTAGAGAGACGAGCGGTGCCAGCCTTGCGGGAGCGTGGGCTGGGAGTCTTCGTCCTCGCCGTCGGCCTGATCGTCCGCGGACTTGAGAAACTTCTCCGCTGTGGGACCGGTGACGGCAACTAGGTGGGAGTCGTCCCAGGTCCAGACTTTGCGTTGCTTTGATTGGTCTGTGACCACAAAGTAGAGCGCGTCGTCAGAGGGCACGGCCTGTATGAAACGGCCGGCCAGCGTGTCTTTCTGAACTTCCGCGCCTGAGTAGTGAAAGACGGTGAGGTCGCTCGGAAGCATTGCGAAATCGTTGCCAGCGGTCATGCCAAAAACCGCCGCGAGCAGCGGCGCATGCGATGCTCCCTTGAATTCCGAACGGGCAATTCCGCCGGAGCGGACGGTCAGGAATAAGCTGTTGCCGTTCCAGACGGCTTCTTCGGCGTAATGGGTGTGCGAGACCGTGTAGTGGCGCGGGCCATACCCGATGATGGCAAAGGCGAGGGCGAACGCAAGAAGCGCCAAACCAACGCCAAAGGAAAGATTCCGGACGAGTCGCATGCCTGACCCCTAAATGAAACGGTAACTGATGGTGATATAGGGCTAGGGCGCGTTCAAGTTACTGTAGTGTGGGTGAAAGTCTGCTCGATCGTCGTGCACGCGCTGCGAAGGCTACATCAACCAGAGGGCGTCGACATCAACAATCACCTGAGTGCGGGGGATCTTCTTCTGTGCGGCATAGGCCAGCATCGCACGTAGGGTAGTGTTCAACTTCTCGCGGCTGGGGGACTTGAGCACGAAGTGATAGCGGTAGTCGCGCTTGAGGCGCATGATGGGGGCGGTCGCCGGGCCGAGCACGCGCACTCCTTCGTGGCGAGTGGAATCGAACCACTTACCCAACGTTCCCGACCCTTGCAGGGCGTCGTCGAGTTTGTCGCTGCGGATCAGGACGTTGGCCAGGGCGGAGTACGGCGGGTAGTGCATCCAGGCGCGGAATTGGAGCTCTTTTTCGTAGAAGCCGATGAAGTCGTGGCGGGCGGCGTACTGGACGGCGTAGTGGTCCTGAAAATAAGTCTGCAGCACAACTTTGCCGGGAGTTTGGCCGCGTCCGGCGCGTCCAGCGACCTGCGTCAGGAGTTGGAAGGTGCGCTCGGCGGCGCGAAAGTCGGGGAGGCCGAGAGCAACATCGGCTCCGACCACACCTACGAGCGTGACGCCGTGAATGTCGTGGCCTTTGGCGATCATCTGGGTGCCGACAAGAAGGTCTAGTTCTCCTTCATTGAGGCCGTTGAGTGCGCGCTCAAAATCTTCGTGGCTGCGGACGGTGTCGCGGTCGAGTCGGGCGATGCGGGCTTGAGGGAACATACCGTGGAGAAGCTCTTCGAGCTTTTCTGATCCGGTACCGAGGAAATAGACGTATTCACTGCCGCAATGCACGCATGCTTTCGGAACTGGTGCGGTGAAGCCGCAGTAGTGGCAAACCATTTTGTGCTCACGCTTGTGATGGGTGAGGGCGATGGCGCAGTTCTGACATTCGAGTTTCTTGCCGCAGGTGCGACAGAGAACGACAGGAGAATATCCGCGGCGGTTGAGCAGGACCATGACCTGCTCTTTTCGGTCGAGGCGCTCTTTGATTTCGGCAGCAAGCTTGCGCGAGATGACCTGCTCCTGGCCGGTTTCCTGGTATTCCTGACGCATGTCGATGATTTCGACTTCAGGAAGTGGACGCCGCTCTACACGATCGGGGAGTTCGACGAGCGCGTACTTGTTCTTCTTCGCGTTGTAGTAGGACTCGAGCGACGGCGTGGCTGAGCCCATCACGACGACGGCGTTTGACATCTTGGCACGCATGACTGCGATGTCGCGGGCGTGGTAGCGAGGATTTTCTTCCTGCTTGTAGGAAGAGTCGTGCTCCTCGTCGACGATGATCAGGGCGAGATCGCCGACAGGGGCGAAGACTGCTGACCGCGTGCCGACAACCATTCGCGCTTCTCCGCGCTTGATGCGGTGCCACTGCTCGGCGCGTTCGCGATCAGAGAGCGCAGAGTGGAGGATGGCAACTTCGTCGCCGAAGATCTGGTGCAGGTCGGCGGCGACTGCGGGAGTAAGACCGATTTCAGGGACAAGGAGGATGGCGGAGCGACCGGCTTCCAAAACTCCGCGCATGGCGGCCAGATAAACCGCGGTCTTGCCGGACCCGGTGACGCCGTGCAGAAGCATTCCGGTGAATTTGCGGGCGGCGACGCCTTGGCGCATCTGAGCAAGCGCCGACTGCTGCGCAGGGTTCAGGTCGAAATCGAATAACGCGGGACGCGGCTTGGACCGAGAGACAGAAAAATCCGCGGGCTCCTCGAGGATTGCGACCAGTTCGCGGCGAACCAGCGTGGAGAGAGTGGTTCGGGGAATCTCCAGCGATTGCAGAGTGGTGACCGGGACTCGGCCGCCGGAGGCGGCGAGGGTATCAATCAGGATGCGTTGGTTGTCGTTCAGCTTGCCGTCGGCGGATTTCAGAATCGCGACCTTCATCGTGCGCGTGGCGTCGCGAGCAGCCGAAACATCTTCGCGCCGCAGCCATTTCTTGCGGACCATTCCAGAAAGCACGGCCTTGGAGACGCGCGTCGTCGAGCGGAGTGTTTCTTCGCGGACAAGGCCCGCGCCCTCGTGCTCATCAGGCTCTAAGGGCACGACTGAAGCCGTGCCCTTTCCTGTTCCATTTCCTGCGGCTTCTTTCGGTGAACTGGGGCCGGACTCAGAAATGACGTTCGCGAGGTGATCCAGCACCCGGAATTCTGCTTCTTGTTCTTCCGGAGTGCGCCGCGAACGGGCGGACGATCCGGACATGCCGGCAAGGTGCAGCGCCATCTGGCCTTGCTCGGTCAGGCGATATCCGATCGAGCGTTTGAACTCGGCGTTCAGCGGGAGCATGGTGCGGAAGACTTCGCCGAGCGGGGCGAGGTAGTAATCGGCGATCCAGCGTCCTAGCTGCAGCAACTGCTCGTCGAGCACGGGCGTTGCATCGAGGACGGACAGAAGATTCTTGGTGGTTACGCGGGGCTTGCGGTCGTGTAGTTCGACGACGATCCCGGTGATGCGCTGCTGGCGGAATGGGACCAGCACGCGACCGCCGACGACGGGCGCGACATCCGCGGTGACACGGTAGGTGAAAACCATGTCGAGCGGCACAGGGACGGCGACGTCGCAGAATTCGGGCATTGGTGGAAGGATAAACCACGGCTGTCGTTATTTCGTTGGAGCCCTCGTCAGGGCGGCTTTCTCTTTGTGGTAGGGATGCTTCGACTGCGCCGATCACTCGCTTCGCGATTGATCGGCTTCGCTCAGCATAACAAATCGTCTTTATTCGCTTTATCTTATTCACTCTTTTTGGGAGGCTCGAGGCCCAGGTATTTCATGACCATCTGCAAGTCTTTCCAGGCTTCGCCTTTCTGGCGGGGATCGCGGAGAAGGAATGCGGGATGGTAGGTGACTGCAAGCTTGGTTCCCTGCCAGGAAGGATCGCTGCTGCGGGCGCCGGCGGGCATGAAATCGTAGAAGCGGCCGCGTAGCTCCATCATGGATGCGTTCATGGCGAGCAGGTTTTTCGCAGCGACTGCGCCGAGTGCGACTACGACCTTCGGCTTGACCACCGCGATCTGGCGCATGAGGAACGGGGAGCAGGTTTCCGTCTCATCGCGCTCCGGAGTGCGATTCCCGGGCGGGCGGCATTTCACGACGTTCGCGATGTAGACATCCTCTCGGCGAATGCCCATGGCTTTGATCATGTTGTTGAGGAGTTGACCGGCACGACCTACGAAGGGCTCGCCCTGCGTGTCTTCATCGGCACCGGGGCCTTCGCCTACGAACATCAGGTCGGCGCGCGGATTGCCTACTCCGAAGACGATCTGCTTCCGTCCCTGCTTGTGCAGCTTGCAGCGGGCGCAGTCGCCGAGGTCTTCGCGAATCAGTTTGAGCGCGGCGACGGGATCGGTGACGGCGTGTTCCGGATGCGGGGAGAGAATCGGCAGAATACTGCCGTTGGCGAGCTTCGCGGCTGCAGCGGATTTCTTTGCGGGCATTTCCTCTCGCAGTTCTTGAAATATAGGAGATAGATCGTCGAGTTCGGCGATGGCAGTCGCGACTGGGATGGATTCAGAGGCGCGGGGTTCGCGACGGTAGAAATCGTAGATGCCCATCTCGTGGCAGTAGCGGACTCGTTCGGCGAGTGCGTGGCGGAGATCTGGGTCGAGAACCGTGGGCATGGGTGCCGTCATTATATCGTGGCGACGAGGCAGGGCCGTGTGCGAGGTAGGGATCCCTTCGACTTCGCTCAGGGCAGGCTCTTCGACTGCGGCGGTCTTACGCTTCGCTGCAGACTGCCTTCGCTCAGGATGACAAATCAGAAAAGGGATCGTCAGGCTTTTACGGGGGATTTGCGGTGTTCGCGGAGGCGGACTACCTGATCGAGGACGCGTTGGGCGACTTCCCACTTCGTGGTTTCGGGGACTTCGACGACTTCTTCGCGGCTGATGATGGTCACAGCATTGCGGTCGGAATCGAAGCCCACGCCTTCGCGGGAGACGTCGTTGACTACGATCGCATCGAGACTCTTGGAGACGAGCTTCTGGCGAGCATTCTCCAGGACGTTTTCTGTTTCGGCGGCGAAACCTACAACGATCTGGGCTGCTTTCGTGGACGAGATCTCTTTCAGGATGTCGGGCGTAGCATCGAGTTCGAGGGTCATCGGGCCTCTGCGCTTGATCTTCTGGCCGGCGGCGTCTTTCGGACGATAGTCGGAGACAGCGGCGGACTTAATCACGATGCTCGCTTCGGGAAGAAGCTTGAGGACGGCATCTCGCATTTCTTCTGTGGACTCGACGCGAGTGACTTCCGCTGCTCCGGGCGGAGTGAGCGAAGTGGGCCCACTGACCAGGAGCACGCGCGCGCCGCGACGCAGGGCGGCCTCCGCGAGAGCGTATCCCATGCGACCGCTGGAGCGGTTGGTAAGATAGCGGACGGGATCGATCTTTTCGCGGGTCGGTCCGGCAGTGATCAGAACCGTCTCCCCGCTCAAGTCCTGAGAGGCACCTAGAGCTTCCATCACGGCGGCGACGATGGCCTCGTTCTCAGCAAGGCGACCGGCACCGGTCATGCCACACGCCAAGTACCCTGAGCCCGGTTCGACGACCTTCACTCCGCGTTGCCGGAGAACCTGTAGGTTCGCCCGAGTGGCCGCGTGATTCCACATGTTGACGTTCATGGCGGGCGCCACGACAACCGGCGCGGTGGTTGCGAGGTAAAGCGTGGTCAGGAAGTCGCTGGCGATGCCCTGCGCGAAGTGCGCCAGCACGTCAGCTGTGGCGGGCGCGACGACGAGCGCGTCGATGGATTGCGCGACCGCGATGTGCTCGATCGCAGAGTCGATGTTGGGGGCATGCTCCTCGCCGGGAGCGAACATGCCAGTGATGACTTTTTCTCCGGAGAGCGCGGCGAAGGTGAGAGGTCGAACGAACTCCTGGGCAGCCTGCGTCATCACGACCTGCACGCGAATACCGCGGTCCTGCAACAGACGGACGATTTCTGCCGCCTTATATGCTGCAATCCCGCCGGTAACGCCGAGGGCGATTTTCATGGAATTTTACTTGTTGATTCTTGATTGTTGATTCAAAACCATTGTTGCCGGCGGTTTCTCAATCAGCAGTCAGCAATTACAAAATCAACAATTCCTTTAGTCCTGGCCGAGCGCCTTATCGAGAGCCTCTTCAGCTTGCTCGGCGGCGCTACGGGTTTCTGGGATCTCCCACTTCACCTTGCCGGCGCGGATCTCGTCCTGCGCGATGCGGCAGGGCTTGCGGGAATTGGTGTCGACCACGGGCGGCGCCCCGGACTGAAGCTGGCGCGCGCGCCGTGCTGCCACCAAAATGTATCGGTAGTTGCTGTCAAAGCCTTCGATCAACTTCATTTGGGACTCTCCCTCGAAAAACAGGTTTGAAGTCTATCAGTGCCGAACGTCGAGCAACGCGTTCAACAGAACAGGGCCAACTCTCAGGCTTGTCCCGCGATTCTACTTGCAGTTTCTGACGCCGTTCTGGCGTCCTTAAAATGATACCGCGAAATCTACTGTCGTGCCGCAGGAGGAAGGGTACTAAAGGAATCAAGTATGGGGCGCACCCGGTCGCGGACATTGGCCAGCCTTTGGCGGTCGGCCAGTTCGACGATTTTCTGATCTTCCGTGGCAAGAGGCGTCTTCGACCGTCGCGAGCGCTCCGACAGAACAATGGCTTCGAGGCGGTCGATGGATTCCTCCAGGTCGTCGTTGATCAGGATGTAGTCGTACTTGTCGTAGTTCTCGATCTCACGGGTAGCAGCGGCTAAGCGGCGCGCGATGACCGCTTCCGCGTCCTCGCTGCGCTTGCGGAGGCGCCACTCCAGGGTCTTGCGATCAGGGGGCAGAACAAAGATGGTGACGGCCTCGGGCAGCTTTTTCTTGATTTGCGCGGCGCCTTGCACATCGATGTCGAGGAGAAGGTCGTGGCCTTTACGGCCGGTCTCCTGCAGAAAGCGGCGCGCCGTGCCGTAATAATTTCCGTCGAACTCCGCGTGCTCCAGGAACTCGCCGTCGCGAATCATCTGCTCGAACTCTTCGCGGGAGACGAAGTGGTATTGCTTGCCATTCTGCTCGCTGCCGCGGAGGTTCCGCGTAGTGTAGGAGATGGAAAAGTCAAGATTCGGGACCAGCTTCAGCAGTTCGTTGACGAGGGTCGACTTCCCCGATCCGGAGGGAGCCGAAATGATGTAGACGATGGGCGTGTAGGTGGAATTCATTCCAGGTTCTGTACCTGTTCGCGCGATTTTTCGATTTCCGCCTTCATGGCAAGACCTGCTTCGGTGATTTTCAACGCTTCGCCCGCAAGGCCGGAGGTCTTCGAGAGCAATGTGTTGGCCTCCCGATTCATTTCCTGGAGGAGGAAGTCCAGTTTTTTCCCGATCTCGCCGCCCTGTTCGAGCAGACCGAGGAAATGCTGTACGTGATTTTCGAGACGAACGATCTCTTCCTGAATGTCACTGCGATCGACCAGCAGCGCGGCCTCCTGCAGCACGCGTTCCTTGTCTACGGTGGACCCCAGCAGTTCCTGCAGGCGCGATTGCAATCTTTCGCTGTAGTTCTGGAGCACGGCACGGCGATGCTGCTGGACGCTCTTGCTGGCCTCGGCCAGATGCATCATGCGCTCGCGCAATTCGCGGGCAATGCCGCGGCCTTCTTCTTCGCGCATTTGATTCAAGCGGTCGAGTGCTTCGCCCACTTTGGCCATGACCGCGCCTTCGATGTCTCCGTCGGCAGTGTCGTTGGCGGAGTCGAGCGCGCCGGGAATCCGCAGAACAGCGTTGAGGTCGGGGGTGGCGGCGATGGAGAACTCGGCGGCCGCTGCGCGGAAGGCGGCGATATAGCCACCGATAATGTCGCGATTGAGCGAAAACGTTTCACTGGTCGAACGCTCGAGGCTCAACGAGATTTCCACGTGGCCGCGACCCATCTTTTCCTTGAGGAGGCGGCGGAGTTGCATCTCGAGAGAATCGGTCCCGGAGGGGAGGCGGAAATGAAGATCGAGGAAACGATGGTTGACCGACTTCAGCGACAACGCAAAGGCCATCCGGCCATTGGACTGAGACGGAGCGGCGGGGGCGCTGCCGCCGGGAGGCTGAATCTCACCTCTTACCTGGGCAAAACCTGTCATGGAGCGTATGGGCATGGGGATCGTGATTTCTAAGTTTCTGCGACTACCTTGGGTGGACCCGCATTGGCGAATTGCAATTCGTACAGACGCCGGTACGTACCTAACTTCGTCATCAACTCTTCGTGGCGGCCGATGTCGGCGATCGTGCCATTCTCGATCACCACGATGCGATCGGCGCGGCGCACCGTCGAAAGGCGGTGGGCAATCACGAACACCGTGCGGCCGCTCATCAGATTGTGCAGGGCGGATTGCACCAGAGCTTCCGATTCGCTGTCGAGCGCCGACGTGGCTTCGTCGAGAATCAGCACTGGCGCATTTTTCAAGAGGGCACGCGCGATGGCCAGACGCTGGCGCTCGCCCCCAGAAAGTCGCACACCCCGTTCACCGATCACAGTATCGTACCTTGCCGGGAGGGCAACAATGAAATCGTGGGCCAGAGCGGCGCGGGCGGCGGCCTCTACGTCTTTCTGCGGAACCTGGGGCTGGCCGTAGGCAATGTTGTTGCGAACGGTGTCGTTGAAGAGGACAGTCTCCTGGGTAACGATGCCGACCTGGGCCCGCAACGAGGCGAGAGTTACATCACGGATATCGAGGCCGTCGATCAAGATCCGTCCGCCCGTCACGTCGAAGAAGCGGGGAATCAGGTGAACGAGAGTGCTCTTGCCGGCACCGCTGGAGCCGACGACCGCGAGAACCTCGCCGGGCCGGACTTCCAGATTGATATCGTGCAAAACGTCATGCCGCTCTTCGCCTTCATTAGAGTAGGCGAAGCTAACTTGCTCGAAGCGAACGCTGTTTGAGAACTTTGGCAAAGTCTTGGCGCGCGGCTTTTCGCGCACGTCGTCTTCGAGATCCATGAATTTGAAGATCTCCGAGGACGCGCCTAGAGCTTGCTGAAAGTTGTTATAGAAGAGGGCGAACTTGCGGACCGGATTGTAGAGGCTGAAGACGGCAGTGACGAAAGCGACAAACACACCTGGCGTCATCTGGTTGTGTGCGACGCGGTCGCGGCCCAGCAAGAGCAGAAGCGCAATCCCGGCCACACCAAAAATATCCATCAACGGAGAACTGATTGCGGCGGCAGCAACCGAGCGTAGATTAGCGCGGAAGAGCCGGCGAGCCGCGTGGCGGAAGCGGGAGATCTCCCAGTCCTCTGTGTTGAATGCCTTTACGATGCGATTTCCCGTGATGGTTTCGTGCAGGATGTTCTGGATGTCGGCCAGCTTGTCCTGGCCGTGACGGGTGGTGTGGCGGACGCGGGAACCAATTTTGCGCGACGAGAACACGATCACAGGAACGAACAAGAGCAAGACCCAGGCCAGGTTTCCGCCGAGGATGACTACTACAACGGCCACGGAAACGAAGGTGAAGAATTGCTGCAGGAGTTCCGACAGCACGGTCGACATGGCGTACTGGACGCGCTCGATGTCGTTGACGATGGTAGAGAGCAATGTCCCGGTAGTGTGTTTCGAAAAAAACGCCGCCGAGCGTCGCAGCAGGGCAGTGTACAGGTCGTCACGCAGGTCGGTAATCATGCCAAAACCAGCGTGGTTCACGAGGTAAGTGCCCGAGTAGTCGCAAATTCCTTTCAGAACGGTCGACGCAACCAGGGCAAAGGCCACGATGGTCCAGGCGTTGGTGAAGTGGGAGGGAACCAGTTGCTGCAGGTATACAGCATGTTGGGTGCCGGGAATCACGAAGAGTTGAATTTCCTTCGACCCTGTCGCGGGATTCAGAACGCGATCAAAGACCGGGCGGACCAGCAGATATTTGAAAGCATCGAGCGCTCCCACCGCGGCCATCAGCAAAACCGAAGCCAGAATCTGCCACCAATAAGGAAGCGCATACCGGATGAGGCGGGTCAGTTGCCGCATGGGATCCCCGCGCGGTACGGGCCACAATCGCTTGCTGCCGGTGGAATGGGTGTGAGTTGCAAGGCCCTATTCTACTTGAGTCGTGCGCCGGAGGAATGGCGTTTCCAGGTTCCCAGACCACCGACGCGGGCTGTACCCGGGAGCTAGAAATCTCGTTTCGCGGGAGGTTAGCTTCTCTTCATGGGCACGGGATGGAGCGGATAAGGAGGAGTGGACATGGCGAGTCGCGTCTATTTCGGGCTGTCGCGGTGTACGACCTTCACGCGATATCCGGCGCGGCGGAGGTGCTTGCCGACTTCCTCGGCCATCATGACGGAGCGATGCTGGCCGCCGGTGCAGCCGAACGCGATCGTCAGGTAGCTTTTGCCTTCATGGATGTAATGGGGCAGCAGGAAGAGCAAATCGGAAACGGTGCGCGAGATAAATTCCCGGGTCTGAGGAAACGAACGAATGTACTTGGCGACGCGAGCATCGCGGCCCGTTAGCGGACGAAACTCTGGGATGAAATGCGGGTTGGGGAGAAACCGCACATCGGAAACAATGTCGGCGTCCTCGGGAAGGCCATGCCGGAATCCGAAGCTCACGCAAGAAACCAGGAGACTTTTTTCCGAAGATCGCTCCTGAAATCGTTCGGTGATGTGAGCGCGCAACTCGTGGACATTGAACTTGGAAGTATCGATGACGAAGTCGGCGACGGCGCGGATTGCGCCGAGGTGGCGGCGTTCGGCCTTGAGTGCCGACTTAACGGGTGAGTCCGTGCCCAAGGGATGGGGGCGGCGCGTCTCGCTGAAGCGGCGCATGAGAACGGAGTCGGATGCTTCGAGGAAGACGACCTTGGTCGGGATCAAGCGTGCGACCGACTTCAATATTTTCGGCAGCTCTTCCAACTTGGAACCTTCGCGCACATCCACAACCAGAGCGGTGCGGCGAATCTCACCGGACTGCACGGCCAGATCGGCAAATTGCGGAATGAGTTGGACTGGCAGATTGTCGACGCAGTAGTAGCCCAGGTCCTCGAAGGCTTTCAGCACCGAAGCCTTCCCTGATCCGCTCATGCCGGTGATGATCACCAGTTCTGGCGAGGGCTGCCCGGCGCGAGGCTTTCTTTTCGCGCCCTTCAGGTTTTTCAGCTTCTGGTCCGCGGGCCGACGCGACTTCATGCACTGGATAGTAGCATCCGCGCACCGAGCTTGTTTTGGTTCCGGATTGCCAAGTGAGATACCGCCCTTTTCTAGAAGGCCCTTTCCGAAAGCGGCGGTCGATGATCGGAAATCCGGATTTGTTTTCCGGACCATGTGACCTGTAAGCTATGGCGTCATGAAAAAGTTCGAAGAACTCACAGAACGCGAAGTGCTGGCGTTGGCAATTGCCCTGGAAGAAGAAGACGAGCGCGTCTACGCCGACTTTGCCGAAGGGTTGCGGCAGGACTATCCGGCAACCGCGTCGATGTTTGACGGGATGCGGGAAGAAGAGTCGGGGCACCGGCGCCGCCTGCTCGAACTTTTCCAGAAGAAATTCGGCGAGCATATTCCGCTGATTCGGCGGCAGGATGTGCGCGGGTTCGTGGAACGTCCTGCACTTTGGCTGGTGCGTCCGTTGAGAATTGAGGCTGTGCGCAAAGAAGCGTCGACGATGGAGGTGGAGACGCGACGCTTTTATGAGAAGGCGGCGAGCCGCACTCAAGACGCGAGCATCCGGCAACTGCTGGATGATCTCGCACGGGAAGAGCGTGAGCACGAAGAACGGGCGCAGGAACTCGACAAGCAAAAACTGCCGGACAATGTGAAGGCCGACGAGGAAGTAGCGCAACGGCGCCTGTTCGTTTTGCAGATCGTGCAGCCCGGGCTGGCGGGACTGATGGACGGGTCGGTGTCGACGCTGGCTCCCGTTTTTGCGGCTGCTTTTGCAACGCAGAAAAGCTGGGATGCTTTTCTGGTGGGGCTGGCGGCGTCGGCCGGAGCAGGCATCAGCATGGGGTTTGCCGAGGCATTGTCGGATGACGGCAGCCTGACGGGACGCGGACATCCGTGGGTGCGGGGATTGATTTGCGGAGCGATGACCGCCGTGGGCGGCATCGGTCATACGCTGCCGTTCTTGATTCGCGACTTCCGGGCAGCGCTCTGGGCGGCGGGCGCGGTGGTGGTGGCAGAACTGGGCGTGATTACCTGGATTCGCAAGCGCTACATGGATACGCCCTGGGTTACGGCAGCGCTGCAGGTCGGACTCGGCGGCGTGCTCGTGTTCATCACCGGAGTGCTGATTGGCAGTTCATAGGCTGAGGCCAGGCCGCGGGAAGACGGCAGCCCGGCCTGCCTTTTTTATTTCAGTTTCACGAAGAGCAGAACGAAGATCGCCCAGACTCCTACGGTCATGGGAAATTGAACCAGTTGCGCATCGCGCACGGGACCGCCCCTCGGAATTGCAAACGTGAGCGCAAGCATAGCCAAGGCGGTGAGGACCCCAAGGGCTAATTTAGTTTTGAAGTTCATGGGCTCTTTCCCTCGCTTTTTCAACCTGCTCGATTTGGCGGTCTGGGGGTGGCCGCGACAACGAGGAAACATCATCCTCGCAAAATCGGCAGAGTGCAAGTAATTCCGCTCGGCAGAGCCCATTACGGGCGGGAATGCCTCACGGCTGGCTGTCCAGAGGGTGGGTACTCTTCTCGTAGAACTCGTTTTGCAGCTTGAGGCTGACGTCGTCGGCTTTCACCGCGTGGATCGCCTTTACCACGGAATCAATCCACCAGTTCATCTGGAACTCGCCGAGTTCTTTGGTAGCCGCTGATCCGTCGCCCGAATAGTGGTTCGGGAAACGCGTGTACCACCAGATGCCGGTGTAGACATCTTCGGGAATCTTCTGGCGAGCCTGGTCTGCGCCGGATTCGTTCGTCGCGCGATCCTGGTGGACGAGTTCTGGGTGCGAAATCATCATCTTAGACGTCTCGCTCTCGCCGGCATGCATGTCGATCTTGGTCTTTCTGGCGGGGCCACCCTGCTGCGGGGTGCGCTCATCGAAGACGTAGACCACGTAGTCGTGCGGCTTGTCGAGCTGCGTTTGCGCGAAATAGGGCAGCAGGCTGTCGTTGCCCCCGTGGCCGTTGACGATCAGAACTTTCTTGCAGCCGTTGCGAGCCATCTCGTCGGTGGTCTCTTGTAATAAGGCGAGTTGCAGGTTGCGGCTGTAGGCCATGGTGCCGGGCTCGTGGCGCGCTTCGGCAATCTGGCCGAAATAGTATTCGGGGAAGACGACCGCGTACTCTTGCTCGGCGGCGTGCAGGGCGGCGTAGCGAACATCGAGCAGATCGGTGCCGAGGGGCAAGTGGGGGCCGTGCTTTTCAAGAATGCCGAATGGGAGCAGGCACGTTCCCTGTGAGCGGTGGATCCCTTCGCGGAAATCGGAGGCTGTAAGTTCTTCCCAATGGACAGAAAGCTTGTGGGAAGTCTGCGTCTGAGCGAAAGCATGAAAGGGCAACAAGACCGGCGCAGCGAGAACGATAAGAACGTAGAACAGCCGGCGACAGATGCGATTCATCATGGCGAATGTCCCTCGGCGGCGAATTTTAGCACGCGAAATCGCTATTCAAACGTATCAATACGATTTGCGGCGAAATGCACTGACCACGAAGGACACGAAGGTTCACGAAGGAAAAACGATGCTCGTCACAGCTTTCTCGTAATCGCTATAGCATTACCTCCGTCAGCTGCGGTTATAACTTTGTGCAACTCCACGCCGGGCGGCGTGTTTTATTCTGTGAGCATCCTTCAGCGTGCGGAGATTCCCTTGAGCCTATTTCGTCTACACATGGTCGTTATTGTCGCGTGCCTAGCCGCGTTCATGGCGGGCACTGCCATGGGACAAGAATTGGTCGAAGCGCCCCGGCAGGACGGAGCCCAGGCTCCTCTGCGCGTCTACGCTCCCAATGCCGCTGGCTGTGCGCCGCTGGCGTTGATTTCGCCGGGCGCCGGCGGGAGCGAAGACGGGTACAAATACCTCGCCGAAGCTTTGCGTGACGATGGCTGGCGAGCCGTAGTGATGGGACACAAAGAAAGCGGCGGTGCTGCGTTGCGGGCACGCATGCAGCACGCTGGAGGCCTCAAGGGTGGTGTGGAGGAACTGGTGCTTGATCCTGCGGCGTATAACGCGCGCCTGATGGATATTGCGGCCGCATTGAAATGGGCGACGGGAACTTGCAAGGCCCCGTTTGTGGCGCTGCTCGGGCATTCCATGGGCGCGCGCACCGTGGAAGTTGAAGCGGGAGCCAGGAATAAGTTGGGGGTGAAAGGGTTGGATCGATTTGACGCCTATGTTGCCTTGTCGCCCGACGGGCCGGGACCGATGTTTCCGGAAAATGCGTGGAGTGGGATCGCCAAGCCAGTGCTGATTCTGACGGGCACGCAGGATGGATCGCTCGACGGTGACTGGAAGAGCCGCACCATTCCATACGACAGCCTGCCGGCGGGATGCAAGTGGCTGGGAGTGATCGACGGTGCGACGCACCTGAATTTCGCGGGCATGGGATTTTCGAAATCGACCGAGAAGCTTACGTTCCTGGAGACGAAGGCGTTTCTGGATGGGCTGCGGAACGGGAAGTGCGGAGCGCCGGTGCAGGCGGAGGAAATCACGGTCAAGAGCAAGTAGCGCTGGGTGGCCTATGTCTCGCGTCGTTTTTTGAGATGTGGGGCTTTCTCTTCGCGAAAGTCAAAATCCCCACTTCTCGCAAAGAACGCGAGAAATGGGGCACCCGGCGCTCCCTCTATTCACAGCCACTATCGAGACTTCTTGAAGTCGAAATATGCGAGATTCATGTTTCCTTGAGTGAGGATATGCACGGTCAGAACGCTCTTGCCGACGGGAAGTCGTAGTCTCACCAGGTCTCGCGCGAAATTCCAATGATGCCACTGCCGCCAGGCGATGGGATCGGCGGCATTGAACGTCGTCGGAATCGTGAGTGGCCCTGTGGCGTCCTTTCCGTTCACATCCAGTGAGATGGTTCCGCCGCGATTTGAGGTATAGAGGAGATCGGCCGTGTACACGCCGGCGCGGTCGACTTGCACGGTGATGTTGAACCACTCTCCGGGCTCGGTCCATCCGACATAAAGCTGGTTTTCTGGCGGAACGACGAGGTCGTACGGGCTGTTGTCGATCTGGTCGTGGAACTTGGTGTAGGAGGTGTCGACGGCTTCGTCCATGCGGAACTGATTCAAGTATGTTCCATCGGTGGGATTGAGAGCTCCGCTGCCGTTGTTCTTGGCGTCGGCGTCGTGGTAGGCGACGCCTTCTCCGCCGCGGTCGTAGTAGGCGCACTCGACGCGGCCGGGAATTTTCTGCGGGCCGCCTTTGTAGCGGGTGTCTTGATAGGGGGTGCCTTTGTAGGTTTTCGGGAAGTTCGCTTTTGACGCGCATACGGACGTTGCACAGAAGGCGAGCAGAGTTGGCAGCAGCAGTACAAACGATCGCAACTGGCGTGTTCCTAAGCGCACTCGAGCCTCAAACGCGGTTGGCGGGTAGGGATCCTTCGACTGCGCGCAGGATGACAGAACCGTGGTGCTTGCTCGTGACTGGCTACGGGGCTTCGATCAACTCCATTTTGCCGTCGCGGGTACGGTGCAGGATCATCAACTTGCCTTTGGGATCACGGAAGACGAAGACGTCGCGGTCGCGGAAGTGGGCTTCTTTGATGGCCTCTTCCAGTGTCATGGGGCGCATGGCGACGGCTTCATCCGAGCGAACCAGGTGGACCTCGGTGGTCCTGGCCACGGCAGGATACTTGTGGACCATGACCGGGACCGCTGTCTTCTCCGACGTGCCGACGACAGTCTGCAGATCGGTTTGCGAAACCTGCTCATCCACCCGCGGCGAGTGGCCATTCCACTTTTTGACTTCTTCGCTCTTGCGCGCTGAGCGCTTCTTCGACATCCAGCGCGTTTTGTATTTAACCGCCTGCTTCTCGAGGTGGTCGAGAGCTTCGTTGACGGCAATGGTCATGTCCTTGGCTTGAGCCAGGCCGACCAGCGGGCCATTGCGCGGGCTGATGGTGATTTCGGCTTTGTGGCGGTGTTTTTCGACGGCGAGAATAACCTTGGAATCAAAACGGTCGCCGAGAATTTTGCGGATTTTTGTGAGGCCGGTTTCTACTTCTTTGCGGATGGTGGAAGTAACTACGTACTGTCTGCCAGTGTATTCCACGTTCATGAGCGCCCCCTCCTAAGAATTCATAATGATGAGCTAAATCGGGCACTGCATTTGGCCGTTAGTCGTTAGCCGTTGGTCGTTAGCTCAAACTTGCCGACGGTAAGAGTTTGCCAACGACCATCAACCAGCGACTGGCGACCTTTTATTTCTTTACCCTGCGCTGGTGTGTGCTCGGGATGCGCATGTCTTCACGGTATTTGGCCACCGTTCGACGGGTCACCTGAATGCCCTGCGATTGCAGGATGCGGGTGATCTGCTCGTCGGTCAACGGACGGCTGGGATCTTCTTCCTCGATGAGTTTCTTGACGCGGCGCTTGAGGATCAGCAGCGACGTGCCGCCGCCCTCGGGGCCCTGAACGCTTTCGCTGAAGAAATATCGCAGCTCGAATACGCCTTGCGGTGTATGGGCGTATTTGTTGGCCACGGCACGGCTTACCGTAGAAGGATGCACGCCGATTTCTTCGGCCACCTCCTTGATCATCATGGGTTTCAGTTGATCGATGCCTCTTTCGAGGAAATCCTGCTGGCGGGCGACGATGCAATAGCAGACCTTGGTGATGGTCTGCTTGCGCTGCTCGATGTTCTTGATGAGTTGGATGGCGCTTTTGTAGCGCTCTTTCACGTAGTCGCGCGTGCTCTTTTCGTTGGTGCCATCGCGGGTGACCAGCTTCTTGTAGGCCGGGTTCAGGCGAAGCTGCGGGAGATCTTCATCGTTCATGATGACCAGCCACTCGTCGCCGTGCTTGACGAACGCGACATCGGGCTCGATGAGGCGAGCCTGGACTTTGTTGTAGCGCAGGCCGGGCCGCGGATCGAGGGTACGGATATAGTCGAGAGCGGCCTGAACGGCTTCGATGGGGCGGCCGATGGCCTTGGCGATTTCTTTGTGCTGCTTGTTCTGCAGGCCGCGGAGGTGCTGGTCGGCGACGGCCATGGCGTCCTTCAGGACTTGCTCCGTGCCGTTTCCATTCTTGTGCAACGCTAACTGAGCCTGGTGATAAAGAAGCTGGCACATGAGGCAAGAGCGCAGATCGCGGCAGGCGACGCCAGGAGGATCGAGTTGACGGACCACTTCCAACGCCTCCTGCAGATCGGCCGCCGAGAAGTTTGGCTTATAAGATGGAGCCGCCTGGGTCGCGGGTTCCGGCGCCGGAGCGACTGCGGCGGCAGAGTCTCCTGAACGCGAGGAGAAAGAAGCCTCTGTACGCGGCTCGACGGACGCTTCAACCTGTCGACTCTCCACGTAATCCGGCTCGGCGCTCTCGGCGAGATCGACACTGTTCTCGTCCGCCGAATCTGCGATTCCACTGAGCGCGGATGGTTCGTTTGCCACGGCGTCGTGCTCGGCGGCAACCTCGGCCAGGCCCAAGGCTTGCGCCTCATTCACGATTTTCTTTGCCGTCTCTGCGTCGACCTCGGGCGCCGCAGGGGGCGCCACGCCAAGAAGCTCTTCGTCGCTGGCGATCAGGTATCCGTCTTCGTTCAAATTGCCAATGATCAGGTCTGCGGCTTCACGCACTTCGGGGCGCAAGCTGAGCGCGCCTAATTGCCATGCGAGGTGGTCGGTCAGGTTCGTCGGCTTGGAGAGGAAATTCTCGAACGAGGGACGTTCGATGTCCTCCATCTCGCTGTGAGTACGGTAACCGGGATCGAGATAATCCTGAAAGAACGAGCCGAAGTCAATCTCTTCGAAGGGATCTTTCTTTTCGACGGCGGTGATGGGGTTTTCTTCGGTGGTGGCAGCAGCGGCGCGATCGCGATCTTCTTCTTTCTTGCCGACTTCGTCGAGCAGGGGAACCGAATCTTCCAGTTCTTCGAGAACCGGGTTCTCGACCATCTCGGCGTTGATCATGTCCTTGAGCTCAAGCTTGTTGAGCGCGAGGACGGAGACCATCTGCACCAGGCCCGGGGTGAGGATCTGGCGCTGCGAGAGTTTTACGCTCAGTTTGTGCTGTAATAAAACCATGTTTCAAAGTTTCAAGGTTTCAAGGTTTGTCATCGATCGCAGCTCTTGAATGATCGTCCTAAGCTCTGCGACCGATGCCGGGTCCATCTCTCCGGGTCTGTTTATCAGCGGACTTAGCTTATCGCAGCGTGACCTGTAGCCTTCGATCCGCGGGTCCTTCTGTCTGGTCTCCGCAAAATCACACCACTCAATTGAGTCGCCGGGACCGTCTATGAAGCGCTCGATGACTCCCGCTGCTTCTTCGGGAGTCATATCCGGTTTCCAGTCCGTACCGGAAACGTGCTTAGCGCTAAACCACATTGATGGGGGCCAAAGACTTATGTGTGGATTGCGCATACTCAAATTCCTAAGCTGCAAACCTCAGCGCCTAAAGGCGCTTGTATTTATGAGCGTTGACGGCACGGCTAAAGCCGTGCCCTTCCACATTTCACACCAGCGAGAAACTCTCGCCCAAGTAAACTCTTCTCACTTCCGGATCGCCTGCCAGTTGGCCGGGCTGTCCCTGACGGAAGATTCTGCCGTCATCAATGATATAGGCCCGGTCGGTCACAGAAAGCGTTTCGCGCACGTTGTGGTCGGTGATCAGTACTCCGATGCCACTAGCCCTCAGGCTGCTGATAATTTTCTGCAAGTCGAGTACGGCAATCGGGTCAATCCCGGAAAACGGTTCGTCCAGCAAAATGAATGTGGGATTGATGCACAGGCAGCGGGCAATTTCCACGCGCCGCCGCTCCCCACCGGACAGCGCATACCCGCGGTTCTGGCGGATGTGCTCCAGTCCAAGTTCGTCAATAAACTTTTCCATCTTCTCGCGACGCTCGTGCCACGACATCGGCTGCGCCTCTAACACCGCGAGGATGTTCTCTTCAACCGTCAGCTTGCGAAAGACGGAAGCTTCTTGCGGGAGATAACTGATGCCATACTGACGGGCCCGGAGGTACATGGGAACGTCCGTGATGTCCTGACCGTCGTATAACACCCGGCCAGTGTCGGGAGGGATCAGGCCAACGATGGCGTAAAAGGTGGTGGTCTTGCCTGCGCCGTTAGGGCCTAATAAGCCAACCACTTCGCCCTGCTCGACGGTCAGGCTGACCCCATTTACAACGCGGCGGCCACGATACGATTTGCCAATTTCTTCCGTGGCCAGGGTACGCATTTATCTTGCCAACTAACGAGCCACTCGCGTTTGTGTTACCACAGGGGTATTTGCTTCGCCTTCTACGAGCACCCTATCATCGCGTCTAAAGAAAGTCAACGAAACCCCGGTAATCTTGCCTTGTTCGGCATCAAAAATGCTGGGCGGTCCGCCGGTCAAGACGAACTTATCGTCTGCTGCTGTGTAAACCAGCTTTTGGCCCTCGGCCCGGCGGGTGGGTTGCTGGATCACAACATCGCCTTCCGCGACCATTCGATCAAGCTGACCGGGACCGGCAAATGATTGATTGCTTGAGGTTTGACTGTGCGCCAGCAAGTAGGCATCGGCGGTCTTAGCGGACGTAGTAAAGTCCGCACCTCTGGCTAACACGCCGCCTTCGTAGTGAACTCTACGCTCGGAATCGGCGTAGGTGAGCTTCTCAGCGGTGATGGAGATGGGACTAGACCCTGTTGCATTCCCCGGCTTCTTCCCGGCTGTGACTCCGGATTGAGCGATGCTTTCTGTTTTGGCCTTCTGTGCCTGAACCAAAATCGTCTGCACCGGCTGGGCAGGGGTGCCCTGCGCAGTGACGAAACGACGGTCGCGGTCGAACTGAATGGTGGGTGCCTCGATCACGTTCGCATCTTGCCAGAGTCGCGCGTTTCCCGAATAGAGGGCGACTCCCGGGCTGCTGTGAGCCGTCATGCTGCGCGCGGTGACATGGATCGGGGAAGAAGATGCTAGCAGAGCGCCATCCGGTTGCTCCTTCAATTCGCTGTAGGTGCTCTTGACGTTGCCCTCGGCCAGCGCGTCTCCAGTGGCGCGGTTCATGCGGATCGTCTTGGCCGTGGTCGCCATGCCACCGTTGGTGACCCGTGGACTGCCGGTGAGCAGGAGCATCTGATCGCCGGGGGTGTAGCGTGCCGAATTGGCCCAGGCTTGCATGCGTTTGTCGGGCTGCTCACCATCGGAGTAGACGACGTTGCCCTGTTGCGTAACAGCATCGATGCCGCCCTGCGGAAGAAACGCGGCGTCGACCGAGTCGCTGGTGCTGACGCGGTCAGGCTCGCCGGGAGCCGAGCTCACGATGCGGGCATTCGGCCAGCCGTGCACGCTGGTGAGATGGTTTCTGCCCTCGGCCGACGAGAAGTGTGCGAGGAACTTGCCTGCGGTGACAACGGTGCGCTGGGCGGGAGGCTCCGCGGAAGCCGAAGCCCCTTCCCGTGCCTGAGCGATCGCGATCTGAGAGGCGCCTGAGGTTTCGGCTTGTTGGAGAATATGTCCTTGAGACACCAGGAAGTCCATGGCGGGTGCGGTGAGTTCAAAATCCTGCGGGCCGCTTCCCATGCCTTTTGCCGCCGGCTTGCTTCCGGCGACCGCGTTCTGCGTGAGCCGCACTCCGTCGAGGGCATGCACTTTCTGGAGTTGATTTTGGCCGGCGAAATCCATAACCATGCGGCCTGCCTGGCCTTGCATGGGCTGTGGTCCGGATTGCTCCACGTGAACGTCGCCGGTAAGCGTAGCGGTGCGAAGCAAGTCTTCTTTTCCGTTGAGCAAGAACTCGGCTTGGTCGGCGCGGCTGCGCATTTCCGAGGCGTTCGGCTCGGCGGCGTCGCTGCCGGCATGACTGCTCCCGACCGCGCGAGGCTGCTTCTTGCCCTGCGTTCGCGTCACGGTGGTTACATTTCCCGTGGCTACAACGCGTTCGACTTGATTCTCGTGCCCGAGATGAAACACCGCGGTATCGGCCTGCAGCGTTCCGTTTTCGCGGCTTAAATGCGGGCGGTCGAGGACAATCTCGCGCGGATCGCTGGTTATGATGCCGTGGTCAGCTTCGATCACGGCCGCCTTTGAGCCGTTGAGCACCACATGAATTTGTGACGACAACGTGAGCGTATTGCTCCTGCCCGCGTACTTCACGCCGACGGCCCAGCCTGTGGCTTGAGGCGTGCGGAATTCGACGCGGGCTTCGGTCGAGGCGTTTCCGCTTTCCTTGTTAAAAATCAGATCGCGCGTCTTCAGGTGGATGGGGTTTTTGAGTTCTTTCGGCGTCGATTGATCGGGACTCGCCAGACCCGCGGGATTGGATACAAGATCGATCTGCACGTCACCCTTGGCAGCGACGTCCCCGGTCTGCTGGTTGTAGGAAAAGTCATCGCCGTAAATCTGGTCGAAGCGCGACGAGTCGCGCCCGTAGAGCACGATCGTGACGTTGTGGAGTTCGGCATTGCCGTTGAGTTTGAACTGTTTGAGATCGCTGGCCTGGACGGTAAAGAGCGTGCGCTTGCCGTCGGATTTAGAAAACTGAAAGCCGCTGGCGGTCTGCTTGATGTCATAGCCGATCTTGCCCGGGATTTGTTTCAACACGTTCGTCGCCTTCGAACGCGCGTAAAAATACATCCCAGCCACGACCAGCGTGAGCAGTACCGTGGTCAAAGCCAACAGGCGGCGCAGGCGATAGACCTTAAGGGTCATCTGGGTTCAGTGTAATCGAAGCCGCTCCAATCGGCTGAAAAGGAGCTTCTCATCTACACTTAGATGCACCTTCATGATGAATAGGACCGCCGACAAGCCGCCGCTGCTGGACTTTCATAACCTGCGCGTGATGCGCGGACAGAAGATCGCGCTTGACGACTTCAGCCTGCGCATTGGCGCCGACGAGCACGTCGCCATTCTTGGGCCGAACGGCTGCGGCAAGTCGACGCTGATCAAGACGATTACGCGCGAATGTTATCCGGTGGCTCGGCCGGATTCGTCGATGTCGATTCTGGGGGAGGAAACCTGGGAGGTGTTCGCGCTCCGGGCCCGGCTCGGCATCGTATCGAATGACTTGATGCTCTCCTGCACGGGCGACGCCTGCGGGCGGGACGTAGTGCTGTCTGGATTCTTCAGTAGCATCAGTATTTTCTCGAACCATACCGTCGATGCCCGGCACCGCGAGTTGGCTGACGCTGCGCTCGAAGGTCTGAAGATCTCGCATCTCGCAGATCGCCCCGTGTGCGAGATGTCCTCAGGAGAGGCGCGGCGAGTGTTGATCGCGCGCGCGCTGGTGCATAAGCCGGGCGCACTGCTGTTCGATGAGCCCTGTAACTCGCTCGATCTTTCGGCGCAGCAGAGTTTGCGACAGACGATGCGTGCGCTGGCGAACTCGGGCACAGCGATCATCCTTGTGACCCATGAACTGGCGGACATCGTTCCAGAGATTGGACGCGTAGTTTTGATGGATCGTGGACGAGTGGTCGCGGACGGCCCGAAAGAAGAAATCCTGCAGGTCGAGCGACTGGCGGCGCTGTTCGGCGTCGAGGTGGAGATGGCCCGACGCGATGGGCACTACCATTTGTGGTGAGTCAGCAGAATCGAGAGCCTAATGCTCTTTCGATCCCACCTCGATCAAGCGCTTGGTCATCAAGACTAAACCAAGAATCTGAGTCCATTCCGAAACAATGTTGCCAACAACTTGTCCCCAACGGCTTTCCGGGTCCATGGCTCGGAAAGCGATAACCCAGCCGATCCCGGTAACTACGAGAACCAGAGTGAGCGAGTGCTCGCGGAGGAACTCAAGGATCGCTGACGGCACTTTGCCCTTGGGTTGCTTGCTTTCGGCCGAGCCCTTTTCGTACAGGAACTTCGTCATCACAACGGTGACAAAGACTCCAGTCCAATCGGCAATCGCGTTTCCGAAAAATGATCCGAGATGGGTCGAGGGGTTCGACCAGCGGTAGAGCACGATCAACAGAATCACGACTCCCAACGCCGACAGGCTGAGGGAGTGTTCGTGAAGGAATGCCTGAGATTTCCTGGATTGCTTCATGGAGCCACTCTACCCGATTTCGCATGCGATCGAGCAGGCGGCCCGCCTACAGATTCCTGGCTAGCAGGCTGCGGAAAAATTGATTCGCGGCATGTTTTTCTTTCTATTGTTTAGTCTTTCGCGATGTCGAACGGTCTGATTTTCGGTGTTCTGGCGGGTCCGGAGGCTAACTGCAGGCTTCTCCGGGCACACTTCCGTCTCGCCTTACGCCGTCGGAACTGCAGCCGCCAGGTTGCGCATGCGCACGAGGTTGTAGGCGGCACAGGCGAAGGTGAAAATCCAATGCACTTTGCACACCCCGCGATGCCGCACCTTTCGCATCAGGGCGATCGTCTTCAGCCAACCGAAACATTCTTCGATCCGCTTGCGCTTTCTCTGGCTGACTCCGTAGCCCGCGTGCCGCGTAGTGCGAGCCTCGATGGCGCTGCCGCCCGGCCGCGCATGATTTTGCGCCACATGCGGCGTCACCCGCAGATTACGGCACTCTTTCACAAAATCCCGCGTGTCAAATCCTTTGTCGCCTCCCACTGTCACAGGCTGCGTGCCGGAAAGCTTCTCCAGCATCACCAAGGCGGCATCGCGCTCCGCCGTCCCATTCGCCTGAAACACTTCCGCATCCACGATCAGTCCGTTGCGATTCTCCACCAGCAGATTCCCCGTGTAACTCAGCTTCGACTCTTTGCCCTCGCCTTTGCGCGCCAGCAACGATTCGGGATCGGTCTTCGAGGCATGCGTCTCGTTCGACCGCCGCTCGCCGCGAAAGTTTACCGTGGGATATTGCCGGGATCGTCCGACGGCGGCTGTTTCTTGTCCTTCGTTTGAAAACTCTTCGCGCCCGCCCAAGCTTCCAGCAGCGTGCCATCGACGGTGAAATGCTCGTCCGAAGTCAAGCCTTGGGTTCGCGCTTTCTCCACCACATGCGCCAGAAACTCCTTGGCCACGTCCGCTTCCAGCAAACGGTCGCGATTCTTGGTGAACACGGTCGCGTCCCACACCTCGTCGTCCAAGTTCAATCCGATAAACCAACGGAAGAGCATGCTGTAGTCGATCTCTTCCATCAACAACCGTTCGCTGCGGATCGAGTACAGCATCTGCAGCAACTGCGCCCGCAGAAGTTGTTCCGGGGGAATCGAAGGTCGCCCCACGCGGGCATACATCGCGTCAAACCGCCGCGACAACTGTTTGAGTACTTCGTCCACCGCGGCCCGGATGGTACGCAGCGGATGATCTTTCCGCACCCGCTTCTCCGGCGACAAATAACTGAAGATGTGATTCTGCTGCTGGTCGGCTCCGCGCATGCCTTCTCGTATCACACAAGGCTGTGGATTAGGAGTAGTTTTTCAGCAGCCTGCTAGGAGCTCTCGTCCGCATTCGCAGAAGCGATCGAGTCCGTAACCCTGCGCGATCAGCGGGCGGGTATCTGGAAGTCGCGCAGGGAGAGTTCGAGTCCACCGTATTCGGGATGATCGTTGTTTCCAATGGTGAAGGCGACATCGATGGCATCGCCCGCAAGGAGCGGCGTCTTTTGTATGCGTTCGGCCATGTGCCAGCCCAGGGCGTCGAAGGTAATTCTCGATCTCAGCGGATCATGGCTCGGGTAGCCTTCGGCTACGGCTGCGGCCTTTTCTTCGCGACGAATTGCGGCGCCGTCGGGATGGCACCGTGGAGTAGCCAGGATCGCAGCTGCGGAAAGATCCCGCCGATCGGTACCTGCCCTTAGTTTCAGTTTGACGTGCTTCTCTTTCAGAATTCGCGGAGGTGCGGCCATCTGCACGCCGCGCGCAGCGAACACGGGCTCGGGATTCCCCATCCCATAGGGCTCCAGCAGTTCAAGGGCTTGAAAAAGCTGCGGCGTAATTTCGCTCAAATCCAGTTCTGCATCGAGATCGAGGACCGGATCGAAGTCGGCAAGGGTAAGGCGGGTTCGAGCAAAAGCATCCAGCTTTGCGCGCAGATCATCCACGTTGGCCGAGGGCATGGCGAATCCGCACGCATGAGAGTGACCGCCATACCGCGAAAAAAGAGGACCACAGGACTCAATCGCTTCAAGCAGGTGGAACGCTCGAATTGAGCGGCCCGAACCGAACGCTTCCGCACCGTCGCGCGAAATCACGACGGTCGGCCGGTTGTAGCGCTCGACCACTCGGGTCGCCGTAATGCCGATGACGCCACGGTGCCAGCCTTCTCCATCGACCACGATGCAGTAGGCATCGCTTAGCGTGGGATCGCCGGTGAAGCGTTCTTCGACTGCGCGCAGGATCTTGCGTTCTTCTTCCTGACGGTCGGAGTTGAGTTGGTCGAGCTTCGCGGCCAGTTCCCTGGCGCGCGCGGGATCTTTCATGCTGAAGAGTTCGATCACATCGCGAGCGACGTCCATTCGTCCGGCAGCGTTGATGCGAGGTGCGATGCGGAAGCCTACCTCGCCAGCCGTCGGTGGACGCTTGGGGGAGATCTGCGCGACTTCCAGCAGCGCCTTCAGGCCGGGATTCACGGCCTTGCGCAAGGCGTCGAGTCCTAACGAGGCGAAGACGCGATTCTCGCCCGTCAAAGGAACGGCGTCAGCGATGGTGGCGATCGCGACGATCTTCATGAAGGACATCAGCAGTTTGTTCTGAAGGCTCGCGTCGAGTCGGCGCTGCATTAATCCTTGCGCGACCTTGAAAGCCACTCCAGCGCCACAGAGCTGCTTGTAGGGATATTCGCAGCCCTTCTGGTTGGGATTGACGACGGCGAGCGCTTTCGGAACGCCGTCGGGGCCGGGAAGATGGTGGTCGGTAACGATCAGATCGACTCCGAGGCGCTGCGCGGTTTCCGCGGGGGCGAAGGCGCGGATGCCCATGTCCACGCTAATGATGAGGCGGATACCCGACGCGGCCGCTCGCTCGATCACATCATCGCGCATGTCGTAGCCTTCACGAATGCGATGCGGCACGTGGAAGTCGGCGGCTCCGCCACAGAGTTCAATCGCCGTCTTCAGAATGATGACGGCCATGGTGCCGTCCACGTCGTAGTCACCGTAGATCAGAATGGGCTCTTTGCGTTCGATGGCGGCATCGATACGTTCGACCGCAGCGGGCAGGCCCAGCATTCGTTCTGGTGCTTGCAGATGGGTTAGCGACGGTGAGAGGTAGGCGCTGGCTGAGGCGGCATCACTGATACCGCGGCGCACGAGGAGGGGCGCAAGAATATGCGCTCCACTCGAGATTCGACGGTGCGCGGAGTCGGCGCACAGCTCGTTAATCAGAGCTGCGACGAGAGCTTGATCGGTCGGCTTTTGAAGCCAGCGCATAGAAAAGGACTGTCATCCTGAGCGCGCCTTCTGCGCGAAGGATCCCTGCACTTCGCCTTCAAACTGCATAGATCCTTCGCTTCGCTCAGGATGACAATTATGCATGAGTATGTCGCGGGTATCGAGCGCTAGTTCTCTTCGTCTTGATCGGGTTCGTCCATGGTGAGGCCGCCGAATTCGTCGGAGACTTCGAGCAGGTGCTGGTAGCGGTCGTACCACTCGGTGCTGACTTCGCAGAGGAACATAGAACCCTGGTAGGCCCAGCCGAGTTGTAGAAATCCCACTTTGCCGACGTGGGCACGAAGCCAGCGCGCGTCCTCCACATCGTCCCCATCAGTGAACTCCGAGTTTGTGAGGCGCTGCACCATCTCGTCGAGTTCGGTGCGTTCGAGAGTCCACGCGTGCATGGTCAGGAAAGGAGCGCCCGCTGCCTTCGCCAGCTCCACGAAATCCTTCCAGCCGTCAGGATTGCCGCCCATTTCCCACATCACGCACTGGACCTCGTCGTAGTCCACATAGCCGTGGAAGCGGCGCATGCCGTGGCCTTCAATGAAGGCGACCATGTCATCTTTCACGATGGTGAGATCGTCTGGAATGGGAGACATATTGGGAAAGACTCGCAATTTCTTATTGTATGCTGTTCGGCACTCCGGTGCCAGCGCACCGCCCGCGAATCAATGGGCCGGTGTGGGAGCCGTCATCAGCGCGGCAAACATGCGGTAGAACTTATCGGTGTCGAGATCGACCTGAATTTCAACGGGTTGCGCGGATGGCCTCAGAGCATCTTTAGTTCCCGAGGTCAGAGTGTTTCCGTAACCGGCGCCGCGGTCGAGATCGACGGACATGTAACGGGTCTCGGTCTTCGTGATGATGGTCGGATCAATCCATGCGGCAGCGGCGAGTTCGTCCCACATAATGTCGGCGCCCGGAGTGAGCATAGCAAAACGGGCAATGTAGCGTGCTAGAGGCGTGCCGCTGGCTTCGATCTGCTTTACCAGCGCGGCTGTCATGTGGGTCTTGATCGAAATGTCGGCCGGAGTGCAGACAATCTTCTTCCAGGGCGCGCGCAGCACAATCTCCGCCGCCTCGGGATCGAACCAGAAATTGAATTCATGCCGCGGATTGTTCAGGAATTCGGGATTGTCGGTTTGTGGGCTCAGGCTGCCACCCATGAAGACCAGTTCCTGCACCAGTTCGGGGAATTGCGGGTCAAGCGAAATCGCAAGTGCGAGGTTGGTCATCGGTCCACCTTCGTAGATAGTGACTTCGTGCGGATATTTGTGGACCATGCGAATCAGGAACTGCGCGGCGTTTTCATCCGCAGGTTTTGTTGTGGGCTGCCCTTCGGGCAGCGGAGGCACGACGAAGGGTTCGTGCCACCAACGCTCGTCCCACGCGCCGGCATAGGCGACTTTGCCGTAGCGCTGCTGCCACATTTGCGATTCCTCGCGGGTACGAACTAGCGGAAACGAAGCGCCGGGCACCACGGGAATGTCAGTGCGGCCCATGATCTCCAACAGCCGCAGAGTGTGAGCTACTTCCTCGTCACGCCAGGCGTCTCCGCTGACGACCGTAATACCCAGCACTTCCACTTGAGGAGACTGGATCATGATCATCAGCGTCTGCATGTTGCTGCCGCCGGGGCCGGAGCAGTCTTCGTTAATGATGACTTTGCGGCGCGGCTGCGCGAAAGAAAGAGCGGCCGTCAGAAGGAGCAGCAAGAGAAAAGAGGCTTTGATTTTTGGCATTGGTTTCGAATCTGGTTCAGGAACAGCGTCGGCAGGGGCTAAAGCCTGCAGGTCTCAATGCTCGTTCACGCCGACCTGAAGGGCCGCTCTTTCCACATTTTTTCTACCGCGCAATCTTTCCGCTCCGCACAAGCTTTCCACATCGACCCGCGTAAATGGCAGCTGTCATCTCTTCCCCGGCGGCCGGGTCATCAAGTCGAGATAGATCTTATAAAACTTTTCGGCGTCGATGTCGAACTGAACATTCGCAATTTGCTCATACGGTGGAACCGGAGCTGACGCATCCCAGAATAGCGTCTTGCCGTAGCTTGCGCCGTGGTCGATGTCAATGTCCATGTACAGCTTCTTCTGGCCTGTGATGATCGAGGGATCGATGAGCGCGATGCCGGCGATTTCGTCCCACATGTATCCGGGCAGAGAGTATTTATCGAGGTAGTCGGTCACCGGAGTGCCGGCCTTGGCGATGGCGGCTTTCATTTCCGTTGTGTAGCGGGTCTTCACTGAGATATCGATCGGCGTGATGGTCATCCTCTTCCATGGGGCGCGCAAGACAATGCGCGCAGCCTCGGGATCGAACCACCAGTTGAATTCGCGGCGCGCGTCGATGGCTCCGGTGTCGATTGCACCCTTGTCGGCATAGAGACCGCCGCCCATCAGCACGAACTCTTTCGCCAGGGTGGCAACGGAGGGATCAAGCTTCAACGCCAGCGCGTAATTCGTCAGCGGGCCACCCGCCCACAGCACGACTTCTCCGGGATATTTGTGGACCATTTGCACGATGAATTCCGCGGCGGTTCCGGGGCGGGCTTCGAGATGCGGCTCGCCTTCGGGCATGGGAGGCACAACGTTCGGTTCGTGATAGGGCTCGCGGAACTTGGTCGAGCGGTTGGGTTCAAAGTCCGTCCAGCAGCCCTTGTATTCGAACTTTCCGTAGAGAGCTTCCCAGCGCTCGGTTTCTTCCTTGGAGTTGAGCAGCGGATAAACCGCTCCCTGATACACAGGAACGTCGGTGCGGTTGGAAATCTCGAGCAGACGGAGCACATGCTGCGTCTCTTCCTTCACCCATTGATCTCCGCTGACAGTGGTGATGCCGAGAACGTCAAACTTCTCGGACTGCAGGAAGACGAGGATGGCTTGCTGGTCGCTCGTGCCCGGTCCGCGGGCATCCTGATCGACGATGACCTTGATCTTCTGAGCGGCGCAAGCGCACACCAGAAAGACAAAACCGAGGACGACGACCAAAAGGCATCTTTTGATTTTCATTTTTCTCCGGACATGCCTGCAACAAAATTTAAGGGCAGAACGGGCGATGCCCGTCTGCCCGAAAGTAAACGCCGCTTTCTTAAGCTCAGAAGCTGAGCTTAAGAGCGAACTGAATCAAGCGCGCGTTGTTCACCGTGTTGTTGATGACTCCGAAGGTGCTCGAAGCATTGATGTCCTGCTCGCCGCTGCCTCCCGCGCCTCCCATATAGAACTCGGGATGGTTGAACAGGTTGAAGAACTCAGCCCGGAATTGCAATTCGGTGCTCTCGCGGAACGGCAGCGGAAAATTCTTGATGATCGAGAAATCCGTGTTGACGTAGCGAGGTCCATAGACCGGAGCACGCGCCGCGGTGCCCAGCTCGCCGGCTGGCGCTTGTTCGAAAGCGCAAGGATTGAACCAGTGCTGAATTGTATGGACTTGAGAAGGAGCAGTGCAACCGGGATTCCCTGCGACGGGCCCAGCCTGGTTGGGGTTACCGACCTGGTTGGGACGCTGGTAGGTGCCTCCATTATATGAGAAGAAGACTCCTGACCCATCGCCGCTGTCTACAACGAAGAGGGGGAATCCGGACGTGATTTTTTGGATGAGATTCACTTGCCAGTTCCCGAATACAGCGTTGGTGGCGCCGTTCCAGGTGCTGCCAAAGTGCTTGCCTTTGCCAAATGGCAGGTCATATAAGATGCTGGCGGTAAAGCTGTCGTTGAGATTCAGCTGCGACAATCCCCAGTCGAGCTTTGCAGCTCCCGGAAGCGGGTAATAGATCGCGCCTGGATTTGTGCCTAGACCATCGGGCATACCAGAGTCGAACGTGCGAGACCAGGTGTAACCCAGTAATGCGTAAAGTCCGTGACGCGTGCTCTTGGTTTCACCCTTGATCTGGAGCGAGTCGTAGCGGGCGTTGCCAACGCTGTTGTTCGCCGAGACCGCCTGGAACGGTGCAGCATAAGGATACGAAGGGAAACCACAGCCGACGGTGTAGCCGGGGACCACGCCGCATGCGCTCGGCGAGGACAAATTCTCGTTCGACTGGCCGACCAGAATGTGCGTGCTGCGGGTACCGGCATACCCGGCGGTCAACACAACATTGCCAGGCAGCTGGTGCTCCACGTTCAGATTGAACTGCTGGACCATTCCCTGTCGAAAATTGCGATTCATAGACTGAATCGTTCCGGTGTAACTGGCAGGATTGACGGGCCCGGATAAAACGGCACCGCCCGTCACCGGAGTGCTCGAAGGAGTGGATGGGTCTACCAGAAATCCGCCCGAGAGCGAACCAAATGCGCTGTTGTATCCCAGACAGAAGTTGCTGGGGCAGGGATCCACTTCAGCGTAGTACGGAGGGTTCTGCCACAGGCCTTGCCCGCCCTGGTTCCACGAGGAATCGTGGAGGATGCCGTAGCCAGCGCGAATGACAGTTTTGTCGCTGCCCATCGCTCTCCAAGACAATCCAATACGGGGTTCGATTGCTGTCTTGTCGAATTGAATGCCGACGCGTCCGTCGGTCGCCACGCAGACGGCGCAACTGCTCAACGTGGGGCTACCCGTGGGCACGTACCACTTGAGGGTCTGGATATCGAAGTTCGCCTGACGGTTTTGCACTTCGGTTGTAGGCGTTGCTAAAGCCCATGCCACGCCCAGATTGATTGTCAGGGTGCTAGTCGCTCTCCAGTCGTCCTGCACGAAAGGACGGAACAACTTCCAGCGGCGCCCTGTTGTGCCACCTAAGAACGTCTGATCGTGAGCGGCGAAGACGCCCGTACTGCCCAGCAGCAAGTCGGCAGAGTCATCGCCCGTCAGCGCCGCATTCTCTACGACGAACCCGTCCTGAAAGGCATTGTTTCTCACGTTCATCTGACTGGCACGGAAGGTGCCGCCAAAGCGGATATTGTGCTTCCCGCGAATCAGATCGAGCGTGTCCGAAATCGAATACACATTGGTTCCGCCCTGATAAGGCGCATATCCGCGATCACCAATGGCGAAGTAATTTGACATGAGGAATGACGTCATGCCGCAACTGATGCAGTCCTTATTGGACTGGTTCAGACTTGCCGGGTAGCCGGTAATCGAATCACACTTGGCGCCAAGGTCCGCACCCGGGATGCCGATATTCGCAGCTTCACAAGTGCCGGTTCCGAACGAAAGGATGTGATTGAAGATGCGGTTGTAGCCGAGTGTGACCTGATTGATCGTGGTCGGGGAGAACACGTGTGTTTCGGAGATGGCTGCATTGCGCCCGTGGTTGTCGATGTACTGGTTGCTGCCGAAAGCGCTTTGTTCGGTCCATGTGGGCGAACCACCGGGCACGTAGTTGGTGGCCTGATCGTAGCTAAACCGGGCAAAAACCGAATCTTTGGTCGAAATATTGTGATCCAAGCGGATGTCCCACGTGGCTTCATTCAGCTTTCGCACGGGCTCATTGACGTAGTTGTAACCGATCGCGTTCGCGGGCGCGTTCGGAGTGGGATAAAGCTGCATCACCTTCGCGCCAACTGGATTCACGACACCGGCGGGGATGATGTTGCAGGCATCGCCGGCCGTCTGGGCTCCATCTGTAGAGCTCACCGGTTCGGGGGTCGAAGTGCCCGGTACGCACTGGAATGGAATGCCTCCGAAAGGATTGTTCAGAAACCCGCCGCTCTTCAGCGTCGGTGCACCGCTGAAATCGTAATTACCATTGGCATCCGGCGTCGTCATCCCGGTAGTCGGAACGAAACCAGTGAACGGGACTCCGCGACGCTCCATCTTCGCCTGGTAGTCTAAGAAGAAAAATGTCTTGTCCTTCTTGATGGGGCCGCCAAGAGATCCACCAAATTGATTTAGGTTGAACTTCTCTCTTTGGCTCGCGAAGTAGCTGCGGGCGTCCAGACTTGTGTTGCGGAAAAATTCAAAGACAGAGCCGTGAAATTGATTGGATCCGGACTTGGTCGTCACCAAAACCGTGGGCCCCGCCCGCTCGCCATATTCCGCGGAATAGTTATAGGTCAGGACCTTGAATTCCTGGATATCGTCGATGTCGGAGAAAATTGCGATTCCGCCTTCATCCAGTTGGTTGTTGTCGTTCCCGTCCAGGAGCCAGTCAGTGCTCTGTTCGCGAGAACCACCAACGGAAAGCGAGAATGCTCCACGAGTGGCGGCTTCACTGCTAGCCGCGCTGGTGAAGAAGCTGTTCGGATTGGTTGACTGCGTAGTGCCCGGTGTCAATGTGGCCAGTTGCACAAAATTGCGGCCATTCAAGGGCAATTCGGCTACTTCTTCGGAGGTGATGACTTGGCCGAGGGCAGGAGTGGTTGTCTCCACCGCGACTTCGGTCGCATTCACTTCAACGCTGGTGCTGACCGATGCCGGCTGGAGGGTGAAATTCAATTGGCGTTGCTCATCTAACTGAAGGCGAACATCTTTCTGTTGCACGGGACCAAAACCCGCAGCCTCCACACGAATGGTGTACAAGGCTACCGGAAGCAGCGGGATCAGATAATGTCCAGAATCGTCTGATTTGGATTCGCGGACGAGGCCCGTCCCTTCCGACGTGATTCTGACGCTTGCTCCGGAAATCACCGCGCCGGCTTTGTCTGAAACCGTGCCGGAGAAACTACCGGTCGCCTGACCGTGCAGCAGCGAAGTGAACAGACAGACCAATGAACAGACGAATGCCGCGGAGCATGCCCTCTTGCTCAACATTTGTCGAAACCCCTTTCGGTGGTAACACCGCCCAAAGAAAAAGACCCTCCCCTTCGTGTAAAGATGGAGGTCCCCAAGCCGCAGACTCGGCTTATAAATTGCCGATTGCGAGTAAGTCAAGAAGTTTCGTAATGGAAAGGGATTAGTGGCGTCATTCTTTCGCATGGTCGGATGCGAAAAACCGCTGGTGGATGTTGATTGTTGAGTGCAAGGACCAGCCTGTGTAAAACCAAGCCGAAACTTCGAGTGGCTTCTGAAGAACTTCAGGATCGCTTCGCCCATTCGGCGTCAAAGCGGTCACGGTCGTAAAAAGACTTCTGCGTTCCCACCCCGGTCGTAGACAATCCCGCGTAGAGATTGGCGCGGCGCACCGCTTCGTTCTCGGGCACGCCTTCGCCCAGGAACACGGCAAAGCTGCCGATGAACGCATCGCCCGCCCCGGTGCTGTCGACTGCGTTGACGGCGAAGGGCGGAAGGTGCTCGCTGCCATCGCGGCTGGATAGAAGAGACCCATTCGCGCCCAACGTGATGATCACGCGTCGAATGCCTCCGGCCACGAGTTTCTCGGCACACTTCTTCGCGTCTTCCGCGTTCTTGACCGGCGATCCCGTGATCGTCTCGGCCTCGGTCTCGTTCGGGACGAAGTAGTCGAGATCTTTCAGCGCGCCCAGGTCCACGGGGTGCGCGGGGGCGGGATTCAGGATGCAGCGGATACCATACTTGCGCGCAAATTCAATCGTGTAATAAACCGTCGCGACTGGAATCTCGAATTGCAGCACGATGCAATCGGCGGACTTCAGAGTCTCAGCAGCCGCATCCACGTCGGCGGGCTGGAGTGCGTCGTTCGCTCCCTTCACCACCAGAATGCGATTCTGACCGTTGGGTTCGACAAAAATGGGAGCGACCCCGCTGGACAATCCTTCAACCTGCTTTACGTGGGTCGCATCGATTCCCTGCTTGCGGAAGTTTTCGATCGTGGCGGGCCCAAACAGATCGCTGCCTACGCGCGCCACCATAAAGACCTCCGCGCCGCACAAACGCGCCGCCACGGCCTGGTTTGCGCCCTTGCCTCCGAAGCCGAGATCGAACTTCTGCCCGAAGATAGTTTCGCCTGGCTTGGGGAACTGATTCGTGAAGGTCGTCAGATCAATATTGGCGCTGCCAACTACCGCAATTCGAGGGCGCTTTGCCATATCCGTTGTCGTTGTCTCCGAAAGGTCGAGGAAGGGCGAGTCTATTCAGCGCACCAGAACGTGTCAACGTGGAGGTCGCTTGCGAGACGGCCAAACCCGCCGTTTCTGCTATAGTTTCGTTCCTCGACAGTTACGTTCCTGGGAGGATCCCATGCCCCGCAATGTCCGCTGCGCCCTGATTCAAGCCAGCAACGCCATCAGCGCCGAGCGCCCTCTGGCGCAGATCCGGAAAGCTATGATCGACAAGCACCTGAAGTTGATCGAGCAAGCCGCACGCAAGAAGACGCAAGTCCTCTGCCTGCAGGAGCTTTTCTACGGGCCGTACTTTTGTGCGGAGCAGAACGCGCGCTGGTACGAACTGACGGAGCGCGTGCCCGATGGCCCGACCACGCGGCTGATGCAGAAGATTGCGGCGAAGCATCGCATGGTGATCGTGGTGCCGGTCTATGAAGAGCAGATGCCCGGCGTTTATTTCAACACCGCCGCTATCATCGACGCCGATGGACGCTATCTCGGCAAGTACCGCAAGCATCACATCCCGCACTGCCATCCCGGATTCTGGGAGAAGTTTTATTTCACTCCGGGCGATTTAGGCTATCCCGTGTTTCAGACGAAATACGCGCGGGTGGGCGTGTACATCTGCTACGACCGTCACTTCCCGGAAGGCGCGCGCATTCTCGGGTTGAACGGCGCAGAGATTGTCTTCAATCCCTCCGCAACTGTGGCGGGACTGTCGGAATATTTGTGGGAACTGGAACAGCCAGCCCACGCCGTGGCGAACGGCTACTTTGTGGGAGCGATCAATCGCGTGGGCACTGAGAAGCCTTGGAGCATCGGCGAATTCTACGGCAAGAGTTATTTCTGCACGCCGCGAGGCAAGATCATCGCGCAGGCCAGCCGTGACAAGGACGAAGTTGTGGTCGCCGATCTCGATCTCGACATGATCGAGGAAGTCCGCAAGGTTTGGCAATTCTTCCGCGATCGTCGACCGGAGAGTTACGGACCCATCACCTCGCAGAGTGGAGCATCCGCGGCCGCCGACTAAGAGGCGCAGCGCGCGTCCCCGTGCTGACTCCGATCACGACACCATGACGACTCCGGACCCTTCTCAGTTCCACTCGCGAATCGAATCCAGTCCTCTGTACAACGAGGACCTTGCGCCAGCCAGTGCGGAGCGCCGGCATTGGAGCACGTACAACTTCGCTGCACTGTGGATTTCGATGTCGGTGAATATTCTCACCTACATGCTGGCGGCGAGTTTGATTCAAGGCGGCATGAACTGGAAGCAGGCGGTTGCGACCATTTTCTTGGGCAACGTCATCGTGCTCGCGCCAATGTTGTTGAATTCGCATCCCGGCGCGAAGTACGGCATCCCCTTCCCCGTTCTCGCCCGCGCCTCGTTCGGAGTGCTGGGCGCAAACTTCGCGGCCGTCTTGCGCGCGCTGGTCGCTTGCGGATGGTTCGGCATACAGACTTGGATCGGCGGAGAAGCGATCAGCACCTTGTTAGCGACTCTTGCTCCGTCCTGGAAAAACTTCGCCTATGGACCGGCGGTCTGCTTCTTCATCTTCTGGCTGATCAATCTCACGGTAGTCCTCAAAGGGATCGAATACATTCGAGTCCTGCAGGGGATCAGCGCACCGGTTTTACTCGGCGTCGGATTGCTTCTCTTGGGATGGGCATATCATGCGGCTGGTGGGTTTGGTCCCATGTTCTCCGTCCCCTCGAAGTTCAAGACGTTCCCCGACTTCTTGAAGTTTTTGATTCCAGCACTGAACGGGGCCGTCGGCTTCTGGGCTACGGTTTCGTTGAACATCCCTGACTTCACGCGGTTTGCGCGGAACCAGCGCGAGCAAGTGATTGGTCAGGCTTTGGCGTTACCTACGACGATGACGCTCTACTCTTTCGTCGGAATCGTAGTGACCTCCGCCACAGTCGTCATCTACGGAACTGCAATCTGGGATCCGGTTCAACTGCTCAGCCGCTTTCACTCACCCATTGCGGTTGTGATTTCGCTGGTCGCGATTCTGCTGGCCACTCTTAACGTCAACATCGGCGCGAATGTAGTTTCGCCGGCAAACGATTTTTCGAACCTCTGGCCGCGCGGAATCAGCTTCCGTACGGGAGGCGTCATCACCTGTTTCATGGGAATCGCCCTGATGCCGTGGAAATTGCTCTCCAGTTACAGCACATTCATCATGGGATGGCTGGGCGGATACGCGGCCTTCCTGGGGCCGGTCGCGGGAATCATGATCTGCGACTACTTCCTCATTCGTCGGCGGGTGTTACACGTGGAGGACCTGTATTTGCGGGGCGGGATCTACGAATACTCTCGCGGATTCAACTGGCGCGCCGTGATCGCTCTGGCGCTGGGAGCAGGCACGGCGCTAGCGGGGCTTGCGGTTTCGTCGATGCGCGCACTCTATGATTATTCCTGGTTCGTGGGCTTCGCCGTGTCCTTTGTGGCCTACTACGTAATGATGAAAACTCACGGTTACGCGGCGACTGCTCAGGAAGTCGCCTAACGGCACTACGACTTCTGTGCCTTCAGGAATTCCGGCAACACGTCGCGCTGGTAAATGTCGAGTGTTTGCTCCTCGTCCCCGCACATCAGGTAAATGTTGAATTGCGTAACGCCCGCAGCTGCGAGCGCGCGCAGTTTGTCACGATGGGCTTCAGCTGAACCGATCAGGCAAAACCGATCCACGACTTCATCCGACACAAAGTCGGCGTTGTCGCTCGCCACTTCACAATGGTGTTGGTAGTCATAATGGCCGCGATCCTGCACGAACGAAGTCAGCGCGGGAGGAAGCTCTTCCGGTTTATATTGCCGGATTAGATCCATCACGTGATTCGAGACCAAGGCGGGGAACCAGCGCACGCGCTCGCGAGCTACGCTCAAGTCATTCGAGACCCAAACCGGCGCGGCCGCCATCACTTCAATACGCTTGGAATCGCGTCCCGCGGCGCGTGCGCCCTCTTTCACGAAACCCATGCACCACTCAATCAGTGCGGGGTCGGCGAACTGCAAAATGATGCCGTCTGCCACTCGGCCCGCCATGTGCAGAACCTTGGGTCCGTATCCTGCAACCCACACCCGCGGAGAATCTTTCGCCCAGGTGAGTCGAGTGGGCTGTCCGTCGTGTTGCACTTCCTTGCCAGAAGTAAGATCGCGGAACTCCGCTATAGCCGCTTCCAACTGCGACCAACTTACGGGCTTCTTCCCCATCACGCGGCGCGAACTGTCGCCCCGTCCGATACCGAGCTCCATCCGTCCACCGGAGATCAGGTTGAGCGTTGCGAATAAGCTCGCGGTTACGGTCAAGTCGCGAGTCGCAGGGTTTGTAACGCATGTACCGAGCCGCATGCGCTTGGTGTTGGTCGCCATCAGCGTGAGCAGAGGGTATGGTTCTTTCCACAAAACGTGGGAGTCGAAAATCCAACCGTACTCGAATCCGGCAGCCTCCGCCTGTCGCGTCAGGCCCACGATGCGTTCAATTGAAATATCAGGTTTCAGTGCAATGCCGAATTGCATGGCTGGTCCCTCGTTGAGTAATCGCACAACTGGCTGTAAACATCAGATGCGAAGAACTAAAGTGCGGCAGTGTAGCATAGAATTCTTTTCTCAACCCGGCCCGGCCGCGGCGCCGACCCGATGGAGGACTCGATGGATTTCGACACGATCATCAAGAACGGCACCGTGGTAACGGCAACCGATACGTACACCGCCGACGTCGCCATTACGAATGGCAAGATCAATGCCATAGGTGCTGGCCTCCCGGCGCAGAACGCGACCAAGATTCTCGACGCAGGGGGCAAACTAGTGCTGCCCGGGGGGATTGATGTCCACACGCATCTCGACATGCCGTTCGGCGGCACCACCAGCGCTGATGATTTCGAAACCGGCACTCGGGCCGCGGCCTTCGGCGGCACAACGACGCTGATCGACTTCGCGATTCAATACAAAGGCCAACCGTTGCGCCGGGCTTTTGACACGTGGATGAGCAAGGCTGCAAGCAAGTCCGTCTGCGATTACGCGTTTCACTGCATCGTGACCGACGTCTCTGGCGGCCAACTTTCGGAGATGAACGATCTCGTTCGTGAAGGCGTTACTAGCTTCAAACTTTTCATGGCGTATCCGGGCGTCTTCATGCTCGACGATGGCAGCATTTTTAAAGCGCTACAGACGACATCTAAGAACGGCGCGATGATTTGCATGCACGCAGAGAACGGTAGTGCGATTGACGTAATCGTGCAGCAAGCCCTTGCCGAGGGTAAACGGGCACCCAAGTATCACGCACTCACGCGCCCTACAACGGCCGAGGCTGAGGCCGTGGGACGCGCGATTGCTCTGGCCGAGATGGCCGGCGCACCCATCTACATCGTGCACCTAAGTTGCAATGACGCGCTCGAGAAAATTCGCGAGGCACGCGACCGCGGACTTCCCGTCTACGCTGAAACCTGCCCGCAGTACTTATATCTCTCGCTCGAGAACATGGACGCGCCCGGATTCGAGGGAGCGAAATACGTTTTCACTCCGCCACTACGGGAGAAGTGGAATCAGGACAAGCTGTGGAACGGCCTCAAGCATGACCACCTGCAGGTTGTCTCCACCGACCACTGTCCGTTCTGCTTCAAGGAGCAGAAAGAAATGGGCCGCGACGACTTCACCAAGATCCCCAACGGCGGACCGGGCATCGAGCACCGGATGAGCCTGATCTATTCCGGTGGCGTGGCTAGTGGCCGCTTCAGTGCGAACCGTTTTGTCGAGCTAGTTTCCACAACTCCCGCCAAATTGTTTGGACTGTTCCCACGCAAGGGAACGATTGCCGTCGGAAGCGATGCCGACCTGGTGATTTTCGACCCGAAGCGGAAGTCCATCATCAGCGCCAAGACCCATCACATGCGCGTCGATTACTCGATGTTTGAAGGTATCGAGGTCACAGGGATGCCTGACGTGGTTCTTTCGCGAGGCAGAGTCGTGGTCGACGGAGACAAGTTTTTGGGTCGCGCCGGGCAGGGAGAATTCCTGCGACGCGCCACCTATGCGCAAGTGAACGGCTAGGGTGAACCTGACGGGTGCGGCCCTAGCGCAAGGCCGAGAATAGCGCATCCTTCCATCGCTGGTTATCGATCGTCCAGCAAACCTTGGTCTTCGGTCCTCGCAGCGCGGCCGCCCACGTCGTCCGATTGCGCTCATCGCCCGCGACATTCAGGCGATCCACAACTGTCGTGCCGCGTGTCAGTTCGCTTTCCGTCTCGACGTCCACGTAGTGATCGCTCCATTCGCTTCCGACGGTCGGGTCTAGCGCAAGGCACATGGCAACCGGATCGGGCAAACAGATACCATCTTCATTTGTCTGAATCTTGTAGGCGGTTCGGGCGTGGCTATTGCACTCCATGGCAAAGTGGGCGAGTTTGGTGTTGAATGCCTCGACATCCCCGATATCACGCTCGTGCAGCACAGCGTCACCACGACAGAGTTGCCATCCAATCAGTTCCACCGGAAGGCCGCTGCGCATCACGATGCGTGCGGCTTCCGGATCGACCCAGATGTTGTACTCTGCTGCCGGCGTCACATTGCCTTCACAGCACGGTGCACCTCCCATCACCACGCAGCGGCTCACTTTCGCCGCCAAGTCCAAATTCTTCGACACCGCCAAAGCGACATTCGTGAGGGGGCCTAGCGTCACGAGAACGAGTCCAGGATTTGCTTCGATGTTTTCGATGATGGCGTCGACCGCATGCACCTTCTGCGCGGATCGTCGCGGTGCAGGATAGTTGTGATCGCCGAGTCCGTCACGTCCATGAAACCAGGTTGCGCTCTCATATGTCTGAAGCAGGGGCTTGTCCGCGCCCATGAATACTGGGACGTTCGCGCCGCAAAGTTCCACTGTATAGAGTGCGTTGCGCGTCGCCTGCTGCACATCAACGTTGCCGGCAACAACCGTGATCGCGGCTACCTCAACATCAGGCGCGCGCAAAGCCATGATGAGGGCAACCGCGTCATCCGACGCTGTATCCGTATCGATGAGAAGGGTGCGGGGCACGCGCGTTAGCATAGCAGACCGTCGAAACTGTTCCTTTGAATGCGCCTTCCGCCGGTGCGCCTCACTTGTGGCCCTTCGCAAAGAAGTGTACAGTTACTCGTTTTGCAAGGGGGACCACGATGTTTACGCCGCCGAGTCTGACGATTGCGTTGTTGATGACGATCACCAGCGCCATCTGCTGGGGTTCCTGGGCTAACACCTACAAGGGTGTAAAGAACTATCGCTTCGAACTTTTTTATTGGGATTATGCAGTTGGCATTTTTCTGATTTCCCTGATCCTTGCATTCACCATGGGAAGCAGCGGCCATGACTCCTACAGTTTTCTGAACAACATTAAGTCCGCCGACACTTCGAACATTTTCTGGACGATGGTTGGAGGTGCGCTTTTCAATCTGGCGAATCTTCTGCTCGTCGCAGCGATTGACATGGCGGGTCTCGCCGTCGCTCTTCCGGTTTCGATCGGGATCGCGCTAGTAGTCGGCGTCGTGCTGAGCTACATCCTGGAACCCAAAGGCATCGCGCTATTCCTTGCTTTGGGCGTGGTGTGCGCGCTGATTGCCGTCATCCTGGATGGCAAGGCGTTCGGAAGCTTGGGCAGTGGCCGTTCGGCGTCGCGCAAGAGCATCATCATCTGCATTGTCTCCGGAGTGCTGATGGGATTGTGGAATCCGTTTGTAGCCTACGGTGCTACGCGTGGCAACCCGCTCACGCCTTACAGCTCCGCCGTTTTTCTAACGCTGGGCGCGCTCCTGTCTTGCTTTGTCTGGAATCTGTACTTTATGAGGCGCCCGCTTGCTGGCGAACCAGTGGGGTTTGGCGGATTTTTCAGCGCTCCGGCTTCAGGTCATCTGTTGGGACTCTTCGGAGGAGTGATCTGGGGCATCGGCACAGTGTTCAACGTGGTCGCGGGAAAATCGATGAGTTTTGCGATTTCCTACGCAATCGGTCAATCGGCGCCGATGGTGGGCGCGCTGTGGGGCGTTTTTGTATGGAAGGAATTCTCCGGCGCACCGCCTCGGGGCAGGATTTACCTCTCGCTGATGTTCGTTTTCTACGCGCTCGCGATTCTGCTCGTGGCGCGCGCCAATGGTTGAGCGCACGCAACCTAAGCGACAGAGATCAAGTTATTTTCCTTTGATCCGGCCGATGAACAACTGCAGGAACCCGTCCGCATCCGAGGCCAGGCACACTCGCGCGTTCGGCTTCAAATCAATCACGCCCTCGATCTCGTAGTGGTCTCCGTGCAGCACGTTGTTCTCGTTCGAGCCCATACGATTGGCCACGGTTTCCCCGCGCGTAAACTCGCCTTTCAGTTCCACGTCTACGTGCATATCTTTGAGCGTCACGAGCTTCGGATCGATTACAACGCCCACCGCCAGAGGATCGTACATCGCGGCTCCCTGATATCCGCTCTTCTCCGAACGCGTTAGATAAAAGTCCGCCAGCTTCGCAATGAAATCGCTCTGTGGCCCGTGCAGGGATCGCAAATCCGCCAGATACTTGCGCGTGATGATCGTCCGCTCACCAACGTCGGAGCCCACCATCGTAACAATCCACCCCGCGTTGAAGACGATCGCGGCCGCTTCCGGATCACCGTAGATATTCGCTTCTGCGGCGCCGTTCACATTACCTCCGGTGATCGAGCCACCCATGATGACAATGTCCTTCGTCAATGGAACGATCGAAGGGTCTTTCGAGACAGCCAGCGCAATGTTCGTCAGCGGACCGACGGGAATCAGCGTAATCTCATGCGGATATTTGTGAATCAGTTCGATGATGAGATCGGGTCCGAAACGAGGATCGGCTTTGCATTTCGAGGCTGGCAACTCAACTCCGGCAAGTCCGTTCTTGCCATGCCAGAACTGCGCCGTAATCAATTTCTGATTGAGCGGATGCTGCGCTCCGCCAGCCACGAGCAAGTCACAACGCCCGGCCAGCGACGTCAACTTCAGCGCATTTTCCAGGCCCTGCCGTCCATCGACGTTGCCGGGCACGACCGTGAGGGCTTCGACTTTCAGTTCCGGAGAGTTCAATGCAAGCAAGATCGCCATCGCATCATCGACCCCCGGATCGGTATCGATGATCACTCGCTGGCGCGACTGCGCCACTGCACCAGTCATGAGACCGAGAACCGCGAGCAGCAGGAGGCAATATTTACTGGAATGTAGTTTCATTCGAAGAGTCCTGTCTGGAAATGATTGAACAGATGAATTCCTAAAGCAGCATGCCTGCAATCGAAGCCGACATCAGATTGGCCATGGTTCCGGCCAGCATCGCGCGCACGCCCAGCCGCGCTAGTTCGCCTCTCTTGTTAGGCGCGAGCGCACCGATGCCACCGATCTGAATTCCGATCGAACTTAGATTTGCGAATCCGCAGAGTGCGAAGGTGGCGATGGTGAAGGAGCGAGGATCAAGCACGGCCTTCTGGGGTCCGAGGATGGTGAACGCGACCAGTTCGTTGAGCACCATGCGCGTCCCGAGCAGGTTGCCAACGATGGGGCAATCGTGCCAGGGAATGCCGATCAGCCAGGCGACGGGCGAGAGCAGGACGCCGAGAGGTCCCTCGATGCTCGATGGAAACCAGCCGACGTGGCTATGAATGCCGCCCATGATGCCATCGAGCAGGTGGATCAGCGCGATAAATGCGATCAGCATGGCACCGATATTGAGGGCCATGTGCAGGCCGTCACTGGTGCCGCGGGCGATGGCGCCGAGAAGATTTTCGTGCTTTTCTTTTTCCGCTTCACCTTCCGGCATGATGACCTTGCCGGCGGTTCTGGGCTGCTCGGTTTCGGGCACGAGCATTTTGGAAACGAGAATGGTGCCGGGCGCGGTCATGATGACGGCACTGAGGACATGGCGCGGCTCCGCTCCGAAAGCAAAATAGGCGGCCATGATCGAGCCGGAGACGTGGGCCATGCCGCTGGTCATGACGGTCATGAGTTCAGAGCGTGTGAGGTCCGGGAGAAACGGCCGGATGGTCACCGGCGCTTCGGTTTGTCCCATGAAGATGCTGGCGGCGACGTTAAGCGACTCGGCGCCGCTGGCGCCCATGATGCGCGTCATGGCCCAGGCCATGGCGCGGATGACGATCTGCATGATGCCAACGTGATAAAGGATCGCGAACAGGGCGCAGATGAAGATGACAACCGGAAGAACCTGGAAAGCGAAGATGAAACCGATGTTGGAGTTTTGCTTGCCGAGCGGGCCGAAAATAAACTCCGAGCCGAAAAAAGAATAGCTGAGAACTTTGTTGGCAGCGTCGCCGACGGCCTGGAACATGCGTCGTCCGTAGTCGATCCTCAGAACAAAGACGGCAAACACGATCTGCAGGCTCAAGCCCCAGGCCACGGTCTTACCGCGAATCGCGCGGCGGTTGGTGGAGAAAATGTAGGCAAGCCCGAGCATCGTCAACAGGCCAAGAATCCCCGTGTAACGTCCCATTCAGTTTTTCTCCCCGGACTTGCCGATGATTCTGTGGATCAACGGTCGCTTCGTCGTCGGCGCCGCATCCGTCACAACGTAACTCGACTCGATCAGTTGGCGCGCGCGCGTGGCCTTCGCTTCGGCATTGTAGTAAATCGTCGCGAGCGATTCGCCGGCAGTAACTCGATCTCCAACTTTCTTATGCAACACGATTCCCACAGACGGGTCGACGGAATCTTCTTTGCGCTCGCGCCCGCCGCCGAGAATCACGCACGCTGTGCCCACTTGCTCGCACTGGATCGAACCGATATATCCAGTGTTAGCACTGGTGACCTGCCTCGTATGCTTTGCCTGGGGCAGTCGCTTAGCATCATCGATGATCCGTGCGGCGCCGCCCTGCAGTTCCACCATCTGGCGGAATTTCTCTAGCGCTTTGCCTGAAGAGATCAGCTGCGTGCTCTGGTGTTTCCCTTCTGCAACGGTCTTCGCGACGCCACCGAGATGCAGCATCCATCCCGCCAGTTCCAGGCAAAGCTCTCGCAGATCGTCCGGGCCGCCACCGCGCAACACTTCCACGACTTCGACCACCTCCAGCGCGTTGCCGATCATGTTGCCTAACGGTTGGTCCATATCTGTAATCAGCGCGACGACTTGTTTGCCCATCCTCTCCCCGGTCTCAACCATGAGTTCGGCGAGGAAGGTTGCATCCTTCTCGCTCTTCATGAAAGCACCGGATCCGGTCTTCACGTCGAGTACCAGCGCATCGATCCCCTCTGCCAGCTTCTTGCTCATGATCGACGCGCAAATTAGATATGGACTCTCGACCGTGCCCGTGACGTCGCGCAGGGCGTACAGTTTTCGGTCAGCCGGAGCGATCTCCGCAGTCTGTCCAATCATCGCGCAGCCACAGACTTCGAGGACGCGTCGGAATTCGGCCACCGGAAGATTCACGTTGAAGCCGGGGATGGCCTCCAACTTATCGAGCGTTCCGCCCGTGTGTCCCAGGCCGCGACCGCTGATCATGGGAACAGACACGCCCGCTGCAGCAGCCAAGGGAGCCAGCACCAGAGAAGTCTTGTCGCCGACGCCACCCGTTGAATGCTTGTCGACTTTTCGTGCTGGCAACGAAGAAAGATCGAGCACGTCGCCTGAGTGCAGCATCGCATCCGTCAAGGCCGCTGTCTCCGGGCGCGTCATTCCCTTCAGCACAACCGCCATCAGCCAAGCGGACACCTGATAGTCAGGAATCTCTTCCTTGGTGTACGCGTCGACCAGGCCTTCAATCTCAGCCGAAGACAATTCGACGCCATCCCTCTTCTTGCGGATTACATCGATCGCACGGAAGGTTTGCGGTACGGTGGGTTGACTCACTGTAGGCGGAATCCCTCCGGAAGAAGTTCGGTGATGTGCGCCTGCTTCGGACCGGCGGCTCCCTGAAAGAAAATGGTGGCGTCGGGTCCAAACTCGTAGATCACCTGGCGGCACGCGCCGCAAGGCGAGCAGGCAACCCCGTGGTCATTGGCAACTGCTACTGCCTGAATCTCAATCTTCGGTCCCAGCTGCGCGACCGCGGAGAAGATCGCAGTTCGCTCGGCACAATTCGTCATTCCATAGGATGCGTTTTCGACATTGCAGCCTGAAAACATCTTGCCGTTGGTCAGCAGGATGGCAGCGCCCACGTGAAAATTCGAATATGGAGCATGCGCATTTTTCATCACTTTGACGGCCGCCTGTTCGAGCTTCTTGCGCGCGCTGCTGGATACTGTTTTCTTGGGCATGGGGAATATTGAATCAGCCGCGAAACGCTGTCGGATGACTCACTCCAACCGACGAATCGTGCGCCATTGTAAACCCTCAAAGATCATTCCCGGTGAATTCTTGAGGCTTGCTGCGGACGTTCCGCGATAGAACGAGGCTGGCGGTCGAATTCGCGTTGTAAGATTGCGTGCCGTACAATGACAACTCGAGCGATCTGCCCCTGTTCAGGCCTCACAGAAGTGCAAAGCTCAAGAAGCACTGGAAGGCTCGCTGCATATGTCGATCGAGCATAACTATCGCAAATCGGAAGGCGCGATCGCGGCCCGAGAGCCCCAAACTTCGAGTACGATCGCCACGCTCGCTGGGCACCCGCTTCTCTCCAACTCTGGTATTCCTCTCGATTTGAATTGGGTGCAGAAAGTACGCGTGAACACGAGTGCCGTGGAACGCCGCGCCCAGACGCAGGTAGCGCGCCGGACGGTGAAGAAAGAATGGCAGGCCGCATGGCTTTTGCGCGCGATCACCTGCATGGACCTGACGACGCTCTCCGGCGACGATACAGACGAGCGTGTGCGGCGCTTATGCGCGAAGGCTCGACAACCTATTCGGCAAGACCTCGTCGAAAAACTCGGGATTGCGGAGCTGGCGATCAAGGTGGGAGCTGTGTGCGTCTACCACACTTTCATCGAAACCGCGCTGCATGCGTTGGAAGGGAGCGGCATTCACATCGCGGCCGTCTCCACGGGATTCCCCGCTGGGCTCTCGCCTCTCGCGGAACGCGTCGCCGAAATTCGCCGGTCAGTGGAAGCGGGGGCGCACGAAATCGACGTTGTCATCACCCGGGCGCATGTTTTCGGCGGTCGCTGGCAGGCACTCTACGACGAAGTGGCGACTTTCAAGCAGGCCTGCGGAAGAGCGCACATGAAGGTAATCCTCGGAACCGGGGATCTGCTGACATTCCGCAACGTAGCGCGCGCCAGCTACGTCACCATGATGGCGGGCGCAGATTTCATCAAGACTTCGACAGGCAAGGAACCGACCAACGCCACGTTGCCAGTAAGCCTGGTGATGGTGCGCGCCATCCGCGAATACGCGCAGCAAACCGGGATGGCCGTTGGTTTCAAGCCCGCAGGCGGAATCCGCACGGCGAAGCAGTCCCTCGACTGGTTGGCCATGATGAAAGAGGAACTCGGCCTCTCGTGGACGCATGCAGAATTGTTCCGCTTCGGCGCAAGCGGATTGCTGGGCGACATCGAGCGGCAACTGGAGCATTATGCAACCGGAAGATATTCCGCAGAGTATCGCCATCCGATTGCGTAGTAGCACGCGCGGTAGAGACACCAAGACGAGCAAGCGAGTCGATCCAATGAGCATTGCCGAAAAATTCGTCAGCATGGAGTACGGACCCGCTCCCGAAGATCCCAAGGAAGCGGCGGCTTGGCTGGAGCGCCACGGCCACCGTTTTGGGCACTTCATCGGCGGAGCGTGGCAGCCACCCGCGGGCGGAGAGTATTTCGACACGATTGATCCTTCGAACGGCGAGAAACTGGCTGCGGTTGCCCAAGGGAACGTCGCCGACATCGACTCCGCAGTTCGCGCTGCGCGCGCTGCATCTCCGAAGTGGCGCGGCCTAACTCCGCATACCCGCGCACGATATCTCTACGCCCTCGCGCGCCTGGTTCAAAAACACTCGCGACTTTTGGCAGTTCTCGAAACCATGGACAACGGCAAGCCCATCCGAGAGAGCCGCGACATCGACATTCCCCTCGTGGCGCGGCATTTCTATTACCACGCGGGCTGGGCTCAACTGCTCGAACAAGAGTTCCCGGGCTACGAACCGTGTGGCGTAGTCGGACAAATCATTCCGTGGAATTTTCCACTGCTGATGTTGGCTTGGAAAATCGCTCCGGCGCTGGCGACAGGAAACACGGTGGTTCTCAAGCCTGCCGAGTTCACTCCTCTTACCGCGCTGGTCTTCGCGGAATTTTGTCAGGAAGCGGAACTGCCCGCTGGTGTCGTGAACATCGTGACCGGAGATGGCTCAACCGGCGAGGCATTGGTGAAACATCCCGACGTCGACAAGATTGCATTCACGGGATCGACTGAAGTCGGACGCGCTATCCGCGGCGCAACCGCCGCAAGCCACAAACGGCTCTCACTCGAACTCGGCGGCAAATCTCCATTCATCATCTTCGAAGATGCGGATCTCGACAGCGCAGTCGAAGGACTGGTCGACGGAATCTGGTTCAACCAAGGTCAAGTCTGCTGCGCAGGTTCGCGACTGCTGATGCAGGAAAGCATCGCCGAACCGTTGATCGCGAAGATTCGCGACCGCATGAGCAGCCTGCGGATCGGCCCCCCACTCGACAAAGCAATTGACATTGGCGCCATTGTCGCGCGTGTGCAACTGGACCGCATCGAACGCATGGTGGCGCAGGGCGTCGCCGAAGGAGCAACCTGCTGGCAACCACAAGTGGCGTTGCCCGAACGTGGCTTCTATTACCCACCCACTCTTCTGAGCAATGTGCATCCGACTTCCATCGTTGCGCAGCAGGAAATATTTGGCCCCGTTCTCGCCGCGATGACGTTCCGCACTCCGAAGGAGGCCGTCGAGTTAGCCAACAACACGGTCTACGGCCTGGCGTCGTGCGTCTGGAGCGAGAACATTAACGTGGCTCTCTACGTCGCCGCCCAACTCAAGGCCGGTGTGGTCTGGGTGAACTGCACGAATCTGTTTGACGCCGCCTGCGGCTTCGGCGGATACCGCGAGAGTGGATACGCCCGCGAGGGCGGACGCGAGGGCCTGCTCGAATACATGGAGCCCTCCTGGTTTAAGCACGCTCCGAAACTAACGCCCTCGAATTCCCTGGCCAGTGCGGAAGTGGAAGAGAGACCAGAGGCCAGCACACCCGCGATCGATCGCACCGTTAAGCTCTACATCGGAGGCAAGCAGGCGCGTCCCGACTCGGGCTACAGCATGGAAGTTCGCTCGCCGGAGGGCCGCCTGCTCGGCGAAGCTCCTCGAGGCAACCGCAAAGACATCCGTAATGCCGTGGAGGCGGCGCACAAGGCCAGCGCGTGGGCCAAAGCGACGGCGCACAATCGAGCCCAAGTTCTCTACTACTGTGCAGAAAATCTCGCCCAGCGCCAGAGCGAGATCATCCATCGACTGGCTGCGGCTGTAGGAGCAACGCAAGCGACTGCGGAAGTCGAACGCGGCATCGAGCGGATTTTTTCGTACGCAGCTTGGGCCGACAAGTTCGACGGCGCCGTTCACAATCCGCCGTTCCGCAATATTGCAATCGCGATGAACGAAGCAATTGGAACGGTCGGCGTAATCTGCCCTGCAGACGCGCCGCTGCTGGGTTTCCTATCGCTCGTGCTGCCGCTGCTCTCCGCGGGTAACACCGTGGTCGCGGTTCCTTCGGAGAAATACCCGCTCATCACGGGCGACCTCTACCAACTGTTCGACACCAGTGACCTGCCCGGCGGAGCGGTGAACATTGTGACCGGCTACGCTTCGCAACTTCTGAAAACTCTCGCCGAGCACGACGACGTCGATGGCATTTGGTGTTACGGAGATGACGCTACTGTGGCGGCCACCAAGGCCATGTCGGTCGGCAACCTAAAACAGGTCTGGACGAACGAGGGCCGCATCATCGACTGGTTCGATCCGAAAATGGCAGAAGGCCGGTGGTTCCTCCAGCACGCCACTCAGGTAAAGAACATTTGGGTTCCATACGGCGAATAATCTGCAAGGATTGCACCCGATTGCATTTGCCCCGTCCTGGGACTAGCATACCCCGGTCGCCTTTCTTCGCCTGGCATCATTCTCGCTTTCAAGTATCTGTTTGACCAAGGAGGACGTATGGGCATTGCAGTTTCCCCGCAGATTCATCCGAACGTCGCCAAGTTCATCGACAAACCACGCAAAATGCTGATCAACGGTCAGTGGGTGGATGCCGCCTCCGGCAAAACGTTCCCAACCTATAATCCTGCGACCGGCGAGGTCCTCGCTCAGGTTGCAGAAGGCGATCGTACCGATATTGAGCTTGCAGTCAGGGCAGCACGGTACGCGTTCGATCATGGTCCGTGGCGCCGCATGACCGCTTCCGAACGTGGCCGCCTGATCTGGAAACTCGCCGACTTGCTCGAACAACACACGGAGGAGTTCGGTTACATCGAGAGCCTCGACAATGGCAAGCCGCTCAACATCGCCAAGGCTGCTGATGTCCCGCTGGCGGTCGATCTCTTCCGCTACATGGCAGGATGGGCCACCAAGATCGAGGGCAACACGATTCCCTTGTCGGTTCCCTACACTCCGGGCGCAAGGTATCTCGCCTACACTCTGCGTGAGCCAGTAGGAGTCGTGGGCCAGATCATCCCCTGGAATTTCCCGCTGCTCATGGCCGCGTGGAAACTTGGTCCTGCGCTGGCCACGGGCTGCACGGTTGTGCTGAAACCGGCAGAGCAAACTCCGCTCTCCGCGCTCCGTCTGGGTGAACTGATCATGGAAGCCGGCTTCCCCGAGGGCGTCGTGAACGTTGTTCCCGGCTACGGCGAAACCGCGGGAGCCGCGTTGGCCGCGCATTCCGACGTCGACAAGGTCGCCTTCACCGGATCGACGGAAGTCGGCAAGCTCATCGTTCACGCTGCCGCCGGCAATCTCAAGAAAGTCTCACTGGAACTGGGCGGCAAATCTCCGAATGTCGTGTTCAAGGATGCCGATCTCGAGACCGCGATCCCTGGAGCAGCGAGCGCCATCTTCTTCAACCATGGCCAGTGTTGCTGCGCCGGCTCCCGGCTGTACGTCGAAAAATCGGTTTTCGATCAGGTAGTGGAAGGAGTCGCAGAGCACGCCCGGAAAATCACCGTGGGCTCCGGTCTCGACCCCAATTCCCAGATGGGCCCGCTGGTCTCAGAGGAGCAACTGAATCGCGTTTGCGGATACCTGGAATCCGGGTTCTCCGAGGGCGCAAAGGCTTTGGTTGGCGGTCACAAAACGGGGGATCGCGGATACTTTGTCGAACCGACCGTACTCGTTAACGCTCAAGAAAACATGAAAGTCGTGCAGGAGGAGATCTTCGGGCCAGTCGTGGCTGCGATGCCATTCACCGATCCTGAAGAAATCATTCCTCGCGCCAACAACAGCGACTATGGACTGGCTGCTGCGGTCTGGACTCGCGATATTGGCAAGGCGCATCGCATGGCGGAACAACTTCGGGCCGGCACCGTCTGGATCAACTGCTACAACATCTTCGATGCGGCGCTGCCGTTCGGTGGCTACAAGCAGTCTGGTTGGGGACGCGAGATGGGGCACGACGCGCTCAACCTCTACACGCAAACGAAAGCTGTCTGCACGCGAATTGCTTAGCGTTGATCGCTTGGCAGTCTGAAACCTTAAGAAGAAGGACGGTGGCCCGCCACCGTCCTTCTTTCATCTCAGTAGATTTTTCGCCCGTTACTTCTCCATCAGTAAGACCTTCTCCGCATCGTCGATCTCGTTCAGCTTGACTTCGATTACTTCGTTCGACGTGGTCTGCACATTGCGGCCCACGAACGTAGCTTCCACGGGAATCTCACGATGTCCACGATCGATCAGCACGCACAGCTGCACCCGCCGGGGCCTGCCATGTGAAAACAGGGCATCGAGGGCAGCCCGCGTGGTGCGCCCGGTAAACAGCACGTCGTCGACGAGCACTATGTTCTTATCCTCGATCTCAAATCCGATTTCTCTTTCCTGCACGACCGGCTTCGGTCCCAGCGTCGAGAGATCGTCGCGATAGAACGTAATATCGAGGGTTCCTACCGGAACTTTGGCGTTTTCGATACGAGTGATGATCTTGCCCAGTCGCTCTGCGATCGGAACTCCGCGGCGTCGAATTCCGACCAGCCCCAGACCTTGGACGCCACCATTTTTTTCCACGATTTCATACGCCAGTCGCACCAGGGTGCGTTCGATTTCAGATGCGGACATAAGTTGCGCCTTCTGACGAAGGCCCGTCTTGCGCGAAGAATTCTTTGCAGTCATGTATGTGTGCCTTGGCAGCCATGAGGCCGGCTACTCAATGTAGTCAACGCGCTCGCAGAGGTCAAGCACCTTGGTCGAAGAGCGTTTCCTGGTGGATTGCACTCGAACAGGATAGCTTATGAGTTGGACTCTTCAACATGCTCCACTGCTTCTAGCTCCGTTTCCGGACACTCGGCCGGAACCGGGCAGGCAGTTCGTACGGCCCGCGCCAGCGGAGCACTCCCATCCCGTACTGACACGAAGTCAACAGTCTCAGGATTCTGGGCTGCGGCATCGGTCGCAACAATCCCAACGCCTTGATTTCGGCCCAGCGCCTTTGCGTGATACAAGGCCGCATCGGCCAACGCGATCGATTCCTCCGCGCAAATCGCCTCGTATGCGCCACGACTCCAGGGATACGCCGCCCAGCCCACCGAGCATGTCTTCTTCACCGAAATGCCGTGACCGAGGTCAAACGCTTCTGACGCCATCACCTCCAGAACGCGCGCGCAGAATGCTGGAGTTCCCGACGGATCGGTCGAACGGCTCATGATCAGGAACTCTTCTCCGCCCCAGCGTACCAAAACATCAGACTTGCGAACGACAGTCGAGAGCCTTTGAGCGACAAGTTGGAGCAGTCGATCGCCCGCGGGATGTCCATGCCTGTCGTTCACTTTCTTAAAGAAGTCCACGTCGACCATAATGAATACGAGGTCGCGGTGATCCAGCTTCCGAATGTCGCTTCCTCTTGCCCGTTGGTAATTTCGCAGCACCTGTCCCGCCTCAGCCGTGATGATCTCTTCCAGATAGCGCCGGTTCCACACGCCGGTCAGCACATCCGTGAATGAGATCTCCTGCAGTTCCAGATTCTTCCTCTGCAACTCGAGACTATGCCAGCGCAAGGAATGTTCTTTGTTTTCCAGCTCATCCTTAAGCCGGCACATTTCATCCAGGTTGTGACGCGACAGCCGGAGCAAGCTGAGCAGTTCCTGATCTAACAAATGTTGCTTGAGAAAGACCAGCACGCCCATCACGAGCATGACAGCGACGGTCAGCCAGAGGCGGTAGGTGCGAACGCCTTGTGGCGCATCTCCGCCAAATTGTGCCCACGCCATCATGAGTGGGGTAACGAATACGGCCACCATGGCCAGACGCGCCTTCCAGATTCCGTAGCTTCGCGTGGAGGTCTCCTCAACCGGATTCTCCGTTGCAGCCACTGGCGCTTGGAAACCGATGCGCACAAACCACGCCATGCCCGCCACCAGGGGCACGTCGAACAAGCTGCCCGTGTAATAGAGGTGCAGGTCGATTGCCTCGCTGGCCATGAGCGAAGCGACACAATAGATCAATGTGGCTACGAAGAGATGGAAATAAGTGCTTCGCCACACTCCACTGCTCCGCCGCCATACCATGACCAGGCCCACCGCCAATACGAGTTCTTCAGAGACGTAGAGCAAATCAAAACTCCGACCATATACGACTTCAACGGGGTGCACGTACTGCCAGGGAATCACAACAAAGAGATACAGGAATAGCCACCAGGTGAGCAGCAGCGAGAAGTCGAGTGTTCCGACTCGTAGGGAACGGTCACTTTGTTGAAGGTGCGGCTGCAGTGCCACGGCCGCCATCATGGGAACGACGTGCAGAAAAAGAATGACATCGCCGACAAAAGGATTCGGCGCCTCATGCCGCAAATAGACTTCGACATAACTCCACATGAGTTGCGACGCCAGCCATATGCCCATTCCCAGGCCCAGAAGCGCCCAGAATAAGCGGGCCTTCGGGGACGCGGTTCGCATATTGACCAGAACGCCGACGGTTGCGCAAAGCAGGATGAAGTTCTGCAGAAGGTCGCCAAACGCCGTGAGAGCAAATCCGCGCGGTGCGAAAATCGACAGCAACACGTGCAAGGCCACCACCGTGCACACGATCGCTGTCCACTTCCGGGCGTGCTGGAGCGGAGGATTTCCCACGCTTCAGATTGTATGGTTGCTCGGCGAGACAATAACGTTACCGAAGTAATTCCAGAGCGCCAGACGAGAGTGGGCGCTCCCGCTTAAGACCGGGCCGCCGAAAAACCTTGCGAGAATCGGTAAACATCCTGATATGAGTTGTATAGCGGCACGGCGGCGACCCGAAATGTATCGGGCTCACGCCAGTCTCCGATGACGCCCTGCCTCGCTAGCCCGTCACACAGTTTGCGGCCGTCACGGGGTAGTCGGATGGACAGCTGGGCGCCTCTTCGCTCTGGCCCACGCGGTGTGATGATCGAGAATTCCGCGGATCGATCGTGGTCGAGCAAGAACTCCATGTAGGCCGTCAATGATGTGCTCTTGGCGCGCAGGCGCTCCATGCCCGCGTCCGAAAAAATCTCCATCGACGCGCGCAGAGCTGCCAACGCCAGAATCGGAGGATTGCTCAACTGCCAGCCTTCCGCTCCCTCCATCGGATGAAAGTCAGGGCCCATCTGGAAGCGCGTCTTTTCGTCGTGCCCCCACCACCCCGCGAAGCGCGGACACTCCCAGGCACGGGCGTGCCGCTCATGAACGAAGCATCCTCCAACGCATCCCGGTCCACCATTCAAATACTTGTAACTGCACCATGCCGCGAAGTCAGTCCCCCAGTCGTGAAGCCGCAGCGGTACATTTCCAGCGGCGTGCGCCAAATCGAATCCAACAACGCATCCCTTCCGCTGCCCGGCCTTCGTGATTCCCGCCATATCGAAGACCTGTCCCGTTACATAATTCACACCGCCCAGCAGGATCAGCGCGATCGAATCACCTTCGCGGTCAATCAACAGTTCGATATCGTCGTCACGCATGCAAGACTCGCCCTCGCGAGGCACAAGCTCAAGCAGGGATGAGGCAGGATCGAAACCATGAAACAGGATTTGTGATATCACCGCATACTGATCCGAGGGAAAGGCTCCAGACTCGACCAGGATCTTGTGTCTGTCTGCCGTCGGCCGATAGAACGAAGCCATCATCAAGTGCAAGTTCACTGTCAGAGAATTCATTACGACGACTTCGGCCGGCTGCGCTCCCACCAACTCCGCGGTCTGCTGCGCGAGGAGCCGGTGGTAGGGCATCCACGGATCCTTCGCGTGAAAATGTCCTTCCACTCCAAGTTGCGCCCAGTCCTGCAGTGCCTGATCGAGATACGCACCCGCCGTTTTCGGTTGCAACCCGAGCGAGTGACCGCATAGATAAACGGCCTCGCCTCCCTGACTGGTCCTTGGGACGTAGAAGCGCTCGCGAAAATGAGCCAGAGGATCGCGGGCATCCATGGCCACCGCAAAGCTCTCGCCGGCGTGAAATGCTGTCCCCGTCACGACACCAGCTCCAAGGGTGTCAACTCGCGGCGAATCAGTTTTTCAGCCTTGCTCCAGTCCAAGTCATCCACGCGCTCGATTCCGTCACAGAGTTCAGCGAGCATGCGATCCTGTACTTGTCCGCGCCTCAGCGCAGTCGAATAGGGAATGCGATGGAAAGTCACCATCGAGTATTTCGGCACGAACAGCTGCGGATACCGTGCTTCCAGGGCAAGTTCAACCTTCTTGCGAAACAGAAATCGCGGGTCGCCGACACGATCTCTCATCTCCACGAAATTCTCAACTGCCAGATCTGCGATCGCATCCGTATTGATTTTTCGCGACTCTTCGAACTTCCGGAAGACGCCTTCCCAGTCTGCTCCGTGGCGATCGAGCAATTCCAGCAGGCAGCTGCAGTCTTCAAAACCACAGTTGATTCCCTGCCCAAAGAAAGGAACGATGGCATGCGCCGCATCTCCCAGCAGCAGAGACTTTCCCTCAACATGCCAAGGCGCACACTTGATTGTGATCATCGCGCCTGTCGGATTGGCGAAGAAATTGTCGGTCAGATCAGGCATGATCTGAACCGCATCCGGGAATCGTGACTGAAAAAAGTTCGCCACTGCGGCAGGCGTGGTCAGATCGACAAAGCTGTCCGGCCCTTCGAAGGGCAGAAACAGGATGCAGGCGAACGTGCCGTCCACATTGGGCAGCGCGATTAGCATGTAGTTGCCTCGAGGCCAGATATGTAGAGCATCTGTCGCAAGCACATGCTTTCCGGCCGGTCCTGCAGGAATGGTTAGCTCCTTGTATCCATAGTCGAGATACTGCTGTGAGAAGTTGAAGCGGTTCATCTTCAGCATCTCACCGCGAATCGCCGACGCCGACCCATCGCAGCTGATCACCACCGTCGAGCCAATCGTCCGATCGGCTCCGGTCTGCTCATCCCGCAAATGGACCATTCCGGACTTGAGATCGATTCCGGTGCAGCGCTGTTGAAAGTGAATCTTCACACCCCGTTTTTCCGCCGCATTCATCAGAGCGATATTCAATTCCGCGCGAGAGATCGAATTGATGACCTCCGCCTCATTCTTTCCATAAGGCTGAGACGTCAGCTCGGCGGTGATCGAGTGCATCATCCTTCCCTTCATCGGAATGATGATCTGCCGCATCTCGTTCCACAGTCCCGCTTCTGTGAGCGCATGAATCCCGCGAGTCGAAAGCGCAAGATTGATGGACCGGCCAGCGCTGATTCGCACTTTCCGCATGTCCGGTCGTCTCTCGTAGATCTCAACGCCGAAGCCGCGCTGAACCAGGCCTAGAGCCAGCAGCGGCCCGTTGAGTCCGGCGCCTATCAGCGAGATGGTCTCGACTTTGCCTGTCATGGAAAATGTGCGATTCAGATTTCCTGGAATGAATGCCCCGCTACTCCGTCAGCAGCGTCCGCGCTTCCCACAACTCCGGGAAGAACTTCTTGTCGAGCGTCAGCTTCAGGTACGATGCACCGGCGCTTCCGCCCGTTCCCATGCGCACGCCGATCACGCGCTCCACGAGCTGAATGTGTCGAAGCCTCCAACTTACAACCAGTTCATCGAATTCAGTGAGCCGTTCGCATACATCAATCCAATCGCGGTGGCTGCGTTCATCCCGGTATAGGGCGAGCACCGCTCTGGCCCGCGAATCGAATCGCTCGCGGTCATTCGCGTTCGCATCCACCTTCAGTTTGCCCATGGCCCGCAAAGCATCAAAGAACACATCGTGCAGCGAAGGCTCGCGGAGTCTGCGTTCCAGCAGCGCGTGGGCTTCCGGAGTGGGGCGGTGATAGCGCAGCATTTTCTCGTCCTTTAGACCGCAAAGGAATTCCAGCTCGCGAAATTGCTCTGATTGAAATCCGCTGGCCGGCTCAAGCTTGCCGCGAAACGCCAGAAAGTGCGTGGGGAGCATCGTTTCAAGAATCGTAAACTGCTCGACCAGCACTCGCGTAATCTCGGTGCAGCGCCGCAGCAGCCGAGCCGCTTCATAGACTTCGTCCCGCGAATTGGGATTCGCCCCAGCAGCTTTGAGATTTGCGACTACCGCATCCAGATCGTGCAGCAACTCTTTGAACCATAACTCATAAGTCTGATGCACGATGATGAATAAAAGCTCATCGTGATGCTGCGGCGTCGACTGCGACTGCTGCAACTTCAGCAGTTCCGGAACCTTGAGGTAGGAACTGTAGGTGAGTTGCTCCCCGTGCGGGACGATCGGCGCTCCGTCACCTGGAGTGATCGCTGCTCCCACAGTGGCGCTCTCGCTTTGCAGACCGAAGAATTGGATCGCGTTCGTGCCAAGCATGCGATCCTTTGCCAGAGCTGTCAAATGACTCGATCGGATCAGCGACCCCACCTGGTGTTCGCCCAGAGGGAAGGGGTAGTCCGAGCCCAGCATCACCCGCTCAGCGCCCATGGTTTCCACCAGAAACTGCAGCGCGCGCTCATCGAATACTGCCGAATCCACGGAGAAGCGGCTCAAGTATTGGCTGGGTGGCAACTCACAAACTCCGTGAGCCACCGAGTGATGTTGCCACGCATTCTCCAGCCGTCCCAACAGGAACGCAAAACTCCCACCACCGTGCGCAAAGCAAATGCGCAGACTCTTCGGTAGCTTGTCGAACGCTCCACCCAGGATCATTGCGACAATGCCAAGCTGCGTCTCCGCGGGCATTCCCACAGTCCAGGGCATCATGTACTTCGGCATGCGCTGCGGAGCCAACATGTCCCAAGGATGAACCAGCACCGTCGCACCTTCGTCCGCGCAATGATGCAAGAAGGTAACGATGCCTGGATCGTCGAGATTTTTCTCGCCGACGTGATTGCCGATCTGCACTCCACGGTGGCCAGAGCGCATGCACCGGCTCAACTCCTTGCATGACGCATCGATATCCTGCAAAGGGACCTGACACAACGATTTCAATCGGCCCTTGCCCTGAGCACACAGTTCTAGCGCAGCATCGTTGAACAAACGCGCGCAATCCAGCGCATGCTCCACAGGGCGGTCGTACGCGAAGAGCACGGGCGTGGCGGACAGAATCTGCATCTCGACTCCGTCTCTGTCCATCTCGTTGAGGCGCACTTCAGGATCCCAGCACGCGGAATAGATGTGGCGAAAGAATCGATCTCCCACCATGATCTCCGCTTTGCCCGGCTCAGTGTGCTTAATCCACGGCCAATTGGGAGTGCCGTAGCGCGCGGCCAGATCGGGCCAGGCACGCGGGAAGAAATGATTATGGATGTCGATGACTGCCATGTTCACTGCTTGCCGGGATGAATCGCTCCACAGTGCTTGCATTTGCGAAGATTTTCGTCGCTGTAGAATCGCTCAAACAAAGGTGGCAGATCGCGCACGATACTCTTCAGCTTCACTTCCGCGCGATGCACCAACTGGTGGCAGTTCTGGCAATACCATTCGAACCCATCCATCGCGCCCTCTGGACGAGGCATCTCGACCACGACGCCGATGCTGCCCTCCTGCAACCGCTGCGGAGAATGGCGCATGTGCTTGGGTAGAAGAAAGATCTCGCCCTCCTTGATCGGAATCTCGAGCGGTGGTTTGCCGGGCGTTTCCATGATGCGAAGAAAAATGTTGCCCTTCAACTGGTAGAAGAACTCTTCGGTCGGGTCGTCGTGATAATCGCGCCGGTGGTTGGGGCCACCCACTACGGTCACCATCATCTCGCCGTCCTCCCACACCTGCGCGTTGCCCACGGGCGGTTTGAACTTTTCCTTATTCTCTTCGATCCAGGCCTGAAAGTTGAATGCCTTGAGACTCTTGATGGACGGCATTGCGCCCCCTTATTTCGTTTTCTCTGGTTTGTACACCATCGCCCGGATTTCGATTAGCAAGTGTGGATGTGGCAACTGGTGCACCGCCACGGTGGTTCGAGCCGGCCCATCGTAGCCGAAGTATTCGCCATACGCTTCGTTGTAGCCCGCAAAATCGTTCATGTTTACAAGGTAAGAAGTCACTTCGACAACGTCTTCCAATTGCGCGCCCGCGCTCTTGAGAATGTCGCGAACATTCTCGATCACGGCCTTGGTCTGCGCTCGAATATCGAGATGCGTGGTTCCAAATTCATCCACCGCCGCGCCCGCAATTGAGTTGTCGGCGCGGCGCGCGCTTGTCCCGGACACAAAGAGAAAATCGCCCGCACGCTTCACGTGCGGATACTTGCCGCGAGGCTTCGCCTTTCCTGCAACGACCTTGCTTGAGACTTCCCCCATGTCTGCGCTTCCGCCCGCCAGCCTTACAACTGAATGCAAATGTTATTCAGCTCTGAATAGAAATTCAGCGAATGCATGCCGCCTTCGCGTCCGATCCCGGAAAGTCCCACGCCGCCGAACGGCGTTCGCAGGTCGCGCAGGAACCAGCAATTCACCCACGTAATCCCCACATTTATCTGTTGCGCCACGCGATGCCCTCGCTTCAGATTCGTCGTCCAAATCGACGCGGCCAAGCCGTACTTTGTATCGTTCGCCATGCTCACTGCTTCCTCTTCGGTGTCGAAGGGAGCGATGTGGCACACCGGCCCGAAAATTTCTTCTTTCACGCAGCGCGCCGATTCCGGCAACCCAGTATAGATCGTCGGCTGCACATAGAAGCCATTGTCGAGCGGATTATAAAACTTCGGAACTCCGCCGCCGGTAACGATTTCCGCCCCCTCGTCGCGCGCGAGCCGGTAATACGAGAGTACCTTCTCGCGGTGCTGCAACGAAATGAGCGGGCCAAGTGCTGTGGTTTTTTCCAACGGCGATCCCACGCGCAGATTTTCTGCCTTAGACTTGAGCGCGCTGACGAACGCTTCAAAGATCGCGCGTTCAACATAAACCCGCTCGGCACAAAGGCAAACCTGTCCAGTATTCAGGAAGGCCGCCTCACTGATTCCGTCGACCGCTTCCGCGAAGTCGCAATCGGCAAAAACAATCGCAGCATTCTTGCCGCCGAGTTCAAAAGACACAGGCTTGACCGAAGCCGAAACCGTCTTCATGATCGCCGCTCCGGTCTGCGACTCACCCGTGAAGGTCACCGCGTTCACGTCCGGATGCTGCGTTAGAAATTCTCCCGCAGACTTCGGTCCGAACCCGTGGACCACGTTATAAACCCCGTCGGGAATGTCCGCCTCTTTCATTACTTCGGCGAGCAGTGTAGCGGTCGTGGGAGTTTCCTCGGAAGGTTTGACGACTACGCTATTACCGCAGGCCAATGCTGGAGCAACTTTCCACGTCAGCAATAACAAAGGAAGATTCCAGGGAGTAATGATTCCCACGACACCCAAGGGCTTGCGGACAGCATAGTTCAGAGCATGCTTGCCGTCGGGAGTTTCGGTCTGAAACGACTCCAGCCCCGTCGTTTTGATGATGTCGGCGAAGACTCTAAAATTCGCCGCGGCGCGCGGAACATCTAACTTCGACGCAAGGGCCACCGGCTTGCCCGTATCCGCGACTTCGGCGGCAACGAAGCAATCGAACCGCGTCTCGATCGCATCGGCAACTTTATGCAGCCGAGCTGCGCGATCGCGAATTCCCAGCCGTCCCCACTCGCCTCGCAACGCCTCGCGCGCTGCGCCCACGGCCTCATCGACCAGCCCTTGATCTGCTTCCGTGACTTGTGCGATGACGCTGCCATCCGCAGGGTTCACGTCGGGGAACTCTTGTTTCCCTCGCACAAACTGCCCGTCGATGTAATTCAGAATGGACTTCAATTTGCCAGAACCCCGCCGCATCCTAACAGCCTGAGGCAAGGCGAAGCAACGCCAGGGCACGAAGCTTAGTTCTTGCGCTCCTGCAAATACCGCTCCAGAGCATCCTGCCAGGCGGGCACTTTGATCCCGTACGTCTGCAGGCTCTTCGGCGACAGAACGGAATACGCCGGACGCGGTGCTGGACGAGCCATTTGCTGACTGCTGACTGGACGCACTTCGGTGCGAAGCTCGGCACCCTTAACGATCTCTCGCGCGAATTCAAACCACGAACAATCCCCTGCATTGGTCACGTGCACAATCCCGCTGGCATGATTGCGGCACAGCCCTATGACCGCCCGTGACAAGTCGACGGAATACGTCGGGCACCCGCGCTGATCGTCGACTACATCCAACGCGGGCCGCGTGGCTGCCAGCTTCAGAATCGTATCCGGAAAGCACTTCCCGCCGTTGCCAAATAGCCACGAAGTTCGTACGATGCAGCACTCCGGCAGAAGTTCAAGCACACGGACTTCTGCTTCCGCCTTCGACCGTCCGTACACGCTCTGCGGATTGCGCGTGTCTCCCGCTTCATAAGGGGAAGTCTTCTTTCCGTCGAACACATAATCCGAACTGATAAAGAGCAGTTCTGCGCCGATGCGCTTGGCGGCCTGAGCCACATTCACAGCGCCGTCGCGATTCACCGCCAGCGCGAGCTCCGGATGATGTTCGCACTCGTCGACATTGGTGTACGCCGCCGCCAGCACGACCCAGTCAGGACGAGCCTTATGCAAAACTCCCTGCACCTGATCCGCGTCGCGTATATCCACATCGCGCGACGAGAGGCCGACAACTTCATCCCTGGTCCATTCGCGCATCAGCGCTTTGCCCAAAAGACCCGAGGCTCCAAGAACGACAGCTTTCATTTGGATGATTTTCCCCTGAGTCTATTCGAAAGTCTCGGCGTCCCGCAGAGCGACGCCGCGCTGATCTTTCACCGACACGACCGGTTCGCCTTCCAGTTTCCAGTCAATCTTCAAGTCCGGGTCATTCCACGCGAGTGTACGCTCATGCTCCGGAGCGTAGTAGTCGGTTGCCTTGTAGAGAACCTGCGCGCGCTCGGATATCACGCGGAATCCGTGCGCAAATCCCACGGGTATCCAGAGCATCCGTTTGTTTTCGCCCGACAGCCGCACCGCCTCCCATTTGCCAAATGTTGCGGAACTGCGCCGCACGTCTACCGCGACATCGAGAACTTCGCCTTCCACCACCCGCACCAGTTTTCCCTGCGGCTGCTTAATCTGATAGTGCAACCCGCGCAGCACGTTCCGTCGCGAACCGGAATGATTATCCTGCACGAAGCGCTGCTGAATCCCGACTTCAGCAAAAGCTTTTTCGTTATAGCTCTCGAGGAAGAATCCCCGCTCGTCTCCAAATACCCGCGCTTCGAGAATGACTACTCCGGGCAGGGACGTCGGGATTTTGTTAATCGCATCCATCGCATGCGGCGCCCTGGGAATCGTGGTCACCTCAGAACACCCTGTCCCGCAATAGCTGCAGCAGGTAGGCGCCGTAGCTGCTGTTCTTCATGGCGCTTGCCATTCTTTCCACCTGTGCCGCAGGAATGTAGCCAGATCGGTACGCGATCTCCTCCGGACACGCGACCATCAATCCCTGCCGCTTTTCGATTGCCTGAATGTAGAGCGCCGCGTCCATCAGCGATTCATGTGTGCCCGTGTCCAGCCATGCCATGCCGCGCCCCATCACCACCACCTCCAGTTCCTCTTTCTTCAAGTAGGTTCGATTGACGTCGGTGATTTCGAGTTCTCCACGCGCGCTGGGCCTCAGCGATTGCGCAATCTTCACGACCTGGTCATCATAAAAGTAGAGCCCCGTAACGGCGTATCGCGATTTGGGTTGCATCGGCTTTTCCTCGATGCTCAATGCCCGCCCGCTGGCATCAAACTCCACGACTCCGTAGCGTTCCGGATCGTGCACGGGATAAGCGAAGACTCGAGCGCCATGCACTTTGCTCGCCGCTTCTCGCAGATCTTTCGCCAGATCGTGCCCGTAAAAAATGTTATCTCCCAGCACCAGGGCACAAGGACTGCCGTCCAGAAACTCCTGCCCTAGCAGAAAAGCCTGCGCAATGCCTTCCGGTTTGAGCTGCACCTGATACCGCAGACGAATCCCAAACTGGCTGCCATCCCGAAGGAGCGCCTCAAATTTCGGCGCATCCTCGGGAGTGGAAATCACCAGGATGTCCCGGATCCCCGCTAACATCAGCGTGCATAGCGGGTAGTAGATCATGGGCTTGTTGTACACCGGGAGCAGGCTCTTCCCGACGACTTGCGTTACCGGATACAGGCGCGTGCCCGACCCGCCGGCCAGGATGATCCCCTTGTACTGCGTTTTCTCTTGCATGATTTGATCTATCTACCCCGTGCTTCGCGGCTACTCTGAATAGTGCGTCGCTACCCACTGACGGTAACTCCCGCTGGTCACGTCCCGCACCCAAGCCTCATTCTCAAGATACCAGCGAACTGTCTCGCGGATGCCGCTTTCAAACGTGGCCTTTGGTTTCCACCCCAGTTCGCGTTTTATCTTGTGCGCGTTCATGGCATAGCGGCGGTCGTGTCCCGGACGGTCCTTCACAAACGTGATCAGGTTACGGCGGGAGGTTCCCGTGCGCGGCGCCATTTCATCGACCAGATCACAGATCGTACGCACGATCTCAAGGTTCGGCTTCTCGTTCCAGCCGCCGATGTTGTAGGTTTCGCCCGCACGCCCGCGCTCCAACACGGTCGCAATCGCCTCGCAATGATCCTCCACATAGAGCCAGTCGCGGACGTTCATGCCATCGCCATAAACAGGCAGAGCTTTCCCATCTCGCGCGTTCAGAATCATCAGCGGGATCAGCTTCTCCGGAAATTGAAAGCGCCCATAATTATTCGAACAGTTGGTCGTGAGCGTCGGCAGGCCGTACGTATGGTGATAGGCTCGCACCAAGTGATCGGACGCGGCCTTCGACGCCGCGTAAGGGCTGTTCGGAGCGTAAGGCGTGCTCTCGCTGAACGCAGGATCGTTTGGCCCGAGCGAGCCGTAGACTTCGTCGGTCGAAACGTGCAGGAAGCGGAAACTTTTTCCTTCTTCGTCTGGAAGCGCGCGCCAGTATGCCCGAGTCTCCTCCAACAGCGCGAATGTTCCATCGACGTTTGTGCGAATAAAATCTTCCGGCCCCCGAATCGATCGGTCTACATGGCTTTCGGCGGCAAAGTGCACGATCGCCTGTGGATGATGGGTCTCCAACAAGTGGCGGACAAGAGCGCGATCACCGACATCGCCATGGACGAACTTATAGCGGCGGTCCGATGCAATCGTCTCGAGGTTGTGCAGGTTCCCCGCATAGGTTAGTTTGTCGAGATTGACGATCGATGTCGCCTCGTCCTGCCGCCGCTGCAATATGAAGTTGGAGCCGATGAACCCCGCGCCCCCGGTGACCAGAATCGTATTTCCCATGAGAGTAGTGGCCACCGCAGAATGGCTCGCTCAGCGGTGCGACGCAATTGATTGTAATAAAAAAGGACGGGCTTGGCCCCGTCCTGCGCTCAAGGATCGATCTCTTGTTTTCTGAATTACAAATGACGGCCTGGTTTTCCAAGAAGCCTTCCGATCCACCAGCGCCTCGACTATCCCGCCCGCCGTTCTGTAGCTTCACCAGCCTCGGCTGCTGCGGCCAGCGGGCTCGGCTTCTTGACCGGTGCTTTCGATGGCTCGATTCCCAGTAGTGTGCAGTAGGTCTGCTCGATCTCTTCCGCGACCTTCTGCCACTGATACTCCTCCTGGATGCGGTTTTTCGCCGCTCTTCCCGCAGCCTCGCGCACAGCAGGATTCGCAATCAGAAAACGCAACCGGTCGGCCAGGTCAGAGGAACTTCCCCGTTGGAACGTGAATCCAGCGCCGTCTACCACTTCGCAGTTCTCTGGAACGTCACTGGTAAGGACGCACAAGCCTGCTCCCATGGCATCCAACAGCGCCAGAGAGAGGCCCTCCAGATCCGACGGCAGAACAAACACCATCGCGTTGGTCAGCAGTTCATCCAGGGTCCCACCCGAAACCCAATCGAGCATGCGAATGCGGTCACTCGCATGGGTTCGCAACTCAAGACTATAGTCATCACAGTAACTCGCCGCCCCGGCCATCACCAGCTTCACTTCGGTATCGATCTGCTCGAAGGCCTCCACGAGTAAATGGCACCCCTTTTCTGGAGAGAATCGACCCAGGAACAGCACGTACTTGCCCGGATCGAGTCCCCACTCCAGAATCGCCCGCGGCGCACTCCGCTCCCGCAGCAGCCCGCCGTTGGGGACATAGAAGGGTTCCATGCCGTGGGTTTTGCGGTAGCGTTGTCGCAGAGTCTGCGAGACTACCATGGTTCCGTTGGGAAGCCGCACCGACGCTCGCTCTCCCAGTCGCAACACCGCCGACGCCAACCTTCCCCACTTCTTCCGCTGCCAGTCCAGCCCTTGCACGGTCACTGCAGTCTTTTTGCCCACCAACCGCGGAAGAAATGAAAACAGCGCAGGCCCCAGCGCATGGTAGTGCACCATGTCATAGTGCTGGGTCATGGCATGCACAGTGCTGAGCAAGGTGTGGATCACAGTCTCCAAATGCTTCGATCGGATCGTCGGAAGCCGCACCAGACGCATGCCATGGTGTTCCGCCACAGCTGGCGTGAAGTGATTGCGGCAATACACCGTGACTTCGTGCCCCATCTCCACCAGCCGTTTCCCTACCTCTTCGTAATAGGTCTCGATTCCGCTATATTTCGAGATCACGCCGCGCCCGCCGATGAACGCCACCCGAAGGCTTCGCTTTGGCTGAGCCGTGACGATTCTCTCATTCCAAAGTGCAGGCGCATGTCGCTGACAAGTGAGCCGCTCAGACATCGACCCGGATTCCCGGATTCGTTTCTTCTTGCTCACGACCAGCCCGTCATAAAAACTCATCAGGCTGTGGTAATGCTCCTCTGGCGTGTGGCACTGCCGCACCTTTTCCCATCCCGCGCGTCCCATCTCCTCTGCCACGTCGGGCATCGCTCCCAAGGTCTGAATCGCCTCTGCGAGTTGATCCACATCACCCGTCCGGTACAGAAGCCCCGTCTCGCCCGGGTAAACAAGTTCCCTCCTCGATCCGAGATCAGACGCCACCACCGCGCGCCCCTCGGCATAAGACTCCAGGATTGTCTTGCCCAGGGTCTCGTACGCGTGCGAGGGCAGCACCGTAAACTGGGACTTTGCAATCAACGAGTCCCGCTCCGCGTGCCCTACCTGTCCCACAAACTCTACGTTCGACAAACCGAGACCGGTCGCCAGTTCCTGCAGTTCTCCCCGCTGGGGCCCGTCCCCGGCAACGATCAAATGCATCTGCGGAACCCGTTGCATCGAGCGCAGCAAGTCATCGACTCCTTTTTCCGCAGACAACCGGCCGAAGTACAAGATCCTCCCCGGAGCGCCGAGCGGATCGCGTAACGGGTGTGCCTGCTGGAAATGAGGCAGGACCCGAAACTTCTGAGCATCCCACCCGTGCTCCACAAACTTGTCGCGCACGAACTGGCTGGGCGCGAGAAAGAGATCGATGCACTTGCGATACGTCCTCAGCCAGCGATGGACATAGGCTTCCGCGGTCAACGTCATCCGAGCACCCATCCCCGGATAACACCGGGATTGCACTGCATGCCAGAATTTCCCGTCCTTGCAGGCCTCGCACGCCTCTCCTTGCGACACCAGGTTGTAGCTAGGGCACAGCAGTTTGAAGTCATTCAGGTGATACACAACCGGAATATTCTGGGCCTTTAGTTCCCACAGGATGGAAGGCGACAAATGGTGATAGATATTTCGCACGTGCGCCACATCGGGCCGGAACTCTTCGATCATCGCCCGAATTCGCCGCCGTGCGTCTTGGGAGTAGATCGCACATCCGGCCTGCTGTGCCCTCTGCCACCATCCCGTTTTGGCTTTAAAATCGATGTGCGGAACGAAATGCTGGTCGTACGGCGTCGCTTCACCGCGCGGATCGGCCATGGAAAACAATGCGACTTCATGTCCGTGCGCCCTCATCAACTCCATCAATTCAAAGAGGTAGACCTCAGTCCCGCTGAAGGGATAGTTATATTTGTTGCAGAACAAGATTTTCATCGGTAATGCTCCCTGTCTGCGTGGCGATCCGCTGCACAAACACATCGCCGAATGATTCCAGGTTCCTGCGGCGGTTGAAGTTGCGCCAAACATGCAACTGCGCCGCATGCCTGATCCAACCCAGTTGCCGGGCTGCTGAAAGAATGCAGGGACGAACCTCGGAACGATCTCGAGCCTGCAGCAGTGACCGAATGAGGAGCACCCGATCAACGAAATCGTGCAGCGATCCCGGTTCATATAGAAATCCCGTGTTTTCTGGAATTACGAGTTCGGGAATTCCGGTAATCGCCGGAGCCAGAACAATCTTGCCGCGTGCCATTGCTTCCATCAGCACCAGCGGAATTCCCTCGCTGCGGCTGGTTATCACGACCAGGTCGGCCCAGTCGTACAACGAATCCATCTGCGTGCGCGGCACGTGTCCTAAAAGCTCGACTCGCCCATCGAGGTCCGCCCGTCGAATCAGCGCTTGCAGCCTGCGACGCTCTGGTCCGTCGCCCGCGATCCAGCAGTTGAAATGCACTTCGTCGTCGCGAAGTTGGCTGCAAGCTCGAACGAGAAAAGCATGATCCTTCACCGGATGGAGCCGGCCTACCGTCAAAATTGTGAACGGATCGCGACTGGTTCGCGTTCGCGGGGCTGCGAGTGCCGCCTGTTTCGACACTTCCACGCCGAGGCGCGCCACGATCACTTTTTTCGAGTCGACCTCGGGATGGGATTGAAGAATGAAGCGGCGGTTATACTCCGACACCGTCAGACAAAATGCGCAGTTCTCCAGCTTCGCATCGAGATATGTTCCATGCAGTAGTAGATCGGACCCATGCAGCGTCATGCTGAATTCCACGCCGAGGAGCCGCGCCGCGACCATCGCAATCCACGAACCGAAATAGCCGTGATGCACGTGGATGTGGTCGATCGCCCGATCTCCCAGCAGCACCGCATAGCACGCGCCCAGCCAGGTATGCGCCAGGGCCTTCAGTCGCTTTCTCGGCCCTTCGCCGCCGCGAAATAGGACCCGCGCGACGAGTGGCGCAATGCCCTTCCACTGTCGCGCACAAAGCCACAGAGCGCGCAGCAGCGTAATGATCGTCGCCGACTGCAACACGACCTCCGGTGCAAACTTCACCAGCAGAGATTGCTCCGCTATCGGTTTGCGCACGCTGCCTGCCACCACTCGCACTCCACGACTGCGCAACTCCTCAATCTCCTCGATCACATAGGGTTCGACAGCCGACGGAAACTGATTGGCCAGATACGCGACGGTCAGCATGACATTGCAGCCTCCGCTCTTCGACGCTGTGCCGCCAGCATCCCCGCCATGGTGAACAACAGTCCGTTCACGAACTGATAACTCATCACGACCATCGCAGCGTTCACCCAATACACAGCCAGCAAGATCGGCCACATTCGGTGGAACTGACGATCGAGGAAGCCGCCTTTCTCGTTAGCCGGAATCGCGCCGCGGCCGAGCCGCCACATTTCCCACATCAGCCAGACGTAAAGTCCGAATCCTAATAACCCGTGCTCGGCCAGCAACTCCAGATACGTATTGTGCGGATACATCACTTTTTCGCTGAATCCGCTGACAAAACGCGGCAATTCGGCCGGCATCTGATGAAATCCCCACCCCATGAGCGGACGCTCCAGAAACATTTCCCAGCCTCCGGCGTACACTGCCTCGCGAAACTCCACCGGCCCGCGTTCCTCCAGTCGATCGCTCAACGTCCCCTCGAATTCGGGCGAACTTAGAACCACGATCAGCCCCACGCTTACGATCAAAGTCAGCCCCACAAACGCGCGCCGCATCGCCCGGTTCCGGGAAAGAAACATCAGCGCCAGTACCGTCCCGCCAAAAGACAACCACACCGCCCGCGTCATGGTCGCCAGAATTGCGATTGGCACCGAAGCCAGCAAGAGTACGATCTTTACTCCTCGTGCACTTCCTCGCCAGTAAGCATGTAAAGCCAGCAGCCCCAGGATATTCAGCGAGACTCCGTTGGCTACCGCTTGCATTAGCGGGCCGCGCGCCCGGTCAATATGAGCGCCCAGGCTTTCATCGAGAATGAATCGGGGAAAAATGAGTGCCCGGGCGCCCACTAAAAACGCGATCGCCGTAAAGCTCAAATACGCCAGCACGACCAGTGCGAACACTTCAAACTGCCGGAAGTGCCATTCCTCCGTGAATACCAACCCAGCCAGGTGAAACAGCACGAGGGGAACGAGAAGCTTCGACGCAAGCACGTTCCAGGCTACTGGTTCGAAGGGTTGTCCGATCACGCCGGCAAGAGCCAAGGCTGTCAGACCCAATAGCGGCCAGGTCACTCGTTCAGTCACGAACAACTTCTGTCGAAGGAGCACCGTCCTCCCCACGACCCCCACCACGAGCAGGCCAAGCGCAACGCGATCGATCTGATAAAAAGCAACATCCGGATGCCGCAACAGCATCGCGGTCAGCGTCACCAGAAAAAGAAGACGTGGCGCCGCCATCAGTGCCTGCAGTGGGCGCAGAACAATCTGGCCAGCACCGACAAATAAATCGGTTGCAAACTCGGAGCGCGCTCTTCTTACCGGGAGCGACTGCATCAGTCGCCGCTTCCCCGCACCACAGCGAGCACCGTTCTCAGCAGAATTCGCAGGTCCGACCCCAGGCTCCACGTCCGGATATATTCTCTATCCAATTCCATTCCCCTCTCGAACGATGGGTCGCGGCGCGCTGTCACCTGCCACAGTCCCGTGATTCCCGGTGTGACATCGAGCCGCGCCAGATGTTCGATCCCGTACCCCGCCACGTCGTCCAGCGGGTGCGGCCTGGGCCCTACCAGGCTCATCTCTCCCTTCACGACATTCCATAGCTGCGGCAGTTCATCCAAGCTGTAGCGCCGCAGAAAACGCCCCAGCCTCGTGATCCGTGGATCCTCTGCGATCTTGAAAAATGGTCCCGACCTTTGGTTGGTCTGGCGCAGATGATCTTTCTGCGAATCTGCATCCTTCACCATGGTGCGAAACTTGTAGCATCGGAAAAGGTGCCCCTTGCGTCCTGCCCGCTGCGCGCAATAGAGGACCGAGCCCCTCGAATCCAGCTTGATCAACCCGGCGATCAACGCCAGCAATGGCGACAACACAGCCAGCACACAACCTGCGCCCGCCAAGTCCACCAGGCGCTTCAACGCCAGCCTTCCAGCTGGCAATGGCTCCGCATGCAGACAAATCGCCGGCAAATCGCCGACTCGCTCGAACTCTGCGGCCGCCGGCTTGCAACCGAACAATTCTGGAATAATCTCCACATCCAGCCGTAAGCGCTGTGCTTCGCGCACGATCTGCACCGTTAAGCTTCGATCGTGCGGCGCTGCCAGGATTACTTCGTCCACAAATCCTGTGCGCGCCATCCGTGCTAAATCGCTCACCCGCCCGATCACCCCGTTGCCCAAGGGTCGATCGTTGTCCAGAAACCCGCATACCCTGCGCCCCGCTTCAGGATGCCCCCCAACATACGAAGCCACACGCCGTCCGACTCCCCCAGCTCCCACGATGAGCACATTCCTCACTTCCGCGCTCCGCTGTGCGGAGCGGTTCTGCGACGTGCTCTGCCATCGCCATGCCCACAGCGCGCCAAAGTGCAGCAAACCCGCCCCACAGAACAAAGCACAGACGGTCCATGGAACTCCCTGCAAGCCAAAAGTGATACACATCAGAGAGGTCGCTAACAGACTCGACTTGCCGAGAATTCGGGCCTGCCTCCGCAAGTTGCCGACTCCCGCATGTAGACCCTCGGAGTAGCCAATCAACGTGATCAAGGCCGCGTGCAACAGAGCGATGCCGACCAATGAGACCGGAGCCCCGGCCGCAAACCCGAACGACCGCACCCACGGAAACAGCATTCGCAGCGGTACCAGCAGTGCGCCAATCACCAGCCAGTTCAGTGTCACCAGGGCGAAGTCAGCCGCCGTCGCGCGCAGCCATCGCCAAGCCATTCGATTCTGCAGCGGGCGCGGGATCAGCATAGCCAGCCTAGTCTCGGGGGCGCGAACCACAGCTCTCGTCTCAATCTCCGCCACTTTTTCCGGCGCAAAGACTCGAACCGCCTGAACTGGCTTCTTCCCGGCGCCGCGAAACACTTGGGTCTCTCCCGGAATCATTCGAGCCCAGTCAACAACCTGCGCTTTCCGTTGTCCGCGTTGAAGTAAAGGAGATGACATTGCGAATCCACTCCGTGTGATGTTTCTTGCTCTACAGCCGCCGGTAGATACCTTCCGGAATTGGGAAGACTCTGTCGGTGAGGACTGTCCCGAGGACGCGCGCTTGCGTCGTCTCTAGCATCTTTTGGATCTTCCGCGCGACGATCCGCCGCGTATGGCGGGCCGACAACACTAGAATGATTCCGTCCGCGAACTGCGCCATCGCAGCCGCCTCGTTCGACTCTCCAGCTGGCGGTCCTTCAAGAATCGAGTACTCAAACTCGCTGCATACGGCACCCAGATAGGCATGCAATGATGCCGTGCTGCGCCGAATCTTTCCCGCGGCCGGAACTAGCCATAAATCGCCGTGCAGCCGAATCGCAGCCTGGCGGACGGAAGCACTGTCATCGTGCATCGCTGGCTGTTCGGTCTCGTTTTCGAGCAAGATCTGCGGATGGTCTCCCACGACCGCAACGCTCTTCCCGGTTTCCAAGGCCAGGGCCTCACCCACCTGCCGGCAGATGCTTTTCACATCGGTTTCCAGGTCCACGGCGCTAAATACGACTTGTCGCACCGGTCGTTCGACGTCTGCCAAGAAGACTTGCCGCACCAAATTTCGAATCTGCTCCCGGGCGAAGTCTTCCGGGTTCCATCCCCCCTCTTGCGTTACGCTCTCGTCCTCGGCGCATACCTTTTCCCGGACAGTGGCCTGCGCAAACAACACTCCCGCGCTCATGACTCCTTCTCTCATGCAGAAAGGTGCCCTCGTACCGGTCGCGGCAGCGACGCCAGCACCGGAGAGTTCAAATACGCCAGCACGTCTTCCGGCGTCCGAAATGCGGGATCCATGTAATCCGCTGCAAACGCAGCCCCAGTGCCCGCCGCCCCGGCAGCAGCCAATCCCATCGCCAGCACCGTCCACGCCGACCACACCGGCAATGCCGGAGCCACTGGACGCTCGGCAATCGCCACATTGACGATCCCTCGCTGGTCCAGCGCGTCGTCCATCCGCGCCTCTTCCTGCTTCTTCAGGTAAAGAAGATAGTTCTCCTGCGCAGCCTTCTCTGTGCTGAGCAGATCGTCCTGAGTAATCGCGTCCTCGCCCAGTTGCCGCGCCATCATCCGGTAGGCGGACTCCTGCGTTGCGGTCGCCGCCTCCCGCGCTTGCAAGGCCTTCAACTGCACTTCCGACCGTTGCAACTCCGATTTCGCCCATTCATAGTGCACATTCTTGTCAGTGGTCTCATCCCGCAAAGGCAAGGTGTTCTCAGTCGTGAGGGTCGCCTGAGTCTGCGCAATCTGCTGATCGACTTCCTGCACCAACCTATGGCTGGGCTCGAATTTCGTCAGCAACTGGGTTCGCTTTAACTGCAGATCCAACAAGCTCGCCTTCAGCGACTTCAGGAGTTCCGGATTGTCGGAAATGCGAACCTGCGTGGTGGTTCTTTCGGGCAGCTTCCCCAGTTCGTCGCGCAGTTCCCCTACGCGCTGTTGCGTCTCCGCCAGATCGATTCGCGTCTGGCGGTAGCTGGCGTCCATCTCGCTTAGTTTCTGGAGCGCCAGATCGCGCTCCTGCGTCGCCTCCACGACTCCGTGTCTCGCCGTGAACTGCAACAGCTTTCCTTTCGCCTCCTCGAGTTGCAATCGCGATTCACCTCGCTGCTGGTCAAAGAAGTCGAACTCGCCGGGCGGCCGATGCACCTCCATGTGTTTCGCCAAGTAAGCGTTCGCCACCGACTGCAATACCTTCGCCGCCACCCGCGGATCATCCGCCGCGTAGCTGATCGCGATCAGGTTCGTTTTCTTCACCGGCTGCACCTGCAGGCTCTTAGCCAACCTGCGCGCCGCCCGCTCCACTCGCTGCGCGTTTCCCTCATTCAGCCGCAGAAAATGGAACCAGTCGCGTCCCCCCACTCCGGTTTCTTCCACTACACGCCGCAGGACTTCATCATCCCGCAGCAGCTCCACCTCCGAATTCAGTTCCTCCTCCGTGATGGCCAGGTGGGTTAGATCCAGCGGAGCGCTTTCCTTGGCACTGACCGGAGCATCTGCCCGCCCCTTCCGCACCAGCACTTTCATGTTGGCCTGGTATTTCGTCCCCGCGAACGCGTACAGGATTGCCATCACCAACACCAATCCCGAGACGTAGACGAAGACCCGGCCCTGGCGGAACAGCACCATTACCAGTTCCCTCATGGTCGGCATGGGTGCCTGCTCCCGCCCGCGCGCTGGGTCTTCGTCTGATGGCATGCGAGTCTGAGAAATCCTTTTCTAGAATTGCGTGGGATTGAAGTACATACTGAGCGAAGGCTTGGTCAGGAAGCGTGCAATCTTCGAAATCGTATTCTGCGGAACAAACACCATATCTCCCGGCCGAAGGTGAGCATCTTCCTTCAGGCTGCTCTCATTGAGCATTTTTTTCAGATTGACCAGCCGCGTTTCTACCAGATCGTCATTCACCCGCCGGAACAGCACCACCTGCGAATGTTTCGCCTGCTGGGTCAGCCCTCCCGCAATCTGTACTGCCTCCGCTACGGTCGTGTCCGAGCGCAGCTCGTACTTCCCCGGCTTGCCTACTTCGCCCCCCACGATGAAGGAAGGCCGCTCAAATTCCTTGAGTGCCACGGCGACCTGCGGGTCGTGCAAATATCCCCGATACGCCTTCTGCACCGCATCGCTGAACTCTTCCAGATTGAGTCCTTGCGCTTCGATCATCCCCGCATCCTTCAACATGACGTAGCCGTCCGGCTGCACGGTCAGGGTTTGGTTGAATTCTGGTGCAACCGTGAAGCTGACCTCCAACACATCGCTGGGTCGTAACCGGTAGAGCGGATGGCGCTTCCCTCCGAGTAAGGGTTTTCCCAAGCCATCCGCTCCTCCGGGTGCGGCCGTTGTACGACTGCCTCCCTCTCCTGCCCCGGTAAAGCCGGATTGGGAAGGTTCCTTGTTTCCGCTCAGGTCTGTCTTCTGACCCTGCACGAACACGGCCGAACAACACTCCATAACTAACAGAGCCACTGCTATGAACCGAACGAATATGAATAAGCGTTTCATGGCCCCTTGCGCCGTCTTCCGACGCCGAGCGTCTCGTGCATGACTCTCTACTGCGCAAGTTAAGCGCACACCCGGATTCGAACAAGACATGGGAAGTACCGTCCACCACCGTGGACCGTTCTCCCTTTCCGGGAAAAGAGCCTCGCTCCGCGGAGCGACTCTTCAAATCAATGATTTATGGAAGTTTGTGCGCACCGACAACGCGAAAATGACGGCACGAGACATCTCTCGCGAGAGTACCCACAAAAGTAGACTTGCATGTTCGTCATGTCACAAGAATACGGACGCGACCGGTGATGCTTGCAAGCGCTGAAACTACCGTCCGCAGCGGCTTTTTCGCGGACACCTCATGTGCGCTCAACGTTCGCCCTTCTGTTCCTCGATCCATCTTTCCACAATGAAACCTTCCGCGCTCCATGCTCCCGCCGCACCAAAACTCTAATTCCCATTTTGAGAGGAGCACTCAGATTTTGTGACCAGTTTCCTTGTGGACCGTACTCCCACTCCCTACAATCGCCCCATCGTTTCTCTTGAGTTTTTGGGAGATATACCTGATGAGTCCGTCGTCCAGCGCCACCTCGACGACGATTGGTGTCCTCATTGCCGACTCCAATCGCATGCAGTCCCAGTTGCTTACGAGTGCCCTCCGCCGCCACTCGGAATTTCACGTCACCACCTGCTCCATGGAAACCGCATCCATTCTGCAAGCAGCCAGCGCAAAGCTTCCGCGCATCGCGCTCTTGTCGTTAAACACGCCCTCCAACATTTCTGAAACGGTGACGACTCTGCGGCGCTTTCATCTTTCCCACCCTGAGATTCCCAAGGTCCTGCTCGTTGACACCTGCGATCGCGAACTCGTAGTCAGCGCCTTCCGCTCCGGCGCCCGCGGCATCTTCCCCATCACCGACGCCAGCCTGCGATTGCTGTGCAAGTGCCTGCTCCGCGTGGCCGCGGGACAGATCTGGGCCACCACAGAGCAACTCAACTACATCATGGACCTCATCTCGGAAGTACCCTCGTTGCGCGTGCTTAACTCAAAGGGGTCGAACCTGCTGACCCCGCGCGAGGAACAAGTCGTCGCCCTCGTCGCCGAAGGACTCGGCAACCGCGAGATTGCCCGCGAACTCAACCTCAGCGAGCACACCATCAAAAAATATCTCTACCGCGTCTTCGAAAAACTCGGCATCTCCACCCGCGTCGAACTTGTCCTCTACGCCGTCAACAACGGAGATCCCCGCCACGCCGAGTGGCTGGCCGGCCCCAGCCGGATTCTGCCCAGCGCCTGAGTCCCTGTTGACATATCACTCGGATTCCGATATATTGGTATCCGACTTATGAAGGACGACGCTTCCAGCTTTCTTCCCCTGTCTCCGGCGACGCTGCATATCCTGCTCTCTCTGGCCACCGACGACCTTCATGGCTATGCCATCATGCGGGAGATCGCCCGCCAATCCGGCGGGAAGTACAAGCTGGGGCCTGGAACTCTCTACGACAATCTGCAGAAGTTAATTGAGCGCAAATTTGTCCAGGAGCTCGGCCATCGCGCCGGCGACGACGATCCTCGCCGCCGCTATTACCGCCTCACCTCGCTCGGCCGCGGTGTGCTTGTGGCAGAAACTGACCGGCTCCACGAAGTCGTGCGCGAGGCGCGCTCGCGTTTGCAAATCGCCAAGCCCCGGAGGGCCTGATGCTTCGGCCTCTGTACCGCTACATGCTGCGTCTTCATCCGCCCGGCTTCCGCCAGCGGTTCGCGGACGAGATGCTCTCGATCTTCGACCACAGCGAGGGAAAACTGGCTCGCGCTAAACTGCTGGCGGATGCCCTGCTGTCGGTCGTGCGGCAGTGGACCTTGCGACCTGAATTCTGGCCCGAGATTTCACCCGCACCACAGCCCGCTCCCGATGGCATTCCCTCCTTCCACATTCTCGATCCTTTTCGACCCCGCCCCAGCGCCGTGATCCAGGGCCTCGTGTTGTCGACCGCCATCTTCTGCCTCACGTGCTTCGCTATCCGGTACAGTTGGATCAACATTCTGCACGTGCGCATTCGCGAAATTCAGGCGGAGAACTCACAATCGGTTCAATCAGATTCCGGCCCGGTCGCGAACGCGCGGTTCGAGAACTCAGGAGTCCCGCAGCGCTCGGAAAATAAATTCCCACATGATTTCGCGGCCCCTCCGCACTCGGCTCTCAACCTGCCAGCACCAATTCCCCTTTCGACTAGCGCTGTTCAGAACCGTGCCCGTCAAAATCCTATTGCCCAATCCTCACTTGTAGACCACCCACAATCTCCGGCGCACGCCAGCGCACAACCCGCGCTGGGAATCGCTGCACGGCCGAAGCATGGGCCAGCCGCGCAGTCCGCGATGGAGGGCGCCAGCCCGGGCGATCTCGAGCCGTACTCGCCCCTATTCCTGGAGCGCTCCGGACTTCCCCAACCGCAAGCTCTGCGGCCCCGATCACAGGCCGCGACCGCTCTCGTTGCCGGAATCGAAAGCCCGACTCTGAATGCCGCCCAGCGCCAGCGCATCATTCAATCCGCGGCCGCGAACCTGAACAAGTACTACGTCGATCCGGATGTTGCCCAGAAAATGGCTGACGCGATCCTGGCACATGAAAAGAGTGGCGATAACAATGCCGCCACAGACGGCGAAACTTTCGCCGGTCTCGTGACCAGACAGATGATGGATGTCAGCCACGACAGATACGTGGCCGTGTCCTACAGCACAGTCGCATCCCCTGAGACTCCGCTGGCACCGACTTCGGAAGATGTGGCGCGATACCGGAAGGAAATGGAGCAGAACAACTGTACGATCGAAACTGCCGGGACGTTGCCGCACAACACCGGCTATCTGAAGTTCAATGCGTTTCCCGATGCCGCCGTCTGCGGGAAGACGGTAGCGGCCACAATGACGTCATTGAACCACGCGGATGCAATCATCTTTGACTTGCGGGATAACCGTGGCGGCTACTCGAACATGGTCGCTCTCTTCGCCACCTACCTCTTCGATCATCCGACGCACCTGAACGACTTCTACAACCGCAGCGAAAACTCTACGGAGCAGAGTTGGACAATGACTCCTGTTCCCGGTAATCGCCTGTCAGACAAGCCTGTTTTTGTGCTGACTTCACCCGCAACGTTCTCCGCGGCCGAGGCCTTTGCCTACGACTTGAAGATGCTGAAACGGGCCACGCTGGTGGGTGAAACGACGTCGGGTCGCGGTCACATGGGAATGCCGCATCAGATCGACGATCACTTCACGATCCGTATTCCCAGCGTAAGAGTCATCAATCCCATCTCAAAGACCAACTGGGAAGGAACTGGCGTTGAGCCGGACGTGAAGGTTAAAGCAGCAGATGCGCTGAAGACAGCGCAGAAGCTGGCAGAGACTAGACTGCCGAAGAAGTAACCGATCTCCCCATTTGAAAACCGTGTGCTCCGCCCTGTATAACTTGGGACGAAAGTCCTTGCCCGACGCTCCTTCCAACCCGGCTCCCGTATCACCTCGACGCTGGACCATCGTGGCCGCTGGACTCTTGCTCCTTACCCTCGCTCTGGTGGTGATCTACACCAGCCGCGCCGCTTTCTCCAGCCCGCTCGCGCTCGTGGTGGTTGCCGCCATCGGGCTCGCTGCTCTGCTGCTGCAACTACGCCTCCGCAAAGACGCGCCCCCGGGCGTCCACGCCCCGCTCTGGCTCAATGTGCTGGGATTGATCTTCGCCGTCACGGCGGTCGCCGCCGACATCTTCCACTTCAGCGCCAACGTCATGCTGGTCTCGGCCTTGGGCTCCATCCTTTGCTTCGGAGTGAGCGGAGCCAGAGTTCTCCACGCCTTGCGGAAGAAGAACTAAGAGGGGCTTCCGGCGCTCGGCTTCCGGCTTCCGGAAATTGCTCCTCCTATCAAGATCTCAAAAACAACCAAAAGATTTCCCGAGCTACGGAAGGCGCCCATTCCAGTGCGCTCGGAGAGCATCGTGCCGGCAGCCGAAAGCCGGAAGCCTATTTCTTAAACTCCACGGCCACCGTCGTCTCCACGACCGCCGGCTCTCCATTCACCCGATACGGCTCAAACTTCCACCAGCGCAACGCGTCCATTGCCGCCCGCGCCAGCACTTCAGGCCCATTCAGCGGGCGCATGCTCACCACCGACCCATCGCGCCCCACCACGATATCCAGCGCGATGATCCCCTGCAGATTCTCTTTCCGCGCTTCTGGCGGGTACGTTGGCTCCACTCGGTGGACCAGCAATTTTTCCATGACCTCCGCCGAAACCTGCGTCTGCGGCTTCTCCGCCGAAGACACTTGCCGGTTCTTCAGTTCCGACTCCAGTTCATCCCACCCGCGGTTCCACCGCCACCACGCCACGCCAGCGGCGGCCGCCACGAAAATCAGAAAAAGCGCCCAGCGCAGCCAGCTTCTCTTCTTCCTCGGCTTGCTCCCCCCACTGCCGCCCGAGGTCGTCAAGTTCGCTTCCCCAGCATCCGTTCCCTTTTTCTCTGCCGCCGGAACCGGACTCGCACTGATCTCCGTCTCAGCTTTCGACTCCTTCGCCCATTCACGAATGGCTGTTCGCTGCTCGGCTGACAATCCCACAAACTCCAGTCCACAGCGCAACTTATCCTGATACCGCACCAGCGCCCGCGCGCGGAGTGCATCCATCGCCTGCGACAGCCGCACTTCAATTCCCACCGTCTCGCCCGGAACCAGCTCTCCCGCCAACATCACCGAAATTCCGCGCTCGCACACGTTCACCGACCGCCCCGGCACCGTATCCGGGATCCCCGATCGCAGCACCGTCACATCCAGCGGCGCCCGCAACAGAAAACGCGGCACCCGCCTCCGCGACGGTCCGCTCCACCCCCGAACTTGTGCTCCAGTTGCCATTCAGCCCCTAACATGCGGAGTCATAACGAATATCACCGGGTGATTCCGAGCAGACGCGAGGAATCCGATTTTGCATGTGTGGGTCCGGGTCTTAGACCCGGACAGGCCGAGCAAAGCTCGGCTGGCTCGTCTTTATCCCCAACTCCACAATCTCGCTCTTGCCCTTGGGTGGCGCAGCGCTTTCAGCGCTGCGATTGCACCATCACAACACCCGCGGGCTTTAGACCCTGAGGGTTATCTTCTCAACTCCACAATCTCGCTGCCTTTGGCAAACAGCACCACACTGGCCATCCCGATAAACAACCCGTGTTCCACGATACCCGGCATCTCACTCAACTGCTGCGCCAGCCGATCAGCATCGCGAATCTGTCCAAACCGGCAATCCAGAATGTGATTCCTCTCGTCCGTCACATAAGGCGTCCCGTCGGCATTCTTCCGCAAAGATACCTGCGCTCCCAGCGCGGCAATTCGCTTTGCCACCAGTGCCTGCGCAAACTGAATGACCTCCACCGGCAGCGGAAACTTCCCCAGCACCGGAACCTGCTTCGTGGCGTCCGCCACAATCACCAACTGCTTGGTCGCCGACGCCACAATTTTCTCCCGCAGCATCGCCCCGCCACCACCCTTGATCAGCCGCAGCTGCGGATCCACTTCATCCGCTCCATCCACCGTGACCGCGATCTCCTGGCATTCGTCGAGGGTAGTCAGTGGAATCCCCAGGCTCTCCGCCAGTTCTCGCGACCGATCCGACGTTGGAATCCCGCGCACCCGCATCCCATCCTTAACCTTCTCGCCCAGCAGCTTAATGAAGTATGCCGCCGTCGACCCCGTCCCGAGCCCCACCACTTGTCCATCTTTCACGAACTGCAAACTAGCCCGCGCCGCCGCCTCTTTTTCCTGATCGTTCGCCATAGTCTCCCGTATCGCGGTCATCAAGGTCGTGGAAGAGCGGCCTTCAGGGGGGCGCGTTCGAGGCCGGAAAATGAGGGCTTTAGCCCCTGCCGCCCTAACCCAAACTCTTCTCCGCGTAAATCAAATATCCTGCGAGCGCCAGCCCAAACACCAAGATCAGAATCGTAATCAGATCCAGCACAAATCCCGCTGGCTCAAACGTTCCCGCATCCAACTGCACTCGAGTCCTGCGATACCGCGACAGCCCCGCCACAACCAATAGAACTCCAGCACCAATCGTGAACGATCCCAGCCACACTGAAATCCCCGCCGTCCGCACCGGATGCTCCTGCAACGCGGTCAATTGCCTGATCGCAATTGCAAACCGCCCAATCGCAAATCCAAATACCACAATCGCCGCGCCAGTCCGCACCCAAGCAAGAAAAGTCCGCTCGTTCGCCAGATGGTCGCGTGCCCGGTTGGGATTGATCTCCGTCACATGCCTCCAATGCGGGTGCCCCATTTCTCGCGCGTTCTTTGCGCGAGAAAGCCTGCCCTGAGCCTGTCGAAGGGTGGGGGGTTCATTATTCCACAGCTTTCCCGATCACAACGCCCGCGCCCGCAAGATTCTTGATCAACTCCTCCGGCACGCCATGCCGCTCTTTCAAATACTGCGGATCGTTGTACGTCACCGAAACCTTGCCCGCCGCATCTTCCGCCACCAACGCCTTCAACGGCAAATCAATCGCCAGGCTCGGCGCCGCAACCATCAATGGCGTCCCGCCCTTCGGGCTCCCAAAAATCAGCACCTTCGTCGGTCTCATCTTCAACCCGACCTTCTCTGCCTCGCCACTGTGATCGATCAACGCGAACACCTGCAGCCCCTTCTCCGCGAAAGCCTGCTGTAACCGCGTGATTGTTTCGTCCACTGAATAATGACTCGCCACTTGAACCAGCCCATTCTCTTTTGCCATAGAATTCAGCTCCACTCTCGTTGCGGGAGGAATCATTTTACCCGCCTTTACAATTCGGAGTCCGCCCCTGTGATAACGTGATCGCCAGAGAATGCCTATGCATCCAGGCCGCTGTTGTCGGTTCGTCTGCCTGATTCCCCTCGCCCTGGTCCTCTCGCTCCACTCCCAAACCGCGGCGCCGGATTCGGGCAACGCCGTCTCAACCATCAAAACCAAAGTCCGCCTCGTCCTCGTGGATGTTGTCGTGACTAATGGCAAGGGCGACGCCGTTACCGGCCTACAGAAGCAAGACTTCGAAGTCCTGGAAGACGGCAAGCCGCAAACCATCTCCACCTTTGAAGAGCACCACGGCGCACCGCCCACGCAAATCAAGGTGCCCCCTCTGCCTCCCCACGTCTATACCAACTTTCCGGTCACCCAGACCGCCGACTCCGTAAATGTCCTTCTGCTGGACGCTCTGAACACTCCATCCCGGGATCAGTCTTACGTCCATTCGCAGATGATCAAGTATCTGAAGACCATTCCTCCCGGAACGCGTGTGGCGATTTTCACGCTGGCGTCGCGCTTGCGCATGCTGCAAGGTGTGACCACGGATTCCTCGGAATTGCTGGCAGTTCTCAACCGCGCAAAAGCAGGACCGAGCCAGTCGCCGCTCCTTCCCTCCAACGCCGAGGCCGATGCCGACCAGCGCATGATCGATTTTATGGAGGAAAATTCCGCTGGGCCATCCACCGCCCCAGCAACCTTGGCGATGGCAGCCGTCGATCCCATCAATGCCATGAAGCAGTTCCTTGCCGACACGGCGGCAATCCAGACCGAGCTACGCATCAGCATCACGCTCCAGTCCCTGCAGCAACTCGCGCGCTATCTCTCGAGCGTTCCTGGGCGCAAGAACGTAATCTGGTTCTCTGGATCCTTCCCAGCCGGCATCCTTCCGAATTCAGACTTGGTTGATCCGTTTACTTCCGCGGACACATTTCAAGAAGACATCCGCAAAACCACCGACATGCTTACCGCCGGTCAGGTCGCCCTCTACCCCATCGCCGCGGAAGGCCTCGCTTCAGATGTGGTATATGAAGCCAACGCCAAAGAGATTGCAGAAAAAAGGGGCCAACTGCAGCTGCGCGATCAGATGCGCCAGATGCAAACCGGAAGCGTCGGTCGCGATTCGAACCACAACGTCATGGATCAACTGGCCAAGGATACCGGCGGCCAGGCCTTCTACAACACCAACGGATTGAACGATGCCTTGACCCGCGTCGTCAACAACGGCACGCGCTACTACTCGCTGGCTTACACGCCCACCAACTCAGTGATGGACGGTAAGTACCGCCGCATTCAGGTGAAAACCCTGAAAGGCAAAGACACTCTGGCTTTCCGTCGCGGATACTACGCCGACGACCTCCAAACCGTCCTTGCCGCCGGTCAGAAGCCGGACACCGATCCGCTACTCATGCTCATGGGACGCAACCTGCCTGACTATTCTCAGATTCTCTACAAGATTAAGGTCGTGCTTTCAGACCCGCAGCCCGCGCCCGACGCCCCACGCATCGGCAGCAACCCCGATCTCAAAGGACCGTTCACCCGCTACGCTGTGGACTTCGCGATCTTGCCGCAGGACCTCAGGCTTGATCCCACTTCTGACGGCAACCGCCACGGCAATATCGAAATCGTCCTCCTCGCCTACGATCGCGAAGGCAAGCCGCTGAATTTCGTCGTCACCAAAGGCGACGTCAACCTTGACGCCAAGCTTTACGAGAACGTACAGAAGGTCGGCCTGCAGATCCACAAAGAAATCGACGTGCCACAGCAATATATCTATCTCCGCACCGGCATCTACGACCTCAAGTCCAACACCGCCGGCACGCTCGGGGTCCCTCTGGTCGACGCGGTCGCGTCGGCCAAGAAGTAGCGCAAATTAACCTCTATCGAGCACTCCGGCTCTTGGCCGACACGCCGCAAGCTCCCGTCGGGCCGATGGACTCCTGTCCACGTTTTGGGCAGTCCGAGTCCTCGCGGCTCGCTCCGCTTAGTAATGGAGCAGTTTTACCCACCTTTACAATTCAGGAACCGGCTCTGTGATAACGTGATCGACAGGGAATACCTATGCATATGGGCCGCTGCTGTCGGGTCCTCGGTCTTATTCCTCTCTTACTGGCCTTCCCGCTCCGCTCCCAGACCCCGCCTCCTGACTCCGGCAACGCCGTCGCTACGATCAAAACCAAAGTCCGACTGGTTCTCGTCGATGTGGTAGTCACCAACGGCAAACAAGACGCCGTTACCGGTCTGCACAAGGAGGACTTTGAGGTCCTGGAGGACGGAAAGCGCCAAACCATCTCCACCTTCGAAGAGCACCACGGCGCACCGCCCACTCCGATCAAGCTGCCTCCGCTTCCGCCCCACGTCTACACCAATTTCCCCATCACCCGAACCTCCGACGCGGTGAACGTGCTCCTGCTGGATGCGATGAATACGCCCACGCTGGACCAATCCTACGCTCACTCTCAGATGATCAAGTATCTGAAGACAATTCCCCCCAGTACGCGCGTCGCTATTTTCACACTCGCGTCACGCTTGCGCATGCTGCAGGGCGTCACCACGGATTCTTCCGAGTTGTTGAAGGTTCTCAATAGCGTGCAGGCTGGACCGCAAGAGTCTCCCTTGCTTCCTACCGATGCGGAGACCGAAGCCATCCACCGTCTGATCGGCTTCGTGGCGGAGAATTCGTACGCACCCACTGCTCCAACCAATGCGTTGGCGGCGGTCGATCCGGTCAACGCCTTGAAACAGTTCCTGCTGGATAGCCAAAAGTTCCAGGCTGAGGCGCGTATCGGAATTACGCTGCAAGCCATACAGCAACTCGCGCGCTATCTTTCTGGCATTCCGGGCCGCAAGAATGTGATCTGGTTCTCGGGCGCTTTCCCGGCCGCTATCTATCCTGACCCGAACGTGCCCGATCCGTTTACCTATACGACCAACTTCGGGGACGACATGCGAAAGACAGCCGACCTGCTTACCGCCGCTCAGGTCGCCATCTATCCCGTCGCCGCAGGGGGGCTTGCGCCGGACGCTATATACCAGGCCAACGCCAACGAGATTGGACAAACGCGAGCGCAAGACGCTTTGCAAGATCAACAGCAGCAGATGCAAACCGCGGCCGTTACCCGAGACTCAAGCCAGAACGCCATGGACGAGTTGGCCAAGGATACGGGCGGCCAGGCTTTCTACAACACCAACGGACTCAACGATGCTCTCACCCGCGTGGTCAATAACGGCACGCGCTACTACTCGCTGGCCTATTCACCCAGCAATCCCAAGATGGACGGGAAATACCGCCGCATCCAAGTGAAACTCCTGAAGGGGAAGGACACGCTTGCCTATCGGCGCGGATACTATGCCGACGATCTCGAAGCCGTCCTCGCCACCGGCCAGAAACCAGAGACGGATCCGCTGCTTATGCTCATGGGACGCAACCTGCCCGAGTATTCTCAGATTCTTTATAAGATCAAGGTCTTGCCCTCCGACCCGCAACCCGCGACTGACGCGCCACGCCTCGGCAGCAACCCCGACCTCAAAGGACCATTCATACGTTACGGTGTGGACTTCGCAATCTCGCCGCAAGACCTGAAGTTCGAAGTCACCCCAGACGGCGCGCGGCACGGCAACATCGAAATCGTCCTGCTCGCCTACGATCGTGAAGGCAAACCGCTGAATTTCGTCGTCACCAAAGGCGACGTCAACCTTGACACCAAGCTTTACGAGAACGTACAGAAGGTCGGCCTGCAGATCCACAAAGAAATCGACGTGCCACAGCAATATATCTATCTCCGCACCGGCATCTACGACCTCAAGTCCAACACCGTCGGCACGCTCGGAGTGCCTCTGGTCGACACCGTCACATCCGCCAAAAAGTAATACTTCTCCCGAGCAACTCGACGACCCCGAGCCACGATCGCGCTAGACTATCTTCGAAGAACGCAGTCCGGAGAACGAACGTGCCAAAAACTCGTCACTTCACGAACGCAAGATTTGCCCTCATTGCTGCCATTGCAGTCGCCAGCATTTTGGCGTTGAGCGCTTCCGCCCAGACCGACTACCAACCTTCTTCTGAGAATCTCCAGGCCCGCCGCGAATTTCAGGACATGAAGTTCGGCATGTTCATTCACTGGGGCGTCTACAGCGTTCTCGGCGACGGCGAGTGGGTCTTCCATGAACGTCACCTCACCGTCGACGAATACAACCGCTTGCCCGCATTCTTCGATCCCGAGAAATTCGACGCTGCCACCTGGGTCGCCCTCGCCAAGGCCGCCGGCATGAAGTACATCACCATCACATCGCGCCACCACGATGGCTTCGCGATGTTCGACTCCAAAGTTTCCGACTGGAATATCGTCGCCCGCACGCCTTATAAGAAAGACCCGCTAAAGATGCTCGCCGACGAGTGCCACCGCCAGGGCATCAAGCTCTTCTTTTATTATTCGCAACTCGATTGGCACAATCCCGACTACTATCCGCGCGGCGCCACCAACTGGAACAACGGACGCCCCGATCACGGCGACTGGAATGCCTACCTCGACACCTACATGGACGGCCAGCTTACCGAACTCCTCACCAACTACGGCCCCATCGGCGGCATCTGGTTCGATGGCATGTGGGACAAGTCGAACGCCGACTGGCATCTCGACAAGACCTATGCGCTCATTCACAAATTGCAGCCGGCCGCGCTCATCATTCCCAATCATCATCAGACGCCGCGAGCTGGCGAAGACGTGCAGACCTTCGAACGCGACCTTCCCGGCCAGAACAGCGCCGGATTTAACACCACCTACATCAGCACGAATATCCCGCTCGAGAGCTCCGACACCCTCAACGGTGCCTGGGGATTCAACATCGGCGACAGCAATTACAAGAGTGCGCCGGAGCTAGTGCGCAAGCTCGTCCGCGCCGCCGGAAACAATTCCAACTTATTGCTGAATATCGGCCCATACCCAAACGGCGAGATCGATCCGCAATTCGTCACGCGTTTGCACGCCGTCGGAGATTGGCTCTCAAAATACGGCGATTCAATCTACAGCACTCGCGGCGGCCCCATCTCGCCCGGTGACTGGGGAGTCACCACGCAGAAAGAAGATAAGATCTACGTCCACGTGCTGAATTGGGGATCGCCCTTGCTGGCGCTGCCGCCGATCGAAGGCAAGATTTCATCCGCTCATCTGCTGCTCGGTGGCGACTCAGTCGATGCAACCCAAACCGCAGACGGAGTTGTCCTAAAGCTACGTCCCCAAGGCAAAGACGAAGTAGACCGCGTGATCGTCCTGACGCTGACAAAATAAGATCGGTTTCATCCTGAGGGCGCGTACTTTGCGCCCGAAGGACCTATGCAACTGGCCGCCAACTGCACAGATCCCTTCGACTTCGCTCAGGGCAGGCTCTTCGCGGCAAACGACGCCGCTCAGGATGACACGTCTGCTTTTCGCGTCACCCCTTCGCCGCCCACTGCCCGCCATGCAAGTAAGCCAGGTTCCCGATCTGCCCCGCCCGTGCCGCCGCCACTCCGGTTTCTACCGGCGCATTCGGCTCCTTGCGCGTCTTGACGCACTCAAAGAAATTCTCCATGTGCGAAATCGTCCCATCGAGCACGCTGCGCGCCGTGACCGCCGGATTTTTCTCCTCTTCCACGTGCTCACGATGAACGGTAAAGCCGTCGCGATCGATCTTCAAGGTTGCGTCCGTCCCGCGAAACTCCAGCCCGCCGCCATCGATGGACGAATTCATCATCCCTTCATAGACCACATCGAAGCCGGGATACCTGAACGCCGCCTGGATCGTATCCGGACACTCCCACTCCTCGAAAATATATTTGTCCGCGAGCATCTGCGCCTGTCGCGGCTGGTCGGCCTTCATCGCCCAGTGCACCACGTCGATCCAGTGCGTAAACAAATCAGTCATCGCGCCACCACCAAAATTCCAGAACCAGCGCCAGTGGCTGAATTTCTCGTCGGTGAACGGTTGCTCCGGAGCGGCTCCGAGCCACAGTTTCCAATCGAGCGTCTGCTGATCGATGGGTTTCGCCGGCCAGTTCCTGTGATAGTTCTGCCACCAATACGTTCGCACCTGCACCACGCGGCCCAGGCTACCTCCCTGAATCATTTCGACTGCATCGCGAAAATGACTCCAGCTGCGCTGCTGCATGCCGCACTGCAAAATCTGTTTGCTTGATCGAACCGCGCGCGTGAGCGTCGCTCCTTCCTCGATGGTGTGCGTGACTGGCTTCTCCAGATACACGTCTTTGCCCGCAGCCAGCGCGTCGACAGCCATCTTCACGTGCCAGTGGTCCGGCGACGCGATGATGACCGCATCGATGTCCTTCGCCAACACTTCCCGATAATCCAGATGCGCCGTAGCCAGGCCTTTGGACCGCTGCACGATCGCGTCGCGGCTCGGACCATACACGTCGCTCACGGCGACAATCTCGCAAGGCCCGACTTTGTCCGCCGCGTCGAGCAGCCCTCGCATCCGGTGCCCCGCCCCAATGACTCCAATGCGAAGAGTATCGTTCGCGCCAAACACCCGGGTTGAAGCCAGCGCGGTCATTCCGCTGGCAACGATGAAACTGCGGCGGGTGATCATGGACAATCCTCCAGTCGGTTTTGTGCGGAACGATCCTATCAAGTTTCAGTACGCTCGGAATCCCTCATTGGATGCGGCGCTCAGTGATCCGTCCTTTGGTCCCTGCGTGCGTCGTTCCCGCGGAGGGTGCCCCATCCTTGCGCCTTTTGCAAGGGTGGGAGCAATTCCGCCTGCATCGTCGGTTTTGCCAAGCGCACTTAGCGCTATCGGTGCCACTCTTCGCGTGCCTCTAGCAACGGGTAGGAGGCACTCTGCTAGAATGCCGCCGTGAAACGACGCACCTTGCTCCAAGCCATCCCTGCCGCAGCCTTCCTCCCGGCACAACTCTGGGCCGCTTCTCAAGCGGGCAACACTCATCCCGCGCAAGTCTCGAACGGGATCTTCGAACTGCGCATCTACCACGCCGCCCCGGGAAAGTTGGAAGACCTGATGGCACGCTTCCGCGACCACACCATTAAGATCTTTGACCGGCATGGAATGAAAAGCGTCGCGTACTGGACGCCGCTCGATGAGCCAGAGAAGAGTAATACTCTCATCTACATCCTCCGTCATCCGAACCGCGAAGCGGCAGCCGCCAACTGGAAATCTTTTCAAGACGATCCGGAGTGGAAGAGTGTCAAAGAAAAATCCGAGGCGAACGGTAAACTCGTGGACAAAGTCGACTCCACCTATATGGCTCTAACCGACTTCTCCCCGGCGTTGCCCTAGGGACGCAAAACGACCCGGTGACTGGCCCTCAGCGTTTTGAACCAAGCCCCTAAATGAGTAAGCCGGCCGCGCTCCTGCGCGACCGGCCGTCTCAGCGCTCCAGACAGTTCAAACTGGAGTTGGGGGAGGACATCCACAAAGCACTAAGACTGCACAATCTTCTCCAGCGCCATCCGACTGCGAATCACCAGCGTCGCGCCCTTCAGAGTCATCAACTGCTTCCTTTTGAACTCCGAAAACAGCCGGCTTACCGTCTCGCGCGTCGTCCCGATGATCTCCGCCACCTCTTCATGCGTCAGCGTCAGCTTCACCTGCGCCGAGCCGTCATCCTGTGCGCTCTTGGTCGACCACGAGAGCAGCAACTTGGCAAACTTCTCCGACGGCGACGCCGCCAGCCCCAGCGTCCGGATCTCCTCATACGCCACGTAGTAGTTGCGACTCAACTGCTGTGCCACCTTCACCGCCACTTCTGGAAAGTCGCGCAAGAAATGCAGCAATGAATCGCGCGGAATAAAATTGGCCTGGCCGGGCTCCATCATCTCGGCAGTCACTTCATACGGACGGTTCGACACCACGGCGTTCAGTCCCAGCACGTCTCCCGAGTCCGAAATCTTCGTAATGATGGTCTTGCCTTCGCGGGACGAAGTCGACAGTTTCACCTTCCCCGCACACAGCACGAACACGCCGCGCGGCTGCTGCCCTTCAATGAACAGCATCGCGCCCTTGGGATAAACGGCGGTCGATTTGATGTCGTTCAGCCGTTGCGCCGCCTGCAGCGAAAGATTGCAGAAAAGATGTTCTCCGCGAACCGGACAGCTGACACAGTTATCAAGAATATTCAGACCATAAGGAGCTCGCATCGCCAACCTCCTCCGGGCTAGAAGCTGCCAGAACTCCTCGGCATCGCCCCTGCCTACGTGAAGGGTATGGCACGCTGCGAGCCAAAGCTCCACCGGCGCTCCAACCTCTCTGCCTTAACCTTATGTAATTGATATTAAGCAACTTACGACTTAAGCCAAAAAACGGAACACATGCGCGGAAACACCCAAATCCACAATTTTGGGTTATTTCCCGCACACCCCTGCGTGATCTGGATCACTATTCCTTGTGATTAAAGTAATCGGACCGCGCCTTACCATTGTCCTTTCGCCCAAGAACGCACAAGGGCACCGGGCGCTTGACCGCTCTTGGGGAAACGCAGCGTCTTCAGCGCCGGCATCGATCCTTCGATGTCACGGCGAAATTCAGAATATTCGGCCCAATTTGAAGAACACTCGTTCATGCCCAGCCGTTCCCACGGCTCCCCCAACCTCAATCGGCCCAAATATCGTATTGACCAGGAGTGCACCAACGACATCGCCTGGAGTCTGAGACTGGAACGGTGGCGCGAAGACCCTGCCCACTTCGAACAGCCCATTGAAGTAGAGTCCCTCGCCCAGCAAGACTGGAATTTTGGCTATCTTTCGAAGGTATCCCGCATGAAACAGGTAATACTGGTCGGTCAACAGTTCGTTTTGACCATAGGCGGCGAAAGCGTTGGGGCCCCCTAGCGCAAACGGCGGTACGCCCACTCGTTCATTGCCAAAAGTGGTGCCGCCACGTGCTCCGAAGTAGACGGAGGATGGATCACCGAGCCTGACGAATTTGACCAATCGGCCCTCGGACGTGGGAAACGAATGTGCCGCCCCCGGGTTCGCATCGACCCAGGTACCACTGATGTCCATGAATTGTCCCGTGCGCGGGATGACCGGATTGTCGACCTCATTCAACACCCAACGAAGTGTCGTACCCCCGAATCGGCCAGAGACATTGGGCAGGAGAGCCTGATCGCCGATCTTGGGCACAAATGTATCGTAGGCGGCCGTGTAACCTAACGTCAGCTGCGCGACACGATCAAATTCGTAACCGAGCGCAAGACCTCCTCCCACGGAGGACTGGCGATACTGGGCGATAAAAGTATTTCCCTGGTAGATAGGATATTGCTGGGAATCGGCGAACGCGTTGGGCGCGATAAACCAGTTGCTGGTAGCGCTGAACGGACGGTAATACTGGCTATGAATGCCATACTCCGACCCGATGATCAAATCACTGCGGAGTTCAGCCCGGTAAGAACCGAAGTCAAGAAAGGTAATGCGAGCACCCATGCTGAAATTGACGCCGCTGAAATTGGAGCCGTCGAGCAGAAGCAGCGGTTGCACGATCGGCGGCGCATAGGGCTTCTCCACTCCCGTCACGAGCAGACCGGGCTGTCCGTTCCGGCTGGTCATCTCGTAGTTGAGGTTCGAGAACCGTCCGTCCCCTTTCAAATCCATTAACTGGTTCTGTAGCGTGGCCGTATCCACCGGTTTTCCAATGTTGCCCTTCAGATCATTTTCGATGGCAGTTGCTAATTTTGGGCTCGTTCCGACGACCTGAACGAACTGCGGAGCGGGAGTTGCGAGGCGCCGAGCAGAGCGCTGGGCCAGATAAGCTTGCCAAGTCGCTTCATCGACGGAAAGGGTATTCAGCAGAGCGGCCTTGGCCTGCGCCGCTTGATACCCCATCTTGATGATTTCTTCCGCCCGGTTGTATTCCAAAGAATCGAATTTCTGGAGTGGGACGGAGATCAGCATGTCAGCCTTCTCGATGCTGCGCAGTTCGTTGGCGGCAACCACCACACTGACCGAGCGGCCCAGCACTCCGAAGGTAGACAGCGTTGCATTGGAATCGAGTTTGGAGGTTTCCAGGTGGACAGCAAGCGTCAGATCGGCGCCCATACTCTGAGCCACGTCGACAGGAAGATTGTCCATCAGTCCGCCGTCGGCGAAGATGTGCCCGTCCGATCTTACGGGACTGAAGATTCCCGGCAGCGACATGGTGGAACGCAGCGCGAGGGAAAGCGACCCCTGGCGGAACACGAACGGTTGCGATGTAACGAGATCAGTCGCAACACAGGCAAACGGAATGGGAAGATCGTTGAAGTCCCTCACCTCCGAGTAAGGCAACGAAATTCGGTCGAGAATCAGCACGACTTCCTGACCTGAATTGAACCCTTCCGGAAACTGCAGTCCTTTTCGCAAGCCGAACTCGAGGTGATTGGGGTATTCCACCGCATCCTGTTTTCGGCGATAGGAGAGATCCTTGTACGGAGTCTGACCTTGCAGGACCTGGTCCCAGTTGATAGTCGCGACGAGCGCTTTGACTTCCGCAGCCGAGTAACCCGTTGCGTAAATCCCCCCAACCAGGCCGCCCATGCTGGTTCCAGCAATGTAGTTCACCGGAATCCGATGTTCTTCGAGCCACTGTATGACGCCGATATGCGCCAACCCAAGCGCTCCGCCGCCTTCAAGCACCAGACCGACTTTCGGACGGGGCGGCCTCGGTGCGGACTGGGAGAACAGAGGAACAAACGAGAAAGCAGCCACAAGGCTGATAAGAGAGCTTTTGACAAGGAGGTATCGCATGATTCGCTAGCCTAGGACAAAGGACTCTGGCTAGCCACTGGCAGAACTAACGGACCTTTTTGGCGATTGTAGTATGTCGTTATACCGAGGAGGGTGTCTCATGGCTTCTCGTTGCCAGGCTGCTGGAGGATTCCGCGCATCTGCAAAATGCCCCGCCACCACTTCATTCAGAGCCTGCGCCCGCTCCAACAGCCACGCCACCGCAGGTGCGGATGCGACCACCGCGGCCGAAACGTAAGGACTTGAGAGCGGGGGAGAGTTTAACTCCCGAGCTTCCCTGCTCAAGGGCCCACCGTCACCTGTAGTGGTCCGGGCGTCTCCATCCGGTCTCGATAAATCCGGTTCGGAGGCACTTCCCCCACCGCATCCACATGGATGACATATCCGCCGTGCGGCAGGGTCTCGCCAAAGGGCAACTCCATCCCGATTGTGCCCCGCTTCAACAAAAAATGCTGATATCCAATTGCTGTCGCCCGTCCGTTCTCCGCCACCGCCATGACGACGAACGTCAAATCCATATCATCGGGCGACGTGTTCGATACTTCCACGGTCCCAGCGATCCGATTCCCCGTTACCCGCGCGGGCGACTTCCAATTGATCGCCAAGGCCGCCACCACCTTCAGCACAAACTGCCTTTGCACTGCCGACTCGCGGTCCCCGCCGTCCATCACCGACACCGTAAACTGAAATTCCCCCGGACGCTCCGGCTCTCCAATCAGCAGTCCGCTCTCCTCAAGTTTCATCCCCGGCGGCAGCGCACCCTTCTCAACCTTCCAATGCAGCACCGACACCCCACCATGCGCGTGGAAGTGAAGCTCATAATGTCGATGCGGATAAGCATCCGGCAGCTGCGATTCATTCTCTATGACTACGCCCGCCCCGCTGTGCTGCGCCGACGCACCCTGAGCCGAAGCCTGTCCGTCGCCCGCTGACGCCAACTCAAGTTGACATGCCGACCCCACCACCACGGAGACCACCAGGACGCCAAGCTCTACAGCCCGCCACACCTTTTGCGCCTTTGCCATCACGCCACCTTAGACCGATCCGAGCGTTCCCACGGCCGACCAATCCCCAATTCTCCTACTCTCCCACACTTCTCCCGCTTCCGTATAAGAATGTTCCGGCCATCCAAACTTGCGTCGGCGCCGGCCCCCGACGGGGATCACATTGACTTGGATTTGAGATTTCTGAAAAACTACTAGCTCGGGGTTTCGTTTCGCACCCTGGTTTGGTCTCCGTGGAACTCCTGCTTAATCTCGCGTGGCTACTTCTGGCGCTACCTGCGTATTGGCTGTGGCGTGCGTCCAGAACTGCGGGCGCTGGTCGAAGGTTCTCGACTTTGCAGCGCCTGCTAACCTTGGCGTGCTTACTCGTCGTTCTCTTCCCCGTCGTTTCGGCTACCGACGATCTCCGCGCCATGCGCGCCGAGATGGAAGAATCTCCCTCCAGCAAGCGCACCGTTCGGCAAGCCTGCAACGATAAAGCTTCATCTCCGAAGTTGCAGAGTCCCCCCGCGCTGACCTGGACCACAAATCACTCTCTGCTGCTAAACTCCGAGCACTGGCTCCAATTGCCGGCCCAGGATCTGTCCGTGCCGCGCCCGCCTGCTCTCGCGCTCGCGGATCGCGCTCCCCCCGATTCTCTCCTCGCATAGTCCCGCGAATCGCCAATCGCTTACAGAGGAAGAAACTGCAGAATCTTTCTTGCTCTTCACGTGATTCTTAGGCGGGAAACCAGATCGTGTGGGTTGCCGTCGGACTCGTCGGCCACCCACCAACCGCCGGGGCCCATCCCTTACACCGTGGTTGCCCATGGAGTCCCATATGCACTGCAAATTTCTCGGTCTAGCGTTGGCCTTCGGCGCCTCCTGTCTGCCCGCTCAGACTGCGCCCCAGCCCGCGCCCGCTTCTCAAGTCTGGACATGGGAGGCCGTCAAAGACCGCTTCGAACTCAATAACACTTCACTCCAGGCCAGTCGTCTGAACATTGACGAACTGAAGGCGCAGGAAATCACGGCCCACCTTCGCCCCAATCCCGACTTCACGCTCTCTGCCGATGGAACCCAGATCGCTCCGAGCCACGGTGTCTGGACGCCCTTTGCCGGCACCTTCATTTCGCCAGGTGTTAGCTACCTGTTCGAACGCCGCAACAAGCGCGGACTCCGCTACGACGTCGCGAAGCAAGGCACCGCCATCGGCGTCGCTCAACAGTCTGACTCGGAACGCAATCTTCTCTTCAATCTGCGTAGCGCATTCGTCGGCGTCCTGCAAGCCAAGGCTGTTCTTCAACTCGCACAGGACAATCTCAATGCGTACGACAGAATCCTCAAAGTCAGCCGCGACCGCTTTCAGGCTGGAGACATCGCTCGCATCGATCTCGACCGCCTCGAACTGCAGCGCCTGCAATACGAGTCCGACCTGCAGACCGCGCTCGTCAATCTACGCACGACGAAGATCAACCTGCTCGCCCTGCTCGACGATCGCCGTCCGGTCGACAGCTACGATCTCGATGGACGATTCGATTTCAGTGAAGACCTGGCCTCGCTCGACGATTATCGCAAAGACGCTATCGAAGCGCGCCCCGACCTCCGCGCCGCCGGGCTCTCGGTGCAGCAAGCCGAAACCAATTACCAACTCGCCGAAGCCAACGGATCCACCGATCCCACCATCGGCGTCTGGTTCACCCACAACGGTTCGTTTAACAATCCCGATGCCCTGAACACCATCGGCGCCAGCGTCAGCATCCCGCTGCGCTTTTTCGACAGCAACCAGGGAGAAAAGCTGCGCACCAAGGTCGATGTCACACGCAACGAAAAGCTGCGCCAAGGCATCGAGACCCAGGTCTACGCCGATGTCGATTCCGCTTACGCCACGCTCACCAGCAACATCGATCTCCTGAAGCCGTACAAACGCCAGTATCTGAACCAAGCCGTCCGCGTGCGCGACACGGTCCTGTTTTCCTACCAGCACGGCGGTGCATCGCTGCTCGACTTCATCAATGCGGAAAGTGAATACCGCACCGTGGAGTTGAACTACGTAAATCTAGTCGGGTCTTATCTGACGGCGGCTGCCCAGCTGAATCTGGCCGTAGGGCGCGAGGTAATCCAATGAAAAATCGTTTCGAGTCTCTGGCCAGTGTTGTGCTTTCTCTCGCTCTTATTGCTTGCTTCACTGGCTGCAATTCCGGCAAAGCAGACCCGAAAGCCGAGGCTCCGCCGCCTGCAACGGTCGAACCTGATCTGGACGCAAACAATTTCAAGGTCGATCACGCAGACCAATTTCCCCTTGCGACGGCGGCCGCACACAAGGCAGCTCCCGCATTGAATGTTACCGGCGTCGTACAGCCAGATATCGCACGCGCTGTTCCCGCCATCTCGGTGGCCTCTGGACGTGTTGTGGAAGTGAAGGCTCGGCTGGGCGACGTGGTGACGAAGGGCCAACTGTTGCTCAGAGTCCAAAGCAACGATGTCTCCGGCGCTTATCAGTTGTACTTGAAAGCCGTGAACGACGAGCGGTTGGCTAACCAGCAGCTCCAACGTGCCCAGACCCTCTACGAGAAGGGCGCTATCGCCAAGAGCGCCCTCGAACAATCAGAGGTCGCCGAACAGGATGCCAAGGTCGATCTGAATGCCGCCACCGAACAGTTGCGTCTTCTTGGTGTCGACAAGGATCATCCGTCGGGAATCGTCGACGTCAGGGCGCCCATTTCCGGCGTGATCACCGACCAGCAAGTGACGAATGCGGCGGGCGTACAAGGCCTCTCCGGACCAAACCCCTTCACCATCGCCGATCTCTCCTACGTCTGGATTATCTGCGACGTTTACGAAAACGATCTCGACGCGGTCCGCGTTGGCGACATCGCCGACATTCACCTCAATGCCTATCCGAACCAGGTCTTCAAGGGCCGCGTGGACAACATTCTGCCGGTTCTCGATCCTAACCTCCGCACCGCCAAAGTGCGTCTGGAAGTAAAGAACCCCGGTCCGATGCGCATCGGAATGTTTGTCACGGCCACGTTCTACGGCAAGCAACCGGAAACGCACGCTGCGGTCCCAGCCAGTGCGATTTTGCACCTGCACGACCGAGATTGGGTTTACATGCCGCTCGGCAACGCGCACTTCAAGCGCGTAGAGGTGAAGACTGGAAACATGCTTCCCGGCAACCTGCAGGAAATCGTTTCCGGCATCAAGCCTGGTGATCAGGTGGTCTCGAACGCCCTCGATCTGCAGAACACGGTGGAGCAATAAGGTGGAACGCTAGATGATTCGCCGCGTCGTCGATTTCGCGCTCAGTAATCGCCTGCTGGTTTTGGGGCTTGCCCTCGTGCTGTTCGTGTGGGGCATCATTTCCTTCCACAACTTGCCCATCGAGGCCTATCCCGACGTCGCCGACAATTATGTCGAAATCATCACCCAGTGGCCCGGCATTTCTGCGGAACAGATCGAACAGCAGGTCACGATTCCACTCGAAACCGTGATGAATGGCATCCCTGGCGTGGTGCACCTGCGGTCGTTCTCGCTTTTCGGACTCTCCGATCTAAAGCTTGTCTTCGAGGACGGAACTGACAACGCGTGGAACCGGGAGCGTGTTCTGGAGCGGCTCGCCCAGGTAACTCTGCCGCCAGGCGTCGTACCTCAGATGGGCACGGACTGGAGCCCCGTCGGCCAGATCTATTTCTTTACCCTGCACAGCACGAATCCGCAATATGACCCGATGGAGCTGAAGTCGCTGGAAGACTGGGTCGTCGAGAAAAATCTCAAGTCCGTCCCTGACATCGTCGACGTCGCCAGTTTCGGCGGGCCCACCCGCGAGTACCAGGTGCGACTCGATCCCAACAAACTGATCGCCTTCGGACTAAGTCTCGCCCAGGTCGAGCAACAGCTCACCAACAACAACACGAATGCCGGCGGAAGTTTCATTCAGGAGGGTCTGCAACAAATCAACGTCCGCGAAGTCGGCCTGGTCGATCGTGTTCACGACATTGAACAGACGGTGATTCTCACCAAAAACGGCACACCGCTGCGCATTAAAGACATTGCCGTGGTTTCGCAAGGCCCCAAGATCAGGCTCGGCCAGTTTGCCCGCGCGTGCAGATCTTGCCCCTACGGCCCCAATGGTGCCATCCAGCGTGACGACGGCAAGATCATCGATAACGACGACGTCGTGTCTGGCATCGTCCTGCTCCGCAAAGGCGCCCCGGCCGATCCCGCTCTCAAAGCCCTCCACGAAAAAATCAAGGAGATGAACGATCACATCCTGCCCAAGGGTGTGAAGATCGTTCCCTTCATCGATCGCAGCGATCTGGTCCACTTCACCAGTCACACGGTGCTGCACAACCTCACGGAAGGAATGATCCTGGTCTCGATCGTTCTTTTTCTATTCCTCGGCAACATTCGGGGGGCCCTGATCGTCGCAGCCACGATTCCGTTTTCGCTGTTGTTTGCCTCGATCTGTCTGGACTTGAAAGGCGTTCCCGCAAACCTTCTGTCGCTCGGTGCACTGGATTTTGGCATGGTGGTCGACGGTGCCGTTGTCATGATCGAAAATATCGTCCGCCACATGAGTTTTTCGAACGGCACACAAACTGCCACCGAACGGATCGCTGAGGCTTCGCACGAGGTTCAGCGCCCTGTGTTCTATGCCATCGCCATCATCATCACCGCCTACTTGCCCATCTTTACTCTGCAGCGCGTGGAAGGGCGTTTGTTTCAGCCCATGGCCTGGACGGTTGCTTTCGCGCTGCTGGGTGCGCTCCTGTTCTCCATCCTGATTGCGCCGGTTTTAGCCAGCTTCGCGTTCGCCAAGGGGGCCAAGGAGTGGCATAACCCGGTCATGCATTTTGTGATCGAACGCTACCGCACGGCCGTTCGATGGGCGATTCGTCATCGTGCCATCACCGTCGGTGTCTGCCTGGTCGGTGTGTTGGTGGCGAATTACCTGTTATTCAGCGGCGCGATTGGCTCCGAATTCCTTCCTCACCTCGATGAGGGCGCTCTCTGGGTTCGCGGTACGCTCGCCCCCAGCACCGGTCCCGACGAGGGCATCCGCGTAGCCAACCAGGCCCGCATCGTCCTCTGTTCTTTTCCCGAAGTCCCGCAATGCACCAGTCAGGTCGGCCGTCCTGACGACGGCACCGATACCACAGGATTTTTCAATACCGAATTCTTTGTCGATCTCAAACCCAAGGAAGAGTGGCGCCCGATCTTCCACGAAAACAAAGACGAACTCATCGCCGCCATGCAGCGCGAACTCGACAAAATTCCAGGAGCGCTATGGGGATTTTCTCAGCCCATCGAAGACAACATGGAGGAGGCAGTCAGCGGCGTTAAGGGTGAACTCGCCACCAAGATCTATGGGCTCGACTTGAAGACTCTCGAAACCAAGGCCGATGAGATCACGGCGGTCATGCGCAAGATTCCCGGAATCGAGGATCTTGGAGTCTTTCGTGTGCTCGGTCAGCCAAACCTGAACGTCACCGTGGACCGCGAGGCCGCCGCCCGCTACCAGATCAACGTCGCCGACGTGCAGGACGCAATTCAAACTGCGGTCGGCGGCAACGCCCTCACCCAAGTTCTGCAACAAGAGGCCCGCTACGACCTCGTCCTGCGTTATCTTCCGCAATTCCGCGACACTCGGGAAGCGATCGAAAAAATCCGCCTGCTCTCGCCCACCGGTGAAAGAGTCTCGCTCGCGCAACTGTGCAAGATCGAGGTCGCCGACGGTGCCTCCGAAGTCTATCGCGAAGGCAATGAGCGCTACATTGCCATTAAGTACAGCGTCCGCGGCCGCGACCTCGGCAGCACCGTGGAAGAGGCCATTCAGAAGGTCAACTCTCAGGTGACATTGCCCACGGGCTATCACCTGCGGTGGGAGGGCGAATATGCCAGTCAAAAAAGAGCCAACGCCCGACTACTGATTGTGCTCCCCATCACGATTCTCATCATCTTCATCATTCTCTACACCATGTTCAAGTCGTTTAAGTGGAGCATGCTGATCATGGCCAACATCGCCATCGCCCCCATCGGCGGACTGCTGGCGCTTTTGGTAACGGGAACGAACTTCAGCGTTTCCTCCGGCGTCGGATTCCTCGCTCTGTTCGGCGTGTCCGTGCAAACCGGCGTCATCATGTTGGAATACATCAACCAGTTGCGCGTGCGCCGCTTCACCGTGGAAGACGCCGCGGTCGAAGGAGCCGTGCTCAGGCTGCGCCCCATCATGATGACTATGCTGGTAGCAACTCTAGGACTGCTCCCGGCTGCGATGTCACACGCGATCGGCTCGGACTCGCAACGGCCGTTTGCCATTGTGATCGTCGGCGGCTTGATGGCGGCACTCGTCATGAGTATCTTCCTGTTGCCAACACTCTATGTATGGATTGCTCGCGACACCGATGTGCTCCCGCCGGACGAATCGGGCTTCGCCGAGGGTGAACACGTCGACTAGAATGGGGCGTTTCTAACTGGACGACCGATCGTTACTAGAATTCGGGCTTCCGCTGTATTGGTCCCCAAACAATCTGCTGCCGCGTAAATGGGCCTGTGGTGTGAGGAACACGGCGGACGGCGACCTCGGTCGCCGCCCGCAGTTGCAAGTTCGAATCTTGCCAGGTCCACCACCCTCAGCTGCCAGCGATGGACAGAAATTTTCAGCCACGGATTTCTACGGATTGAAGTGCGGAAGGATCCTAGGAGGATTTTGATGGGGAAGGAATCCCGGCTTGGCTAGAAGCCAGCAGCTAGTAGCTAGTAGCTAGTAGCTCGTAACTCGTAACTCGTAACTCGTAACTCGTAACTCAAAAAAATAAGAGTTCCGAGGTGGTGTGGGGTCCATTCGTCTCGGCCAGTAGCTCGCGTTTGACCCTTGCTCGACCTGCTCTCGCTGCTTCCCTTGCGGGGAACTGCGCGCGATCTTCGCTTGGGCTCCGGGCTCACCGCCAACCGGATAAACCTACCCTACGCCTCGGAACTCTATCTTGCTCCGACATCTCTTCTTCGTTCTCCTCAACCAGCGCTTTGCTATAGACCCTCGCTCGCCCTCCGTCCCAACCTCGCGATCAGAACAGTGACTCCGCTTGAGCCCCGGACGCCGCACCAACCGGAAAAACTTAAGAAGCTGTCAAAGAACGATCTTGTTGTACTCCTTCTATTTTTTCCGTCAACGAAAAATACGCGCCTGTAAGTACACGTGTTTTCAATCGAGTGCACGCCGTCCACAAGCCAGTGACCGAAAATAGTGCAGCTACGCAATTGGTTTTCGCGGAAAGCCGCGTCAGACAAAGCTTTTCGCCGCATTCATCGGGCGGAGACACTCTTGCAATCGAAGCAAGAGCTTATTTGCAGACTGTGAAAATCGCGCACTTCCCGCGCCCAGCAAGGAATTTGGATTTTGATGAATGTAGGGACGGCCGCCTTCGACCGTCCGTCGAGCGCAGCTCGACGATCGCAGCTCGGCGACCTAAGCCTCGTTCTTCTTCTTCACCGGCATCACCCCACTCTTCGCGCCTGCCCCCTTCTTGCCCTTCCCGCTCCCCACAATATCCGCGATGGTTGTATTCTCCAGAATCTTTGCCGCCGCATCCCGCACTGCCAGGAACACTTCATAAAGTGCCCGGTGATCCGCGTCCTTCGCGATCAGCCCCCGCAATTGCTCCGCGTCGCCCATCGGCGCCAGCGGACCATCCACCAGCCGGATAATATCGCTCAGCGGAATCTCCGCGGGATCGCGCCTCAACTGGTATCCGCCTCTCGCTCCGCGAACGCTGTCCACAATGCGCGCGTTTTTCAACTCCAGCAGAATCAGTTCCAGAAACTTCTCCGGCAAATCGCTTTCCGCCGCAATATCCCGGATCTTGATCGCGCCCTGATTGTGCCGCTTCGCCAGCGTCATCATCGCCTGCAGCGCGTACAGTCCTTTTTGCGAGATCTTCAAAGTAGCCTGCCTCCCCCATCCCGCCCTGATTGTGCCCCATTTCGCCCCGGTTGCCTAGCCTCTTCGCAGTGCCGCTTATGGCATGGTATGGCATAGCGGATCGACCACGGCCGTGTATGGCATGACGGTTCGGATGTAGGCCTTGAAGTTTTGACTGAAGAACTAGCTTTTGGGTGGCGCAGCGCTTTGAGCGCTCCGATCAAGCGTTGCGTTTCTGTTAGGGCCTTAGCCACCGTGGCTGAATGTTCTGGTGGCTGATTTCTCTGTGGCTGATTGTTCTCGGGCTGAATGTTGTCGGGCTGAATGTTGTCGGGCTGAATGTTCCGTGGAAGTGCGGCCCTTCAGGGCCGCGTTAAGCACGTGGAATGAAGTGGGCTTCAGCCCCTGTGGTCGCCTCTATCCCGCGATGTCCGCATTCAGATCACGGCTACATCGAGAAACTTGTGGCTGTCCACCGGCACGCTACATAAGCATTGCTCATAAGCTTCGTACATACCCTCGAAGATTCGATCCCACGAAGTTTCCAGCGCCTGCTTCCGGGCAGCCGCGCGCATCGCCACCAGCAACTCAGGCTGTTCCATCAGCCTCGCCGTGTAAGTCACAAACTCATCGAAGCTGCGCGCAACGAACCCCGAACACTCATGCCGCACCGTAAACTGAGGTCCACCCTCATCGGTCACCACCGCCGGCACTCCCGATGCAAACGCCTCCAGCACCACCAGTCCAAATGTGTCAGTCTCCGACGGAAACGCCAGCACATCAAAATTCGCGAAGGTCCGCGACAATTCCGCGCCTCGGAGCACGCCCGTCAACTCAACCCGCTGCATATTGTTTCGCAGCCATTCCGATTCCGCGCCTTCGCCCACAATCACAAACTCGAAATCGCGATAGCCCTTCGCGAGCAGCGCCTGCTCCAGTCGCGCCAGCACGCGCACGCTCTTCTCCGTCGTGAGCCTCCCCACATATCCAATGCGAAATGTCCCATCGGTCCGGTCGCGCAGTTCCGGACTGAAAACCTCCGTGTCCACGGCGTGCGACATCAGGTAGCAGGGCTTCCCCGTCGCCGCCTCCAGCACGCGGATCATCTCCTGGTTCGGCGCAAACAACAGCCGCGGAATGTGATAGAACCGCGCCGACGCCCGGAAACTCAGCCCCTCCGCCACATCGGCAATTTTGCCCGCAATATCCTGCGGCAGAAACGACACCGCAGCCGCCATCCTTCTTCGCGCATATTGATGAAGATTGGTTTGCCACGACGCCGCCAGCGGAATCCCCATCTTGTGCGCGACGTACGCTCCCAACGTGCCCACATCGCTCGGCCCCGTGATCTGCACTACCTCCGGACGGAACTCGCGCAACATCGGTTCCAGTTTCCGGTAATGTCTCAGGAAAAGAAGATCGTAGTCGTGCGCTCGGTCGAGTGGAAATTTCACCGGACTGCGGGGCAATTGCACGCGCGTCACTGGGCCCGCCGCTGTGACCTCATCGTACGGCCCGGCATGCACCATCAAAAACGGTAACGCCTGCCGCTTCGCAAACGCTTCGAAGTGACGGCTGGTTTGGGCCACGCCGTCTACCTCGTGGTACACGCAAGGAAAAAACGCGACCCGTGGACTGCCCTTCTTCACGTAAGCGCCTCGGACGAAACAGCATCTGCAGAAACGGCCTCTGCCGGAAGAATCGCTTCCGCAGTCTCCTGCGGAAAGTCTGGAATGACCCCGCGCCTGAAAACGCGCTCCATCGCGCGTTGCACAGTCGCATTCTCGAGCAGTCGAATGCCCCCAAGGATCTGCTCCACAAATTTCGGTGGCGCTTTCCAAAGCGCCGAAATCGGCTGGTCCGGCCCGCCATTCTGGTCGGGATGGAAAATGCGCTCATCCCAGCGCTGCGATCCGATCGGATAATCCGGATAGTGGCGAATTACATCCAGCAGAGTCCGCGTCGTCCTTACACTCACCGGCTCGGTGTACTGCGGCATCAACAGCACGTGACTGCGCTGCTCGATTCGGATTTCACTCACGAACTCGCAGAAAGTTTCTGCTCCCGTCAGATTCAGCGCGCCACTGGCCTCGCATCCGTGCCGGTCTCCGCCGGAAACCAGCGGCCGCTGCCACTGCTCAGCGAGTTTACGCACGAGATTGTTTTCCTTAGTACTGCGCGTGGCATTGATTTCGAAGGCATGCAGAAACTGCACCGCGCGCCTCAAGAACCGCTCCAGAGCCTTGTCGTCCCGGTACACTCCCACGCAAGTCTGCGTCCACAGCGGATGGTTAAACACCACCAGGACATCTGGGTACGCATCCAGCATCGCCAGCAATTCCACCAGGCGTGCCTCGTTTGGATTCCGCGTGTATGCCGCCAGTTCGCCAACGATCGACTGCGCTTGCTCGGACGGCAGATTGTGCACGCCAAGGTGGAAGATGGTTCCCGCGTAGGGAACACTCCATTCCAGCGAGATCGGCGTCTCCGCCGTTTCCCGCGCGGTTCGCAACAACAGCGGCGCCTCGATCGTGTCGTGATCCGTCAGCGAGATCAGGCTCTTGAGTCCAACCGTATTCTCGATTTGATCTTTTTCCGTCTCGTAAGCGCGTCTTGGCGACAGCGGCGGAGTCCAGTAGGCCCGCGCAAAATCCACCGGGAACCGTGACTTGCGGCACTGCTTTTCCAGTGCCTCATGCAGCATCGGGCCCTTGCGGGCCAGTTCCGGGATCAGTTGAAGGCTTTCCTTCGATCGATTCGTGTGACCGTGAAGTGAAACCGCGGCCTGTGTATCCCGGCCAAGGTCCGGTCCATGCCAGAAGCAAGAGAGTTTTGTTTCGGCCATTCTCAATTGTGGTTACGGGGTTCCTAATTCTAGCCTAGGACTACTTGATTAGCGACCATTCTTTCGGCAGCTGTTCCTGAACTAGTTAGATGCGTGCATCCATCTCTTTTCAGGGTAACTGCCCCGCAAAATCTTCGGGGATCAAACTCACCAACCACCGCTTACGCCAGTAACTTGGCTGCCCAACTTTCTGTGCTATACTGTCGTTGACGCTTTTTCCACGGTTTGCTCGTGACGCGGTGGTCCCCCGTTGGACCAGATTCATCTCCGCCTTTCCTGCCCGCCGTTTAGTTCCAGCGTGAATTCAAAACAATGTGAGCGGCATGGAAGCTTCACGTGTATCCAGTCACTGAACGTGTATATCGACAGGCCCCTCCAGAAAGAACCAATCTAGAATGACCACATTTACCGAACTGCCCTTGTCTTCGGCTCTCCAGCAGAAGCTCGCGGCAGCCCAATTCATCACCTTAACCCCCATCCAGGAGCGCGCCATCCAGCCTGCTCTCGATGGCAAGGACGTCATCGGCACCGCCCAGACCGGCACCGGCAAGACCCTCGCATTTCTGATCCCCGTGATCGAAATGCTTCGCAAAGAGCCGGTGGGTCAGGCGAACGCTCTGGTTCTGTTGCCGACTCGTGAACTTGCGATGCAGGTCCACGAACAGTACGAACAATTGCGCACCAAGAACATGCCCAAGGCCGCGCTCGTCATCGGCGGCGTCTCCGAGAAAGCTCAGATCCAGGGCCTGCGCGCCGGTTCCTCGCTCATCATCGCGACTCCCGGACGCCTGCAGGATCTCACCGACCGCCGCTTCGCCGACCTGCGCCACATCAAGGTGCTCGTGCTCGATGAAGCCGATCGCATGCTCGATATGGGATTCCTCCCCGCCATCCGCCGGATTCTGGCGGTGCTGCCCAAAAACCGTCAGACGCTCTGCTTCTCGGCCACTCTCGAGCAGTCCGTCGCCGGACTCGTGCATGAATATATGCGCGATCCCGTGCGCGTCGCCTTGGGCTCGGTCCTGAAGCCCGCCGAAAGCGTGGAACTCAAGGCGTACGAAGTTCGTCCCGGCGAAAAGATCGATGTTCTCCGCCAGCTTCTCTACAACGAAAAAGGACAGACGCTCATCTTTACCCGCACCAAACGCGGCGCCCAGCGCCTCGCCCAGGACCTTGCCCGCGACGGCTTCACCGCCACCATGATTCACGGCGATCGCTCGCAGTCGCAGCGCAACGGCGCCCTCAGCGGATTCCAGGAAGGCCGCTTCCAGGTGCTCGTCGCCACCGACATCGCGTCCCGCGGATTGCATTGTGATGACGTCGCCCACGTCATCAACTATGACGTCCCCAAAATCGCCGAAGACTTCATCCACCGCGTCGGCCGTACCGGACGCGCCGGCTCTACCGGCCGCGCAACCACGCTGGCTGCTGGTGTCGAAGTCGTCGAACTCCGCAACATCGAGCGCACCTTAAAACTGCGCATCGAACGCATGCAGATGGATCAGTCCGGCGCAACTCAACCGCGCCGTTCCGTCCAGAACACGCTGGCGTCACGCACGCTGACAGCGCTACCTGGCGAAGTTTTCGTCTAACGCGTTTCTTGTTAAATCAAGGGAAAGTGGGTGCCCCATTTCTCGCGCTTTTCGCGAGAAGTGGGGCTTCTCCCTTTTGAGCTGCTACCGCCCGATTTTGGGACTCGGGATAAACGTATGCTCCGGCTCGGCTTCGTCCTCAGTGCCGATGCGGAACAACGCCGCCTGCGCCTCGGCAAGCTCCCGCAGTTCCTGCATCTCATCGACAATCGCGCCTTCCGGCTTGTCCTGCTTGCGCTGAACCCTGCGCTCGGCCTTGTCGCGCTGTTTCTGTTGGCGCGTCTGTTCCTTCTGGCGTTTAGTAAAAGTTGATCGTCCTCGTGGCATTCACAATCCCTCCTTGATGTTATGGCTTGCAGTGCCGGCCCTCACCACTCGCGAGTCCGGCGACGAACAGAAACCAACAACAAACCTACCAGCGTGGTTCGCGCGGCTGGCGTGCGTGTCCCTGGTAGTCATCGCGCCCGCGTCCCCCACCACCGCCTCCCCCGCCAAATCGCTTCCCGCCACCGCCACCACCGCCCCGCGGTTTGTCCGTCTTCGGCTGCGCTTCGTTGATCTTCAACGCGCGCCCGCCTAGCTCCGTTCCGTTCAATGCCGCGATGGCCTTATCCGCCTCGGGCGCATTCGTCATCTCTACGAACCCAAAACCTCGGGCGCGCCCTGTCTCGCGGTCGGTCACGATGCTGACTTTTTCCACGGCACCGTGAGCCTCGAACACCGTTCGCAGCTCCGACTCAGTTGTGCTATGGGGCAAATTCCCTACGTAAATATTCTTCATTGCTTTCCTCTCTCAGTAGCTCAAAAACTCGGGAAACCCTCTTGCGATCGGCAGGTCGCTAGGCCTTGACTGGCTTCGGTGCAGCCGCTGCCTCCGGCTTGCCCTGAGCCACCAGGCTCTTCAGCAGCTCACGATTCCGCATTCGCTTTGCGGCGTTCTGCCTTCGCACTCGGTTAAATCTCGACTTGTCGCCATTGACTCTGGACATAATGCGCTCCTGTCATTCGGGCAGGTTCAACTGATGAACCGTTTCTCTTGTTGGACTACCGTGGGACTGCTGGCGACTGCGTCCGCAACGAGCCTGCAGCGCTTCGTCACAACGCACCTTCTCTGGACGGAGCAGTTGCGTCCTGCTCCGGTCAAAGTGAATTGTTAGGGACGCTTCCCTGGCACAGAAAAGGCGCCTCTCGATCTCTCAATCGCGAAGGCGCAAATAGGGCCATGGGTCTTCGAGGTTAAGTATCTCAAGTATACCCTGTTTACCCCAATCCCGCTGCGAGACAAAAATCCTAGAACGATAGATGCGAGGGTAGGGATGAAGGCAGATGAAGCCACAAGCATCGAAGATAACAGAAGCCAGATGTCGGGACAGCCGCCTTCGGCTGTCCGACCGAGCGAAGCTCGGCCAGCTCTTTGCCGCCCGCCCAGTCTCATTCCCCTTGCTAATCCCGCACAATCCAAGTACTATAAACAAGTACGTTGTCCGAATCGGACGTGAGCAGTTCTTGCCTCAACAGCCAGTAACCTCTCGCAGTACCTCCGAATCTCTCCAGCGTAAAATCGATTCACATTAAAGGAACACCTAACACCATGGCAGAACAAGGAACAGTAAAGTGGTTTAACGACGCCAAGGGCTACGGCTTCATCAGCCGTCAGTCGGGCGAAGACGTTTTCGTGCATTTCTCGGCGATTCAAGCAGGCGGCTTCCGCAGCCTGCAAGAGGGCCAAACCGTGCAGTTCGACGTGACCAAGGGCCCCAAGGGCTGGCAAGCTGAGAACGTCCAGCCGCTGTAGACCATCCCCTTATTGCAAAAAGGCGATCTCGCAAGAGATCGCCTTTTTCACGTTTACACCAAATCTTCTTACCATTGTCATCCCGACCGAAGCGCAGCAAGCGTAGTGGAGGGACCTCGCGTTCCCCGCCGCAGGAATTGTTAGATTGCAGATTTTTGATTGTTGATTGAAAACCCTTCCGGTTCGCGCAAGGGGTTCAATCAACAATCAGCATCAAAAATCAACAGTTTCTTTAAGCTTGGTGCCATCGAAGGGACTCGAACCCCCACACCCTTGCGAGTACATGGACCTGAACCATGCGCGTCTGCCAATTCCGCCACGATGGCAAATGAACTTGCTCAGCAGCGGCGACCCATCGTCGCCGTGTCAGGAAGACCTACACATCTATTCTACAGACGCAACGCCACCTGTCAAACCAGCGAGCCACGGTTTCCTTCGTGATCCGGAGCCTGCCCTGAGCGAAGTCGAAGGGTGTCCTTAGTGGTTAATGCTTTTGAAGCCGCCCTACTCCAGCTTCGCCGTCATCGTAATCTTCGCGTTCAGCACCTTCGACACCGGACATCCCTTCTCCGCCGCCTCCGCATACTTCTGAAACGTCTCTGCATCCGCGCCCGGAACCTTCCCCACCACATCAATATGGCTCGCCGTGATCGTCCATCCCGAATCCAGCTTGTCGAGCGAAAGCGTGACCGAAGTCGAAATGCTCTCCGGAGTCAGATTCGCCCCGCCCAACTGCGCCGACAGCGCCATCGAAAAACATCCCGCATGCGCCGCCGCAATCAGTTCCTCGGGATTCGTCCCCGGAGCGTTCTCAAACCTCGTCGTAAAAGAATACGGAGTATTGTTCAGCACCCCACCCGGCGCTGAAATCGACCCCTTCCCGTCCTTCAACCCACCCTTCCAAACCGCACTAGCCTTCCGTTGCATGATCGTCTCCTAAGAATGATTTCTGAAGCACGCCCAATTGTAGTCGGAACCCAGCAGACCTGTCAGGACAGCAGCCCCGGAATGGACTGTCCAAACTATCCCGAAGATGGAGGTGAAGCAGAACAGACGACTGAGTACTGAGTACCGAGTACTGTTTTCAATAGAAATCCGAGCAGCTCAAATAAAATCCGCACTGCGGACACTTCATCTTGCACCGGCTCTCCCGCAACTTCGAAGAGCAGTTTGGACAGTATTGCCCTGGATCGGCCGACTTCGCTCCCGCCCCACGTCCGCTCTCACTGGTCATCTGCGTCGCCGTTTGTTCCTGGCTCATACTCACCGACGGTACCCGCGCTCCCTCTGCTCTGCAAGTGCGGATCTCGATTCCGCGGCCGAATCGCTCCTACGCCGCGCGCTCACTCACCGCCACCGGACTGCGGCTCCAGCAGTCAGCCACCAGCCGCCACGCTCCCAACCGCCGCCACACTTTCACATACTTCCCGCGTTCCGCCGCCTCGGTGCCGTCCGCCTTCCGTACCACCACCGAAAAGCGCCCAACTTCCATCGCCATGTCGCCGGAATGCTCCACCCGCGTGGTCTCCATCCGCAAATCGCTGTATCCCAACTCACCGAGCTGGCGCAGCAATCGTTCGACCGCTTTTTGCCCGTAGGCTCCTTCATGGTGCGGAGCCATCAACTCCCCGTCGCTTACGAACAGCAATGCCGCCTGATCGTAGTTTCCGGTGTTGAATGACATCGCAAAGTCTTGGGTCAGGTCGCGAAGTTGGGACTCCACATCGCGAATAGGACGAGAATCCCCTGAGGGACTCGCATAGGGCCGGTACATCTACTACCTCCTGGGGGAAGGCACGCGGCTGAGTTCGCTTCGACACAAGCAGACTCAACCGGAAAGGCCCGCTCATTCTAGCGCAAAAAGGACTTGTGGAAAGAGAAAACTTTTCCACCTCCCGCATTTAAATTTTGGATGAAGGAAAATCGTTACGGCAGTTATCTGTCAAATGGAGCCGAACGGCTGGGCAGCCGCAATATCCCCGACTCCGTGCGCAACGTTCCCCCGCTGCGCCCGGGTTGGTCACGGTCCGCAATCTGGCGCTTCACGCGCTCCATCAGCACAACAAGTTTTTTGGACTCTTGGTCTCTCTCTGCCTGCTTGCACATCTTTTGGAAGTCCTGCGGTGCGTAGCTAACACGATTGGTCATGGGGGATATCCTCGTCTGAGGAGAAGGCATAGCCTACAGGATCGGCCCGGCCTTGCCAAGTCCGATCCAGGCATTAACGCCTTGGTAAAGTTGTTTCTCCAGGAGCTACCTATTTGGATAACAGATTCCGCACGCCAGGTTGCTCCCGACCGCGCCTTCGTCTTATAACGCATTCCATGGCTCCCTCCGTCCCCATCCTCTTCTTCCTTGAGGCACATGACCTTAGTTACGTTGAGCCGATGACCTTTTTCCCTGAAAATTAAAGCAAGGCCGATTCCGCCTTGCGGGAGAAAGCGTGTGCTTCACCGAAGAGCCCTAAGCTTCTGTCTATTTCTCGCCGTCAGCGTCTCGCTGGCAGCCGCGCGCGATCTCGCGCTGGTTTCCAACAAGGCTAACTCATTATCCGCCATTGCGATACCCGACCTCATCAAGGTTTGCAAGGGACAGACGAATCGCTGGCCCGATGGCAAGCCGGTTACTTTCATTATGCGCAATCCCTCCGCGCCGGAAATGAAGTTCTTTCTCGAAAAGATTTATGAACTCCCGGAATCGCAGGTCAAGGAACTCATTGTCTCCGCTAACCATGGACGCATGGGGCATCCCGCAGTCATGATCGTTGATTCCGATGAGGATCTGGTCAATAAGGTCGCGTCCATCCCCGGCGCCGTTGGCGTCGTGGACGTCTACGCCATCAACAGCAGCGTCGCGGTCGTCAAGGTCGCCGGCAAACTGCCGCTCGAACCTGGCTACATGCTGCACGGCAATTAACCCGCTCCGCGGCTGACCATCGCCGCCGGTCCGCAAGACTGAAGTGTTGCAAGAGTGAAGCGTTGCAAGACTGTAGCATCAGATGACTGAAGGCTTGTGTAACTCGAGGCCTGTATGAGTAAAGAAGAAAAAGCCAAAGCCGCCGCTGCTGCCGCTGATACTGGAAGCGGCACGCGCATTCCCGCCAATGCGCCCGCCGGCAAGGTCGCCTTTACTCGCCGCTTCCCTCGCTTCACCATCGACGTGCGCCTGCAGGTCAAAATGTTTCAAGCCGGAGAGTTCCGCACTTGCTGGGGACGCTCCACGGAAATGGGTCAGGACGGCATTGGCGCCACCCTCACCGGCAGCCTCGAAACCGGCGAGATCGTCACTCTGGAAATTCCCCTGCCCCTCACTCCTTATCCCATCAAAGTCCGCGCCATCGTGCGCTATCGCCAGGGCCTCCGCTACGGATTCGAATTCCTCACCCTTAACGACGGCCAGCGCGACACCATCGTTCGCGTCTGCCAGTACCTCGCCACCAAAGCCTAAGTTCCCAGTTCTAACTTCACTCCGGAATCGTGAAATCCCAAACTCTGCCAGAGGCCGATCCCCCCGACCGATTCCCTCCGTGTGCTCCGGCCATCGTATTGCTCTGGCCCGTGCCCATGAAGAATGCGTATTCCCCCGGCTTCAAGGCTTCGTCTAAGGTGATTTTGTAGACCCTGATCCCCATGTGGTCGGCATGGAACGGGACTTCTTTCTCTTTTTGCACGCCCGATTTGCCCCCCGTGATGCCTCCGAAAGACCCGATCTGGAATTCCCGGTGATCGCTCTTCTTGTTTAGCTTGATCAGCTGGTAGTCGGACGAGTCGTCTCCATCGGGAACATACAAGTAGAAAATCGGCTGGCGGTCCCGCACCACGTTCTTCGACGTGTTCCCTTCGATGGTCGCATCCCAGTGCTGATTCCTCAGCCCGTTCGTGAAAAAACTGCCAGCCTTGCCGCCCGTCTTCGTGTTCGTCACCGCCTGGCCCAGAACCAGCACAAACTTGCCTTGGTCCCGCCAGTACACGCCCACCTCCGGCGGAGGCAGATTCGGATCGACCGAGATCGGACTCGTACCCGCTACCACAGTTGCTGGCGGAGGCGCTGGGTTGATCATGACTTTGATGACCGAATCGGGAACGTTTGCCGCCTTGAGTGCCTTCAATCCTTCGATGCCCGTGTCGAAGCTGACTGCATCGGTTCCACCCTCGTACGCCTGGCGAATCTTTGTGATGATCACGTCGTCAGACAGGCCCATCTTTGCCATCTCGATGACGTCCTGGTTGGTGAACCGCTTACGCAACGTCGTGCCTGCCTGATCCTGTGCAACCCCCGCTGCAAGTAACAAAAACAGCACAGCGAACAGACTGGCCGTCGCACTCCGACGGGTTCTCATCCCTGATCACCTTCCACGATTAGGTTTTGCCCGGCTGCCCAGGCGCGGAGCGGCAGGGATTATATCCCACCTCTCTCGGCGTACCGCCTCACTTCTTGCCGGTGCTGCGAATCTTGTAAATCAGGTATGCCACGATCGCGACATTCACGATCAGCGCCCCCACTCTCACCCCAGTCGGATGCCGGTAAATCTCATACATCTCCACCGGAACCAAACTGCCGGTGATAATCACCGTCAGCCACTCCCCCCACCGCTTCTGCAGCCACAACCCCGTCCCCTCGGCAAGGAACAGCCCTGCATACAAGAAGCCGACCAGTCCCAGTTTCTTGATCTGGTCCGGACGCAGATTCGATACCTTCGCCAGAAACATGACTACATACCGGCTCCCAGGGTCGAACCGCAAGGCTTCCATCCAATGTTCGGCTAACCCGCCCACATCTTTGTGCATTAATTTGAACGCGCCCACACCGAGCGCAATCAACGCCGCGGACTTCAGAAACTTGAAGACCGCGATCATTCGCAGGATCCTGTCGTTCGATGATTTCATTCGACTCTAACCCGGGTGCCCCATTTCTCGCACGTCCTTTGCGCGAGAAGTGGGGACTTTGACCTCAAAACCAACTCCGGCCTCGCCGCATCCCACCGTAGAATACCTGTGACCGCATGCGTGTCCTGCTCCTCACCCTCGTTCTCGTGTCTGCCGCCGCGGCCCAGTCGAACCTCGCTCCGGCCGCCATCATCGTCACCGACGAAAATGGCGTCGTCGTCCCTTCCGCTCGCGTTTCACTGCAAGCGCCGCCTTCGCCTGCCGTCCGCTGCGAGACCGATCTCACCGGACGCTGCCAGTTCCCTTCCCTCGCCGCAGGAGAATACCAACTCCGCGTCGAAAAACAAGGCTTCTATGCTCTCGATCAACCCAGCGTTCAAATCAGGCCCGGCTCGACCGTCGATGTTTCCATCTCACACCAGCAGGAAGTCCACGAGGTCGTCGATGTCCACGAATCTCCTCCCGCCATCGATCCCACGCAAGTCGTCGCGCAGGAATCTGTCAGCGGACTCGACGTCATCAACATCGTCTATCCCGGCACCCACGACTATCGCAATGCCCTGAACTTTATTCCCGGTGTCATTCAGGACCAGGCTGGCCAACCCCACGTTGCCGGAGCTCAGACCTACCAGACCGTCACCCTGCTCGACGGCTTCAACGTCACCCAACCTGCGACCGGACAACTCGACGTCCGCGTCAGCACCGATGCCTTTCGCTCTATACAGGTCCAGCCCTCCCGCGAACCCGCTGAAGACGGCAAAGGTTCAGGCGGCATGCTCAAGCTCAACACCGGTATCGGCGATGATCACTTCCGCTTCTTTGCCACCAACTTTATTCCTTCCATCCAAGACAAACACGGATGGCGCTTCGACCAGTTCCTTCCCCGCTTCACTTTCTCCGGCCCCATCGAAAAGGGAAGAATCTGGTTCTACAACGCACTCGAAGGCGATTACGCCAATACCGTTTACACCGCACTCCCCATCGGCGCCGACAACGATCACACCATCCGTGTCGGCGATCTCACCAAACTCCAGTCCAACCTCACCAGCCGCAACATCTTTACCGCCAGCTTTCTTCTGAACCATCTGCATGACCAGTACGCTTTCCTGTCTCCGCAGATGCCTCAACTGACGAATCCCGAAGATGTCGAATCCGCATACTTTGGCAGCCTCAAAGACCAGCATTATTTCGCCGGAGGTCAACTCCTCGAAACCGGATTCGCCTATGCCGAATATGACGCGCAACTCACTCCCTACGGATCCCTTCCTTACTTCATCAATCCCAACACCGCCGGCGGCAACTTCTACTTCGCCAACCAGACCAACGCCAGCCGCTGGCAAATTCTCTCCAACCTCTACCTCCCCTCGCATCAATGGCACGGCCGTCATGATTTCAAGGTTGGCATGGATCTCGACCGGATTTTTTATAACGCCACTTTCGAGCGTCAACCCATTTCATTCCTGAGCGCTAACAACACACAGCCCTCAACTTCACCCGACCTCTGCCTCACCGCGCCCCAGGACGCCAGCTTTCCCTGCACCCGCTACTCCACCTTCGGCCCCGCGCCCTTGTACGAGCAATACAACACCGAACTCAGTCTCTACGCGGAAGATCGTTGGAGCATCACCAACCGCCTGCTCCTCGAACCCGGCATCCGCTTCGACCGCGATGCGATCGTCCGCAAACTCACGTTCTCTCCCCGCCTCGCCGGTACCTACGTACTCGACAACTCCGGCAACACCAAGCTCTCCGCCGGCATCGGCCTCGTCTACGACGGCACCCCTATCTATCTCATCGCCCGTCCCTACGCGGGCACGCGGCAAGACACCTTCTACTCCGTCGATCCCAACTGCACCGCGCCCACCGGATGCGTCAGCACCACCGGTCCCGTCCTCACCACCTTCACCGTCAACAACACCACGCTCCAGGTCCCTCGCTTCCTCAACTGGAGCATCGGCCTCGAAAAAAAACTCCCCTATGCCATCTACATGAAGGCCGAGTTCCAGCAGCGCCGCGGCAATCACGGCTTCGTCTACGACACTCTCAACAACACCGCCGGCGGCAACTTCATCCTCCAGAACACCCGCAATGACCGCTACGACGCCTTCCAAATCTCCCTCCGCCACAACTTCCGCGAAAGCTATATGCTAATGGGCTCCTATATCCGCTCCAGCTCGCGCTCCAATCAAGTCCTCGACTTCAACGTCGACAACCCCATCTTCAGCCCCCAGGAACCCGGCCCTTATCCTTGGGACGCTCCCAACCGCTTCCTCTCCTGGGGATATCTCCCGTTCTTCAATCTTCCCATCATTCACCAACTCGAAATCGCCTACTCCCTCGAAGCCCGCACCGGATTCCCCTTCAGCCTCTTCAATAACCAGCAGGAACTCATCAGCGCACCCGGCGCCGAGCGTTTCCCCTCTTACGTCTCTCTCAATCTGCAACCCGAAAAACGCTTCCACCTTTTCGGCTACTACCTCGCGATCCGCGGCGGCTTCGACAACATCACCGGACGCTGCAATCCCTATGTCGTCAACAGCACCATCGATCCCATCTCTCATCCCACGCCCACCTTCACCGCCTGCCAGGGCCGCGCCTTCACCTCCAGAATCCGCCTTCTAGGCCGCAAATAGCCCCCTTGTTTAGCATCAAAATAGTTTGTCATCCTGAGGCGGGCGCCTTTGGCCCGCCGAAGGACCTTTGCAACTTGCATAAAGCCCCCGATCCCTTCAATCGCCGAGCTTTTGCGCGGAACCACCCGAATTTGTCGTGCTGAGCGAAGCGGTGAGGAGCGCGAAGCGATCCTCGCCGCGCAGTCGAAGCATCCCTACCCTCCTCTGCCTCCCATCGCGAAGCGATATAATCATCCCACGCAAACTTGCATCGAAAATCCGCTTCCCGTCATCTCAAAAGCCTGGAGGATAATAGACAATCATGGCTCACGAATTACCTGCACTCCCCTACGCATACGACGCCCTCGAACCGGTCATCGACAAGCAGACGATGACCCTGCATCACGACATGCACCACGGCGCCTATGTGAAGAATCTGAACGCCGCCATCGAGAAGCATCCTGACCTCGCCGGCAAGACCGCCGAGGATCTCATCCGCGACCTCAACGCCATTCCCGAGGACATCCGCGCCGCCGTCCGCAACAATGGCGGAGGCCACGTCAACCACACCATGTTCTGGAAGATCATGAAGCCCAAGGGCGGCGGCGATCCCTCCGGCCCCATCGCCGACGTGATCAACAAGACCTTCGGCAACTTCAAAGATTTCCAAACCAAATTCAACGACGCCGGCGTCAAGCAATTCGGCAGCGGATGGGTCTGGCTCGCCGGCAAGTCCACCGGCGAAGTGCAAATCATCAGCACCCCCAATCAGGACAACCCCATCTCCCAAGGCCTCTACCCCATCTTCGGCAACGACGTCTGGGAGCACGCCTACTACCTCAAATACAACAATCGCCGTCCCGAATATCTCTCCGCCTGGTGGAACGTCATCAACTGGGACGAAATCAACAAACGCTATGCCACCTTCAAATCCGGCAAGTCCGTCCAAGAGCCGGCCATGGCCCGCTAGAGGAAAGTGGAATGTGGGGACGGCCGCCTTCGGCCGTCCCGCCGAGCGCAGCGAGGCGAGTGCGTTAGGCCTCCGCGTCACGTTAGCGAAAAAGGCCTTCGCGCACCATGCACGAAGGCCTTTGCACTTCCACTTCTTAGTGACGGAGATGCCCTACGCGGCAGACGCCGACCGCGCGTACTGTTCCGGCTGCTTCTCGAACTTCGTCTTGCAGTCCTGCGAGCAGAAACTGTACTTCTTCCCGCCATACTGTGTGTGGTATTGAGCATTATTCTCGTCAACGTTCATTCCGCAAACCGGGTCTTTTGTCATCGTTCACATCTCCCATATGAATTTTTTCTTCCACATACGATTGTCGCCAAATCCGCCCCAACTTCCGCTCGGGTAGTTCCTGTAGTCGCTTCGGTCCCCACCTTCCGCCTGTCTCCGTGTCCTCTGAGTCGTCTGTGGTTAAGTTTGTTGCCTAACTGTGGAACCGTGCTCCCCCATCCTCCGTACCATCCCTAAGACACATGCCCGCTTCCCGCCGCGCCCGTTACGGACTCATCCTCCTGACTCTCTACCTAGCCCTTTGCATAATCGGGGGCGTTTACCTCGCCGATGGCACACTCCACCCCGCCCGCCGCCCGCTGACGCAAGAAGAGATCACCACAGTCCGCAACGACGCCCGCAGCCTCAACGCCGACCTCGCCGACGCCACGATCACAACGTCCGACAACGTAACCCTCCGCGCCTGGATGATTCTTCCGCACAACCCTAACGGCGACGCCGTCCTCCTCCTGCACGGCCTCGGCGACAACCGTCTCGGCATGACCGGATACGCACAACTCCTCCTCGCTCACGGATTCACCGTCCTCCTCCCCGACGCCCGCGCTCACGGCACCAGCGACGGCCCGCTAGCTACGTACGGACTCCTGGAGCGCAACGACATCCACGCATGGATCGATTTTCTGCAAACGCATGAGCATCCCCGCTGCATCTTCGCCCTTGGCGAATCCATGGGGGCCGCGCAACTCCTCCAGTCGCTCGACACTCACCCACACCTCTGCGCCGTAATCGCCGAATCTTCCTTCTCCAATTTTCGTGAGATCGCTTACGACCGCATGGGACAGCCCTTCCACCTCGGTCCCTGGGTCGGACGCACAATCCTCCGACCGCTGGTGGAAGTAGCCTTCCTCCGCGCGCGCCTGAAATATCACCTAAGAATGGAAGACATTTCGCCGGAGGATTCACTGGCCACCACAAAGATGCCGGTGCTCCTGATCCATGGAGCCGAAGACAGCAACATCCCCGTCCGCCACTCGCAACAAATTCACGCCCACGCCCCAAACACAATCCTGTGGGAAGTCCCCGAAGCCGATCATTGCGGCGCCCTAAGCACGAGCCCCCAAGAATTCGAGCGGCGCTTGCTGGCATGGTTCAAAAACACGTAGCCCCGGACGCATTCGTCCGGGGCCGACAAGGTAGCGCCGGCGTCCCGCCGGCTGTCGCAGGCATCCTGCCCACGCACCAGATATCCACATACTCAGGTGAGTTTGAAGACGAACACGGACCTCGTCCAATCAGCAATCAACAATCCGCAATTGCCTCCCTCTGTGTCCTCTGTGGTTCAAGGCTTTTGTCTTTCGCTCGAAGCCCCGCGATACACCACTCCGCCCTTCATCACAAAATCCACCTTCTCCATCACTGTCACATCCCCCAGCGGATCCCCCGGCACCGCCACAATGTCCGCCAACTTCCCCGCCTCAATCGTCCCCAACGAATCCTGCATCCCTAACAATTCCGCCGCGGTCGCGGTGGCCGATCGAATCGCCTGTGCCGGAGTCATCCCAAACTTCACCATCGAAGAAAACTCCTTCGCCGGATTGATCTTCCAATCAAACCCACCCGCATCCGTGCCAAACGCAATCTTGACCCCAGCCTTCATCGCGCGCCGAAACGTGTCTTCATGAATCTGAATCATCTTCACCCACACCGGAGCCCCTTCCGCCGCCCGCCCCTGCGCCACGTACTCCCCCACAAAAATTGTCGGCACATAAAAAATCCCCCGCGCCGCCATCGTCTTCAAGTCTTCGTCTGCAATGTAGTTCCCATGCTCGATCGTATCCACGCCCGCCTCGACGGAATTGTGCACCCCATGCAACGCCATCGCATGCGACGCAACTTTGTGCCGCTCTCGATGCGCTTCATCCACAATCGCGTGCAACTCTTCCGGCGTGAACGTCGGAATATCGTCGAGCACGCCGTCCTCTCGCACCCGATACGTCCGGTCGCTGTACACCTTGATCCAGTCCGCCCCGTGGCTGATCTGCTCCCGCACCGCCGCCCGCGCGTTGTCCGCACCATCGACAAGCTGCACGCCATGCGGCACCATCACGGCAGGCGCATACCCCTGCAGCGGATAAGCCCCCGTAACATCCAAAGCCCGCGTCGCCACCTGCATCCGCGGCCCAGGAATCACTCCGCCATTGATCGCCTTCTTCACGTCCGCATCGGCATATCCCGCGCCCTCCGTCTCCAGATCCCGAATCGACGTGAACCCATACTCCAGCGCCCGCCGCGCATTCACCGTCGCCAGAATCGTCCGATACTCCGGCGACTGCTTCAACAATTGTTCGTCATACTCCGCCGCCGTAATGTCCCCCTGCAGCAAAATATGCGTGTGCGTATCAATCAGTCCCGGCAGACACGTGTGCGTTTCGAGATTAATCACGATCGTCTGTGGAAGCGTTCCTCCGCCGGTCCCAGGAATAACCCTTTCGATCTTGCCCTCGTACACGACGATCGTGCTCGCGCCGAGTAGCTTTTCGGACTTCCCGTCCCACACATGTCCGCAGAGCAAGTCTATCTGCGGCTCAGTTGGTGGTGGCGTCAACACCAACGGCGGTTGCTGGATCACAACGGGTTTGCTCACCTGTTGCGCCATCACCATCCCGCAAACCAAAAGAAAAAAACTAACGAGCAAGGCAACTCCGCGCATCGCCCCTCCTCTTGAAACCTTGAAACCTTGAAACCTTGAAACCTTGAAACCTTGAAACCTTGAAACCTTGAAACCTTGAAACCTCGCCTTTCTGCATTTCCTGTGCGCCCTCTGTGGATATTCCGGCTGCCCACTCTACCAGATTTTCTTCCGCCCGCCGCGCCCGCACGAAAACCACAGCGATCCAGTGCTAATTGACCCGTACTTAAGCCGTTGCTTCATCCGTGATAATCCGCGAAAATCCGTGGCGAATCTTTTCCTCAATTGCACCAAAAATACTGAATTGACCCGCGCCCGTTTCGCTCGTACAGTCTCCTTCGCCTTCATAAAAATCCCAGTCGTTCCAGCCGGGCAAAACCGGTTGACGATGCGTAATCAAAACCTCAGCAGAAAGTTCATATTCAGGTCAGCGCCACATGAAATCAGAGCAATGGAAGACATACCGCACGCGTTTCTTAGTCAAAGCCAAACAACTTAGTTCCAGCCTCAGCTTCGTCGACCATCTCGGTCGCCAGCATTGCGGACGCAAAGGCGACTACCTCGTCGAATCCTCCGACGGCGTCCTCAGCATCGCCCCGCGCCGCATCTTCGAGGACATCTACGTTCCGATGACCCTCCTCCACACACCGGGGAGCGACGCGCCACGACCCGGCTCCTTGAGGTTTGAGCCACTCGAGATCGAAGAGGTTAAGCTCGCCAAGTCGCCATCCGCGCACGAAAGGGCCGACACAGCGAGCCGAAAACTTCCTCAATCCTGCCGCATCCGTCCCAGCTCCGGCCTGGGTTTGATGTAAACACGTAGCCCCGGACGCATTCGTCCGGGGTTAACTACTAGCCAGCAAGCAGTGAATTTTTCTTGAGAGCCAGCCAAGATTGGAAAGGCACTCGCGACCACGAGTTAGGTTCCAGAGGGACGGCTGAACCTGTCGATCTCGATCGTTGCAATGCCCACGGCAACCCCAGCCCCTGCCGTGGAATACGACCCCAAAATGCCCGATTCCACAAATAACGCCTGCCGTCCGTTTTCCACAATGTGGAAAACGAGGCTCGAAACCCGCACCAAGCCCGTCATTGCTAGGGATACAACCTATGGTGTTTCCCTCTTGACAGCTACTACCTGCGGGAGTAACTTTGCAATCCCAAGCACCAAAATTCCGCCTCACGGGAATGGGACGGAATTCCCAAGCGGTACAGACAAGTAAGCATGCGGTCCGGTGCCCAGCCAGAGGTGACTCGGCACCCTCCGCCAACAACAACACAGGCCTCAGGCGCCCGGGCTTCCAGATCCGTAAGCCCGGCGCCCGAAACCTTAAGCAGTTGGGAACAAAGCATTCTCGACCTTCCGGAAGCCGAATGCCGGAAGCCGGCAATCAGTGCGGTGGCCGTTCCCCGACCCTCCCCCGGGGCGCGACAACAACTGAAGTGGAGTGAATCACAAATTTGTAACCTGCCCCCCGGCAGATCAGGAAACTCCTTTTCCTACGGGCGGCAGCAACACCCTAGGAGCCCGGAATGGAAGCTTTAACTCGTCTCGTTGCAGAATCCCTCGCGCGCCACGGTTTCGATCGTCCCCTGGACTATCGTCGCCTTCACTGGTCACGCTGGTTCCGTTGCGACTCCCACCACAGTCTCCTCGCCGTCCCCAGCAAACCCGGCGTCTTCGCCGTCGCCGAAGAAGTCATGGACTTCGGGCCGAATGTGGAACAACGGCCCTTTCGCGCAATGACAGATGTGAAGGAGCGCTTCAGCGCCACGACGGTGGTGGAAGAGCAGCCCCTTAGCCCGACGACTCGGGTGGAAGAGCGGCGCTTCAGCGCCGCGTCAGGCAGCCACTCTAATCCGGCTTTAGCCGCTGCGGGAATCTCTCCGGAAGCCGAAAGCTGGAAGCCGGAAGCCCCACAGCGCCGCCGCATGCTCGCCGTTACCCAATTCTTCGAAGACGACGACATGGCCTTCGTCCTCGACCGCATGCTCTCGCGCCCCAATTCCATGAGCGCTCGCTTGGCCTCCGGCCGCTACTTCGTCCGCTTCGTCGTCATCGAAGACCAGACCCAGCGCCGCAGCATTTGCAGCGCCCTGAATCAATGGATGGTCTCCGCCTCCGAAAAAGCCACCGGCATCGGCGCCCATTTCGCCACCTCCCTTGAACTCACCCCGGCCACCGAATACAACCCTCAAGCCGATGAGAGACAGCAATCCCTTTTCGCGAACGAAGAGAATCTGGCGCGTACGCCCTCACCCGCGACTGCCGTCGCCACCGATGCGCATGCGGCGACGGCCGCTAAGCCTGCCCTGAGCGGAGTCGAAGGGGCCGTCTCGCGAAGCGAAGCGAGCCGCCCAGTGGAAGAGCGGCGCTTTAGCGCCGCGTCAAGCGCCTCGCAGGAATCCGCGGCTTCAGCCGCTGAGGTTCACCGCGTGCCCGCCGCCGTTTCACCCATTCCGACGACCCCGCACCTACACTCCGGAGCCGCCACCAACATTCACTGTCCCTCCCCCTTCCCCTCCGGCTTCTAGCCGAGGGTTTCGGGTTGGCGCAGCGCTTCCAGCGCTGCGATCAAACGTTCTTTGCAGGAAGATTCGTATCAGGGCACGGCTTAGGCCGTGCCGTAAGAAGGTTTTGGGAAGGGCACGACTTCAGTCGTGCCGCTAGCAGTCCGAGATGATGGGCGGCTTTAGCCGCTGAGGTTAGCCTGAAGGGTCGGAATATGTTACCCCAAGGACGGAAGTCCTGGGTGGACCCGAAGAACCGGAACGAGTCCCGTAGGGACACTACAAGATCTTTGAAAGACCCATGCACCACCCCGATTCCCCGCCCGCCAGCCCCGGACGCCTGAATCGGCGCATCACGCATAGAATCTAATAATTGGAGAGCCCAATGGCAGAATTGAAAACCGCAACCGAAACGACCGTCCCAGCAGCCCCGTCCGTCCCCGCGAAGAAGAAGTCCTCTGGCCTCTCCTTCCGCCGCTTCTTTACCAAGCCCGGCGTCTCGCCCTACAACGAAGTCGAATGGGATCTCCGCCTCGCTCAGATCACCGATGCCCAAGGCAACATAATCTTCGAGCAGAAGGACGTCGAAGTCCCCAAAGACTGGTCCATGACCGCCACCAACATCGTGGCCAGCAAATATCTGCACGGCAAAATCGGCACTCCCGAGCGTGAAACCGGGGTCCGCCAGCTTGTCGCCCGCGTCGCCGAAACCATCCGCGACTGGGGAATGGCGCAAGGCTACTTCAAGACCGCCGACGACGGCGCCACCTTCCACGACGAACTTGTCCATATCCTCGTGCGCCAGTACGCCGCCTTCAACTCGCCCGTTTGGTTCAACGTGGGATGCGATCGCATCGAGCCCAACTCCGACGGCCGCAACTGGCACTGGAATCCGCAGACCCAGCAAGTCGAATTCGGCGTCACCGGATACTCCAAGCCCCAGTGCTCCGCTTGTTTTATTAACTCAGTAAAAGACTCGCTCGACTCGATTCTCACTCTCGCCAAGACCGAAGGCATGCTCTTCAAGTGGGGCAGTGGCACAGGAACCAATCTCTCGCCCCTGCGCGGATCCACCGAAACTCTCTCCGGCGGTGGCACTGCCAGCGGCCCGCTCAGCTTCATGAAAGGATTCGACGCCTTCGCCGGCGTCATCAAGTCCGGCGGCAAAACTCGCCGCGCTGCCAAGATGGTCATCCTCAACGTCGACCATCCCGACATCATCGAATTCATCGAGTGCAAACAGAAAGAAGAAGCCAAGGCCCACGCCCTCGTCTCCATGGGATACGACGGCTCCCATCCCGACTCCGACGCCTACTCCTCCATCTTCTTCCAGAACGCGAATAACTCTGTCCGCGTCACCGACGACTTCATGTATGCCGTCGTTCGCGACACCGACTTCTCCACCCGCACCGTAACCGATGGCTCGGTCGTCAAGACCTACAAGGCGAAAGAACTCCTTCGCAAAATTTCTGAAGCCACCTGGCACTGCGGCGATCCCGGCATGCAATACGACACCACCGTCAACCGCTGGCATACCTCGAAGAACACCGCACGCATCAACGCCAGCAACCCGTGCAGCGAATACATGTTCCTGGACGATTCCGCCTGCAACCTCGCCAGTCTGAACCTGCTGAAGTTCGCGCCCAACGGCACCTTCGACGTGGAAGCGTATCGTCACGCAGTAGACGTGCTAATCACCGCGCAGGAAATCCTGGTCGACAACGCCGGATATCCCACCGAACACATCATGCGCAACTCGCACGACTACCGTCCTCTAGGATTGGGCTATGCAAATCTGGGCGCGCTACTGATGGCCGCAGGCCTCCCCTACGACAGCGACGCCGGCCGCGACTACGCCTCCTGCGTAACCGCAATTATGTGCGGCGAAGCCTACCTGCAGTCCAGCCGCATCGCCGAACAATGCGAACCTCTGGTCCCCGCAACCGAAGCCACAAAAAAGAATCTGTCAGAAACAAATCTGGGAGCGAGCATTGCACATGTGGGGACGGCCGCCTCGGCCGTCCAGCGAAGCGAAGCGAGCGCCTCGGCGGCACAAACCATGCCCGGCGGAGCCTGCCCCGGCTGGTACATCAACCGCGAACCCTTCCTCGATGTAATTCGCATGCACAGAGCAAGCGTCAATGGAATCAATAAAGCTAACGTCCCCACCACCATCTACGAAGCCAGCAAGCAATGCTGGGATGAAGCCCTCGCCCACGGCGAAAAACACGGCTACAGAAATTCCCAGGTCACAGTGCTAGCCCCCACAGGCACCATCGGTTTCATGATGGACTGCGATACAACTGGAATCGAGCCGGATCTGGCTTTGATTAAGTACAAGAAGCTGGTGGGTGGGGGGATGATTAAGATCGTCAACAACACTGTGCCGACGGCTTTGTTCAAGCTGGGGTACAGCCATGACCAGGCGGATGCGATTGTTAGTTACATTGACGCTACCGGAACCATCGAAGGGGCGCCGCATATTAAGGACGAGCATCTCGCGGTGTTTGATTGCTCGTTCAAGCCGGCTAAGGGGACTCGATCGATTGCTTATATGGGGCATCTGCGGATGATGGCTGCTGCGCAGCCCTTCATCTCTGGAGCGATCTCGAAGACGGTCAATCTTCCCGAGAACGCTAGCGTCGAAGACATTGCCGAAGCTTATCTGCAGGCTTGGAAGCTGGGGCTGAAGGCCGTCGCGGTTTATCGCGACGGATGCAAGAAGTCGCAACCGCTCTCGGCCGCCGGCACCAAGACTGCGAACTCCACCAAGGACGACGCCCGCATCGCCGCCGCGCAGCATGTTGAGGAAGAAGATATGAACGCTCCTCCTCGCGCCGTGCGGCATCGGTTGCAGGAAGAGCGCGCTTCGATCACGCACAAGTTCAAGATCGGAGATCACGAGGGGTACATCACCGTCGGCCTCTATCCCAACGGAGAGCCCGGCGAACTGTTCATCACCATGGCGAAAGAAGGATCGACCGTCAGCGGCCTGATGGACAGCTTCGCGTTGACGACCTCGATCGCGCTGCAGCACGGCGTTCCGTTGCGCCTGCTCTGTGAAAAGTTCGCGCACACGCGCTTCGAGCCCAGCGGTTGGAGCGGCAATCCCGACCTCGGCTACGCCAAGTCGATCACCGACTACATCTTCCGCTGGTTGCAACTCCGCTTCCTGACCGGGCAGCAGCAGTTGCTGTTCGACAACCTCAGACTGCGGCCCGCCGGTGGAGCACCACCGGAAGCCGGAGATGTGAACGTCGCAAGCAGTCCGGAAGCCAGAAGCCGGAAGGCGGAAGCCGGCCCGGTCCACGCCGCCGACGCGCTCTCCAGCATGGTCGACATGGGAGACGCCCCCAGTTGCAGCTTCTGCGGCAGCATCATGACCCGCAACGGCAGCTGCTATCGCTGCGGAAGCTGCGGCAGCACCAGCGGCTGCAGCTAGAATCGTGTTTCATTATGTGGGGCGGGCGCCCTCGCCCGCCCGCTCTTTGCTAGCGGAACTGCCGCATGCACTTCAAGGTCGTCGGACCCATCGAGAATGTGGAGCTGATCGCATCCGGCAAAGCGATCCGCGAGCGCAAGCGGCTTTGGAAGGCGTATGGCAAGGGACGCTGGCGGAAACTGAAGGGCAACGCCGAGGTAGAGTTTCCCGATGGTACGATGTGCCATGCGGAAATCCACTGGTACGAAGCCCACGGGATTGGGGCGAAAGAGCACAAGATCAAGCGAATCGTTGAATGACCTAAAGACGAGTGATATGAAACGCGAGGCACAATACGTTATTTGCGTGGGGAACAAGGGTTACCCGGCTTCGCTGGAGTTGCGCAAGATCTATCAGATCATTCCGGACACGGTCGCAGCCAGACTTCATCAAATTCGCGTCATTGATGAGTCTGGCGAAGACTATTTGTACCCGGAAGACTATTTCGTCCCTGTGCAGTTGCCGCAGGCTGTCGAGCGAGCTGTGCGACGGGCGACCGCATAAGTCCGGAGTTGGTCGACATGGGCGACGCCCCCAGTTGCAGCTTCTGCGGCGTCATCATGACCCGCAACGGCAGCTGCTATAGATGCATGAGCCGCGGCAGCACCAGCGGATGCAGCTAGATTTCCAACGCTTTGTCATCCCGAGGGAGCGCGTACTTTGCGCGAGTCGAGGGACCTGCTGTTTAGGTTTCGTGGAAGGGCACGGCTTCAGCCGTGCCGTAACAAAAACAAACCTCGACGGCTTTAGCCGCTGAGGCCAATAAGTCGTCGGGTGGACGCAAGCTGTGAAGGGGGCACGGCAAACGTGGCCCCTTGTTTTATTTGCCACATGTTGAATGCAGACGATTCCGAAAGCGTGCTCGCGATGCGCTCGCTCGCGAGTGTGGCAGCATCAGGGAGCAGACCCATCGTTTTCTGGGTGGGAGCCGGAGCAAGCAAATGGCTTGGGTACCCATTGTGGAAGGACTTGTCTCTCCAACTACGTAAGGCGTTTTTTCAGCGCGTTTCCGGTTTCGACAACCATCAAGCGGAGAGGCTACTCAACGCAGAACGGTACCCGGAATTATTTCAGATTTGCCGAAATCTCGACAGTGGACATTACAACAAGTTTCTTGTCGATATCTTCAAACCAAGAGTTCAGGATGGGCCTTACGGGACATTTGTTGAACTTCTCAGGGAAATCAACCCTCTGTTCGTCGTGACGACGAACGTAGATGAGGCCCTCGAAAAGAGCCTCCCCGCGGCGGTGACGGTACAAAGAACAGATCTCAGTAGATGCGTAGACTTTCTGCAAACAAAGACGCCGTTCGTGGCTAAGCTGCATGGATCGATCAGTTCGGTGCGCTCGATGGTCTTTACAACCGAGGACTATAGCGAACTGGTTTCAGATCCTCATTACATTCAGTCGCTGAAATACATCTTCACGGGATGCACGGTCGTCTTCTTAGCATATGGAGTTCGTGATTCCTACGTCGTCAGTCTTCTGCGAGACAACGTAGCGCACATGGAGCTATTTGGCGCGGGGCCTCATTTTGTTGTTACTAACGGCCCCGCGCCCGTCCCATCGCTTCGTAGAATCCGCTATCTAGTTAAGGTCAAACCTGACCACAGCGCAGCGTTAAATGTATTGGCTCACATAGCTCAGTCTGCAACCCGTACTGCTCCCACAACACTCGATGTTCAAGGGCCGAACTCAACGAGTCAAGATGGGGCGAAGGCGCCCGGACGCGTCCCGCCTGGAAAAACGGCTTACTACATCACCGATCTATTGCCAGGAGATTTTCAAGAAATTACGGCTGGCAGGGAGGGGACCGAAATAGAAGCATCATTTGGTCTCGGTTTCACGGCAGAGGAAATGCCTTTCACTGCGTCCACGGCTCTACATGATATTACGGTCGCTCTCATCTGCTTCGACTACGTCTACCTTCCGGCAGGAGCCTTAGGGCTGATTTTTACACTGGTGGGCGAACCCCTTTTTCGCGAGCTCATAACGGGAGACGTCATCCGCTTCATACACGACATAACCAGACTTGGTGTTTTCTTTAGTCCTCACCAGGCGATGGGGTCCCTCGGAAACGCCACCGCACGCTCGAAAGATGGAGCATCTGCACGACCCCTTTCGGATGTAATTCGAAGGTCCTTTTCTCCTATCGCGGGAAAAGAAGTGGAGGCGGAGAAGCTATTTTCGGACATCGAGCGGCGGACCTGTGTTTATCGAAAGGCAGACGAGATAGAATTCACCTCACTCGTCCGTGGCGCTCTACTGATGCCTGCAGTATCGACGTTACTAGGAATCGGGGACTGCATCTTACCCACACAAGTGCCTCGCTGGCTGAGATACCCCTATCTGAGACTTGGCCACCTGGTACAGACCGCGGTGTTGTGTGGCGAATATGGAATCCAGGCTGCAAAGGTTTCGTTCGGTGGCATCCAGCTAACAAACGCGGCGTTTGGGGTGGAGCCCACAGGGAATTCCGCGGATCACCTAGCGAGCTATGTAACGGCAGGTGCGTACAATGCGGATCTAGGTGCTCTAGTGCTACAGAACCCCCCCATCGTAAAGCAGATTCTGCATTTTCGGGACTCGTCGGCAGGTCAAGCATTTCGGGCGGAGATTCGGCAGGTTTTGGCCGCAGAGAATGGACCTGAATTCAACGCTTCGGTAAACGCTGGTTTGTCACGAGCAATCCCAGTTACCATTCTCCAACAGGCCCGAGACAAGATGCTAACCCTAATGACGGAAAGCACCCGCGCGACCGTGGTGCCTGCGGTGTGGGGAAATGTTCTTTATTCCGACTCAGTCACGAAGCGATGGCGTGACAGGAGCGCGAAAATGCTTGTGGAGTTGTGCCAATCGAGGAACATAACGAAAGACGATCCCTGCATCTGTGGCTCTGGAGAAAAATTGCGGCTGTGCTGCATGGCGCCACTTCGCCACTGAGCGAGGCGGGGCTCAGCCTTTTGGTTTTGATTTCCTCTCCAACACATGGCTGCGGCGTACCCCGTCTCTTCGACTGCGCTCAGGGCAGGCTCTTGCGTTCTTTGCAAGGGCGGGTAGCGATGCGGCCGATGGCTTTTGTTTCGAACTCACGTGGCGTTTCTGCCGTCCCTCCGGGACTCGGTTCCATTTCCCTGGCACTGACCCAGGACTGAAGTCCTGGGCTATTTTTGTTGCGTCGCTCCGCGACTGGGTTTCCCTAGCGGCTGAAGCCGACCTTCGATTCTCGCGTTATTGGCACGGCTGAAGCCGAGCCCTTCCCTGTCGTCTCCCCAAGCAGTTTTCCACAGAATCTTGGAGTTTTCCTCAGGCGGAGTATGTGACGGATGACCTTTACTGAGGATTCTAGAACTGGAATAGTCGGGCTGGGAGCGCGGAAAGCGAGTTCCTCGCTCTGACCAACCAAGCCGAAGGATCGAAGGGGAAAGAATCACGAGCAAGATGAGCCAGGGAATCGAAAATCCGGGACGTAACTCCTTATTCCGCAATATTTTACCCGCAAGTCCTTATGGCTCAAGATTTTGGGCATACCTCGACCCATATCAACCCCGCAAGTTACAGAAAGGAAAGATTTTAGCTGAGGGGCGTAAAAAAAGTGAGAGGCCCTCAAGCTGGCATCGCCACTGCAAGGAGCGCGGGGAGTGGGCGGAGCTTTGTTTTATGACGCTGGCCAAGGGAATGAGTTTGGGGAGTGTTGAAGCCGTTTGGGGAGTCGGGACGGTATGACGTGGCGGTGGAGAATGGAGGTCCGATCTGGCGGGTGCAGGTGAAGTCGACGATCTATTGCCGGCGCGGGAATGAGTACAGCTTGAATGTGATGGGGCCGGGGAGGAAGCAATATAAGAAAGGCACGGTGGACTTTTTTGCGGTGTGGGTGATTCCGGAGGAGGAGTGGTACATCATTCCGTATGCGGCGATGGGGAAGAAGAAGACGCTGTGCATTTCACGGCGGGGAGCGAGCGGGCGAAGTGGGCGCGGTATCGGGAGGCTTGGGATCTGTTGAAGGTGGTGGAGATTCGGGCTTGTGTGGATCCGTTGTATGAGGAGGAGATTTCGGAATGTGATTGATGGGTGAGTAGAGTCAAAGTCCCCACCCTAAGCCGCAAAGAACGCGGCTTAGGATGGGGCACCCGGATGGTCCCAGAATAGGATCGGTCTGCAAACCTTTGGGTCGGGCTTGCAACCTCTGATATCTGTCGAGAAAGCGGGAGGAGACGCCAGCATTGAGGAATGAAGTTTTCATTCCTCCCCCTGCTGTTGAGTGTTCTCGTGTCCCCAAGTGTGGCATCGAGCGTGACCATCACCACCAAGAGCGTGCCGAACGGCACGGTTGAAACCGCATATTCTGCGGTAATCCAGGCGAGCGGCGGATGCACGCCCGACAAGTGGACGATCGCATCCGGAAAACTGCCGGCGGGCGTCACCTCGACGGTGTCGCACACGACGAAGTCGCTGACGCTGGCCGGAACGCCGACCACCGCGGCCACCTATTCCTTCACGGTGAAGGTCACGGGATGCGGCGGAGGAACGTCGCAGGTCGCATACACGGTCGTGATCCAGGGGTCGTCGAACCACGTGGTGGACCTGAGCTGGAAGGCTTCGACGTCAACGGACGTGGTGGGCTACAACGTGTATCGCGGTCCCGACGGGGTCAGCTGGACGAAGATCAATGCGAGCCTGGTGCCCTCGACCTTGTACAGCGATTCCACGGTAGCCAATGGCACGACGTACTATTATGCGGCGACGTCAGTGGACGTGTCAGGCGATGAGAGTTCGAAGACCGCGCCGGTGAAGGCGGTTGTGCCCTGAGTCTCACGGGCCGCGGCTGGATTGGTGACCGCCGAATCCTTGCCTGCGAAGGACACGAAGGTTTTACTCAGGAATGCTGCCTTACTTCTTGCTTGCCGATTTCTTCTTCTCTTTAACCTTGCCGACGTTTTTGTTTCCGCCGAAGACGCGGGCGAAAATCTTATCTACATTTTTCAGTTGGCGTGGGAGGTCGAAGGCATATTCGATCTGCTTGCGCGGGACTTTGCTGGTGATTTCTTTGTCGGCCAGGACGAGTTGATGGAAGTCTAGATTTCCCTTCCAGGCGCGCATGGCGTGGGATTGGACGAGGCGGTAGGCGTCTTCGCGGCTCACACCGTGCTCAACCAGATCGAGCAGCAACTGTCCGCTGAAGATGAGGCCGTGCGTGCTTTCCAGATTGGCGCGCATGCGGTCGGGATAGACGAATAGCGCGTCGATCAGGTTCGTGGTCTTGGTCAGGAGATAGTCGACGAGCGTGGTCGAGTCGGGGAGGATGACGCGCTCGGCGGAGGAGTGCGAGATATCGCGCTCGTGCCAGAGGGCAACGTTTTCGAGTCCTGCCTGGGCGTTGCTGCGGACGACGCGCGCGAGGCCGCTGATCTGCTCGGCAGTCACCGGATTGCGCTTGTGCGGCATGGCGGAGGATCCCTTTTGCTTTTCGCTGAAGAACTCCTCGGCTTCGCGAACTTCGGTGCGTTGCAGGTGGCGGATCTCAGTGGCGATCTTGTCGAGCGTCGATGCGATGACGGCAAGCGTGCCGAGATAGTGCGCGTGGCGGTCGCGCTGGATGACTTGCGAGGAAACCGCGGCGGCTTTCAGTCCCAGGCGCGCACAGATCTTTTCTTCGAGTTCGGGCGTGAGGTGGGCGAAGATCCCCACTGCGCCGGAGAACTTTCCTATCCGCATGTCTTCAGCCGCAGCCATGAAGCGTGCGATGTTGCGCTGCGTCTCGGAATACCAGTTGGCGATCTTGAATCCGAAGGTGATGGGCTCGGCATGGACTCCGTGGGTGCGGCCGACCATGGGGGTGTCTTTGAACTCCCAGGCGCGGCGTTCGAGGACTTCGGCGAGGCGTTGGAGATCCTGGGCGATGACTTGCGAAGACTGGCGGATGAGCAGGGCCTGCGCGGTGTCGACGACGTCGTTGGAAGTGAGTCCGTAGTGGAACCAGCGGGCATGCGGGCCGACTATTTCCGCGACGGCGGTGGTGAAGGCGATGACGTCGTGGCGGACCTCGGCTTCGATCTCGTGGATGCGCTCGACGCGGAAGTCGGCGCGCTCGCGGATGGCGCGGGCGGCGTCTTTGGGGACGAGTCCGGCTTCGGCTAACGTCTCAGTGGCGGCGACTTCGACGGCCAGCCAGGTACGAAAGCGATTTTCGTCGCTCCAGATGCGAGCCATCTCCGGACGGGTGTAACGCGGGATCACGGTGGGGTTCTCCTGTGGGTGCGGCGAAATTGTGGACTAGAGATTCTAAATGGATCGTGGGAAAGAGTGCCAGCGGGCGCGTGGCTTCGCGGACTTCCGGGAACAAACCTAAACCACTAAGAACTGCTCGGAAGAAAAACTTCACCACTAAGGTCACTAAGGTTCACGAAGGAAACCCCAGGCGGAATCAGACTGAGCTAGATGGTTGGAAACCGGGGACACGGCAGCCGAAAAGCCCCACTTCTCTCGCAGTAGCGGCGCGAGAAATGGGGCACCCGAGACTACCCTGTGCAGTCCGGGGACGCTGACAAGCATGAGCACGGTATATCGTTTCACGATATAATATTCATGGACTATCGCAAGACGATACAATCGGCGCATGAGGAAGCTCACCCTGTCGGACTATCAGGCATTGGCCGAGTTCCGGTACCAGATCCGGAAGTTTTTGCGTTTCAGCGAGCAGGCGGTGCAGGCGGCCGGACTGGAGCGCGGGCAGTATCAACTCATGCTGGCGATCAAGGGTATACCGGAGGGAGTGCGGCCGAGGATTCGGGAACTGGCGGAGCGGATGCACATCCAGCATCACAGCGCGGTGGAATTGGTCAACCGGCTGGAGAAGGGTGGGTACGTGCAGAGGGAGCGGGCGCAGGAAGACCGGCGTGAGGTGTTGCTGGCTCTGACGGCGAAGGGAGAGCGGGTACTGGGAGAGCTTGCGTTGCATCATCACGAGGAGTTGCGTAGCGCAGCGCCCGGGCTGGTGGCGGCATTGCAGCGGTTGATGCCCGAGAGGGAGAAGCGTAGCGCGAGTTGATCGGAGGATGCAGCAGGGTTTAGAAGCGTACCTCCGAGGGCCAAAGCCCTTTTTGATAGCTGAGCCCAGATTCGCAGCGCTGAAGCGCGCGCTGCGCCACCCCAAACCCGAGGGCCCGCCTGCGTCGCGCATTTCCCGAGACACTCAGAGGACGGTTCAACATACGGATGGCAACTAACGCACCTCGAAACTCGACTTTGACAACGCAGCCGGCGCAGTTTCGCATTGTGCTGGTGTCGTTTCTGGCGGCGGCGATTGGGCTCGTGGCTGGACTGGTGGCTTACGCGCTTTACAAGCTGATTGGACTGTTCACGAATCTGTTTTTCTTCCACGAATGGTCGACGACTTTCCGGAGCGTGGGATCGCATCATCTGGGCGCATGGGTGATTCTGGTTCCGGTGGCAGGCGGGCTGATCGTGGGAGTGATGGCGAAGTATGGATCGTCGAAGATCAAGGGGCACGGAATTCCGGAGGCGATGGAGGCGGTGCTGACGAACCGCAGCCGGATCGAGCCGAAGGTGGCGATTCTGAAGCCGATTTCGGCGGCGATCGCGATTGGGACCGGCGGGCCGTTCGGCGCCGAAGGACCGATCATTCAGACGGGCGGAGCGCTGGGTTCGCTGGTAGGGCAGGTATTGCATACGACCGCGGTAGAAAGGAAAGTGTTGCTGGCGTGCGGTGCGGCTGCCGGAATGTCGGCGACGTTTAACACTCCGATTGCGGGAGTGATTCTCGCGATTGAGTTGCTGCTGTTTGAGTTCAAGTCGCGGTCGTTTATTCCTCTTGTCATTGCCAGCACGCTGGCCACTGCGGTCCACATGCAGCTTTTGGGCGCGGGCCCTATGTTTCAAGTGGGGACCATGGACTTCGGGATTCCGCATGCGCTGCCCTTTTACCTTGTGCTGGGGCCGATCTGTGGATTAGCCGCCGTGGGGTTGAGCAAGGCGCTGTATTGGGTGGAGGATTCATTCGAGAAACTCCCCTTCGACGAGCTGTGGTGGCCGGCAGTTGGGGCGCTGGCGCTGGGGATCATTGGATACTTTGTGCCGCGCGTGTTCGGCGTGGGATACGACACGATTGGGGATATTCTCAACGGGCATCTGGTGTGGAAGATTCTTCTGGTGGTGATGATCGCGAAGTTTGCTGCGCTGGTGATTTCGTTGGGATCAGGGACGTCGGGAGGATTGCTGGCTCCGACGTTCATGTGGAGCGCAGCCATGGGCGGGCTGTTTGCGATGATTGCAAATCGGGCCTTTCCTTCGGCACATCTTTCGCCGGGCGCGTTCGCGCTGGTGGCGATGGGCGCGGTGTTTGGAGCGGCGTCGCGGGCGACGTTCTCGTTCATTATTTTCGCGTTTGAGATTACGAGGGACTACAACTCGGTTTTGCCGTTGATGCTGGTGGCCGTGATCGCAGACGGGATCGCGATGTTGTTCATGCCCAACAGCTCCATCATGACGGAGAAGCTAGCGCGGCGCGGACTGCGCGTGCATCAGGACTACGAGGCGGATGCTCTGACGCAGGCGACGGTCGGAGAAACGATGGAGAAAGAAGCGCCAGTGGTCTCTGCCGATACAAAGGTGGGAACGCTGGCCGAGCGGATTGCTCGACATGATCCGGCAGTGGCGCGGCATGAGGCGCTGCTGATTCTGGACGATGCGGGGCGACTGGCGGGGATCATCACGCGGAGCGATCTGCTGCGCGCGCTGGATAAGGATTCGTCGGGGGCGGCAACGGTGCTGGAAGCCGGCAGCACACATCTGGTGGTCACGTATCCGGATGAGTTGGTGTCGGAGGCGGCGGCGAAACTGCTGCGCTTCGACATTGGGCGCTTGCCGGTGGTGGAGCGGACGGACGAGCGCAAGGTGGTGGGATACCTGGGACGAGCGACGATTCTGGCCACGCGACTGCTGCGGTTCCATGACGAGCATGTGCGCGAACCGGGGTGGCTTACGGTCGCGAGATGACTTTGGCAGCGCGAAGGTCGAATTACGTTGGTAAGGCTGCGTCGGCAGGAGCGGCGGCTGGGAAAGTGAGTCTCCCAAGTATAATTGGGGACAATTCCATGACTCCTGGCCGAATGGGTTGCGCGCTCGCAGTGGTGGCGGTGATCTGCGTGCTAGCAGTGTTCTTTTTCCCCGCCATGGAAGGGCCTTATTCGGTGGTACACGGTCCGGTTACGGCGCTGCTTTCGGCGCGCGCGGCGGCGGGTGTGCGCATCGCAATCGTTCGCGCTGGCCTAAACCCTGTGCGTAGCGGCCTCAGTTACGCGCAGACCGTTCCACTGCCGTTGTTCTGGATAGAAACTTCCCTTGCAGGTTTCGAAGGCGGCAGTTCGCCTGCCGATTCGAGTCTGATTCTCCGCTGCTGATTCCATTCAAGTCCCACCCAAATCTCTCAACATCCCAGTCGCGGTCGCGAAAGATCCTGTGGATCGTGCGGGCTCTTCCGCGACTGGCGGACCGTTGGGTAAGTCTCTTGGCCATTTCAGACTTGACTCTTCAGGAGGAGGACTCCATTGACACAGACAGTGAAGATACTTACGCTCGCAACAGTTCTTGCAGGTGTGTTGTCATTCTCAGGGTGCAGCAAGAAGGCAGCCCAGGCGACGCCGCCATCTCCGCCGCCACCGGCCGCGCCGACGGCCACTCTGGCCGCGAACCCAGCGGCGATTCAGCAGGGACAGGCCACGACGCTGACATGGCATACCGACAACGCAACTCAGGCCACGATTGAGGGTCTCGGAACACTGCCGCCATCGGGATCCAGATCGATCACACCGGGCAGTTCCATCACGTACACACTGGTCGCGAAGGGGCCGGGAGGAACGAGCGACGCTTCGGCTCGGGTAACGGTCAATGAGCGTGCTGCGTACGTGGCTCCATCCCCGACGGATGAAGATCTGTTCGCGAAGAACGTGCGGGACATTTTCTTCGACTACGACAAGGCGAGTATCCGGCCGGATGAAGTACCGGCTGCACAGGGAGATGCGGCATTCCTCTTGCAGCACAAGTCGATCAAGGTCATGGTGGAGGGGCACTGCGACGACCGGGGCTCGGAGGAATACAACCTGGCGCTGGGAACGAGCCGGGCGGAATCGCTGAAGCGATCGCTGTTGCAGCAGGGGGTATCGGAGGAACGCATCAAGACGATCAGTTACGGGAAGGAACGTCCGCTGTGCGCGGACGACAACGACCAGTGCTGGCAGAAGAATCGAGTCGACCACTTCGCGCTGGCGCGATGAACCGGGACGGCGGCTCGAGGGGCGAGCCGCCGTTCTGCTCTATGGCAAAGTTGAAAATCTCGCGGGGATTTCCGGATAGTATGAGTGAGTCAGTGGAAGTACTGGAATCGCAGGAAGATATGAAGGCATCGGGAAGACTCGAAGAGATCCGGCTGTATTTCCGGCAGCAGCCGGTGATGCTCGTGCTTCTGGCGGTGCTGGCGGTGATCTTTTTTCTGGCGGTGACAGGGTTGTCACGGGCGTATCATGCGCAGCGAGATTTCCTCGGAGACCGGTGGTTTACGCGCGGTGTGGCTGACCTGAGCGTGGGACACTACGACGCCGCAGTGATGGAATTCCGGTCGGCTCTTCTCTATTCGCGCGACAACTATACCTACCAACTCAATCTGGCTGAGGCTTTAATCGGTCTCAAGCGAACGAGCGAAGCCGCGGCTTACCTGGGCAATCTGTGGGAGCGCCAGCCAGAGGATGGTGTGGTCAATCTCGAACTGGCGCGCATCGCGGTGCAAAAGGGACAAACGGAACAAGCGTTGCGTTATTACCACAACGCGATCTATGCGGCGTGGCCGAGCGATCGGGAAGGAAAACGGCGCGAAGCACGGCTGGAGTTGATTGAGTTCCTGTTGAACACCGGCGCGAATGCAGAGGCGCAATCGGAGTTGATCGCGCTGCAAGAAAATTTGGGGAATGATCCAGTGCAGCAAGAGCGAGTCGGGGATCTGTTTCAGCGGTCCCAAGACTACGAACATGCGCTCTCCGCGTACCGGGAGAGTTTGAAGTTGGAGCGGGACAACCGGGCGGCCCTCGCGGGAGCAGGGTTCGCGGCGTTCCAACTGGGGCGTTATCCGCTGGCACAGCAATATTTGGAAGCCGCAGTTGCGGCCAACCCCAGCGACAAGCAAAGCGCAGACCGGCTCAAGCTGACGGAAATGGTACTGGAGATGGATCCATTCCGGCGCCAATTGTCGGTCGCACGGCGAGACAGGATTGTCGTCTCAGCATTTACAACTGCGGGAGAACGGCTGAAAGCATGCAGCGCTGCGAGCGGACTTGCCCTGCCAACTGCATCGCAATCGAGTCTGGCGGCAAACTGGGCAAGGATGAAGCCGCAGATTGTCGAGGCGGAACTGCGGCGAAATCCAGACTTAACGGAATCGGCGATGGATTTGGTGTTCGACATCGAGCGCCAGACGAGCGCGACCTGTGGAACTCCTACAGGAGCGGACATGGCGCTGCTGCTGATCGCAAAGCTGCACGAGGGGAGCTGAATTGGACTCGCAAGCGAACGCACAATCCGGAGTTCTGGTGGAGAACGGTGAACCGGTGACGGCGAGACCGATCAACGGGCATTCGCCGAAGGCTCTCTTGCAGTCGGTGTTCCGGGAAGAACGTTTTTTTCTGGTGCTGTCGGTATTTATAGGAGTGTTTTCGGGGCTGGCGGTTGTGTGCTTCCGATTTGCCATTGGATGGTGCCGTGTCTATCTGTTGGGATCGGGAGCGGTGCTTTCGCCTACGCGGCTGCTGCTTGCGCCCACGCTGGCAGGACTGGTCATCGCGGTGCTGGTGATTCATTTCTTCCCGCAGACGCGGGGGAGCGGAGTGAATCAAACAAAGGCTGCGCTGTACATCTACAACGGGGATATCCCGATTCGCACGGCGATCGGGAAGTTCATCACGGCAGCGCTGGCGATTGGGTCGGGACATTCGCTGGGACCGGAAGATCCATCGCTACAAATTGGCGCGGGCCTGGCATCGGTGCTGGGGCGGCGGATGCGGTTGTCGCGAGATCGCATGCGGCTGATTGCGCCGGTGGGCGCAGCGGCTGGACTGGCGGCGGCGTTCAACGCGCCGATCTCCGCGGTGCTGTTCGTGATTGAAGAAGTGATTGGGCGGTGGACGGCGGGCATTCTCGGCTCGGTGGTGCTTTCGGCGGTATCGAGCGTGGTAGTGATGCGGTGGTTTCTTGGGTCGGAGTCGCTGTTCCGAATTCCGGCGGTGCAACTGGAACGGCCGTCGGAGTTGATCGCGTATTCCATCCTGGGCGTGGTGGGCGGGTTGGCTTCGGTTCTGTTCTCAACCGGGATTGCGACGTTGCGCCCGCGGTGCAAGGCGCTACCGCAGTGGACACAGTATTTTCAGCCGGCTCTGGCAGGATTGATGATTGGGATCATGGCGGTTCTGGGCGCACCGCAGGTCATGGGTGCTGGATACGAGGCCATTGACGAGGCTATGCACGGGCGGTTCACGTGGCAGTTCCTGGCGATTCTGGCCGGGCTGAAGATTGTCGCGACTCTGCTGTCGTTCGTGAGCGGAACGCCGGGCGGGATGTTTGCGCCGACGCTGTTTGTGGGAGCAATGCTGGGCGCGGCGGTGGGCGGGGCGGAGCATGTGTTTCTGCCGCATCTGAGCGGGTCCCCCGGCACGTATGCGCTGGTGGGGATGGGCGTATTGTTCGCCGGATTTCTGCGGGCACCAATGACATCGGTGTTCATGGTGCTGGAGGTGAGCGGGAATTACTCCATCATTGTGCCGGTGATTATCGCTAACACATTTGCGTATGTAATTTCCCGAGGACTGCAGCCGATTGCGATTTTTGACTTGCTGACGCGCCAGGACGGGCTGGAATTGCCGTCGATGGAAGAACAACGGGAAGAAGGGATCCTGCGAGTTGAAGACGCAATGCGTCCGGCGGAAGGTCCGGTGCTGGATGCTCAAGAGACTATCGATCAAGCGTTGCAGAAGGCGGAACTGGCGACTGCGGATGATCTGCTGGTGCGACTGAATCCGATTGGCTGGAACGTCATCTCGAAGCAGCAACTGCGAACGATGGCGCAGGAGGGGAAAGGCGGGACCAATCTGGGCTCGCTGTTACCGATCCGCCGCATTCCGGATGTCCATCCCGATCATCCCCTGGAGACAGCGCTGCGGTATGTGAACCGGTGGCCGCTGGTTCCGGTGGTGAGCCGGGCCGACTTCCAGCAGCTAGAGGGAGTGATTTCGCAGCGCGACATCCTGGAGCGCTACCGGGAATTCGGAGAAAGCTAGGAACCGGGGCGGAAACTGGTTTGTTACTTCAGTGCAACATCTTTCTTGCAAACAGCTGCTCTAATTCGGTAATCTCTTCCCACTCCACGCAAGCAGTTCGAGTAGAGCTGTACCTCAATAGCAATGGCAGGGGATCGACCATTCTTAATGGGACTTCGCGACCGGAAGCGGCCGTCGCAGATCCGTGCCAGGCTGTGCATTGTCGGTTGTTGTCGATGTACGAAGTTCTCAAATCCGCGCTAACGAACAACTGATGTTTCTGTTTCAAGAACGGGGAGAAGAGCATGCCAAGCTATTCAATCAGGTTAGTAATTCTCAGTCTGATCGCATTCGCCTTTACCGCACAAGCGTTCGGGCAGGGCGGGGCCACCGGGGCCATCGCGGGGACGGTGCAGGATCCGAGCGGGGCGGTAGTCGCCAACGCTGAGGTTCACATCACAAATCAGGACACGAATGTTCTGGAGCGCACGGTGACGACCGGCGCGGACGGAACGTTTGCAGCTCCCCTGCTGCCGGTTGGGACTTATACGGTGAGCGTGCAGAGTGGAGGGTTCGCTCCGGGAACGTTTACGGGCATCGTGGTGCGCGTGACGGAGACGACGCGCATGATTGCGAAGCTGTCAACGAAATCGGTGCAGCAGAAGATTGAAGTTGAGGCGGAAGTGCAGACCGTGGATACGAGCGACGCGACCACGGGGCAGGCGATTGACAGCAACACGATTCGCGCTCTGCCGCTGGCCACCCAGAACTTTCAGCAGTTGTTGACCCTGTCGACGGGAGCGCAGAGCGAATTGAACGCGGCAGCCCAACTGGGACGCGGGCAGGTGCGCATCCAGGTGAACGGACAGCGCGAAGATAACAACAATTATTTGATCGAAGGCATCAGTGCCACCGATTACAACGTGGCGGAACTGACGAACACGCCGCTGCCGAATCCGGATGTGGTTCAGGAATTCAAGGTGCAGACATCGCTGTACGACGCCAGCCAGGGACGCAATGGCGGAGGAAACATCAACGCCATTTTGAAGTCAGGGACGAACCAGATTCACGGAGACGCTTACGAATTTTTCCGGAACACGGCTCTGGATGCGAACGAATACTTTCTGAAGGGGAGCGGCTCCCCGCGGCCGGTGATCCAGCAGAACATTTTTGGCGGCAGTTTAGGCGGTCCTGTGGGCCCAGGGGGCAAGCTGGGATTCTTTTTCGTGAATTATCAGGGGACGCGGCAGCGCAGCGGTGATTCGCCGGGGACGCTGATCAGCACATTTGTTCCGTACGTTCCGGCGGCGGATCGAGGGCCAGCGGGGGCAGCACAGTTGGCGGCGGATTTCGGAGTAGCGAGCGCTGATCCGGTAGCGGTGTCGCTTCTGGGGTTTCAAAGCGATCAGTTTGGTGCTCCGGCCAATGGGTACCTGTTTCCACTCCCCAACAACGTTCCGGCGGGAACTCAGGCAGGCACGCCGGTGCAATTTACGGTGAGCAAGCCGGGGAAGTTTACCGACGATCAACTGACGGCCAATTGGGACCACGATTTCCGCAATTCCAAAGATTCGGTGGCGGCGCGCTTCTTCTTCTCGGACTCAGAGCAGGATATTCCGTTCGGAGCCGGTGGACTGCAGGCGTCACTGGGCGCGGCGGCCAGCGGGACGGACTTGAACTTCCCGTACCAACTTCCGATTCACGACCGGCTGTTCATCGTTTCGGAGACGCACGTATTTTCTCCGAGACTGGTGAACGATTTCCGCTTTGGATTGGTTCACATCGACAACAGCGCGATTAACGTCAATCCGGTCACGGTGACGGACGCGGGAATCGACCGGCCAACCAGCAATCTGACGAGCAGCATTTACAAGTTCACCTTCGCGACCTCGGGATTTCAGTTCGGACCGACGCCGCAGGCGAACCAATCGCAGACACAGAATAATTACAACTTCGTGGAGAACCTGAGTTGGGTAAAGGGAGCGCACACCTTTACGTTTGGCGGGCAGTACATTCGGGTGAGCCTCAACAAGCAGTTTCCGCAGGTCTTTAACGGGCAGCTCTTTTTTACGAACACGTCGGCCACGGAGACGGATTTTGGAAACTTCGTGGGCGGGACGCCAGAATTCAGCTTCGGCGGCGGCGGCGTTTATAACCACCAGTACCGGCAGAACAATTCGGCGATCTTCGCGCAGGACGACTGGAAGGCCACTGCGAACCTTACGTTGAACCTGGGCCTGCGCACGGAATTCCTGGGAGCATGGACGGATGGGGACTGCCACATTGGCAATATGGAGTCAGACCTGACGAAGTCGGGGACGTATCCGTTCGTCTATCCGACTTGCGTCAACAAGCTGGGTGTTTCCGGACTGACGGGGAACGCGGCAGGCTCGACGTTCAAGAACAGCGTTTCGACAGGTTGGGGACCGCGCGTTGGGTTCGCGTGGGACCTGGCCGGACGGCACACGACGACGGTGCGCGGAGGCTACGGCATCTACTACGTGCGCGAGGACGTGGGCGCGGTGGACCAGTTGAGCTTCCAGTCGCCGTTCATCCCGATTGTTTTTTTCGGACAAACGCCGGGGTTCACGATGTCGGACTTCTTTACGGGTACGCCTGCGACCAATCCAAACGCCGTGCCCCAGGCCGGACAGCTGTCAGGGGCGTGGTTGCCTTGCCTGGCGCAACTGACGAGTTTTCCAGACACGAATGGCGCCGCCACGTACGGCGGATGCACGGGGCCGGGCGTGAACAGCACGCAGAATCTGTTTGTGCTGGAAGTGCCGCGGCATTTCGTGGTTCCGAATACGCAGCAGTGGAACCTGACGGTGCAGCGCGAATTAGGGCGGCACTGGGTGCTGGAGGCGGGTTACGTGGGCACGCGAGGAATCCACTTGCGTGAGACGCGGGATGCGATTCAATCGGTGAACGCCAGCCCGACCAATCCGTTTACGGTTACCGATGCCAGCAATAACACCTACACGATCACGACGAACACCTTCGCCAACGCGATTGCGCGAACCCCGGCACCCGGCTTGAATGGATATAGCGGGTACCAGATTTTCGCAAACGACGCGTACTCGATTTATAACGCGCTGCAAGCGACGGTTTCGCGGCGATGGGGTGCAAACTATTTTCAGGCGGCGTATACCTTCTCGAAGAACATTGATGCCACGTCGACGGGGAACACGGCGTTTAATACCGCGTACAACGATCAGAGCAACATTAATGCCTCGCGGGGAATCTCGGATTTCAATCGTCCGCACCGGCTCGCGGTAAGTTATGCGTATGAGCTTCCGTTCTTCGGGCATGCCACTGGCTTCAAGAAGGCCGCTTTCGGCGGCTGGCAGGTGAGTGGCGTGACCATCTTCCAGAACGGCTTGCCGTTCTCGATTTTCGATTCGAGTGCGGGAACTGCGTTCCTCGGACAGGGGAGCACGCCGCTGCTGGGTGCGAGCCTGGCTCCGGGAGCGACCATTGCCAGCGGACTGTCGAGTGGGGATATTCACTCGCGGGTGGTCAACGGCTATCTCAACGCGGCAGCGTTCACGCCGGCGCCGCAGCTGTATCCGACGCAGTGTCTATCCGATCCTAACTTCTGCACGACTGGGTTCGGAGATTTGGGACGCAATATCTATCGCGGGCCGTTCCAGCAGAACTGGGATGTGTCGTTCCTGAAGCACTTCAAGATTGGGGAGCGGCAGGACGTGCGCTTCGCGGTCGACTTCTTCAACCTATGGAACCATACGAACTTCGGTGATCCGGCTGTGACGGATATCGAGGCGGGAAGTTCGTTTGGGAAGATCTTGCAGACGAACGGCAACCCGCGGTTGATTCAGTTCTCGTTGCGGTGGGGGTTCTAAACCGCAGCGGAGATATTCTGGGCCGGGGAGCGAATGCTTCCCGGCCCTTTGCTTTGAAAGGGTCAAAGGCGTGCGTTCCCTCAGGGGCTGAAGCCCACACTGCTTTCACATCGCTCACGCGGCCTTGAAGGGCCGTTCTTCCACGGTAGCGCAAGGATCTGGTACGACTACACGCCGATCCAATGGAACAGGATCAGGGCCAGAGTGCTTGCTCCAACGATGATCCAGAGGGCGAGACCCTGGAGCAGAGGGCGGGCGCCAACGCTCTTGAGGGTTTTTCTGTTCAATCCTGTGCCGATGAGGAAAAGAGTAACGGTGAGGCCGATTTTTCCGAGATGATTGAGAACACCAAAGGCCGGGTTGAATGACGGCAGCAGAGTGTTCAGCAACGCGGCCATGCAGAACAGCAAGATGAACCAGGGCCACTGGATGCGTGCCTTGCTTTTCAGGGTGACGGCGGTGACGAAGGACAAGGGAACGATCCAGAGAGCGCGGGCCAGTTTGATGGTGGTTCCAATGGCGAGTGCGGTTGCGCCGTATTTCGCGGTCGCGCCTACGACGGAACTCGTGTCGTGAATGGCAAGAGCCGACCAGAGGCCGAACTGAGCCTGCGTCATGTGAAAGGCGTATCCAATCACGGGGAAGAGGAAGAGTGCGACGGAGTTCAGGATGAAGACTGCGCCCAGGGAGACGGCCATCTCTTCTTCGTTGGCTTCGGCAATGGGGCCGACGGCGGCGATGGCGCTGCCACCGCAGATGGCTGTGCCGGCGCTGATCAAGAATGCGGACTTCTTTCCGACGTGGAGGAGATAACCGAATCCCAGTCCCAAAAGCATGACGGCGGTGATGCTGACAGCCGTGTAAAGGAAGCCGGAGCGTCCGGCTTGAAGGACTTGATGCAGGTTCATGCCAAAACCGAGGGCGACGACGGAGGCCTGCAGGAGAAACTTCGCGAGGCGTTTGCTTTCGACATGGAAGGGATGCACGGCTACGAAGCCATAGATGAGGCCGCCGAGGAGTGCGAGGGGCGGAGAGATGAGGCCGGAGGCGGCGAGGATGAGGGCCAGAAAGAATATGTTCTTGCTCACGCATCCAGTCTGCGGCGGTGACGGAGGCGAGTCCAAGCAGTAGTTTTGATGGGCGATTAGCTAAACTTATCGGCCGGACCTGGTGGAGCGAGAAGGCTTTCTACCAGGACTGGCGAGAAGCCGGGCGCGTTCGAGGGCAAATGCGCGAAAAGCTCCAGCCGGGCCTTGGGGATCGGGGCCGGTGCGCGAAATGAGCGAAAAGTGGCGATCGGCCTTTACTTCGGCCACTTCCGCGACCTTCAGGGCGCCGAGTTCCAGTTCTTTGGAGATGGCCCAGCGCGAGACGAAACCGACGCCGAGGCCAGCTTCGACTGCGGACTTGATCGCCTCGGTGGAATCGAGGTCCATCACGTTCTTGAAGGACTTGAGCTTGAGGCCGGCTTTCTCAAGAGCAATTTCGACGACGCGGCGAGAGCCGGAACCCTGTTCGCGCATAAGAAGATTGGAGTCCAAGAGCTGGGCCCGAGACATGTGCTCAGACGGGAATGTGGGTGGCACGATCAGGACCAGTTCGTCCTGCATGAAGGGTTCGGTGCGAATGCCGCGGTCGCGCGCGGGACCTTCGATGAGGCCGATGGCCAACTTGTCGTCGAGAAGAAGGCGGACGATCTCGCCGGTGTTGCCGCTGTGGAGCGAGAACTGGACGCGGGGATGCTCGTTGAGAAAAGCTCCAAGCAGGCGCGGGAGAACATATTGGGCGATGGTGGTGGAGACACCGAGGGATAAGTCGCCCGAGACTTTACCATCTTGCGCAAGGAGTGCCTGTTCGGCCTGGGAGACGAGGACGGCAAGCTTTTTCGCATAGGTGAGCAAGACGGATCCTTGTGGAGTCAGGGAGACGCGATTGCCGGCGCGATCGAAGAGGCGGGTGCCGAGATCGTCTTCGAGGGCCTTGATCTGAAGCGTGATGGCGGGCTGCGTGAGGAAGAGATGTTCCGCGGCCTTACGAAAGTTCAGATGTTCGGCAACTGTGCGGAAAACCTTGAGGCGAAAATTCTCCAGTTGGGCCACGTGGATGATTATCCACGAAATGGCGATTCAGGGTAGAGAGAAGGCGCGAATATGGCGGGAGAACCTGTGAGTTCCGCCGCGGCGAAGGCGGTTGAATAGAAGGACAGAAAGAGCATCAACCACTAAGGACACGAAGGACCACGAAGGCTCTGCTGGTCGACGATGTCTAGTTTTGCTTTTGTGCTTCCTGCAGCAATGGGCGCAGAGAATCGACCGAGACTCCCAGGGTGCCACCGGAGAAGCCGTCCATGTAGGCGGAGTTGACGCCGATGACTTCGCCTTTTGTGTTGAAGACGGGGCCGCCGCTGCCGCCGTGGGCGGTGGGGGCGTCGTAAATGAGTTTGTCGCCGACTACGTCGCCGAGATGTCCGCAGGTGGTCGACGGACGAATCAGAGACAAGGCAGCCAACTCACTGGCCGCGTTGATGTCATTGTGACGGTAGGCCATGCGCTCGTAGATTCCAGCGGGAGATTTGGCCACCATCCCGGCAATGCCCATGGGGTAACCGATGACGGTGACGAGTTGTCCCGGAGAACCCGGCGACTTTGCGAGCGGCGGGATCGGGAGGCCGCGGACCACATCGGCATTTTCAGCATGCAGTACGGCCAGGTCTGAGGTCTTCGAGACGGATGCAGGGGATAATGTCACGGGCGTAGGCGAGCCGGGGAAGAAAACAACCAGGCTTTCGAGCATCCCGACGGCGCCTTGATCGATGAGCTTCTGTGCTTCGGAGTCTCCGTACCAAGGCTCGGCGACGTGACGGTTGGTGGCCACGAGGCCATTGCCGACCAAAAATCCTGTGCCGGAGACTCGGGCGCGAATGACAGGCCGCTGGTTCGAAAAGCCAACCTGATAGACACCGTAAATATATCCAATGGAATTGCGGTAGCGATTCAAAACCACGGCGGGCATCGCCTGGTCTTGCTTGAGTTGTTCGACCTGCGCGGTGAGTTCATGAACCTGCTTTTGGAGGTCGGTGGGAGGCTCATCGAAGGCGGTCGTCGGAGTGTAGTAGTGGACCAAGGCGAGGGCACCCAGGAGCAGCACGATCCCCATGACGGCTTGCACCATCTGCTGCCAGCAGTCGCAAACCATACTAGATTCTTGCGGAGGCTGGGCTTCGGGAGCGGAAACGGGGGAAGTGTCGGAAGATGGAGGCTCGTTGATCTGGGAATCGGCCATGAGCGTCGAAGTAGCGGTCCTCGGTACTCGCCCAAGTCGTTCTGTTTCAGCCGTTTGAGCGATGGGACGCTGGGCGGGCCGAGTACTTGGAGTCGTTATCTTCGCTTGTCTGGCGCGGGTTGGCTACGGTACTGAAGACGATGTACGTGCGATAGGGTGAAGGAATTTTCACCACAGAGGACACGGAGGACAACGGAGGAAACCTACCGAGAAGTATGGCTTAGCTACGGGGTCTTGATTCCCAAGCGTTTGGCCATCTCTTCGTAGAGAAAGCCTTTGCGGGGGTCGTAGGGCTGGACCCATTCGCCATCAATTACGAATTGGGGGATGGCACGCTTGCCGGTGCGTTTGACGATTTCTTCGATGGCGCCGGGGGTGGCTTGGACATCGATCTCTTTGTAGGGAATGTTGTGCTTCGCGAGAAAGCGCTTGGCCTCGCGACAGTCGGGGCACGTGGCGGCGGAATAGACGGTGAGATCCATACGTTGATTGTACGCGGATCGGCGATCGCTAGACTCGCTCCAGTTCTTTCACCGTGCGCTCGTTGACGATGTTGCCGGTATTCAGGGTGGAGGCGGGCTCGAATAGCAGGAACCAGCATTCTTCATCAGCAACGGGCTTATGTTCGACTCCGCGGGGGACGACGATGAACTCGCCTTCTTCGATCCATTCGTGGTGGTCGAGGAATTCCATGCGGAAGCGCCCTTTGACCACCAGGAACAGCTCATCTTCATGGTCGTGGTGGTGGAAGATGAACTGGCCTTTGATCTTGTCGAGCTTCACGTGTTGGCCGTTGAGTTCGGCGGCGATGTAGGGCTTCCAGTATTCGGAGACCTTGGAAAATTTCTCGGCGATGTTGATTTTGGGCATGAAGACCTCCTGAAGTGGAAATTACCCTTAGCGCGACCATTGGTTCGATGGATCGGGAACAGAAATGGTCGCTGAAAATTGCCAAGAAACACGGCAGTGGGCAGGCGGGGGCGTCCGCCTCGCATAAACAAAAAGCCAGCTTTGGGCTGGCTGCTTGGAAATCTTCCGAGCTGCGCTCGGAGGACAGCCGAGGGCGGCTGTCCCCACATGAGCACAATTAGAAGCCAGCAGTCGAAGCGGCCGCATGGCTGTTGTGGAGCGTCACGCGCACGCCGCGCTGGGCGTTGAGCTGCGTGGTGGTGGTCCAGTCGACATCGTCGGTACTGATGACACCGGTGCCGCCACCCACCAGGGAGTAGGTGATTCGGCTGTCGGTATATCCGTACCCGCTGACCGAGAGAATGGTGCCATTGGTCAGGACGAAGACAGGCATACCCGGAGCAGCGTTCACCGGAGCCGGCGTTATGGTTCGCGTTACGAGACTTGCGTAGGAGGCCTGGGGGACCGCCTGGCTGGTTCCGTTCGCGAGCGAAGCATCCCGCAGCATGAGTTGCGGTTTGCTGTCGTCATAAATCGAGGGTTGGTAGGACTGGCTCTGGGGGCGTCCAAAGAAATGCCAGCTCGGGCCGTAGGTCTGCGCCACCTGCGGGATCTGAACATCATCCATCAAGCGCATGCTGAGGACGGTTTCGCCCTTCAGCGTAGGACGCGGGCCGCGCGCAGGCAGCATGATCACCTTCCAGGGCCATAGCGGAGGGATCATCCATTCGACAACGTCGCGAACGGGATGTCCTTTGCCGTCGATCTTCCCCTGCTTGTCGACTTTGTAGCCGCGTGTCGCGATGACTTTGGCCTCGAGAGGCAGGTCGCCGCTGGGAACGCCGATGCGATCGAATTGGAGCTTGAGATATCCCTTGCCCCAGAAATGGCCGGGATCCTTGGCTGCCTCGAGATGGCCGACAAGATAGCTGCCGCGCGGAAAAGCCTGCTGCCCGAACTCGGTGATTCCGTGCAGGTGGCACAGAACGGGGTCCCCGACATCGACAGTGGCCGAGGAAAAGTTAGGTTCGTTGAGGGTACATTGCAAAAGGGTACCGGCGGGCAGGACGACATCCCGTGCGCTGGCGCCCAGGCTCAAAGAAAAGACGGCGAGGCCTAGCACGCTTACAGCTAGGGCCGCATGCAGAGTGGACTTCATACATCACCTCGGTCGCACGCCCCAATCGTGGCGGGCTGTGGCGCTGGCCCGCAAAGGATTCGGGCATCTAATCACAGGTTGAACACGGGGTCAATCGGGAAGTTTCTTTCGGGCTTAGCAAAGAATAAGCCGCCAGCTTTGGGGCTGACGGCTCAAAACCTGCCGAGCTGCGCTCGGCGGACAGCCGAGGGCGGCTGTCCCCACATAAACCCTCCCACAAACTTCTACTTCTCGTACAGCAGGACGCCTTCGGTTTTCTCCGCATCTACTGGGCGGTAGAAGAGTTTGTTGTCTTCGAGGAAGACCTCGATGAAGGCGGGGCGCGTGGTGATGGTGCCTTGGATCAGCGCCTCCGACAGCGGGTCTTCGATGTATTTCTGCAAGGCGCGGCGCAACGGGCGAGCGCCATAGCTGCGGTCGGTAAGGGTCTGGTTGAGGATCCACTTCTTGGCGTCGTCCGCAACCGTGACCGTGATCGACTTCTGCGCCAGGTTCTGGTTGAGCTGCGTGACCATGAGCTCGAGAATCTGGATGAGGTCGCTTTCGCCTAGAGCCAGGAACAGGATGATCTCGTCCAACCGGTTCAGGAACTCGGGGTTGAAAGTGCGTTTGACCTCGCCCTTTACGAGCTCTTCGACCTTCTCAGAAACCATGTCTTCCTTGGATGACTGGAAGCCCAAGCCCTCGCGCTTCTGCAAGTGCCGCGCGCCGATGTTCGAGGTCATGATCAAGATCGTGTTCTTGAAGTCGACGGTGTTGCCGAGGCCGTCGGTCAACTGGCCGTCTTCAAAGACCTGCAGCAGGATGTTGAAAACATCCGGATGAGCCTTCTCAATTTCGTCGAGCAGGACAACGGAGTAGGGAGCGCGCTTCACGCGTTCAGTGAGTTGGCCGCCCTCTTCGTAGCCCACATATCCCGGAGGCGAACCAATCAGCTTCGAGACCGAATGTTTCTCCATGAACTCGGACATGTCGAAGCGGACCAGAGCCTTTTCGGTGCCGAACATGAACTGCGCCAGAGTACGGGCAACTTCGGTCTTGCCAACACCAGTGGGGCCGAGGAACAGGAACGAGCCGATGGGACGGTTCGGGTTCTTCAGGCCGGCACGCGAGCGGCGGATGGCGCGGGCCAGAGCGCTGATTGATTTGTCCTGCGAGATGATGCGCTTGTGCAGCTCTTCCTCGATGCGCAGGAGCTTCTGCGTCTCTTCTTCCTTGATCGAGGTAATGGGCACGCCTGTCCAGCGCGAGACTACGTCTTCGATGTCTTCGCGGTTGACGACGCCCGTGGAGGACTCGTCCAGATGATACTTCTCACGCAGGGCGCGCAGGTTCTCGCGCTCCTTGCGCTCTTCGTCGGAGTAGAAGCGCGCCTTCTCGAACTCGTGGTTCGCGATGGCGTTTTCCATACGGTGCACGATGAACTTGATGCGCTTCTGGACTTCGGTCAGCTCTTCGGGCAGAGAAGTCTGGCGCAGCTTTACGCGGGCTCCGGCTTCGTCGACCAAGTCAATGGCCTTGTCTGGCAGGAAGCGGTCTGGAATGTAGCGGTTCGAGTGCGAGACCGCGAAGTTGATGGCGTCGTCGGTGTAGGTGACGGCGTGGAATTTTTCGTAGCGATCTTTGATGCCGAACAAAATCTTGATCGCGTCGGTTTCGTTCGGCGGCGGGACCTTTACGGCCTGGAAGCGGCGCTCGAGCGAACGGTCCTTCTCGATCGACTTGCGATATTCGCCGGGCGTGGTGGCGCCGATGCACTGAATTTCGCCACGTGATAGAGCGGGCTTCAGAATGTTGGCAGCATCGAGCGATCCTTCCGCCGAGCCTGCTCCAACCAGGGTGTGAAGTTCGTCGATGAAGATGATGGAGTTCTGATTCTCCATCAGCTCTTTCATGATGGTCTTGAGGCGCTCCTCGAACTGGCCGCGGTACTTTGTGCCGGCCACAATGAGCGAGAGGTCGAGAGCGAGAATGCGCTTGTCGGCCAGGAACGATGGAACTTCGCCGTCGGCGATGCGCTGCGCCAGTCCTTCGACGATGGCAGTCTTGCCCACGCCGGGCTCGCCGATCAGCACGGGATTGTTCTTGGTACGGCGGCAAAGAATCTGGATCACGCGATCGACTTCGCCCTCGCGACCGACCAGAGGATCGAGCTGGCTGTCCATGGCGGCCTGGGTCAGGTCGCGGGAGAACTCGGCCAGCAGCGAGCTTTCACGCTGGCGCTGGGGCTGAGCCTTTTCCTGAGTGCTGCGGGCCAACTCTTCGCGGATGGTCGAGAGGCGCAGGCCGCGCTCGTGCAGGATCTCGGCGGCGAAACACTTTTCTTCGCGCAGTAAGCCCAAAAGCAGATGCTCGGTGCCGATGTGCCGGTGCGAGAGGCGCTCCGCTTCTTCAGCGGCATAGGCGAGCACGCGCTTGCACTCGTTGCTCAGCGGGAGGTCGACCGAGGTCGAAACCTTCTCGCGGATGGTGGTGTGTCCCTCGATCTGCTTGCGAATGGATTCGACCGAGGCGTGGGACCGCAGGAAACGATTGGTCAGGGCTTTGTCTTCTCGCAGGAGTCCGAGGAGCAAGTGCTCCGTCTCGATATAGGGAGACCCGAACTGGCTGGCTTCGTAGCGTGCGAAAAAGATGACGCGCCTGGCTTTCTCCGTATAGCGTTCAAACATAATGCCCCTTCCCCCTGACCTTTCCTGATCGAGAAGAACTTTGCCCGCCCGACCTACCGAACCCGATCCTCAAATCCGACTCACCTTATTCTATCCCTACATTATGCAATCAAAGGGCCTCAAATCCAAAGCACTGAAACGATTTTACAAACCTTTGATCACGTTACCGAAGGAACGGTTGTCAAGCCCTTCGGGGCGGAACCTCTTGCGTCAATTTCTTGCGCATTGTCTTACTAATCTTTCGCCTCGGGGGCTAAAGCCCGCAACATCCCGGACCGCTTGACGCGGCCCTGAAGGGCCCCTCTTCCACCCTCGCTCCCGCCGCTCTTCCACCCTCGCTCACGCCACTCTTCTACCCTCGCTCACGGCGCTTCCCACGCTCTCACCGCTCTTCCTCGCTCAGGCCGGGAGCGACTCCGGGGCAATCTCTTCGACGTGGCCTTTCTGCAACCTTAATACACGATGGCAGCGGCGCGCGAACGATAAGTTATGCGTAGCAATGAGGGAGGTGAGTTGGTGCTCGCGGTGCAACCGCGCAATCAAATCGAAAACCGCTTCCGCTGTCCGGCCGTCGAGATCTCCTGTTGGCTCATCCGCCAGCAGCAACTTGGGGCCGGTAATCAAAGCGCGAGCCAGAGCCACCCGCTGCTGCTCTCCGCCCGAAAGCTCCCCGGAGCGATGATGCGCGCGCTGCTCCAGTCCGACCTCACGCAGCCAGCGTGAAGCTTCGGGCTCGACCTGTTGCCAGGTGTGGCCGCGAAGCAGCAAGGGCATGGCAACGTTCTCTGCCGCCGTGAATTCCGGCAGCAGGTAATGAAACTGCCAGACGAAGCCCGTCTCTCGATTACGAAAGTCGGCGGCCGCGTCGTGCGATAGAGAATTCAATCGCAAGTTGGCGCAGTATACGTCACCGGCAGAAGCACGATCAAGAGCGCTCAGGATGTGCAACAAGGTACTCTTCCCTGCTCCGGATTCTCCCACAATGGCGAGCATTTCTCCTTGCTTTACATCAAACGACAGATTTTCAAAGAGCACTAGATCCGACTCGCCGGATCGGAAAACCTTCTTCAAGCCTTCCACTCGAAGCATCGACTCTTGTTCGGTTAGATGCACGCTGTGTCTCTTTCGTTCCAAGGGCTAAAGTGCGGAAGAACGGAAACTACTGTTGGGCCCGTATTTGCCGCCGCTTAGATTAGTGCCTTACTGCGATCAAATCGTTTCTCGGTGGCGAATTCCAAAATCGGTGATTCCAAAGACTGTACGCCCGGGCAAATCGCCCTGTGATTGGGCTTCAGGCGCACACTGCGGCCTCCGGAGCTACACTCCGCGGCCTCCGTTGCTTGCAGCGTGGATCGGGACCACAGAGGCTAAAGCCTTTCTGATTCCACATGCCTTACGCGGCCCTGGAAGGGCCGCTTTTCCACAGCTGTGCAAGGGTTTCGGTCGTGCAGCAAGGATTTTGCCTGTGAACGGATTTGTAATTCTTCTGCGAACTCTGAGGCGACTCGTAACTCCTGCCGGGTCTTTGGAAACTCGCGACTCCGCGGCCGGGAAGCTCTTACTCATAACGCAACGCCTCTGCCGGAAGAATGCGCGAGGCTGACCACGACGGATACAGCGTCGCTACAAAGGAGATCAGCACCGCGAACAGCGCGACCCATACGCCGTCAATCACTCGGGGAGCGAATGGCACATAGTCGATGGAATAGACCTCGGGAGAGAGCGTCAGGACGTGGTAGTGGCCTCCGGCGTAGGAAATGGCATAGCCGAGGACCAAGCCGATCGCGGTGCCGATCACGCCGATAAGCACGCCTTGAGCGATAAAGAGGTTGCGGACTTGCGCACGGCGTGTGCCCATCGACATAAGGACGGCGATATCTTTCGTCTTCTCCATGACCATCATAATGAGGGAAATGAGGATGTTCAGAGCGGCGACGAAGACGATGAGGCCGATGGTGATGAAGGTGACGAGGCGCTCCAGGCGGAGGGCGTGGAACAGCGCCTTGTTCTGCTCGAGATAGTTCGTAGCCATGAAGCCCTTGCCGGCGGCGGTTTCGAGCTGGGTGGTGATCTGGTCGGCCTTGAAGATGTCGTCGATCTTAAACTCGACGACCGAGATCAGGTCGCCGAGGCCGAACAACTCCTGGGCATCGGACAAGCGCACGAAGGCCCAACCGGAGTCGTAGTCGAAGAAGCCGGAACTGAAAATGCCGACGACGTGGAAGCGGTTGTATTTGGGGACCATGCCAAAGGGCGTGAGTTCGCCTTGGGGGCTGGTGACGAGGACAGTCGAGCCGACGGTGGCGCCGAGGTTATCGGCCATTGCCTTCCCCAAAACGATTGGGGGCATCGCGGCGACGCGCCGTTGCAGTCCTGCGAGGGAATCGGGAGATTGGGCGGCGCTGGTATTGTCCGGTGGAAGTTGTGGCGGTGGAGGTGTGGGCTCCTCCTCCAGCGGGCCCGCTGATCCTTCCTTCACGGAATTGAGGAGGTCGCCGACTTTGCGCTCGTAGCGCGGGATCATGCCTTTGAGGATGGCGCCATGGGAGCGGGGGCCGCGTGAGATCAGAACCTGCTCGAAAATGGCTGGAGCAGCTGCAACGACGTGCGGCTCTTTGGAGAGACGGTCCATGAGTGCGGGCCAGTTCTGGATGCCGTCATCGGCGACGCGCTGTAGGCTGATGTGCGACGTGGACCCGAGCAGGCGTTGCTGCAGGTCCTGGCGAAAACCGTTGGTGATAGCCATGGCGACGACGAGGGAGGCGACACCGGCGGCGACGCCGACGATAGAGATGCCGGTGATGATGCCGATGAAGGCCTGCCTTCTTTTTGCCCGTAAGTACCGCGTCGCGATGAAGAGTTCGAAGCGCATGGGAAGCAATCAGCTGTCAGCTCTCGGCTTTCAGCTATGTCGGATTATAACGAGTGCTATGGATTCGACCGGATAAAAGGTTCATGCGCGAAGCCTGGGTAAGACGGCGTTGACCCTCTGGCGATAGACAGCAAACTCCGCCCCAAAGCGTTTTTCCATCTCCGCATCCTCCATCCGAATCATCACTGCTCCGGTGACGATCGCAAAAGCAGTGAGTAGCCAGCAGACCGCGAGGCCCGTTCCGATGCTCCAGGCGAGCATTTCGCAGAGATGGCCGAGGTAGACGGGGTGGCGAATGCGGGAGCGGATTCCGGTCGTGACCAGGCGTTGATCATGGTTTCCATTGCGGACTTCCGGCAGCCCTCCTAGCTGGGACCAGCTGAAGTGAGCGCCGGAACGGGAGTAGATGGAGATGCCGGTTGCGAACAGCAGGGCGGCGGGAATCCAGGACCAGGGCGTCGAATAGAACGCTGCGTTGCGCCACGAGCCCGTTAGTGTGCCGATGCCGATCCACATGACGATCCATGCGGGGACTAAGACGCGGAAGGGGGACCCCTCGCGTGCGCGCCAACGATGAGCTTGCGGGTGAACCATGAGCCAGAACAGTGGGATCGTCGAGTAGACGACGCAGGCCAGCCATCCCAAGGTTCGGAGGAAGCGCATGGAAGGATTTTACAGTTTTCGAATTCGGAGTGATCGGGGACTCAGCGGCTAAAGCCGACACTTGTTGTTTGGCCTTAACGGCACGGCTCAAAGCCGTGTCCTTCCACGAACCTCTGCGAGAACCCCAATCAAAAACGGCGCACCTCGGTCATCTACCTGATTTCCGCCGGGGGAGCGATAATGGGAAAATGGCGCGTGCTTTCCTGAGTGAGAATTGGCTTCCGAAGTCGGTGCTGTGTCTTCGCGACTACGACCGTCACAAATTTCTGCTGGATCTAATTGCTGGAGTCACCGTGGGGCTGGTGGCACTGCCGCTGGCCATGGCGTTTGCCATCGCTTCGGGATTGACGCCGCAGGCTGGAATTTACTGCGCGATCGTCACCGGATTTCTGATTTCAGCGCTGGGCGGATCGAAGATGCAGATTGGCGGGCCGACTGGCGCGTTTGTTGTGGTGGTGGCGGGGATCGTCGCGGTGCACGGCGTGGATGGACTTTTCATGTGCACCGTGATGGCCGGCGTGCTGCTGGTGATCATGGGCGTCACGGGTTTGGGGACGGGAGTGAAGTTTATCCCGCGACCGGTTGTGATTGGATTTACGAATGGGATTGCGGTGCTGATCGCGAGCACCCAGATCAAGGATTTCTTCGGGCTGCATCTCGAGAAAGTTCCGGGCGTGTTCTGGCTGCGCATCGAGGCGCTGGCCGGGAATTTTCATACGCTCTCATTTGAGGCGACGGCGCTCGCCGTGTTCACGCTGCTCACGCTGATCGTTTGCCGAGGACTCTCGCCCCGTATTCCAGGGCCGATCGTTGCGCTGCTGCTTTCGACTTGTGCGGTTTATTTTTTCAGGCTGCCCGTGGAAACAATTGGGACACGGTTTGGGGGAATTCCGAGCGGGCTGCCGCACTGGCAGATTCCGCACTTCCGTACGGACTTGATTCATGGGTTGCTGGGACCAGCTTTCACGGTGGCCATGCTGGGCGCGATTGAGTCGCTGATGTCGGCGGTGGTCTCGGACCGCATGAGTAACGACCGGCATAATCCCAACGTCGAGTTGATTGGGCAGGGCGTGGCCAATATTTTTTCGCCGATGTTTGGCGGACTGCCAGCCACGGGAGCGATTGCGCGGACGGCGACCAATATTCGATCGGGGGCGCAGACGCCGGTGGCAGGAATGATCCACGCGCTGACCTTGTTGTGCATTTTGCTATTTGCGGCGCCGCTGGTGAGCTACGTGCCGATGGCGGCGCTGGCTGGAATTCTGATGGTGGTCGCCTATAACATGGGCGAGTGGCGTGAGATTCCGCAACTGCTGAAGCTGACGAAGACGGACATCAGCATCTGGCTGGTGACGTTTGCCTTGACTGTGTTTGCCGACCTAACCGTTGCGGTCGAGGCGGGGATGATTCTGGCGGCGCTTCTGTTCATCAGCCGTGTGGCGTCGACAACGACTGTCTCGCAGGTGACCGAGGACTATGTTGAAGACGGGCGCGTGCACATTCTGCAGGACAAGGATATTCCGTATTACGCGACGATCTTCCGCATTCACGGGCCGTTTCTGTTTGGTGCGACGGACAAAATCTGGGCGGTCACGGAGAGGATGCACACACTTCCCCCGGTGGTTATCCTGCGGCTGCGGAACATGACGGCACTCGACGCGACGGGACTGTTCGCGATCGAGGAGATTGCCAAGCAGCTGCATGCGAGCAAGCGGACGTTGATTCTATGTGGTGCCCGAGAGCAGCCCGCGCAATTGATTCATCAGGCGGAGTTTGCCGATGTGATCGGGGAAGAAAACATCTGCGACAACGTGCAGGAAGCGCTGCGGCGGGCGGAGGAAGTGTACGAGGGTCTGGAGCAGAAGTTTGTGGGGGCGAAGAGTTAGTCCCCAGACATATCGAAGCGGTGAATCCCGGAATCAATTTTCCTCTTTTATGGCAGGAGGCGTGCCGCATGGTCTCGTTACAGGATCGTGTCGGGTGGCGCGGTAGCGATCGTGGCCCTGTACCGGCCCCGGGCCGCGCGCCGTACGCTTCTAGTTGTCGATTCGCTGAACGACCGACAGGATTTTCCACTGGCCATCGAGCTTCGACAGCGTCACATAATCTACCCAACCCGGAGTGACCAGTTTGGCGGAAGCGATGGTTCCCGCCACGTCGAGCACGATGACCTGTTCGGTGCGCTGCGCCTCGGGCATGTCGGGGACGCCGTTGGAGCGGATTTCCTGCACCATCTGCGGACCGGTCTTGTCCCTCATTGGAATGTCGCCGTGGATCATGTGCTTCAGGTAGTGAGGGTGGAGAGTCTGTTCCATGCGGCGGGCGTCGCCCGTGTAATAGGCCTCGATGTAATTCGTCACGGTGGCGCGCACAGCGGCGGCGTCAGTGGACGTCTGGTTGTCTTGCGCTGGGGTTGGGATAGTCAATGAGAGAAACAGGCACAAGGTGAAAGCTGGCACGAGGCGTCGCATGGTGGTCTCCGCGGAGGTGAAGCGATTCAGGCAGCCCGATTATGCATCAGCATGAAGGGGAGGGAGCCACACCAAAGTCCATCTCTGAGGAGAAAAGAGGACAAGGTGATCGCCTAGCAAGAGGTGAAAAGGCATTCTCCGATTGGGGAATTGCTGCCATCGGGCTGAAGCCCGCACACTTTTTCCTCGCTTACGCGGCGCTAAAGCGCCGCTCTTCCACGGGAGGGCAGGCGTTCAACACGGTATAACAGCCGTTGAAGACGAGTGTGCGAGGGCTGAGCACGGCTGAGATGCCCATTCAGGCTAGCACGCTTGTGCGGCTGGGGAGAGGGCTGGCCCTGCCACGGGTCGTCAGGCCATGCGTGTTCACGGCTTTTGAGCGAACTGCTAGACTGTCAACTCTTGGGTGTCGACTTCTAGACTTTAGACTTCCAAGTCCCGCGCCAGGCAAGGAAGGTCGCTGGGTTGCGGCCGGCTCCGCTTCCATGATCGTCAACTTCGCAGAACGCGCGCACAACCACAACTGGGAACTCGATCCGGTGGTGCGGTCGCTGCTCGACACCGATTTCTACAAGCTGCTGATGCTGCAGTTCATCTGGAAGCATTTTCCGAACACGCGGGTACAGTTCTCGCTGATCAACCGGCACGCGTCGGTGCGGATGGCCGACATCATCCACATTGAAGAGTTGAAGGTGCAACTGCAGCACGTGCGCGGGCGGCGGTTTCGAAAGTCGGAACTGGTTTGGCTGGCGGGCAACACGTTCTACGGACGGCGTGGGATTTTCGAGCCGGGGTTTCTGGAGTGGCTGGAACACGACTTCCGGCTGTCGGATTATCAGCTGCGGGTGCGCGATGGGCAGATCCAATTGACGTTTGAAGGCACGTGGCCGGAGACGACCATGTGGGAGTTGTACGCGCTGGCGATTCTGGACGAGTTGAAGACCCGGGCGCAGCTGAAGACGCTGAGTGAGTTCGGGCTCGACATACTGTACGCTCGCGCGAAGACCAAGCTGTGGAACAAGATTGAGCGGCTGCGCGGGGTTCCGGGACTGAGTGTGGCTGATTTCGGAACGCGGCGGCGGCATAGCTTTTTGTGGCAGGAATATGTTGTGGTTGCAATGGCCGCGAACCTGGGAAGCAATTTCATCGGGACGTCGAACGCCTTCCTGGCTCACAAGCACGATCTGGAAGCGATTGGAACGAACGCGCATGAGATACCGATGGTGATGGCTGCTCTGGCGCCGGATGACGTGGCGCTGAAAGCTTCGCAATACCGCGTGCTGGAACTGTGGCAGCAGACGTATGAGGGCGCATTGCGGGTGATGCTGCCAGACACGTTTGGCACGACGCAGTTTCTCGCGGGGGCGCCGGAGTGGGTGGCGGACTGGACCGGGCAGCGCGTGGACAGCAAGGATCCGTACGTCGCGGGGGATGAATACATCGCATGGTTACAGCAGCACGGCAGAGATCCGCGAGAGAAACTGCTGATTGCTTCGGACACGCTGGATGTGGACGCGATCCTGGGGCTGCATGCTTATTTTGGGGGAATGCTGGCGAAGGGTCTGGGGCCGAGCGATTTTCTCAGTGCGGCGGATTTTGAGGATCGCAATAAGTGGACAATCGGGCGCCGGGTTCGGTTCAGCGCAGGCTGGGGAACTTTGCTGACGAATGACTTTCGCGGGTGCAATCCTAATAATGGCGGGGGATTTGATCCGATCAGCCTCATCTGCAAGGTTTCCGAAGTCGAAGGGCGGCCGGCGGTGAAACTCTCCGACAACTACTCCAAGGCGCTGGGGCCGCCGGATGAGGTCGAGCGGTACCGGAGGGTGTTCGGGACCGAGGGAATCGCCAACGCTCCACTGGTCGCTTAAGAACAAACATCCGTTCCACTAGTCCGCTCCTACTGCAGCGTGAGCGTCATTACCCTGAAGTCAAACGTCGTCTTATGAGCCTGCCGCAACAAGTCGATGCCAAGGCTCCCGTGAAAGAACCTGCTGTTTTCCACGGTGGAACTCCCGCAGAATCCCAGCAGGCTTTAGGACCACAGGAAATCCTCCAATACTCAAAGGCAATGACGGCAAAAACAGCCGCATCTAAGATTTTTGTGCCGCCCGCTCCCTCCATCTTGTAGGAGTCGGTCTTCGCCGCTCCGCGCATCAACTCGGGGAACATCGCCGCAAACGGCGGATACAAATCAGTATTGGTGGCGCCAGTATCCAGCGTGAACGCGAGTCGACGACCGTCGTATTGAACCTGCGCGACCGGATGCTGTCCGTCGAAACACAGATCTGCGTGAGACACGGTTTTGTTCGATGACTTTGGACCGATCGCAAATATCTTGTCCGCTCCCCAGAAAAACTTCTGCAACGCCAGCAGCACCGGTAACCCGATGAGTCCGCCTTCGCCCGGCGGCGATTAATCAAACGGAGGTTCCCTTGTGCGTGGACATGGTTCGTCCGACGATTGCGGTGTTATCCGACATTTAGTCCCGGCCTGCGATCGCACTCTCTCAGGCTGGTCCGTATTACGCCTCGACCTTCGTTTCGCCTATTAGAAAATCGTTTTACTAAATTCTCCGCTCCTGTGCAATAATTCCTCCCCGTAAGCACTCCGCGCCGGCGCGCGCGCTGTCACGGACGCGATGAAATCCAAAGACGGAGAATCTCATGGCTAAGTATCCCCTGTCCCGTCGTCAATTTATTCACCTCGGCTCAGGCGCTCTCGCCGCTACTACAGTCGCCAAATCTATCTTGCAGCCGCACATTCTGTCCGCTGCGGCGCGTCCCGTCGCTCCCAGCGACACCATTCGCTTCGCCTCCATCGGCACCGGCATTCGTGGATGCGAACATCTCGAAGCTTCCCTCGAAGTTCCCGGCATTCAGTGCGTCGCCGTATGCGACCTCTATGACAGCCGGCACACCGCCGCTCGCGAAGCCGTCAAGAATCCCAACGTCCCGGCCTCCCGTGACTATCGCACCATCCTCGATCGGAAGGATGTCGACTCCGTTCTCATCGCCACGATGGACTTCCAGCATCGCCACATCTTCCTCGATGCCTGCGCGGCCGGCAAAGACATCTACTGCGAGAAGCCCATGTCGCACACCGTGGAAGACGGATTCGCCATGGTCGAGGCTGCGCACAAGTACAATCGCATGGTCGCGGTCGGCAGCCAGCGCGTCAGCTCTGTGCTCTACGCCAAGGCCAAAGAGATTTACGATTCCGGCAAACTCGGCGAAGTCTTCTCCATCAACGCTTATTGGGATCGTAATTCTCCCAGCGGAGCCTGGGTCTATCCCATTCCGCCCGACGCCAACGAACAAACCATCGACTGGAAGGCGTTCCTCGTCGGCGCTCCCCAGGTCCCCTTCGATGCCAAGCGCTTCTTCCGCTGGCGCTGCTATACCGACTACGGCGAGGGCCTCGGCGGAGATCTCTTCGTCCACCTGCTCTCCGGCATTCAGTTCATCACCGGCATCAATGAGCCCGCGCAGCGCGCCATGTCCTCCGGAGGCATCTTCCACTTCAAGGATGGCCGCGAGTTTCCCGACCTCATCGAGACGCTCTACGACTATCCCAACTGCCGCGTCACCCTGCGCTGCAACCTGAATAACAACGGCGGAGAATTTATCGGCTTCTACGGCACGAAGGGCACCATGATCATCAAGGACGCAACCCTCACCTACAAACCTGAGGACACGCGTCCCGAGCCCGAAGGCTATTCGATTTTCGGTTGGCCGAAAGCCCTTCGTGATCAGTACCTGCAGAAGTGGCATGAGGATCATCCCGAGCCCGAAGCGCTCAAGTGGAAGGTTGACGAGACCGGCGAGTCCTACGCCAATCCTCCGGGATACAGCGACACCGTCGATCATCAAGCCAACTTCTACAACGCCGTGCGCACGCGCAAACCGGTTGTCGAGAACGAGGTCTTCGGCAACAACGCCGCCATCGGCTGCCATCTCGCCAACTTCTCCTACTTCAACAAAACCGTCGCAGTCTGGGATCCGTCTGCGAAGAAGATAGTGAAAGGGTAAGAAGGAATAATGAGGGTGCCCCACCCTTCTCGCGTATTTCGCGAGAGGGTGGGGACTTTGATTTTTGTACAGTACGGGGCCCCTGCAGTGAGATAGAAGAAAGGCACTGCAGTGACCTGGAAGAGCGGCGCTTTAGCGCCGCGTAAGGCACGAGATTAGATTGGGCTTTCGCCCCTGGGCCCCCGGTTGACACCCAACTATCTTCGACGTCCACTAGTCTGTCCGAACCTTCATGGCAGGTGTGAAATGTTCGTTTCTCTCCGCAATCTGGCTTTGTTCTCATTTCTCTGTTTCTCTTCGATTTTCTTGCTGGCCCAATCTGACTCAACCCCGCCCACGCAAAGCGCTCCCGCCCAGGCAAAGACGGAATCCATCCCCACCTTCCGCACCACCGTCCGCCGCGTTGTTGTCGATGTCGTTGTCCGCGACTCGGCCAACCGGCCCGTGCACGGGCTCAAGGCCAGCGATTTCATCGTCGCCGAAGACGGTCAGCCGCAGAACATTCTCTCCTTCGACGTCTTCGACCTTGAAAAGCCCTCGATCTCTCTGCCGCCGAACACGCCTCACATGCCTCCCAATCACTTCGTCAACATTCCGCCAACTCCGGAGCACGGCCCGCTCTACGTCATTCTCTACGACCTCGCGAACATCGAAATCGAGGACCAGCTCGACGCCCGCCGCCAGGTCATGAAGTTCATCAAAGGCATGCCCGACGGAACCCGCTTCGCAATTTTCGTGCGCTCCGACGGCCTCTATCTGGTACAAGGCTTCACGGCCGACAAGGCCCTCTTATACGCGACTCTCGACCCGTCAAATCCCAAGCCTCACGTTCCCAGGGTATTCATGATGGGCAAGAACCTTGGATACAACGATCCCGCCTCCATGATTAACGTGTTGACCCAGGTCAACGAATTTCTCGAGGGCATCCCCGGCCACAAGAACCTGATCTGGCTCGCCGGAGTATTCCCACTCGCACTGGTTCCGCGCAAGGAAGATCCTCGCGAATACGAGGACCAGCTCATCAACGAGGTCAATGTTCTGACTCGAGCGCAGGTCGCCGTTTATCCCATCAATGTCGGCGGGGTACCGGTCAATCCCCCGGGCATGCTGACCGGAGCACGCGTGCACGGTGGGAACAACAATCAAAATGTGCAAGCTGGCGGCCCAATCCAGGGCCCCGGTGGCGGCGGCCTCAGTAGTCTCGATTTCCCGCTTGCTAACGGATTGGTCGAGTCGATTCGGGCTCAGAGCTCTGGCGATTCCATGTACACCGATTACGATGTCCAGAAGGCCCTCGCCGAGGCGACGGGCGGCCATGCTTTTTACAGCACTAACGATGTCACCGCCGCGCTCGATGAAGCCACCGACATCGGCGGTAACTACTACTCGCTGACCTATTCGCCCACCAATTTCAAGGATGATGGCAGCCGTCACAGCGTCGGGGTCCGAGTCGTCGAGCCCGGATACAAGCTGTCCTATCGCCGCTTCTATTTCACCGCTGCCCTCCGTCCCAAGGATGAAGCCTTGAAAACCCAAGTCGCGGACGCCTCTGCCGCGCCGGCCGCGCCTGCTGAATACGATGCGCTCCAGCCCAACATGAAACACGGCGCGCCCATGGTGCACGATCTTCTCTTCTCCGCGCACATCCACGCCGACGGCATTCCCGCGAAAGCCACCACCGAGCAGATGGCCCAACTGGCTCAGCAGCCGGCTTACATTACGACCGGCCACAAAGACAAAGCGCTCGTCCCGGTTGACCTGCAAAAATATGTGATTGATTACCGCGTCACGGATCTGTCGTTGAAGGGGCAGGCTCAGAACGGCAAGGTACCTTCCTTCGAATTCGCCGCCGCCGCCTTCGACTCCGAGAGTCGCATGCTCAACGGCATCGTGAACAATGCCACCGGGGACACATCCGTCACCTCGGAGGCCAACAAGACCGGCATCTTCCGCGTGCGCCAACAACTCGATGTCCCAGTGCAAGCCACCTGGATCCGCATCGGCGTTCGCGACAAACTCACCAACCGGATGGGCACGCTGGAAGTCCAACTCCCGCTAGCCCCGGAAGCCCCGAGTCCCGCAGTAACATCAGCCCGCTAGAAATTTCCAGACACTGTCATTCCGACCGAAGCACGCCCTTCCCGAAGGGAAGGGCGTGCGAAGTGTAGGAACCCGGTGTTCCTTTGATTGAGTCGCCATTTCTCGCGTGCGCCGTTACGCGAGAAGTTGGGAGTTTGACTTCCCCTACGTCTTCGGCAGCACAATAATGCTCTGCGGGGTCGCGATCGAGTGCGGAGACCCCGGCGCCTGCGTCACGCCCGTCGAGGTCACCGTGAACACGTATAACTTGCCCGCAGTGTCGCTGATCGCATACAAGTGGTTCGCGTTGTCCCAGAACATCTGGACGATCCGGTTCGTGGTCAGCAATCCAGTGAACTTCGTGATCGGGATTGCTCCATTGAAGTGGAAAATCTGCAATCCCCCGCTACCCCCAACCGCCAGGTACTTGCCGTTGGGCGACATCCAGTAATCGTTCGGAGTGCCAACTGCAACCTTCGGCATATTGGAGAAAGTGCTGGTCGTCGTCAGGTTGCCAGAACTATCCGCTGCGTACGTTGCCAGCTGATACGGCCCCTGACTCACCCAATTTTCGTTATACGGCTGCATCGCAACAGCCAGGTGATCTGTCGGATCCGCTGCCGCCCGCCACGGGCACCAAAAATCACCTGCTGGACCCTTAGGAAAGGGCGGGGTGAAATTGCTCAGGTAGGAAAGCGTGCCGTCTGTATTGCGCTGCACTCCGACGATCTCAGGGTAGAACTGATAGCAACTCGACGAGTAAGCAAACATGTTATTTCCGACGAAACTCACCGGGCTGTTATTGGGAGGGCCTCCGGCCAGGTCGCCGGTTTGCATCAGCTGACCGGTCGACTGGTCGATGCTGTACGACAGATAGTCGTTGTTGGTGGAATACAAATCCGCATAAAGCGTTGCTCCCGTGTGGTCGAGATAATCACTGATCAGCCCGTCGCCATTGGTTACCACCGTGAACTGGTCCTTCAGGGCGAGGGCGCCATTCGCGCCAATCGAGAACGAATAGAGGTCTTCGTCGACATTCGCGATGCCGAAAAGCCATGCGCCATTCACCGCCATGTAATTTACGTTATAAGGATACGGCGAGCCGGGAATCGCCATGAGCGATCCATTTGGCGCTGCAGCGTAGCCGTTGATCTGGTTCGTGCTGCCATTGGAACTCGCTACATACACGTAGGCGACCGGCGAACTAACGCTCGCTTCGGTACTGGGGTCAGTCTGTGACGTCGCGGCCTGAGCGGATGCCAGAACTGTGCTGGCGCAGGCCCCAAGCAGGGCAAGCAAAAGTGTGCGATGAACAGAAAACATACAACGGGTCAACCCTTCTGCGGAGGAAATCACGATCGGACAAGCGCCCATTCGGATGCAGGAGAGAGCAAGCCTGGTTGTTACAGTGTTCTACGTAGTCGCGTGCCCCACAGTTCTCGCGGTGTTTGCGACTGGGTGCGGATCTCGACTTCCTTACATCTTCCCGGTCCAACCCGGGTGCCCCATTTCTCGCGCGGTCTGTGCGCGAGAAGTGGGGTCTTTGACTCGATGCATTTCAGAACCAACCAGTCGCCTACTTCTTCTTCGGCAAGTACTTCTTCTCAATCGAAGCCACCACCACGTAATTCGGATCCACCATCTCGTTCAGATGAAGCTTCGCAACCTTCGACAGCAACTCATACGCGTCGAGCTCCGACAGCCCGTAGTCCTTGTGGATCCAGTGCACCAGTTCCGTCAACGCAATCCGCGTCGCATCTTCCAGCGGACGGTACGCCCCGACGGTCATGATCGCATCATCATTTTCAAATTGCGGCCAATCGATGTTCCGACCCTTGATCACGCTCACCTGCACCCGCGCCTTCAGCGGCACTTCGATCGCCGACCCCGCGGCTTCACCATCTCCCATGGCCGCATGCCCGTCGCCGAGATACAGCAGCCCGCCCTTCACATTCACCGGAAAGTACACCGTGTTGCCTGCGCTTGCCTCTGGAGAATCCATGTTTCCGCCGAACTCCGCCGGCACAATCGAACTTCGCGCCTCCCCATTCGCCGGAGCCACACCAATGCACCCAAAGAAGGGATGCATGGGAATCTTCACGGCGAAATCCGTGTCCACGGCCTTGAAAGTTGCCGTGTTGTCGTCGTGATTAATCCGATAAAACCACACCCGCTCCGGCAACTCTCCTCCTAGCATAGGAGTGTAATGCGACGAATTGATCGAGCCGAAGCCGGGCGAGAAGGCGCCCACTCCGTACTCTCCATCCACCTGCAGATCGAGAATCTTCACCACCAGCGTGTCGCCCGGCTCGGCTCCGTCGACATAAAACGGTCCGGCCAGAGGATTGTCTCCCTTGGCCATGCTCAGGGTGTCGCCTGGCTTCTTCAGCCCGTTGCCAAAACAATCCAGTGTGTTGGTGTCAAGAATGTCACCCGGCTTCAAATGCAGCACCGGTTCCGCCGTAGCGAACAGATACTTCACATTGGCGTTGGTCGTGGTGTAGTGCACGACATTCTGCGCGAAGACGGGACCAGCCAGCAGTACAACCGCAAGAATACGAGGAATCAAGAGAGCCTCCGAATTTTCATACACCAGATGCGAAACGATCCCGTGATTGTAATAGAAGAAGGGTGCCCCACCCTTCTCGCGGTGTTGGCGAGAGCGTGGGGACTTTGACCACGCCTAATCGAACTTGTCAGGCTGAGCAAAGTCACTCAGTGTCCTCAGTGTCCTCTGTGGTTATATTCCCCGTTTGCAGAGGAATGGCGAACACCTACAACGCACCTTTCTTCTGCCGTTCGTAGAACCGCTGCACTTTCGCCCGGTTCCCGCAGCGTGTCATGTCACACCAGCGCCGGTGATGGTTCTTGCTCGTGTCCAGAAAAAACCATTCGCAGGTTTTCGAGAAGCAGGCTCGAACGTACTGGAGCTGATCCGATGTTAAAAGATCGGCCGCGGCCCGCGCGATCGGCCACAGCATGCTCTCCAACTCATTCATGTCGTCAAACTGCCAACGGAAGCCGCCCTTCCCGGGAATCAGGCGCATGTGCTCCGCCGCGTTCTGCACGGATCCATTGAGCCGCGCGAGAGCCATGGGCGGCGCTGGCCGTTGGTTGATGATCGCCCAGAATACTTCGTGAATCGCCTCGCGCAACTCCCGCGCCCACTTGAGCACTTCGCGCGCACCCTCAGGATCAGCCTCGCTGCGCGCAAAGAGCCGGTCCACATGGGACGAATCCAGCAAGCCTGTATCTTCCCCGAACCGCGCGAGGTCCAGATAATTCCCCAGCAGCTCCTTGGGCTGCGTATGGCGGTCGTCGAGCGTGTTCACAAAGTCGAGGCACACGTTGCCCGCAACCAATTCGAAGCGCGGCGGACGCCGCCGTGTGATCTTTTTGTCTTCCCGAACTTGGTTCAAGGATGTCCTCTCCCCCCTCCTATTATCTAACCATTAAAAGCATCTTGACAAGTTAGCGCCGTCAAAGCTAGGATCTTCCTAACCGCTCACAGTACGTTTAGAGGTTAGCATATGATCAGCCACCAAGCAGCGCAAATCATGGCCCTTATCCGCAGCGGAAGTTGGCCCCACGAAAAGATGCTACATATTGGAGGCAGGCCCGTGATCGTGCCCAGCCCAAAGCCATCCCGAAGCAGCCGCGCGCAGTCCATTGAACTCGCGCTCGCCTTCGCTGCTATCTATCTTGTGTGGGGTTCGACGTACCTGGCGATCCGCTACGCGGTCGAAACGATACCACCGCTGGTCACCGCCGGCATACGACACTCTATCGCGGGCACGATTCTCTTCGCGTGGGCGTGGGCGCGCGGCTTTCGTCCTACGCGCGCGCATTGGATTTCTGGAATCGTGGTGGGCGCTCTGTTCTTTCTGATTGGTCATGGCACGCTGCATTGGGCCGAGCAGTATGTGGCGTCAGGACTGGCGGCGCTGCTGGTCGCAACCGAACCGATGTTCATTCTGGTGCTCGCGTGGTCGATGGGCCAGCAGAAGATCAGCCGGTTTAGCGCGCTGGGTCTGGGTTTGGGCGTGCTGGGTGTCGCCATGCTGACCGGCGCAGAGTTGACGGTGAAAGGCTCCAGCCTGCTCGGACTGCTCGCGGTGCTCACGGGATCGTTGTCGTGGTCGGCGGGCGTGGTGATCTCTCCGAAACTCAAACTGCCCAATGACGCGCTAGGGCGCACTGCGCTGCCCACGCTCTGCGGCGCGGTGATGCTGCTCGCTGCGGCAGGATTGACCGGCGAGTTTCATGCCACGCACTGGGCCAGCATTTCCCTCAAGTCACTTTTGGGTTTGGCGTACTTGATTATCTTTGGGTCAGTGGTCGCGTTCACAGCCTACACGTGGCTGCTACAGCGGTGCCCGCCCGCACTGGTGGCCACGCACACGTACGCGAATCCTGTGGTCGCTGTGTTCCTGGGATGGTTGCTCGCATCCGAAGCGCTGACGATGCGGGTGGTACTCGCGTCGATCGCGATCCTTGGGGCGATTGTCCTCATCCGCAAGGGCGAGCGCACCGCGGCGAAGCATCCTGACGTGATTTCAACGGTCGCGAAAATCGAGAAGCAGGAGTGCGCTTAGCAGAGTCTTCACCCAAACTGACATAGGGAACGGCATCGGTCTCGCCGTTACCTTTTCTTCGTTACCTCCGTGACCAAAGGCGGTCAGCCCGCTCTCAACCGCGCGGACACTCTGTCCGATCACTCAACTGTGGCATCGGATGCGGGCGCGGCGGTACTGAGCAGGTAATCGTATCTACAAATGTTCCTGAGAAACATCTGTACATGCGTTTTTGTACGGATTCACTTTCTAATCACACACAGCGCCAGTATCTTGCCACCTGTCACGATTGTACGTGGCCAGCGCCGACAGAACGTTGACGGCGAGCACAGATGCCGATCATTACTTAAGTTGAGGCGTCCCGCGATTAGGCTATTGCGGGGATGAACAACTGAAGTAGAATCTGCGGCAACTGTGGGAAAGTTTTGATCATCTTACGACCGTCGCGAAGTGGTTTGTCTGGCCTAAAAGGCGAAGCGATCTTAACGAGCACGGGGGAAACAATGGGGAAGCAGAAGAGAAATCTGGTGTGCAGCGGGTTGCTGGGCGGGATCTTCCTTTTCGCGATGACGGCGTGGGCGCAAGTTGTGCCTCGCGAATACAACGCATTGAAGTCGACAAGCTCAGCGAACAACGACATCACGGCAGTGTTGTCGTCGTTGCGCGGTTTTCCGCGAAGCCCACAGCAACTGGCGGAAGTCTGGTTTGACGACGGGAATGTGTCGGAGCCCGGTCATGCAGCGCTCGCCGATGTACCGGCTCTCAACAAGGCGGTTAGCGCCGCGGCCGCGCCGTGTGAAAGCCCGAAACAAGTAATTCAGGTGGCAGTGGCGCCGAGGCCGAACGATACTGCTCCGCCGGCAACGCTCACGGTCAAAGCGGCGGCTCTTTTGGAACTGCACCAGATGCGTGAAAGCGCGGTCGACCTTTGCCTCGAGTTGCCCTCGAAATATCGCACTCAGCTGCCGCAGTGCGCGGACATCTTCAAGCATGAAATCCGGCTGAAAGCGCTGGCGCAACAACAACGGTAAGTGGTTTGGCGACGGGCCGCGAGTTGTGCAATTTTGAACAGACACGCGCTCGCGGGAACTGGTAGGTTGCTCTTTAACTGTAGAGAAGGAACCTTCGCGATCACCCACGAACCCCGAACGCGATTCGTTATCCTTCGTTCCTCGAGTGGCGCAGCGCGTTCTCCACTCTGCTGCGCCACATCTCTTAGCTCTTAGACCGGAGCTCCGGCGACCGATCTCGTGACGGAGCCGAACCTAGTCCACCTCGGCCATCCATACTTTCTTCTGCCGTTCAATGACCTGATAGCAATCGCAGGCCGTGGTCTCAAGTATTGAGCGATCCAGAACACGTACGCTTCCTCGGGAGTACTCGATAGCCCCTGACTTCTGCAACGCTCCTGCCGCGACGGTAACGCTGGCTCGACGTGTGCCCAGCATCTGCGCCAGAAAATCCTGGGTCAGCGGAAGTGTTGGGGTAGCAATGCGGTCGTGGCTCATCAAAACCCATCTCGCCAGCCGGGATACAACATCATGCAGGCGGTTGCAGGCCGCGAGTTGAGTGGACTGCATGGCGAGCATCATGGAGAAACGCTGGAGTTGTTTTTCCAGTTCCCGGCTCTGGGGGAGGATGCTGAGTAAGAACGAGGCCTCCAAGCGGTAGGCAGTGGCGTCTGCCTGGGTGACGACCCTGAGGCCGCTGGTCTTGAACCCAAAGATCACGGGCAAGCCGACGAAGCCTTCCCTTCCGATCAATCCGACCTCGACGGTCTTGCCGCCGGGCTGGGTGGTGAGCACGGAACCGAGGCCATTGTTCAGGAAGTAAACAGACTTAATGGTCTCGCCGGGTTCATGGAGCACCTGATGAAGTTTGAGGCGCACAAATTCCGCAGAAGACAGAATCACAGTGCGTTCCCTGCGTGGAATCGCGCACAAAATGGAGTTGCCAATTTCCCTGCCATTGCCGTCACCGCCGGACGATGGGCGAAAGGGCTTGAGCGAACGAATAGGAGATAGTCTGGCCACAACGGGGCCTCCTTGCGATAACGGAAGATCCGTCTGATTTCGCAAGGAACCGTTGCCCAGGATAGGCACTCGGCGGAACGATGCTGGAAGAGACATCCCCACGTTACGCTCATTTCGGCCGCTTGTATGTACGCATACGCGCAGATGAATGAAGTCAACGGTGCAGACGGCCTCGGAGACGCGGTGTAGCATCCCACCTAAACAGCCGGGGTTCACGTATCCGCAAGAAGTAGGCCCGCCGCCTGGGGAACCACCGAGTGTGCCATCTGCTGCAAACCCGTGGAACTTGAGGCGGCCAAGACCGATGAACGCGGCATGGCAGTGCACGAAGACTGTTATTGGGCCAGCCTGAAAGCGAGACGGGGTTGCGACGTCAACGGACGCTGCGCAGTAAGTCGAGTACTACGTCGGGAAGATTCTTAAATCAAACCAACATTCGTATTTGCGCGACGCAGAGCTGCGCCGGCGATGTCGATCGTTTACGTAATTGTCAGGACAAGCGCCTGGCTGGTTCCGCCGCTGGAGCAGCCGACGTATCCGGTGTTTCCGCTGGGAGTGCTGACGGTGACACTGGCACTGCCGGGACCGGTGATGAGAGTGGTCGTGAGCGTTACCGACAACTGTTTACTGCTGAGAACTTGGGTGGTGAGCGTAGTCCCATTGATGATGACGACGGAGGAGCCCACGAACTCGCTGCCATTCAGGGTGAGAACGAATCCTCCCTGCTGCTGCACCTGAGCGAACGTAATGGTGGTGACAGAGAGAGAGTTGAGAATGGGAGCGGGGCGGGAGCTGTCGCACAGCGGATTCAGGGCATTGCAGCCTTGAAACAGAAACAGCGCGACGAGCAGCGCGCTGACAGGCGGGAGAGAGAGACAGATTCGTTTCATGATCCATCGTACACGCCGGCGCATGACAGCGGACCGGGGCAGGGAACGGAAGTAACTGAGCAGCGCCCGTGGCGAAGCCGGGAGACGATTCATGATGTTGCGTGCGCGAGTTCGGTCACGGCTCCAGTGCGCAGATCGTAGACAGCGCCCACAACCTTCAGTGTGCCTTCCTTAACTTTCGGAGCCAGGATGGGCTGGAGTTGGTGGAGGCGTTCGACGCCAAGCTCAACATTTTTGCGAATGGCGTTCTCCAGCGGGTCACCGGGTTTCCCGTGAGTCTGGGCGACAGCCGGCTTGATTAACTCCACGAGACCGTTGATCGCACCGGGTAGAGAATCCTTGGCATCGATGTGCTTCATGGCGGCCTTCACGGCACCGCAACTGCTGTGACCGAGGACGACGATGAGGGGAACGTTGAGCTCGGCGATGGCATACTCGATGCTGCCCTTGACCGTCACGCCAGCGCCCCCCACGACATTGCCGGCGATGCGCACCACGAAAATGTCGCCCACTCCCACATCGAACAAGATCTCAGGAGCGACGCGGGAATCCGCACAGCTGACGATGACGGCGTGGGGATATTGACCTTCCGCGAGGGCGCGAAAATCCCCAGGGCTGCGCCGAGGACCTGTGGGTTGGCCTTTGACGAAACGGGCGTTGCCGTCGAGGAGGTCGTGCCAGGCTTCATCGGCGCCGATGGGAGCGGGAGTTTTGTTCGAGGCCGCTTCCTTCTGCGCTGCATCCTCGTGCGACACAGCGAACAACTGGGTGGAGTTCGCCAGAGTCAATCCAGCGGCAGTCAGAGTCACGAATTTGCGGCGCGAAACCAGAGAAATGGATTTCATCGGAATTCCTCCATTTGATCCCCAGAGCAGATGCCACTGATCTTGCCAAAGCTTGGGACCGAGTGCAAATGTCAAATTTGACAGTGCGAAAACTGTAAACGGGCGCGCGGGGAGCCAGCGCCACTTACTCGTTTTGTCAGCGGTTGTGGTCGCGGCGGCGAAGGTAGTCGATGAACATTTGTTCGACGGGCTTGTCGTAGGCGATGAGGACATGGCGGACAGTGTGTCCGCTGACGAAGTGGCAGACTTCCTCGGCGAGGTTCTTGGCGTGATCGCCGGCGCGTTCGAGGGACTGGGTCATGAAGATGACTTGCAGGCTGGCCTGGCGATGAACGTTTTCGGGATTCTCGATGTGGCGCAGGAAGATGAGGTTGCGGAGGCGGTCCATTTCGGCGTCGGCGCGGAGGACGTCGATGGCTTTGCCGATTTCGCGCGCGGAGAAGGCAGCGCCGCAGTCGGTCAGCATTTTCTCGAGGATGGTAGCCATCTGAGTGAGGTCGCGGGTGTCTTCGGAGTCGATGCGTCCGCTAACGGAGAGGGCGCTGTTGGCGAAGCTGAGCAGGAGGTCGCCGATGCGCTCGAGGCCGATCATGAATTTCATGCAGGCGAGGAGTTCGCGGGCTTCGGCGGGAGCGACTTCGGTAATGGCGGTGGTGACGCCGCTGTCGATTTCCATGTCGAGCGTGTCAAGCTCGCGCTCGCGCTGGCGGAGGGAGTTAAGCAGGTTGGTGGATCCGGTGGCGATGCCTTCGGCAGCGGCGCCGGCGGCTTCTTTAGCCATGTTGCAAGCTTCGACGGTGCGGCGCACAAGATACTGATGGGCCGGTTCGGGATCGGGTGACTTGGGCGCGGTACTCATACGTATGTCCGCCGGGCGAGAGCGTTGGCGACGGAGGGATTTCTGGGACCCGTCGTCACGACTCGGCCGCTCTGGAGATGGGATGGGCAACGACTAAGCATAGGACTTCTTCGGAAACAGGTGGTTAACAAGCTGTGAATTTTCCGTCATTTTTCGTGTGCAGGAGACTTGTGACGGAACTCAGTATCATTGTCGGCCTCGCTACGACAAATGCAAGGGGAAACTGAAATTGGAGAGTCAAAACATTAGCTCAAGGAACGAAGTCAAAATCCCCACACTAAATTGGCAAAGAACGCGACGTTAGGATGGGGCACCCTGAGCTACCGGTAAGGTAAAGAGGAAGGTACTGCCGTGGCCGAGTTCGCTTTCGGCACGGATGGAACCGCCGTGGGCGAGCATGATGTGTTTGGCGATGGCGAGGCCGAGGCCGGTGCCGCCGGATTCGCGGGAGCGGGCTTTGTCGACGCGGTAGAAGCGCTCGAAGAGGCGAGGGAGATGCTCGGAGGGGATTCCGGCGCCGAAATCCTGCACATAAAACTCAATGCCGCGTTTGGACGGGCGAGCGCCGAGCAGGATGCGTCCACCAGCGCGACCGTACTTCATCGCGTTGTCGATCAGATTGGAGAAGACCTGGTGAATGGCTTCGCGGTCAGCGCGCACGGAGGGCAAGGATTCGATGGAGCCGTGATCTGGGTTGACCTCAACGATCTGCAAATCGACTTCATGGCCACGGGCGATTTCTCGAAAACTTTCTTCGGCGTCGTGGAGAAGTTCGACTGGAGGAACGGGTTCGGTACCGAAGCGGGTCTCTCCGGATTCGACGCGTGCGAGGGTCAACAGGTCTTCGGTGAGGCGCGACATGCGGGCAGCGTTCTTGCGGATGATCTCGAGAAACTCGCGGTTGGGTCCGGAATTTTCAGAGCTGAGGTCGAGGAGCGTTTCGGAATATCCCTGAATGGAAGTCAGGGGCGTGCGGAGTTCGTGGGAAACGTTGGCGATAAAATCGCGGCGGGTTTTTTCGACGCGCTCGGTCTCGGTGAGATCGCGGAGGACGGCGACGGCACCGCCATCGGGCAAGGGAGCGGCGGTCACGTCGAAGGCGCGGCCAGGAACGATGGAGGTGGCGCGGGTGGTCTTAACTTGTTTCGTGGTGGTCGCGGCTTTGACGGCGGCAAGGAAGTCGGGATCGCGAATGGTTTCGACGACCGGCGCATTCAGGCGCGTGTGCTGGGGAACAAGGCGATCCATGGGCTGGTTGGCCCACTGCACGAGGCCATCGGAACTGACGGCGATGACGGCGTCTTGCATGCTATTGAGCAGAGTTTCGAGCTGGCGTTGGCTGGAGCGGACGGCGGCGAAGCTGCGTTCGACTTGTCCGGCGGTTTTGTCGATGGCGGCGGCGACGCGGCCAATTTCATCGAGGGGACGGTCTTCGACGCGGGCCCGAAGGTCGCCTTGCTCGATGCGGACGGCAACGTCGACGATGTGGTCGAGGCGGCGGGCGGTCCAGATGGTCGCGGAGGCGGCGATGAGCAAGGCTAGGAAGAGGGCGATGGTAGATCCCCAAATCAGGCGGCGGTTGACTTGCGCCTGCACGGCTTCGACATCGGAAAGAGGATAGGCGAGGCGGACGGCGCCACCGGAGACGGGAACGGCCACGTAGAGAAATGGAATGCCAACTGTGGCGCTGCGGCGCTCGTTCTTGCCGATTTGTCCGGTGAGGGCGGCGGCGAATTCCTTGCGAGTAGCGTGATTCTCCATGTCGGCGGGATTGGATTCGGAGTCGGCAAGGACTTTGCCAGAAGCGTCAATGATGGTGGCACGGGCTCCAGCGGCGAGGCCTTCCTGGGCGGCGATTTCGGTGAGAGAGTGGGCGCGGTCGGTTTCGACGCGGTGGGCAAAGAGCTGAGTTTTCTGAATGAGGTTGCGCTCGATCTCGGTGCGGAGGGAGGACTCCCAGGCGCTGCCGAGCATGACGTCGAGAGTGGCGGCGGTAGCGGCGATGACGACCAGGAAGACGGCTAGGAGTTTGAAGAAGATGCGATTCTTCACGGGAGCGAATTTCCAGAGCCGCGGGGGCTAAAGCCCAAATCTATCGGACTCGCTTGACGCGGCCCTGGGGCCGCTCTTCCACAGTGGCGCAGGCATGTCCCTTCTTCCTCGCAGCTCATCGAGTGTCGCGCTTGTGAAGTCCTGAACCAGTTCGTCTTTCGAAATTGTGCCGGCACAGTCCTCATTTGGGGACCTCGAAGCGGTAGCCGGCGCCGCGGACGGTTTTCAGGTAGCGCGGATTTTCGGGGTCGGGCTCGATTTTTTCGCGGATGCGGCGGACGTAGACGTCGACCGAGCGCGGAGTGACGTAGGCGGTATCGCGCCAGACGGAATCGAGAAGGTGGTCGCGGCTGAAGACGCGCCCCTTGTGGCGCGCGAAATAATCGAGCAGGCGGAATTCGGTGGCGGTGGTGGGGACCAGGGTTCCACGCACCATCAAGGTCATGGCGGAAGGGTCGATTTCGATTTCCCCGACTTTCATGGGGCTCGGCGGCAGAGGGCGCTCGAAGCGGCGCAGCACAGCTTTGACGCGGGCCACGAGTTCGCGCGGACTGAATGGCTTGGCGATGTAGTCGTCGGCGCCGAGTTCGAGACCGAGGACGCGGTCGGCTTCACTGCTTTTTGCGGTCAGGAAAATTACAGGAACGGCTGCGAGCCCGGGCGTCTGGCGGATGGTGCGGCAGATTTCCAGACCGTCTTTGCCGGGGACCATGATATCGAGAACGAAGAGCGCGGGGCGCTGGCGTTCGGCGTCGGCGAGGACGTTGGCGCCGGTGGGGTAGACGCGAACGGTGAAGCCTTCGTTTTCGAGGTGATGGCGGACAAGGCGGGAAATGTCGGGATCGTCTTCGACGACGAAAAGGCTTGGTTTCACGGGAGTATTGTAAATCGAAAGCAGTTGCCAGCGGCCAGTTGTCGGTTGCCCGTAACAGAATCAGGCTCGAATTTCATCGGATTGTAACAATCGTGGGGAAAAGGCATCACCACTAAGGACATCCTTCGACTTCGCTCAGGACAGGCACCGGTTCACGAAGGAGACCTGTTGGTTCACTTGCGTCTGAGGGAAACTATTAGGTTATTTGCTCGGTCTATGTGGAAGTGTTTCCCGGGTGGGATGACGGTGGTGGCGCTGTATTCAGTGATGATGGCCGGGCCGGAGTATTGCTTGCCGGGTTGGAGGTGGTCTCGGGAGTGGATTTTAGTGTCGAGCTTCTTGCCTTCGAAATGGACAGGGGCTTTGAGCGTGGAAATCGAGCCGAGCCTTGCTCGGCCTGGACGGGCGAAGGCGCCCGTCCCCACATGGTCCGTTTTCCCTACTCGGTCTATCTTCCCTACTTCGTCTATCTTCCCTACAACGGTTGTGCTGGACTTCAGAACCGCGCAGAGGCGGAGGGTTACTAGTTCGACTTCGCGGGCTGGATGAGTGTAGCCGTAGCGGCGGTGATGTTCGTTTTCGAAATCGCGGAGGAGATTTTTCGTGAAGGCAATGTTCAGCTCGTATCCCTGGCCGCGGTAGCGGACGTCGACGCTGCGATGGTAGTGCGGGCTTCCCTGCCAGGCTTCTTCGCGAAAGTCTTTAGCTGCGGCTTCTTCCATGGCGGCCAATTCACGATTCAATTTGTCGGCGGGAATTTTTCTGGATACGCGCCACAGAACAGTGCGCGAATAATCTTTTACAACGTCACTCGCGAGGATGCCCAGAGCGGAAAGTGCGCCGGGAAACGCTGGGACGATTACATGGGGGACGCTGAGAGCTTCGGCGAGGGCGCAGGCGTGAAGGCCTCCGGCACCGCCAAAGGCGACCAGGGAGAAGTGGCGAGGGTCGCGGCCGCGTTCGATGGAGACAACGCGGATGGCTTTTTCCATAGTCGCGTTGATGACGCGGATGACGCCGGCGGCGAACCGGTCGAGGGTGAGGCGGCTTCCCTGCTGCTTGAGGAATTCTTGCGTGATGCAGCGGGTGCGGTCGAGGTCGAGCGTGAAGGCTCCACCCAGAAAGCGTGTCGGCTGCAGGCGGCCCAGGAGGAGATTCGCATCTGTCACCGTGGGCTGCGTGCCGCGGCCGTAGCAGATGGGGCCGGGATCGGCACCGGCGGATTCGGGGCCGACGCGGAGAACTCCGGCGGCGTCGAAGCGGGCGAGGGAGCCTCCGCCGGCGCCGACGGTGTGAATGTCGAGCATGGGAACGCTGATGGGGAGTCCGGCAATTTGGGCGTCGGTGGCGGTTTTGATTTCGCCTTCGACGAGAGAGACGTCGGTGGAAGTGCCTCCCATGTCGAAGGCGATGATGCGGTCGACGCCGCTGGCACGGGCGGTGGTGACGGCGCCGACGACGCCTCCGGCGGGCCCGGAGAGAACGGTGCGGACGGGTTCGCGGGCGGCGATGGAGAGCGCGGTGATGCCTCCGGAAGATTGCATGACGAAGATGCGGGGTCCGGATTCTGGCTTCCGGCTATCGGCTTCCGGCAGAGCCTGCGACACAGGGGCTGAAGCCCTGTTCTGTTTCGGGCCTCTCGCGGCCCTGAAGGGCCGCTCTTCCACGGCGGCTCGCACGGTGGCTCGGACGGTGGCCCGGACGCCGCCGAAGCGTTGCTCTTCCGCGACATCTTTTGCAATGCTCATGCGCTGCGCCGCCCTGGCGCTCTCCAATCCGGGGCTCGTTTCCCTAACCTGCGCGGGCGAGGCGCCCGCGGCCACACGAGACGTGCTCATGGCTACAGCTCTCGCTTCCAGATTCTGCAAGTAGCGCTGCATTACTGGTTGCAGGTAGGCGTTGATGACTACCGTGGAGGTGCGTTCGTATTCGCGAAACTCGCGGAGGATCTCGTGGGAGACGGAGAGTGGGACTGCCAGAGGCTTCAGCGCATCGGCGACGGCTTCTTCATTTTTTGGATTTATGAACGAGAACAGGAGCGAGATCGCGATGGACTGCGGCTGTGCGGCTGAGATTTTCTTTGCGAGGACGCGCAATTCTTGCGACGTGGGTTCGGTGAGGACTTCTCCGTCACTTGCGGTTCGTTCGTTGAGTCCGAAACGGAGTTCTTTGGGAACCAGTGGCTCGATGCGGTCGAAGAAGAAATCGTAGAGTTTGGGGCGAGCCTGGCGTCCGATTTCGATAGCGTCTTCGAAGCCCTTCGTGGTCACGAGCGCGGTCCGAGCACCTTTGCGTTCGAGCAGCGTATTGGTACCGACGGTGGTGCCGTGGAGGAGGATGACATCGCCTTCGCGCGCGATTTTTTGGAGAGCTTCTACGATGGCTCGGGAGGGATCGGCGGGAGTCGAAAACACTTTCAGCATGCGAAGGTGACCGGCTTCGATCCAGACACAGTCGGTGAAAGTGCCGCCGGTGTCGATGGCGATGCGGAGGGGTTGAGGGCGCTGGGGCATGGGACACAAAAGAGTAACACTGGCGGCGGCTCGCGGGCGCTACATCCCTATGTCTCGCAAAGAGGGCGAGAGATGGGACACCCGGATTCGAAAAGACTGCTGCAGGCGGGGCGCCGGCGCCACAGAAACCTTCCTTCGCTTCGCTCGGCGGACAGCCGAAGGCGGCCGTCCCCACATGGACTGCACCCCTGCCCGGGCTTCGCTCGGCGGCCGGATCGGAGATCCGGCCGACACAACCAACGGCAAAAACTACTTTGTGGTGAAGGCTAGCGTCAGGAGCGTTTTTTGTTCTACTTCGTGGGCTTTGGCGCTGCCTGTGGCTGGGCTCGCACCAGAGCTGCGCTTTACACTTAGCACGGGGCGGTCGCCCGCTACTCGTTTCAGGCGGGGGAGCATATTGAATAACGCTCCCATGTTCGCGGGCTCTTCTTGCACCCAGACGATGTCGGCGTTTTTGCCGTGGCGGTCGAATTCGGCCACGACTTCCTGCTCGGGGAACGGGTAGAGCTGTTCCAGGAAGACGATGGCGGTCGTTGTGTCTTTTCTCTTCTTACGTTCGGCCTGGAGTTCGTGGCCGATTTTTCCGGTGCAGATCAGGATACGGTCGGCTTCTCCGACTTCGGTGTCGGGGATGACGTTCAGGAAATTCTTGTGCGTGAAGTCTTCAATGGGAGAACTCGCATCGGGGTGGCGCAGCATGCTCTTCGGAGTGAAGACCACCAAGGGCTTGCGCCAGTGACGCAGCGCCTGACGGCGCAGGAGATGGAAATACTGCGCGGCGTTCGAGGGCTGCGCGATCTGGATATTGTGCTTGGCGGCGAGCTGGATGAAGCGCTCGATGCGCGCGCTGGAATGTTCTGGCCCCTGGCCTTCGTATCCATGGGGCAGGAGCATGACGACGCCGGAGAGCAGGTTCCACTTGGCTTCTCCGGCGCTGATGAACTGGTCGATGATGGCTTGGGCGACGTTGACGAAGTCGCCGAACTGCGCCTCCCAGAGGACTAACGACTCGGGATAGTCGCGGCTGTAGCCGTATTCGAAGCCGAGGACTCCGGCTTCGGAGAGCGTGGAATTGTAGATTTCACAGCGGGCCTGACCGGGCGCGATGTTTTCCAGAGGCACGTATTCGTTTTCGTTCTCGATGTCGATCAAGACGGAGTGGCGCTGGTTGAAGGTGCCGCGGCGGGAATCTTGTCCGCTGAAACGGACGTGGGTACCGGCTTTCACGAGGCTCGCGAAAGCGAGGGCTTCGGCCATGCCGTAGTCGACGGGGCGCTTGCCTTCGCCCATTTCCGCGCGCTGTTCGAGGAGTTTCTTCACTTTTGGATGGATGTGGAAGCCTTCGGGGTACGTGGTGAGGCGAGCGGTGAGTTCCGATATCTCGTCCTGCGAGAGTCCGGTTTCAACTTCGTATTCGGGGCGATAGAGTCCGCCAAAGTAGTTATTCCAATACTTCGGGAGTTCACGCATCAGAGGCTTGTGCTTGATGCTGCCGGCTTGCTTCTGCACGGCTTCGAACTCGGCCTTGATGGCCGCAGCTTGTGACTGCGCGTCGGTGGCGCCGATGTCGTCGGCGTAGATTTCCGACAGCGGCGGGTGCTCCTTGATCTTCTTATAGAGAAGAGGTTGGGTGATGGTGGGGTCGTCGACTTCGCTGTGGCCGTGGCGGCGGTAGCCGATGAGATCGATGACCACGTCAGTGCCGAATTTGTAGCGGTACTCGGTGGCGAGGCGGGCGACGCGGACGACGGCGTCGACGTCCTCTCCGTTCACGTGGAAGATGGGAATTGACTGGCGGCGCGCAATGCAGGCGGCGAAGCGCGTGGAATGTTCCTCGGTGTAGCTGGTGGTGAAGCCGAGAAGATTATTGACGACGACGTGGATGGTGCCACCGACGGTGTAGCCGGGCAGGTCGGCGTAGTTCATGGTCTCGGCGAGGATGCCTTGTCCGGCAAATGCGGCGTCGCCGTGCACGAGGAGCGGAAGATATTTTTCGCGTCCACCTTCGCCAGTGCGGTCCTGTTTGGCGCGAGTGCGGCCAACGGTGACGGGATCGACGGCCTCGAGATGGCTCGGGTTCGAGACAAGGTGGATGTGAACTTTTCCGCCGCTGCGCGTTTTGTATTCTCCAGTCGCGCCCATGTGATACTTCACATCACCCGAGCCGAGAACGCTGCGCGGGTCAACGTCTTCGAATCCAGCAAAGATTTCCTGCGCAGGCCGTTGGGCGACGTGGGCGATAACGTTGAGGCGTCCGCGATGGCTCATGCCCATGACTAACTCGATGGCACCGCGCTGGGCAGCGGTGTCGAGGACTTCGTCGACGAGCGGGATGAGAGCGGTGACGCCTTCCAGGGAGAAGCGCTTGCTGCCGAGATAGCGCTGCTGCATGACCTGCTCGAAGACGTCGGCGCGGACGAGGAGATCGAGGATGCGCTGCTGATCTTGTTCTGTAACCTCGAATGCGTCAGATTCCATCTGCTCGTAGATCCAGCGGCGGCGTTCGGGAGAGTAGATGTGGTTGATCTCGACGCCGATGGTGCTGGAGTAGATAGCGCGGGCTTCGCGGGCGTATTCGCCCTCGTGCTCGAGTTCGGGCGTTTCTCGGGGACGGAGGAAGCCGAGGGGGTCGAGGTCGCCCTCGAGGTATCCCCACTGGCGGTAAGCGGCGAAGACGCGTTCGCGTTCGGGGTTGGAGCCATTGGTTTCTGCGACGGCGGCGCGAGAGCCGCCGTTGGAAGTCTTGGTTTTCGGGGTCATAAGAATGCAGGTACTAGGATAAAGGATGCGGGGGAAAGCCAAAAGGCTCAGCGTGGAGGGCGACCACTAGCAAAGTCAAAATCCCCGCTTCTCGCAAAAGACGGGAGAAACGGGGCACCAGCTAGGAATCGACCCCAGAGGACACGGATGACACAGAGGAAATCGCTGACCTGCAATTCAAAAAACCCCACCCTGTCGCAAAATGCGCGACTAGGGTGGGGCGTCCTTGGAAAAACTACTCTTACTTCTTGTGACCGCTGAAGTCGAACAGGTCCATGAGATCGCCTAGGGCTGGGCTATTCAACGGGACGTAGGGATTGGTTGCGCTGGTTACTGGGTTGGGGAAGTTGTCGCGGCTGCGGGTGGTGACCGGAGCCAGTCCCCAGTTCGCTTCGATGAACTTCAGGATTGAAACGTGGTCGGCGTAAACGTGCGAGATGTGGCCGGGTTTGGTGTAGGGAGAGACGACGATGGCGGGGATTCGCGTGCCGTCACCAAAGTAGTCGAGAGGTTGAACATAGCCGGAGTCGTAGTAGCCTCCGCCTTCATCCATGGTGACGACGATGGCGGTGCTGGACCACAGTTCCTTATTTGCCTGGACCATATCAACGATCTTCTTGACGAAGCCCTCGAGTAGGTCCAACTTCGAAGAAGCTGGGTGCCCGTCGAGCCATCCGTCAGGTTTCACGAAAGAGACGGCGGGCAGCTGACCGTTCTTAATCCCACGATAAAGGTTGAGGACATCCTGCAGGTGCTTCCCCTTGGTCGAACTGGTCATGATCGAGGTTTGGTACTGGAAGGGGTTGCAGATGTTGCAGTAGGTGTTATCGGCAGTGACGTAGTTGTTGTAGGGATTGGCGAGGTAAGTGTTCCACTGGTCGCCGAAGTAGGCCCACGTGATGTGCTTTTCGTTGAGCGAGTCGCCAATCGAGCGCATGGGCGAGGGCGGAATCGTAAAGACCGTTGAAGCGGGGTTCCCGATGTCGAGATACGCGTTAGTTCCGTCGCCGTAGTATCCAGGATTGTAGTTGTTGAGGAGATAGAAGTGGCCAGGATCGCAGTTGGGTCCGATGGGCTGAGAGAGCGCACCCAGATAGCTGACGATTTGAGAAACAGCGGGCTGGCTCAGGTCGGAGCAATCGGTGTAGGTGCCGCCACCGTACGAGGGTGAACCGTAGGAGCCACCACCGTAGCCATCTTCGGTGTACCAGTTGTTGGTGCCAACCTGCGGGTCGGGGTTTTCGATTTCGTCAACGACGCCGGCGTTCGCGGTTCCGGCAGCAACGAGTTCATTGTGCGGAGGTTGGGCGGGATCGCCGTTGGCCGAGGCGAACCAGATGGCATCGCCCATGCCGAGCATGACGTGGTTGGCGCCGGTGCCGCCCATGGCAGCCTGGTGGTAGTTGTCGCTCATGGCGTAGTGGTCGGCGAGATACTTCAAGTAGGGAGCATCACCTTGCTGCATATTGTAGAAGCCCATGGAAGTGGAGCCTTCGCGGGTGGTCATGTCGTTAAAGGTCGACGACTGAGCCAAGCCGTTGGAACCAGCTCCGATGGTGGTTTCAACCCAAGGAAAAAGGTCGGCGGTGCATCCGGTGGGGTTCGACGAAGTAGCTTTCGCGGTGTTGCAATCCATCTGCTGCCACATCTGGTAGAAGCGGTGGACTGGGCTGTTGTCGTAGGCATCGTAGGGATGGGTTGAGGAGGTGATCTGGAATGGGCCCGAGGGCAGGGTCGTGGCGTTCGGAATGCGTGTGTCGACGACGCCGTGGCTCAGTCCGGTGCCGCCCGTGGTCAAGTAGACGTAGTAATCTTCGGGCAGTCCGTACTCATACATTTTGGCGGTGGCAATGTCAGGGAACGGAGGAGTGGTGTATCCACCGGCGAGCACTGGAGGCAATACGGGATAGGCAGCATTGCCCGACGGGCTTAGTTGGTACCCTGTGGCGCTGGTGTCGGTGGCAGCGGACTGGCTGGCCATGGAAAAGTTGGGGCCGGGGGTCCCGTCGGCGTTGACGATACCCTTGGAGAGCAGGTTGGAGACGGTATCGCTGCTGGTGGGCTGGTAAGTGGCAAAGACGTGGTCGAAGGTGCGGTTCTCGCCGATGATCACGATGACGTGTTTGATGGGAGTAGTGGTTTGGGATTCGCGAGCGGGTTCCTGAGCGGCGGCAGGAATCGGCGATCCGAGGTTGGCGACGATCGCGAAAAGACTGACGCCGACAGCAAGATGTTGCCTGGCTTGGGCCAAGAAACCTGGTGTAGACATAGTTCTCCTCCTGAGAGAGCTGCAGAGGAGAAGGTAGCGGGGGCACGGTTACGGGAAGGTGACGCGGAGATGAAATGGAGATCAAAAGAAATCCACAACACTCGGGAGCCAGGTTGACTGAAGGAAATGCCATCTAATTGAAAAGAAGGGCCGAGAATTTTGGGGCGTGAAGGTTAGGTTAAGAACTTTGCACAGCCTGCCAAACTCTCTAAGGTAAATGCTGTAGAAATGACGGGATATGCGCTGGCCGTACCGATTGAGGCCCGTGCTGAGAGTGAGAATGACGAGACTCGCGACGCCAATTCTGCTGGGGATACCTTTTGATGCGTACTCTTCTTGTTTGCGTGGGGCGGGCGAGGCTCCGGCGAAAATTCGGGAGGCGATGCGTTGCGATGCGTCGAACTCGTGGACGGAGTTGGGAGTCGACTTGGGTGCGGCCGGAGCGTATGCGGATGCGGGAGATTTGGCGTTTGCGGAGAAGGATGCATTTGCGGCGATTGAGTCAGGTGTGGGCGCGTTGATGGATGGGGGGAAACGGCCGGTGTCGCTGGGCGGAGATCATTCGATTACCTACCCAATCGTGAAGGCGGTGGCGAGGCGGCATCCGGAGCTGACGATATTTCATTTTGATGCGCATCCGGATTTGTATGAAGAGTTCGAGGGGAACCGGTTGTCGCACGCATGTCCGTTTGCACGGATCATGGAGGCGGGACTGGCGAAGCGGTTGGTGCAGGTGGGGATTCGGACCATCAACCAGCATCAGCGACAACAGGCGGAGCGGTTTGGAGTGGAAGTGGTGGAGATGCGGGCGTTGCCGACTTATGCGAAGTTGAAGGCTGCGGGGCCCGTTTATATCACGTTCGATATGGATGTGTTGGACCCGGCGTTTGCGCCAGGAGTTTCTCATCGCGAACCTGGCGGGATGTCGGTGCGGGAGGCGATCACGCATCTGCATGCGATTGAGGGGGAAATTGTGGGGGCGGATCTTGTGGAGTACAACCCGGTGCAGGACGCTGCAGGCGTGACCGCAACAGTGGCGGCGAAGATTTCGAAGGAGATTTTAGGGAAGATGATTGCGGGGTGAGGTCCGATTTGAGAATCGGGAAAAAGCATTCGACCACAAGAGGACACTGAGGGGCTTCCACGCGGTTTCCTCTTCGATTCCGTCAGTCCGGTCGGTTTCGGGTTACAGTAGTACAAACGAGTTTCTTACTTATGGCAAACGACTTTAAGGAATTGACGTCACGGTGCGTGCTGGTTGCGGGTTTGACGGCATGTCTGATAGCGATGGGTTGCAGCAGCAAGGCGGCACAGAATCCGCAAGCCGGCGGGTTCTCGGCGATGCCGGTTAAGGTGCTGGAGGCGCAGGCGATGCCGGTGAATGATGCGTCGGAGTACGTGGCCACGTTGAAGTCGAGGGATTCGGCCGTGATTATGCCGCAGGTGGAGGGGCAGATCACACATATTTTTGTGCACTCGGGCGACCGGGTGGAGGCGGGGACTCCGCTGATTGAGATCGATCCGCTGAAGCAGCAGGCCACCGTGAAGAGCCAGGAGAGTGCGCGGGCAGCGCAGGAGGCGCAACTGAGCTGGGCTAAGAAGCAGTATGAGCGAACGCTGGGGCTTTCGGGAGCGGGGGTCGTGAGCAAACAGGATCTTGACCAGGCGAAGTCGACTCTGGACGCGGCCCAATCGCAACTGGACGCGCTCGACTCACAGGTAAAAGAGCAGGAAGTGCAACTCCATTATTACAAGGTCGTGGCGCTGCGCAGCGGGATCGTGGGAGATATTCCAGTGCACGTGGGCGACCGTGTGACGACGACGACCCAACTAACCACTGTGGACCAGCCGGGGAGTTTGGAAGTGTATGTGTATGTGCCGATCGAGCGGTCGTCGCAGCTCAAGATGAATTTGCCGGTGCAGGTGCTCGACAGCAACGGGAAGGTCCTGGCGGATTCGCGGGTGAGCTTTATTTCTCCGCAGGTGGATAACACCACGCAGACCGTGCTGGTAAAAGCCCGCATTGCCAATGCGAACGATGCGCTGCGCCAGTCGCAGTTCATTCGGGCGCGGGTAGTGTGGGGAACGCACAAGAATCCGCAAGTTCCGATTCTCGCGGTGTCGCGGCTGTCGGGACAGTATTTTGCATTCGTGGCCGAACCGCAGAATGGCGGGTCGTTCGTGGCACGGCAGAAGCCGCTGACGATCGGGCAGACGGTGGGCAACGACTACGAGGTTCAGGGCGGTATCAAGCCTGGGGATAAAGTGATTATTTCCGGGACGCAGTTTTTGCGGGACGGAGTACCGGTGATTCCGCAGAGCTGAAGATCGGCGTCCCCTTCGGGCGTCCGGCTTCCGGCTTTTCGAGATTCAACGATTGCGTGACCAAATGCGATTGCTTTAGTGCCAGGTACCGGAAGCCGATTGGCGGAAGCCGGAAGCCGTTTTCCACTACAGTTGTGATTCATTATTTGAGCAGCGAAAGCTGCATACGGGATTCCTCATGTTTGTTAAGTTCTTCATTCAACGTCCGGTATTTGCCGCGGTTAGCGCGTTGCTGATTGTTCTGGCGGGGACGGCGGTGATCCCGACGCTGCCGATCTCACAGTTTCCAAATCTGACGCCGCCGCAAGTGGGCGTTACCAGCATCTACATCGGAGCGAGCGCGCAGACCGTGGAGAGCGCGGTCACGATTCCCCTCGAACAGCAGATCAATGGCGCGGAAGGGATGAAGTACATCACTTCCACCAGCGGCAATGATGGAACTAGCAGCATCGTCGCGACTTTCGATCTGACTCGTGATCCAGACCTGGCCACGGTCGACATTCAGAACCGCGTGAACACAGCGCAGGGACGCCTGCCGGGTGCGGTCAAAGCGGTGGGTATCACGACGGCGAAGACCTCGCAGAACTTTGTGTTTGGTGCAGCCGTCTTCGCCGACAACGACAAATATTCGACACTGTTCCTCAGCAACTATCTCGACGTGTACGTGCGCGATTCGTTGAAGCGCATTCCGGGCGTCGCGGATGTGATTATCTTCGGCGAGCGCAAGTACTCGATGCGGCTGTGGCTGGATCCGGGGCGGATGGCGGGACGCGGGCTGACGGCGACCGATGTGGTGAACGCGCTCTCGGAGCAGAACGTGGAAGTCGCAGCCGGGCAAGTGGGACAGCAGCCTTCGATCGCAGGTCAACAGTATCAGATCAGCGTGCGGGCCGTGGGGCGATTAAGCGAGACGACGCAGTTCGACAACATCATTCTCAAAACAAACTCCGACGGGACGCTCGTGCGGTTGAAAGATGTTGGCCACGCGGAACTGGGCGCAGAGAGTTACGCCAACGATGTGCAGTTTGACGGACGAGATGCGATGGGCCTGGCCGTCACCCAGCTCTCAACTGCCAACGCGCTCGACGTAGACCGCCGAGCGATTGCGGAGTTGGACCGGCTGTCGAAAAACTTCCCACCCGGCATGCATTACAAGGTTGCGTTCGATACGACGGACGCAGTGAGTGAGTCGATCCGCGACGTGGTCTTCACGGTAGGTTCGGCGATCCTCTTGGTCATTCTGGTCATCTTTATCTTCCTCGGGGACTGGAGGACGACGATGATTCACTTTATCGCGACTCCGGTTTCACTCATCGGCACATTCGTGTTCGTGAAGTTACTCGGCTTCTCCGTCAATACTCTGACGTTGTTCGGCATCACGCTCGCCACTGGCCTGGTCGTCGACGACGCGATCGTCGTGATTGAAAACATTGAGCGCCATATCGCCGGGGGCGAACACGATTCCCGCAAAGCGGCGCAAGCAGCGACCGCCGAGATTACCAGCGCAGTGATCGCCACTTCGCTGGTTCTGGTTGCGGTGTTTGTGCCGGTTGCGTTTTTTCCGGGGACGACCGGAATTCTGTTTCGCCAGTTTGCGCTGACCATCGCATTTTCCATCGCCATATCCGCCTTCAACGCCCTCACTCTGGCTCCGGTGCTGGCGGCGATTTTTCTAAGTGGCGGGCACCGGAAGAAGTGGTGGCCGCTGCAAAAATTTGACGACGCCATCGTTGCTCTCACGCGCGGGTACCGCAGCCTGCTGCATCACGTGCTGAAACACAAGCTGGCGATGGCGGTGCTGTTTTTCGCCGGCCTGGGGCTCACTTATTTTGTGTTCACGCGCGTGCCGACCGGGTTCGTCCCGGACGAAGATCAGGGATACTTCATCATCGTGATCCAGGCGCCGTCGGGAGCGTCGCTCGAATATACGAAGGCGATTGGGAAGCAGATATCGGGCATGCTGGCTGGAGTAGAAGAGGCCGAAGGAACATTTTCGGTGGCCGGGTTCAGTTTTGCGGGGGCCGCCGCGAATCAGGGATTGATTTTTGTACCATTGAAGCCATATTCGCAGCGCAAGGGCGAGGTGCATTCCGCCACGGCAATCGTGAATCGGGTACGTCCGATGCTGTTTGGCATCCAGGGGGCGATCGTATTTGCGACGCTTCCGCCACCCATTCAAGGCCTGGGGCAGTTCGGCGGTTTCCAGTTCGTGGTGCAGGATCTGGCGGCGCACAAACTCGAAGAACTGGCGAGTGCAACGCAAGGATTGATGCAGCAGGCGGCGCAACGCAAGGATCTGACGAGGCTGTTCACGTCGTTCACGGCGAATGATCCGCAGTATGTGGTGACCATTGATCGGGAGAAGGCAAAGAGCCTGCATGTGCCGCTGTCGCAGATTACGGATACTCTCGGCGTGTATATGGGCTCGGCGTATGTGAACGATTTCGATTTTAACAACCGGTCATACCGGGTATACGTACAGGCAGACAAGCAGTTCCGGGCATCAGCGGAAGACATGAAGCGGTTCTACGTGCGCTCCGACAGCGGCGCGATGGTGCCCATGGATAACCTGGTCAGCATAGCGCAGACAACGACGCCGCAGGTGATCAGCCATTACAACCTTTTTCGATCGGCGGAGATCGATGGGTCGCCGGCGCCGGGATACAGCTCCGGGCAAGCGATTGCAGCGATGGAACAACTAGCCACGAAGATGCCGCAAGGATTCTCCTACAGTTGGACGGGATTGTCGCTGGAGGAGTTGCAGGCAGGCGGGACATCGTTGCTTCTGTTTGGATTGGGCACGCTAGTCGTGTACCTGACGCTTTCGGCGCAGTATGAAAGTTTTGTGCTGCCGTTCATCGTATTGCTGGCTGTACCGATGGCGTTGCTGGGGGCACTGGGCGCGCAATGGATGAGGGGGTTGCAGGATGACGTGTTCTGCCAGGTCGGACTGGTGATGCTGGTGGGGCTGGCGAGCAAGAATGCGATTCTGATCGTGGAATTTTCAGAGCAGTTGCGAGAGCGTGGGGTGCCGCTGATGGAAGCGGCGGTGCAGGCGGCGACGATTCGGCTGCGTCCGATTCTGATGACCTCGCTGGCGTTCATCCTGGGCGTGGTGCCGCTAGTTGTGGCAACGGGCGCGGGAGAAAATGGACGGCATTCGGTGGGCACGACAGTGTTTGGCGGGATGATTATGTCGACCGTCCTGAACCTCTTCTTTATTCCTGTGCTGTATCTGATTATTGAAGGATGGCGGGAACACGGGAAGGTAAGGGTTCGGGGCGGCGACGAGTCTGTGTCTAGTTAGGTCCGAGTTTCATGGGGCGCAGAGGAGCGGTGTCGTCCCTGCGGGATTCGGTTCCGAGTGCGGTCTTCAACGCGGCCCTGAAGGGCCGCTCTTCCACGAGAACGTAATCCAAGCACGTACATTCCCGGCTGCAGGACCCGCTGGAACTCCTTATCTGGCGGGCATACCTCGGCGTCCCGGAGCTTACCTTAGTAACTCGAAAGCGCGCGTCTGCGGCGATATTCTAACCGTACCCATTCCCCGGGTCTCCGACGGCCGAGTTACGTCGCGGCGACGCGACGGACTCGCTTGGGGCGGAACTGGAAAAAAGGAAATGTCTACAAAAATCGGCGACTTCGAAATTTTAGGTGAACTGTCGAAATCACCTACGGGCACAGTTTACAAAGCCAACGATCCCGCGAGCGGGCAGACGATTGCACTGAAGGCAATCCAACTGAGCGCGTTTGGGGAAAGCGCGGCGGCGCTGGAACAGGCGCTGCTGGCGGAGACCGAGAGCATCAAGGTTTTGAGCAGCTCGAACATCACTACCGTGTCGAGCGCATCAGTCATCGACGGCCAGTTCTGCGCGGCCATGGAGTACATCCAGGGCAACAGCATTGGAACGATGCTGGCGCGCAAAGAAGGATTTTCGATCTGGGATCTGCTCGACATCGGGCGGCAGCTGTGCAGCGGTCTGGAGCACGCGAAGTCGCACAACATCGTGCACTACAGCCTGGAACCGTCCAAGATCATGTGCGGGTGGGACGGGACCACGAAGATTCTCGGATACGGTGTTTCGAGCGTTGGTAACTTCGTACAACACGTTACGGACGGGGTTCCATCGATTCTCCATTACATGTCGCCGGAGCAGATTCGCGGAGAGGCTACGGATAACCGGTCAAACCTGTTCAGCCTGGGCGCGATCTTCTATGAAATGGTGACGGAGCGGAGAGCGTTCGATCGCGAAGACGCGGAATCGTTGCGGCAGAGCATTCTGGAAAGCACGCCGGTACCGCCGCTCCATGTAAATGCCAAAGTTCATCCCCTGCTCAGCGACCTGATCATGAAAGCGCTGGCGAAGGACCCTGCAGAACGTTACCAGAACGGGCGGGAATTGCTGGACGATCTTGAAAAATGCAAAGAGTCGAGGCCTGCGAAGAAGGCGGAAGCACCCAAAGCCCCGTCAGCTCCCAAGGCGAGCCCCGTAGCACAGGCGAAATTTGCGGCCCCGGTGGCAGCGAAGCCGGCAGCGCGCCCGGTTGCTGCTGCAGCCAGGCCCGTAGTGTCCAAGCCGGTAGAACCAAGGCCGGTTGCCCCGGCAGTCACAGCGGCGCCGAAAGTGGAAGCAAAGCCGTCGGTGCTGGCCAAACCAGCGTCGAGACTGGCTATGCCGAAGGCGGCCGCAGCCGCTGCAGGAGTAGGCGGCGAAGGGATGGTGTCTTCGCCCGAAATTTCGGAAGTCGAAGCGCCGAACGAGTCCATGACTTCCAGCGTTGCGGAAACCACCGAGGCGGCGGTAGAAGCGCCAGCCGCGTATATGTCTTCGGCGGTAGCGGACGAGCCGGAGGTCGAAACGTTCGAGCCACAGGTTGAAACCTTCGAACCCCAAGTTGCGGAAGAGGGTCCGAAGATCGCGGTCGATCCCATGATGTCGGAGGGCGGGGCGAAAAGCGGCGGAAGCGTAAGTTTTTCGGAAATGACGGAACTGCCTCCGCTGAAGGAAGTTTATATTGCACCACCTCCGCCGCCGGCGGATCCGGCACCGGTTTCAGCTGCGCCCGCGACGAGGTACCAGAGCACGAGAAGGGCAGACGAGAAGCCGAAGGTACAGCCTCGCGAAGTCGCGCAGAAGGCGATTAAGGAAATCAAAGGCGTTCCACCGAAGTTGATGGGCTATGCGATCGGAGGAGCGCTAGCGCTGATCGTGGCCATCGGCATTGGAGTCACCATCTACGTTCATAGCCTGAACAGTGATGATGATACGGGGACGTCACGTCCGGCAGCGGTCTCCGAGACGCCCGCGCCGGACGCCAGCCAGCCAGCACCCAAGAAAGAACCAGCGCCAGTCCAGCCGGTGGAGATTCAGCCGGTCCAGAGCGCACAGCCGCAAGCAACCGAAGAGGAACCGGCTGCCCCCACCAGGGCGGCGCGCAATCCAAGGAAGAAGGTGGCGGCTGCACCCGTTGTGATTCCCGGGCAGCTCGCGATTGACTCGATGCCGCAAGGCGCGCAGGTGCAGGTGGATGGCAGGACCGATCCGAGTTACGTCACGCCGTTCGCATTGACCAATCTGCAGCCAGGGCAGCACTCCATCACGGTCAGCAAGGCGGGCTACTCGACCGATACGCGAACCGTGAATGTGACGGCAGGAAACCGGGCCACAGCGTCGATCCGCCTGACGCAACTGATGGCGACGCTGGTAGTAAAGAGCGATCCGCCGGGAGCCAACATCTACGTGGACGGTCGCGATGTGGGCGCGAAAACACCAGCGCAGGTCAGCGTGGATAAAGGTCAGCACGTGGTGCTGGTCCGCATGTCGGGATACATTGATGAAACCATGAGCACTCAGTTTGCGCTGGGGCAGACATTTAACTTCTCGCCGACGCTGCGCTCTCTGGGCAACACCGACAACATCCGGACTGTTGGCAAGATGTCGAAACTGTTCGGCGGAAAAGGCGGTAACGCGGGACAAGGCACGGTCAGCATCCACACGCAGCCCAAGGGGGCGCAGGTCGCGATCAACCAGCACATGCTCGATAAGAACTCGCCAGTGGACGTAATGCTCGATCCCGGCAACTATGTCATCGACATTACGCTGAGCGGGTATGCACCGGTACACAAGATCGTCACCGCCGACAAGGGCGGCAAGGTGGTGGTCGACGAAGTGATGCAGCCGCAGTAAGGGCTACAGACTGCGGTCCTTCTCGAAATGGAGCGATTTGGAGTCTGCTCTGCAGTGAGCTCGTGTACATCCGATCGGCTTCGATCTGTTTAGAAGGTCGGTACTTCGTTAGAAGGTCGGTGCTTCGCGACCGTCCTCTACGTTCTTCCACGTAGCCAAGACAGGAATCCCGGTTCGGTTGGCTTGCTGCGGAAAAACCCGGAACATCCGGTTGCCCTGCCCTCAATTTACACTTTTTGAGTTAAAAGGATTCTCCATCGCACCTGGCGAACGCTTTGACCTGATTATTGATTTCTCGGGTTTGGGCGGCAAGAGTGTCATTCTCAAGAATGACAATTTCAACGTAATGCAATTTCGTGTGGCGCAAAGCGGAACACGCGATTCCAGCCCCCTGCCCCACAGTCTGAGGCCGGTTCCCAAACTCGAGGAGTCCACCGCGGTCAAGACGCGCCTGTTAAGCCTGGTGGAAGTGGACGACTTTGTGCAGCGGCCGATGACGATGCTACTCAACAATGCGCAATGGAGCATGCCGATCACCGAAAATCCGGTGTTCGATTCCACTGAGATCTGGACGTTCGTAAATACGACGGACGACGCCCATTCCATTCATCTGCATTTGGTGCGCTTCCAGATTCTCGACCGAAGATTCGATATCGGAACCTATTGGAGCAAAGGAGAAGTGAAGTACACCGGACCGACGATGCCGCCCGATCCCAGCGAGTCTGGCTGGAAGGATACAGTGCGTGCGGCCCCCGGCATGCTCACTCGGATCATCGTGCGGTTCGAAGGCTTCGCTGGACGGTACGTGTGGCATTGCCACATCCTGGAGCACGAGGATAACGAGATGATGAGACCCTTCGAGGTGGTTGCGGCCCGATAAGCGCGACGCGCGGTCTTACTTCGGCATCTTGAAGTTGATCGTGATCTGGGTCTGAATCTCGACCGGTTGGCCGTTGAGCAAGTACGGCTTGTACTTCCACTGCTTGACGGCGTCGGTGGCCGCCTTAGCAAGCTGCCCATCGCCGCTAAGCACTTTGATGTGGGAAATGTCACCAGTCTTGGAGATGGTCGCCAGTAACTCGACGGAACCCTCAACATGCATGGCCAGTGCGTTTCGCGGATAAGCAGGCTGAACTTTCTTGGTGAGCAAGCCCTGTGATACGCCTTGCGAAACGTTCAGCGTCTGAAGTACGGGAGCGGGTTCGCCTCCCTCGGCGCCGACAATGTCGGGAGGAGGCGCGCCGGCACCAGGCGTCGCCATCCCAATCATGCTGGGAGCAGGAGCGTCAGGTGCTGCCGGTTTTGTGTGCAATGCAGGAGCGCTGCCTCCTTTGACCATCAGAGGCGATGCAGCCGGGCTGCTGATCGCCGACGAAGCGGCAGAGTCGTCGGATGCAGTCTCAGAGTGATTCGCGGCCTGAGTCTTCACGGGCACAGCGTCGGGCTGGTAACTCGGAACGGATGTGGGAGCCGCGGAGACGGGTGCAGGCGCAAGCGCCGATGCTGCTGGAGTCGGGAGTGCAGGCTTGCCGCCACTCGGCTTCGGAGTCTGTGGAACTGGGACGGGCGCAGGAGCGGTCTGCGAAGGAGTGCTTGCCGGCTGGCTCGTGTGTCCGTTGAAAACCGTGAAACCGATATAGAGGGCTCCGGCAATCAACACTGCGGCGACGAGTCCGAAGAGAATCTTCTTGCCACCGCCGCTGGATTTTTCTGGGACGTTAGCTCCGCCGAAGGTAAATGATGGCGCTGACCCGGCATAGCTGGAGGATTCGCTGGGAGCGGCTTTTGCCGGCTCGTCCGAGAGAATGTCGTCTTCAGCGGGAGAGCTTGCGGGTGATGCCGCTGCAGCGGACACCCCATGACCTTCACGAGCTGGTGCGGCCGCGCTGGCGGCTCCGCTGCCGTGTGCGGCCGGTACTCCGGCGCTGAAAGGAGGGGGCGCAGATGCGGCGGGCGACTTTGCCGATTGCCCGGCCACCGAAGGCGCAGCAACTGGCGCGCTGGAACCGATGTCGAGAAGGTCGTCGTCATTCGCAGCCGGAACACTGGCGGCGGGAACTGAGCTTGCTGCCGCGGCGGCGGGCCACGCCTGAGGCGCAGCGGGCTTCACTTCTGGCGGCGCAGCCGGAATCGAAACGGTGACTGCAGGCGGCGTCAGTGGCGAGGCTGATTTCAGGGGTGGAACAGGTTTGGCGGCGGCGACTGGCTTAGCGGGCGGCACTGCGGGAGCCGCGGATGCTGGTTTGGCTGGTTCGCCTTTACGCAGCAGTCCGCGGGCCACGCGCAGAGTTCCTTTGGCCTGTTCGATATTGATGGGTTTGGTCAGGACAAGGTTGGCGCCGATACGAAACGCCTTGGCGACCCCGGCCTGACCTTCCACTACGGCTACGGCAAGCGACGCCTGGTTGGACGTCGAGTTGCGCGCGCTCTTGAACAACAGAGTGGCATTCTGCTCGTTATCGCAGTCGACCACGACAGCGTCGAAGTGTTGGCCCATCAGCTTCTTGACTGCAGCAAAAGGTTCAATGCAGGACTCGACGGCGAACTCAAGCTCGCTCAGGACTTGCGTCACTGTGCGGGCGGTTTTTTCGTCGGGACAGAAGAGAAGAGCTAGGTAACCCATACCAAGGCCATCGTAGGTACAACCGTAAGGCGCGGCAAGTTACGGGAGTAATTCGCAGTCCGAGGATTTGTGTGGTGCTTCGGTGGGGCTCGCCGAGGCGCAACTGCCACAATCCCACCCTTCGGCAAAGCTCAGGGCAGGCTTTCTCGCGCAAAAAGACGCGCGAGAAATGGGGCGCCCGGGCCGGAGCCACTGCCGGTCGCATACAATAGCGGGCCATGCGGCTGCCGTTGTGGCTGAAGATCGCATGGACGCTGTGGCTGCTGGTGTGGGCTCCCGTGTACTGGCGGCAATACGGGGTGCAGAATTTTCTCTTCTTCTGCGATCTGGGAAATGTGCTGATTGGAATTGGATTGTGGCTGGAGAGTCCACTGATCCTCTCGTGGGTGGCGTCGGGATTGCTTTTATTCCAGACGATCTACACGGTCGATTTTGCGGGGGCGTTGCTGACGGGGCGACATGTTATCGGCGGCACGGAATATATGTTCGATCCGGGATTGCCGCTGACGATCCGCCTGCTCAGCTTGTTTCACGTGGTGACGCCGCCGCTGCTGCTGTGGGCAATCTGGCGTCTGGGATATGACAGGCGGGGATGGAAGATCCAGACGCTGATGGCGTGGATTGTGGTGCCAATCAACTATTTCTGGCGGCCCGAACAGGATGTGAACTGGGCGCGGGGGCTGTTCTTTCATGAGCAGCATGTGGTGCCCGGGTGGGCGTATTTGCTGGTGTATCTGACCGTCGTGCCGGCATTCGTTTATTTTCCGACGCACCTCTTCTTGGAGTGGGCGATTGGAAAAAAGCGGCAACCATCGAGTTAGCGCCGGCGCGGCGGGCGAGACACACGTCCAACGGCCGCGCTACTTTACTTTGCCTTGCCGGAATCCTCTTGGGACTTGCGTACCGCCGACTCGGGCTGCGGGTATTCAATCGATCCCTTGAATGACGAGATGTCTTCCTCGTGGTAATCGGGGAACGGCAACTGCTTTCCATCGCGCAGATCGGCGATTTTCTTGGCGGCGTTTTCGGCTTTGTCTTTTTCGACGCCGGCATCGCGGCTTAGATAAAGAGTCTGCGAGGGGAGTGCGAGGCTGCCGCCCGCGTCTTCGATGATATCCATTATTCGCAACAGCAGGTCTTCACGGATGGCAGTGAATTCGTTGAAATCCCGCGTCAGAATGTAGGACAGCACCTCGAGGTTGAGCGAGGCGCCCGCAATGTCGGTGAGGCGCACGCGGACGGTCTTGGTTTCCACTTTCGGATGACTATAAAGAAGGCGGCGGATTTCCGCGAGCACGAAGCGGACATGATCCGGCTTGCTTTCGGGGCGCAGGCCGAGAGTGGTCTTAAAAAGAATTTTGTCGCGGCGACTGAGGTTCTCCAGGTTAATGGTCGCGACGGTGCCGTTGGGGATCGCCAGCAGGGTGCGCTCTTCGGTGCGGATGCGGGTGGAGCGCAGGCCGATGTCTTCGACGACGCCGGTGCGATCACCGAAACGGCAGACATCGCCGACACGAAACACTTCGTCACCGAGCACGGAGACGCCGCCGAAAAGGTTAGCAATGGTCTGCTGCGCGCCGAAACCGATCGCAATGCCGCCAATCCCGAGTCCCGCGAGCGCGGTGCTCATGTTGAAACCGAGATTGCCCAAGACCGCCAGAGCACCGAGACCGAAAATACACGCTTTAATGATGCGCTCGCCGAGCAGCATGAGTGAACCGGTGCCGGCGTGTCCGCGGGCCAGAGCGCGATTGCGCACGCGGCGAAGCGACCAGCGAGCAATACGCCAGACGATCCAAGTTACGCTGATGATGAGCGCGATTGATGTGAGTTGGAAATAGTAGTGGCGCGGCAGGAGTGCGACGCCGAGGTAGCGGACAAACATCTGATGAACCAACGTGCCGGTAAGCAGCCACGCTGGAGCAGAAACGGAGCGCCAGTTGGCGATCTCTACTTGGCCGCGACGCCGCGCCCACCACCGGATGGGGATTCCCAGAAGCACAAGGATGAGCCAACCGATGCCCGCGGCTACGGGCAGTGCAATGAGTATGGCTACCCATTGCCATAGCGGCACGCCTGCGACCTCATGTTTCACCAGCACGCTGGGGAGCTTGCGCTCAACCTGGCGAGCTTCGACCTGATCGTAGAGTTCAGGAACTTTGGTCAGCGTGTCGGACGAGATGAGCCAGATCTTCCCTGCACTTGGATCGGAGACTCGCACCAGATCAAGGTCGGCTTCCACATCGCCGGAAGACATGGTTCCCAGTCTTTGGCGACCCAGCGGAACGCCTTCCTGCGGAGTTCCTTCAGCCTGAGTGAAGGCTCCGACTCGTCCGCTGAAGGCGTTGCTGTTCAAGACGGCATTGAGCTGACTGGCAATCTGCTCGCCTTCGGACTGGCGGCGCGCGGGGCTCATCTGGAAGTACTGCGCGGCGATGCTGTAGTTGCCCGATTGCGCAGCTTGGAGAAATCCGAGAATGGCACCCGAAGGGGTGTTGCGGCCAAGTGGGTCGGTTGGCGAGTTGGACGTGCTGGCTGTCGTGGAGGACGAAGGCAACACGCCGCTCAGTGGCGACTGCGCGGTAACGGGCAGAGCAAGAACAAGACAAAAAGTCAGAAGCAACAACGTCTTCGTCTTAGGGAATGAGGACATGATGATCTCCGGCCCGAAGTCCCGGCAGGCACGTCGATTGCTGCTCGAAGTTTGATCCATTGTACCGAACGCGGCCGCAGCAATCGTGCACCCGAGAAACACCGTGCTCATCCGCGCTTCGGGCGGTAGATGTGCGTGCTGGTGCCGAAGAAGACTTCGGCGGATTCCATTACCGTTTCCGAGAGAGTGGGGTGCGGGTGAATGGTCATTGCGATGTCGCTGGCCAGCGCAGCCATCTCGACGGCAAGCACGCCCTCGGCGATCAGTTCGCCGGCGCCGGCGCCGACGATGCCGACTCCGAGAACGCGTTCGGTCTGAGGATCGAAGAGCAGTTTGGTCATGCCTTCGGGACGGTCGATGGTGACGGCGCGGCCCGATGCGGCCCAGGGGAACTTGGCGACTTTGATCTCGCGATTTTCTTTCTGTGCTTGCGTCTCGGTCATCCCACACCAGGCAACCTCCGGATCGGTGAAGACGACCGCGGGGATGGCGTTGGGCTCGAAGGCAACTTTGTGTCCGGCGACGGCTTCGACGGCAACGCGGCCTTCGTGCGAGGCTTTGTGCGCAAGCATGGGCTCGCCAACCACATCGCCGATGGCAAAGATCGCGGGATCGTCAGTTTGCAATTGCTTGTTTACCTGGATGAATCCGCGCTGGCCGACTTGGACGTGGGTTTTGTCGAGGCCTGGGATTTCGGAGTTGGGCTTGCGGCCGACAGAGACTAGAACGCGGTCAAACACTTTCTCCTGCGTGCTGCCGTCCTGCGCCTGGAGCGTGGCTCGGATTCCTGTGCCTTCGTCCTTGACCGATGAAACGGTGGTGTTAAGGAGGATTCCGTCAAACAACTTTTCCAGACGCTTGTGGAGAGGAAGGACGAGGTCACGATCTGCGCCCGGGAGGAGTCCGGGGAGCATTTCGACTACGGTCACGCGCGTTCCGAGCGCGGCATAGACGGAGCCGAGCTCGAGGCCGATGTATCCGCCACCGACTACTAATAAGCTGCCGGGAATGTCGTCGAGATTGAGGGCTCCTGTGGAATCCATCATGCGAGGGGTGTCGAGCTTCAGCGTGGGAACGATCGCGGGGCGGGAGCCGGTCGCAATGATGATACGGTCGAAGGAGAGGGATTCTTCGGAGCCGTCGGATTTCGTGACACGCAGCGTAGTGGAATTGTCGAAGGCTGCACGGCCCTGGACGTAATGGACTTTGCGTTGCTTCGAGAGGATGCCGAGGCCGCCCGTGAGCTTCTTGACGACTCCTTCTTTGAAGTTGCGTAGGCGTGCGAGGTCGATCTTTGGGGCAGCGAATTCGATGCCCCAGTTCTTTGCCTGCTCCGATTCTTCGATCAGCTTCGCGATGTGGAGCAGCGCTTTCGATGGTATGCATCCGCGGTAGAGGCAGACTCCGCCGGGGTTCAGTTCCGGGTCTATGAGGGTGACGGTCATGCCGAGATCGGCGGCCAGGAACGCAGCGGCGTATCCACCCGGACCGCCGCCGACAACTGCGATGTTGAGGTTCGTTGTTTCAGACATGAAGGCTTTTCAACCACGAAGGACACGAAGGTCCACGAAGGAAGACAACTCAATATGGCGATTCCAGCTCCGGTTTTTCATTTTCCTTCGTGCGACTTCGTGTCCTTCGTGGTTCCTTGGTTTGATTTCTATCCTTGAACCGACAGCAGGAACGGTTGTTCAAAGGCTTCGGATATCCAGCGTAGAAAGCGGGCGGCGTCGGCTCCGTCGATCAATCGGTGATCGTAGGAAAGCGAGAGCGGCAGAATCAGCCGCGGTTCGAACTTGCCGTGGATCCACTCCGGCTCCATGCGCGAGCGCGAGAGGCCGAGGATCGCCACTTCCGGATGATTCACGATGGGCGTAAAGCCGATGCCGCCGATGCCGCCCAGATTTGTGATGGTGAACGTGCCACCTTCCATATCGGCGGGGGTCAGTTTTTTGTCTCGAGCCTTCTTGGAAAGCTGCGACAACTCGACAGCCAATTCGACGATGTTCTTCTTGTCGACGTCGCGGATCACGGGGACGAGCAGGCCGCGATCCGTATCGGCGGCAACGCCAATATTGATGTATTGCTTGTATACGATTTCTTCTTTGTCGATGTCGATGCTGGCATTGAACTGCGGGAACACCTTGAGAGCCGCGGCGCAGACCTTCAGCGCGATGGCAGTGACCGTCATCTTGCCACCGGCTTCTTCGGCCTTGGGAGCAAACCGGGCACGGAGTTGCTCGAGTTCGGTGATGTCGGCGCGGTCGTGCTGCGTGACGTGCGGGATCGTGTTCCAGGCTTCGGCTAAGTGCTCCGCGGTTTTGCGGCGAACACCGCGCATGGACACGCGTTCGACCTTGCCATACTTGGCAAAATCGGGAAGCTGAGGCTGGGCGAAGTGTCCAGCGCGCGGGGGCGCTTGCGCGACCGTAGCGGCCGCTGACACAAGAGCTTTTGCATACGCCTTCACATCGTCTTCGCTGATGCGGCCGCCGGGGCCGCTGCCTTTGACTTCGTAGATGTCGACGCCAATCTCGCGGGCTAATCGGCGCACGTGCGGCGCTGCAGGAACGGCCTGACGATTTTCGGTCCCGGCGACCTTGCCCAGTTGCACGGGCATGGCGAACACGGGCGCGGACTGCTGAGGCTGGTCGGGAGGCAGGGCCTGTTCTTCGGTTTTGCCCTCGGCACGAATCGCGGCTTGAAAGGCGAGACGGGCTCCATGCTGTCCAGACACGTGTTCGACCGGAGCGTTGCGAGTCCGACTGGCTTCGGCTGGTGCTGGTGCTCCGCCTTCGAGCGTGAAGATCACTTGTCCAACTTTGACCTTCTCGCCTTCTTTGACTTTGATGTCTTTCACGATGCCGCTGACGGACGACGGGACTTCGACTACGGCTTTGTCGGTCTCGAGTTCCATGACCGGCTGGCCTTCGGAAACCTTGGTGCCGGGGGCGATCATCAGACGAACGAGATCCCCTTGAGAGATGTTTTCTCCGAGCTCGGGGAGCCTGAATTCGCTGGGGCCGGAAGGCTTGGTTGCACCCGGGGTGGCGGGAGCAGCTGCGACCGGCGGTGCAGGGGCGGACACTGCGGCAGGCTGATTTTGCGGAATCGGCGGCAGCGTGGGTGCTGGGCTTGCAGCAGGCGCTTGCCCGGCAGGCTGCGTAGGAGTTTTGGCTTCGGCTCCGTCGACGGTAAAGATGACCTGACCGACTTTGATCTTGTCGCCTTCCTTGACCTTAATTTCCTGCACGGTTCCGGTGACCGACGACGGCACCTCGACGACGGCCTTGTCAGTTTCAAGTTCCATGACCGATTGACCGGCGCTGACGGAGGCTCCGGGCGAAACCATAAGGCGCACCAAGTCGCCCTGTTCGATGTTTTCTCCCAGCTCGGGAAGTTTGAATTCAATCACCGCGTCGTTCCTTTTCTCAGAACTTGATGTTAGTTTTTGCGTCGCATCAATGGGGCTAAAAGCCCGCGTTATTGCCCTTGCCTAACGCGGCGCTGAAGGGCCGCTCTTCCACGTCCTCTTTCACGTCAGCTGATGGCCGGATTCGCTTTGTCGGGATTGATTCCCAAGTCTTGAATCGCACGCTTGACTACGTCGGTGCCGATCTTTTTCTCGCGTGCGAGTGCACCGAGCGTGGCCAGCACGATGTGTTTCGCGTCGACTTCGAAAAAGTCGCGCAGGGCTTTACGGCTCTCGCTGCGGCCGAAGCCGTCGGTTCCGAGCGAGACAAGCTGTCCCGGCACCCACTTGCCGATGCTCTCCGGCAATACTTTCATGTAGTCGGACGCCGCGATGAACGGGCCTTGGGCATCTTTCAAGGTCTCCGTCACATACGGGACCTTGGCTGCCTCCGCGGGATGCAGCATGTTCCAGCGCTCGCAATCATTAGCGTCGCGGTACAGCTCTTTGTAGCTGGTGACGCTCCAGACGTCGGCGCCGACTCCGTATTTTTCTTCCAGAATCTGCTGCGCCTTAAGCACTTCGTACATGATCGTGCCGCTGCCCAGCAACTGGGCGCGCAGCTTGGCATCGCTCTTGGCGGAAGCCTTGAACCGGTATAAGCCTTTCAGCACGCCTTCGCGAACATTCACGTCGGTGGGCATGCCGGGCATGGGGAGCGGCTCATTGGTGACGGTCAGATAATAGAAGACCGATTCCTGATCGACGTACATCCGCTTGATGCCATCCTGAATAATGATGGCGATCTCGTAGGCGAATGCCGGATCGTAGGCATGCAGGTTGGGAACCGGCAGGGCGAGCACGTGGCTGTGACCGTCCTGATGCTGCAGGCCTTCGCCAGCGAGAGTGGTGCGTCCGGCGGTGCCGCCGACGAGGAATCCGCGGCAGCGCATGTCGGCCGCGGCCCAGATCAAGTCGCCAATGCGCTGGAATCCGAACATCGAGTAATAAATAAAGAACGGTATCGTGTTGATGCCGTGGTTGGCATACGCTGTGCCGGCCGCGATGAACGAGCACATCGATCCCGACTCGGTGATGCCCTCTTCGAGGATCTGCCCATTCTTGGCTTCCTTGTAGTAGAGCAGCGTGTCCATATCGACCGGCTCGTAGTTCTGGCCGACGCTGGAGTAGATACCGACCTGGCGGAAGAGCGCTTCCATGCCGAAGGTGCGCGCTTCGTCGGGAACGATCGGAACAATGAACTTGCCGAGTTCGGGATCGCGCAGCAACTTCGCCAGCAAGCGCACGAAGACCATCGTGGTGGAAACTTCGCGTCCCTCGGTGCCTTTGTGGAATTCCTCGAAGTGCGAGTCGGGGAAGGGCTTCATCGGCGTGGCCCGAACTTTGCGGGTCGGCATGTATCCGCCAAGCTGCTGGCGGCGCGCCTGCATGTACTTGATTTCGGCGCTGTCGTCCGACTTGGGCGGTAGAACGGGGCCAGATGGAGTTCGTCGTCGGGGATAGGAATGCCGAAGCGCGAACGGAACATCTGCAACTCGTCTTCGTTCAACTTTTTCTGCTGGTGGGTGATGTTCTTGCCTTCGCCAGCTTCGCCGAGTCCGTAGCCCTTGATCGTCTTGGCGAGAACAATGGTCGGTGCGCCGGTCGTCTCCACGGCAGCGCGAAATGCCGCATGAACCTTGATGGGATCGTGTCCGCCGAGGCGCATGCGCGCAAGCTGGTCGTCGGAGAGATGCTCGACCATCTTGAGCAGGCGGGGATCGGTGCCGAATAGATTCTGCCGGAAATAAGCTCCGCTCTCGACAAAATATTTCTGGTATTGCCCGTCGCTGACTTCGCCCAGACGCCTGACCAGCAGCCCGTCTCGATCATTCTGAATAAGGCTGTCCCAATCGGAACCCCAGATGCATTTGATTACGTTCCAGCCGGCGCCGCGGAAGATGGCTTCCAGTTCCTGAATGATTTTGCCATTGCCGCGCACCGGGCCGTCGAGGCGCTGCAGGTTGCAGTTCACCACGAAGATCAGGTTGTCGAGCCGTTCACGCGAGGCAAGCGTGATCGAACCGAGGGATTCAGGCTCGTCCATTTCACCATCGCCAAGGAACGCCCAGACTTTGCCTCCGGTGGACTGCTTGAGGCCGCGATTCTCCAGATACTTGATGAAGCGCGCGTGATAGATCGCCTGGATCGGGCCTAGCCCCATGGAAACCGTGGGGAACTCCCAGAAATCGGGCATGAGCCAGGGATGGGGATAGGAACTGAGGCCGCCGCCGGGCTTGAGTTCGCCGCGGAAGTTTTGTAGCTTCTCTTTGGAAATACGGCCTTCGAGATAGGCGCGAGAATAAATTCCGGGTGCGGCATGGCCCTGGAAGTAGACGATGTCGCGATCGCCGCTTTCGGTTTGCGCGCGGAAGAAATGGTTGAATGCAACTTCGTAGAGCGTGGCGGCGGAGGCGAAGGTTGAGATGTGGCCGCCAATGCCTTCCTGCATTTTGTTGGCCCGAACCACCATGGCGAGGGCGTTCCAGCGGACCAGGCTCTTGATGCGGCGTTCCATCTCCTGGCTTCCGGGAAACGGCGGCTGCTGGCGGGACGGAATCGTGTTCTGGTAGGGCGTAGTGGCCGAGAAAGGCAGGTTGATGCCGGCCTCGCGACGGGCGTGCAGCGCCAACTGCTGCAGCAAACGGCCTGCCCGGTTGGGGCCGCCTTTGGAAAGAACATAATCCAGGGAATCGACCCACTCCCTGGTTTCCAAAACCTCTAAGCCGTCAGTTTCCGTCTGAGCCACGTCTGGTTTCTCCGTCGTAGAATGCGCAATACTTCATCATAATTCAAATTTGTGGATTCTTGGTGGTGCGAACGAAGGTTTGCTGGTTGAGGCGAAGCGAATTGTCAGCCGGAGCGCACGTACTGTAAAATGAAAGTTTGAGCGGGAGTAGCTCAGTGGTAGAGCGCGACCTTGCCAAGGTCGATGTCGCGGGTTCGACCCCCGTCTCCCGCTCCAGTTTTTTGTCCCCCAATCCTAGCCTGCGTCAGATGGACATTTTCCGGCCGGAACGCTAACGTATGGGAGCAGGGGCGCGGTACCCAAGTGGTAAGGGAGAGGTCTGCAAAACCTTTATGCGTCGGTTCGATTCCGACCCGCGCCTCCAAAATTTTACCAGCAGTCCCTTGAGCCGGATTTGTTTCTGGGCTGCCACCTTCCCTCCTATCTTCCCTTTGATCTTTCAGTTCTGATGCGCGCTTCCGATTGTCTGTAGCAAAATAGATCCATGACCGGCGTACGGATGGACATCTGGCTCTGGGCCGCACGATTTTTCAAGACGCGTCCGCTGGCGAAACGGGCTTGCGAGTTGGGCAGAATCTTGTCGAACGGGCAGATTGCCAAGGCAGCCCGCGAGGTTAGGGTGGGAGATCGCTTGCGCATCACCAATGATGGCGGCGATTTTCAGGTAGAAGTGTTGCTACTGAGTGAGGTTCGGGGCCCGGGCTCGGTCGCTCAGACGCTCTACCGGGAATCCGACGAGAGCTGGGAGCTGCGCCAGAAGGTCGCCGCCGAGCGGAAGGCGATGCGGGAATTTGAAGTGCTGCCGGAGGGGCGGCCGTCGAAACGCGACCGGCGGCATATTATCCAGTTCCGGGGTAGAGGATAGGGAAGCACTTCTTCGTGTCCCCTGTTGTTCTCTGTGGTTGATGCAAGGGCATTCACCACAGAGGACACAGCGAAATGTCATTTCTGGGATTGACTTGCGGTTGATTCTGTCGCAATATGGCGTTGTACGACATGTCGCCAGAGGTCACAATGGAGTCTTTGCCACTTACCGAGCCCGTGTTGCTCATCCTTCTTAGTCTGGCGGAGCAGCCGCGGCATGGGTATTCCATTCTCAAAGACGTTGAGCAGATAAGCGATGGACGGGTGGTTCTGAGTACTGGCACGCTCTACGGCGCGCTGCGGCGGTTGCTCGAAGATGAATGGATTGAGCGGATCGAAGAAGAGGACACTTCGCGAGGGCGCCAGGCGTATCGGCTGACCGCGCGGGGGCGCAAGAACCTGCAACTGGAAGTCGGCCGGATGAAGCATCTCACGCGTTTGGCAAATCTTCGGATCGTGGTGAAGGAGGTCTGAGCAAATGAGCAGCGTCAGCGTCTATCGGAAGCTGCTGCGTCTGTATCCGGCGCTGCACCGCGAGCAGTTTGGCGAGGAGATGATTGCGGTGTTCGGCGAGATGCAGGCCGAGACGGCCGCGAAGAGCAAGCTCGACAGGGGACAGTTTTTAGCCCGCGAGATTGCTGGAGTCGTGGGCGGGGCGCTGCAGGAACGTTGGCGAGCATTGGGTGGCGATTCGATCGGGCTGTGGTTTCCACCAAGGAGGTTTACGATGCGTACCGAATTTCGTTTTCCGAAAGCAACGGCCGTGCTGATGGCGATCATTCTGGGCGGAATCGTGCTGGCTATCCAAAAGGGAGAATCGATTTCAGCCTCGCTGCAGGGGGCTGTGAGTCCTCCCATCGGACCAATCCATCCCGTGCACTCGGTTTTGTTGGGAGGGATTGTGATGGGATTCGTATTCTTCTATGCCGCGGGAATGATCGGGTGGGTGATTCTGTTCGCCATGCGACGTTCGGGAGTACACCGGCTCGCAGAGACGTCTTCGAAATAGCTGGCGTGTCTAGCTGCGCTCGACTGTCGCAGCCGCATAGCGCTTGCCCGAAAAAATTCCTGCCGATAGACTCATGGTCGCAAATCAGCACCGGACACCTATGAGCCTACGCCAACTCTCCCCCTGCGCCGTTTCCCTCCTTTACCTTTTCGCCACCTGCGGCGCCAACGCCCAGAGTCCCGCAAGCACGGCTGCTGTCACCGATTACGTCAAAGCCGAGATGCACCGGCAGCATATCCCCGGGCTAGCCCTTCTTGTTGTGAAGAGCGGCAAGATCGTGCGCGCCGAAGGTTTCGGGTTGGCCAATGTGGAACTGCAGGTGCCCGTCAAGCCGGAGACCATCTTCCAGTCGGGATCGGTGGGGAAGCAGTTCACGGCGACAGCAGTCATGATGCTGGTGGAAGAGGGCAAGATCGGTCTCGATGATCCGCTCACAAAATACTTTGCGGACGCCCCGGTCAGTTGGAAAGAAGTGACCGTGCGGGAGCTACTCAGTCATACTGCGGGTTTTGGCGATTATCCGAAGGACTTCAACTTTCGCAAGGACTGGACGGAAGGTGAGGAACTGAAGCTGATCGAGAGCATTCCTCTGGCGTATCCGCCAGGGACGAACTGGGCGTACAGCAACTTCGGGTACGTCACTCTGGGAATTCTGATTCATCGCGTGACCGGGGAGTTCTATGGCGACTTCCTGCAGCAGCGGATCTTTCAGCCTCTGGGGATGACGTCTACACGGGTTATCAGCGAAGCGGATATTGTCCCAGATCGTGCGGCGGGTTACCGGCTGGTCAAAGGCGAATTGAAAAATCAGGAGTGGGTAGCGCCCGTGGTGAACACCACGGCTGACGGCAGCTTGTATTTTTCGATTCTCGATCTGGCGAAGTGGAATGCCGCTTTGTACACCGATAAATTGCTGAAACGCCCGAGCCTCGACCTGATGTGGACTCCGGTCAAACTGAAGAATGGGCAGCCCAACAAGGGCAACTACGGCTTTGGCTGGTTCATCGACGAGAGGGCAGGACACCGGTGCATTCATCACGATGGCTCCTGGCAGGGATTCGAGACGGCCATCGACCGATATGTGGATGATCAACTGACCGTGGTTGCGCTCGCGAATTTGGCTGGGTCGAACCCGGGGAAAATCACGCAGCATGTGGCTGAGATTTATCTGGCGGAGAAATAGGGATATTCACCACAGAGGACACTGAGGACACTGAGGCAAACAACGCTACGCCAAGATGCCCTCGCCTTCGCGGGCTTCGACTTGCATTCGCATTCCGTACTTCGGCCGCAGCGTAATCAGAGGTTCCGGCTCGACGCGATGTCCGGGAACAAGACTCAACTTCCATTTCTGCGCGATCGTCGCCAGCAGCAACACACCTTCCATGCAGGCGAACGATTCACCGATGCACTGCCGGACCCCGGCCCCGAAAGGAAAATAAGTCAGCTTCGTGCGCCGAGATTTGGCTTCGGGCGTGAAGCGTTCGGGATCGAAGCGCAGAGGATCGGGGAAAAAACGCGGATCGCGATGAGTGATGTACTGGCTCATCAGGACGGTCGTCTTTGCGGGCAGAAAAAACTCTCCGAGTTGAAAGTCGGCGCGGGCGTAGCGGCCCATTGCCCACGCTGGCGGGTAGAGCCGCATGGACTCGGCGAGCACCATTTCCACATAACGGAGGCGGGGAACATCGTCGAGTGAGGGCTGGCGACCCTGCAACTCACGGTCGATTTCATCGTGAAAGCGGCGTTCGCACTCGGGATTTTGTGAAAGCAAATACCAAGTCCAGGAAAGTGCGTTGGCGACTGTCTCATAGCCTGCAAGGAAAATTGTGATGACCTGATCGCGCAGGGACTGCTCGGAGGCGGGTGATTGATCGGGCGAGGCGGCGAGCATCATATCGAGCAGGCTACCGCCGTGAGGACCACGCTGCCGATGCGCGGCGATCATGCGATAGACGACGGCATCAACACGCTTGCGCGCGCGCACGAACGCGGCGAGGCCGGGTGGCCGCATATGGACCAGCCACTCCGCCGCGGGCAGCATCACCAGAAAATTGTAGAGGCCCATGATGCGGTTGATGGCATCGGCCAGTTCGTTCACTTCGTCATCCGATTCCCGGGCGAGATCAGTGGCAAACAGCGTTTGCGCGACGACGTTGAGGGTGAGGTGCATCATGTCGATCGCGATGTCGCGCTGCTCACCGGCGCGCCAGCGGTCGCGCACGCGGACCGCTTCCTGAACCATCGTGCTGGCGTATGCAGGAATGCGCTGGCGATGGAACGCGGGCTGTGCCACTTGCCTCTGCGCGCGGTGTTGAGCACTTTCGGCAGTGATCATGCCCTCGCCCAGCAGCATTTTCGTGCGCTGCACCGTGCGTTCCTTGATGAAATTGTCGTTCTGGACGACCAGAATTTCCCGGATGTAGTCGGGATGATTCAGAAAGACGATATGATGCCACCCGATTTTGTAGTAAGCGATGTCGCCGTATTTCTCGGCCAGTTGCTGAAAGAGCACGATCGGATTCGCGGGGCGCAACTTGCGGAGGGCAAACCAGAGGAGATTCCTCTCGAGGCCTGGCGGGTAATGGTATGCCGCGGCGCTGGAGACCTTGCTCTTGGGTACGCTGTTCCGGGCTGCGGTTGCCATCTTGTTAGTTTACTTCGTAGGGCTCGATCTGCCAGAGGAAGAGACGCGAATTCAGGGATGGAATTTTCCTGAGAATACCGAATTAGTTGGGTTTTTGACACCCAGGTGGCTCCGAGGGGGACAATACCCGCTGAGCTTCGCTCAGCGGACAGCCGGGGGCGGCTGTCCCCACATATTTCTTCCGCTAGCGCTTTGCGGCTTCCGATTTCTGAAGTACGTCGAGCTCCGCTAAAACTTCCGCGCTGTGCTTGAGAGGATCGACGCTGGTGTAGGCTTTCGCAATCTTGCCGGAGGGGTTGATGAGAAATGTATGCCGCGCAGCAAACTTCACCACGCCGAGATTAGTGAGCGATCCGTAGGAGTCGGTGACTTTGTGGTCAGTATCGGCCAGGAGCTTGAAGTTCAGTCCTTCCTTGGCGCAGAACTTTTTGTGCGAGTCGACGCTATCGAGGCTCACACCCAGCACAACGGCGTTGCGATCGGCGTACCGCGGCTGATCGACCTGAAAGTTGTGGGCTTCGCGAGAGCAGCCTGGCGTCTGATCTTTAGGATAGAAATAAAGGACAACCCATTTTCCGCGGTAGTCTGTGAGGCTGACGGAGGAGCCTTCCTGTGAGGGCAGTGAGAAATCGGGAGCATTGCTTCCTTCGGAGGGCGCGGCTGAATGGGACAGCAGTCGCGGGACTAACACGATCAGTACGACCACAACTACCAACAGCAGCACGATACGTAACATGGAATCCTCCGCGGTGACTTCGAGGTGCCGGGGCTAAGCGAACTCCAGGCCAATCTTCTTCGCGGCTCGATCCAGGCTCACGATGCGAAAACTGCGGACTTGCCCTGCACGCATCGGCTCTGCCTTGGGTGGGCCTGCGGAGCCGCTCTTCCAGCGCGCCTGCAGCATGGAACTTAGCGACGACAGATCTGCTTTCGACTCTTTCGGCGCCTCAGTTTTCGCGGGTGCTGCCGCAGTGACCTTGCAGGTGGCATGGATGCCTTCGCCGAGTTCTACTTTCGCTTGGCCGCCGGACTCGTCCATCAAACGGCCTGTGACTACGTCGCCTTCGTTGTGCTCGGCGATGTATTCGTCGAGACCGGTGGGCACGAGTTGCTTCATGCCCAGCCGCATCTGGCGCTTGTCGAGGTCGATGGCCAACACCTGCGCTTTGATAACTTGTCCGACACGCAGCATGTCTGCCGGCTGGTTGATGCGTTTTTCGGCGCTGATGTCGCTGACGTGAACCATTCCCTCGATTCCTTCGGAGAGCTGGACGAAGGCGCCGAACTTGGTCAGATTGGTGACGGGTCCTTCGACTGCCGAACCAACCTGAAAGCGTTGCGAGATATCCGCCCATGGATCACCGAGCGCCTGCTTCAGCCCCAGTGAGAGGCGGCGTTCGCCGGCGTTGACTTGCAGGATCACGACCTCGACGGTCTCGCCCTGTTTCACAACATCGCTGGATTTCCTGATTTTGCCTTTCGACCACGACATCTCGGAAATGTGAATGAGACCCTCGATGCCGGGCTCGAGTTCCACGAACGCGCCGAAGTCCATAAGGCGGGTGACGGTGCCGCGTACCCGATCTCCGGCCCTAAACTTTGCGGCGACCGCGTCCCAGGGATGGGGTTGCAGTTGCTTAAGTCCAACAGAGATGCGCTTCTTCTCGGTCTCTGATCCAACTTTAAGCACTTTCACTTCGAGCGCTTGGCCGACAGAGAGGACGTCCGACGGCTTGTTGACGCGGCCCCAGGAGATGTCGCTCACATGCAGCAACGCATCGACTCCGCCAAGGTCGACGAAGGCGCCGTAATCGGTAAGGCTGCGCACGGTGCCGCTTACGGTGTCGCCTTCCTTCATCTGCGAATAGAACCTGTCTTTGGCGGAGCGCTCCTCTTCCTCGGCAACTGCGCGGCGGTCGACCACGACGTCTTCATCCGTGACGTCGAGCTTGATGATGCGGCAGCGGATCTCTTGCCCGACTAGCTTCTCCATGTCGGCAGCTTCGCGCACCCCGCTGCGCGAGGCTGGCATGAAGGCGCGTACGCCCACGTCAACGCTGAAGCCGCCTTTGATCACGCCCGTGACCGTACCCAGGACGGTCGTCTTGTCGGAAAAAGCTTTTTCCAGCGCGGACCAATCCATCGGTCGCTCGATTTTGAAGCGCGAAAGCTCGTAGTAGCCGTCGAGATCGCGTCCCTTGACTGTGACCAGGCACTTGTCGCCGGGCTTCAGAGCTTCGCCTTGGAGCGCGGTCAGGGGCAGGATGCCTTCGGACTTGTATCCGATGTCGAAGAACACCGACTCGGCGTTCACGGCGATTACTGTGGCCTGCAGCTGCTTACTGCCCTCGGTCTTGCGGGAATGACTCTTGGTGTATTGAGAGAGTATGTCGCCGAAGGATTCTGTGCTTTCGGCGGCAGATTGGATTTCTGGAGTTTCTGGATTGGACATGAACGATTACAGCCCTCGTTGCGGGATACGATTTCTTAGGATAACACCGGGGGTGCGAGTACGGGGCAGGCTACTTGGAATGCAGCGCCCATTGCGGATCTTCTTCGGGCCGCACGATCTGGCCGTCACGCATGTGGATGATGCGGTCGCCGTACTCCGCGGCCGCTGGATTGTGCGTGATCATCAGCACGGTCTGCCCCAGTTCCTGATTGGATCGGCGCAACATGCTGAGCACGATGTCGGAGTTCTTGGAATCCAAGTTACCGGTCGGTTCGTCGGCGAGGACGACCGCTGGTTTGTTGATGAGCGCGCGCGCCAGCGCCACGCGCTGTTGTTCGCCGCCAGAAAGCTCGGAAGGGCGATGCCCCAGGCGCTTGGTCAATCCGAGAAGGTCAGTAATGCGGTCGAAGTGGGCGGGATCGCCGTCGCCGTTGCCGGAAATTTCCCGTGCAATGCCAATGTTCGACCGGGCGTCAAGGGTTGGCAGCAGGTTGAACTTTTGGAAGACGAAGCCGATTTTGCGCTTGCGCATGCGGGTGCGTTCCGCGTCGGAGAGCGTGGCCAGATCGTCGCCGTCGAGGACGACGCTGCCGCCGTCGGCGCGCGTGAGTCCGCCCAATAAATAGAAGAGGGTCGATTTTCCGCTGCCCGAAGGGCCCACAACGCTGACGAACTCACCCTTCTGCACGTTGAAGGAGATGTCGCGGAGCGCCTCGACCTCAATTTTGCCCACGTGATACGTCTTGCGCAGGTTCCTTGCTTCGATAAATGCGTCGGCCATGCCTGTTAGGAATCTTACACGAAGGCCCTTACCGAGTGCGGGGACGTGGTGTGCCAGTTATCAAACTGTACGGGAGGCAGAAATCAGGCAGCGCCGATCTGGGGCGCAACTTGCGGAATCCGCGGCTGCTGCATGCGCTTGGGCCCACGCTTGCGGACCAGCAGGAGACGGACGCGTTCCAGCAGGTCGACAGGGGCGTACATTCCCTTCGTGAGGAAAACGTCGGCCTGCGAATCGTGATCGTAGATGCGAACCTTACTGGAGATGAGGATGGCCGGGGTATGAGGAGACAAGCCCTTGATCTTGGCGATGAGTTGCGGTCCATCGAGGCCAGGCATGGCCATGTCGGCAATCACCAGGTCGACTCCACCTTGCACAAAGCGCGCCAGCGCTTCCTCCCCGCGGGAAAAGCTGGCTACTCGGTAGCCGCGGGTTTCCAGCATGATTTTTCGGTGGGAAAGGGACTGCTCGTTATCGTCTACACACAGAATCGTGCGCTTCGGTTTCATCAGCCTTCCGCAATCTGCCGTGCGACGCCGCAACCCCGGGCCGCAAAACCAACAGAGGCTTTTCTCAATATGAAGAATGTCAGAGCGAACTGAATGCTAACGGGAAGAATGCGCACTGTAAAGTAGCGTGAATGCTAATGGGACTTTTTGGCCATTGATTTTTTTTAGAGTGAGTGCGCCATAGTGTTTTCGGGCGCTTGCGCACGGTAAGCTAGAGAAAAACTTCGGCGCGCATGACTTCGATCGCGTGGCCTCCGACGCGCACGTTAACTATCCGGTTATCGCGGTTCGAGTTTTCCTGAGACGCGCGCACAAAAATCCTGCTCGGCCGCTGCATCTCGATGCCCTGCTCGATCAGAACGCGCTCATTGGGTTTCGCCACCCCGCACGCCACCATCCAAGCGGCCGCGCAGCCTGCTGCTGAACCCGTCGCGGGATCCTCGCCATTGTAGAAGAGCATGCGGGCATGTAAACGGGCTGCCGGATCGACGGTTTCCCGCGAAACAAAGTAGAAGAACTTTCCGCCGGTCTTCGCCATGTAATCATCGGCGCGGCTGAGGTCAACCCGAAGCTTCTGAATGCCGCGAAGTGTTTTCAGTGGAACCACGGTATAAGGAATTCCTGTCGACACGGTCTCAATGGGCAACGACGGATCGAAATCGTCGACGTTCAATCCAATCGCATGTGCAACGGCTGCGCGCTCATGTTGCACTCCAAAGATGGGGTCAATCTGGGTCATCTCGCCGAACACGGGTTGGCCTGAGTGATCTTCAAATCGCACTGGGACCTTCCCCACGTTCAGGTCAAGCGTGATCTGCCCGGCTCCGGATTCCCCGCGTAACGCAAACGCCGTCCCCAACGTTGGGTGGCCCGCAAAAGGCAACTCCTCCTGCACGGTAAAGATCCGCGCGCGGACGCCACGCTCACGCTCGATTTCAGGATCGCGCGGAAGAATGAATGTCGTCTCCGAGAGATTCATCTCTTTCGCGATCGACTGCATCTCCCCATCGGTCAGTCCACGCGCGTCGAAAAATACGGCAAGGGAATTTCCCTCGAGAGGCTGGGAAGAAAAGACATCCCACTGCGCCATGGCGAATCGCCGCGCCTTGCTCATGAACGTCCTCGAATTCGCGAAATAGCGTGCTCAAAGAGGGATGCGGGCAAATCCTCGACGATGCAGAAAAAACGTGGCGATGACGAGGCGGCCTCGTTTGACACCGGCAGCCACCGCTTCTATCCTAGAAATATGTTTCTTCCTTCCATCGCCTGTGCCATGTGCTGTTGTCGCCCGGCGCCGGCGTGTGGCTAGGAGTCAGCGAGATTCTTTCCAGCCCACCCGGTAAAGCGGGTGGGTTTCGTTTTCATCCGCTTTGTACCAAGTCAGGGAGCCGGGATGGGCCGACTTTCCGAGTCTTGCGCCATTTGAATTCATTAAGGAGACGATGATGACTACCGCGACTGAAACCCACAGCGTTCCCCGGATCAACGATACGGCCCCTGATTTCACTGCGGAAACCACGCAAGGAACAATCCATTTCCACGACTGGATCGGCGACGGCTGGGCGATCCTGTTCTCACATCCCAAGGACTTCACGCCCGTCTGCACCACCGAACTCGGCTATATGGCGAAGCTGCAGCCGGAATTTGCAAAGCGCAACACGAAAATCATCGGGCTGAGCATCGATCCGGTCACCAACCACAGCAAGTGGGCGGCTGACATCGAAGAAACCCAAGGCGCGAAAGTGAACTACCCGATGATCGGTGACCCGCAACTCAAGATTGCCAAACTTTATGGCATGCTCCCGGCCGAAGCGGGCGAAACCTGCGAAGGCCGCACCCCTGCGGATAACGCCACCGTGCGCACAGTTTTTGTGGTCGGTCCAGACAAGAAAGTCAAACTACAGATCAGCTATCCGATGACTACGGGACGCAACTTCGACGAAATCCTGCGCGTTATTGACTCCATGCAACTCACGGCGAAACATAAAGTCGCAACGCCTGTGAACTGGAAGCCGGGCGACGATGTGATCCTGACGGCTGCGGTTTCAAACGAAGAAGCTCAAGAAAAGTTTCCCGGCTTCAAAACCATTAAGCCGTATCTAAGAGTCGCGGCTCAACCCAAGTAGCAGAGAGCAAGACGCGCGTAATAAAATCGGCCACGGATCATAAGGATTCTGGCGGATCGGAATAAGAATTACTCTGATCTGCAGCGGTCTGACGGGTCCGTGGCTTTTTGCTGGTAGCGACACGGAAGCGCATGCGGTCCGGTGATCGTCCCGGTCTTCAAAACCGGCGGGTGGCAGGCAATCCTGTCACCGATGGGTTCGACCCCCATTCGCTTCCGCCATTTTTCAATGACTTGCAGAGGTGCAAATCACGCGCAATCAGCTCTGCTTTGACAGATCATCTGCACCCCACTTGGCAACACATCGAAGAACGGAATAGGATGTCTGATCGTTTGTTCGGACCAGGCTGGTCGTCCGCAAAGGTTATCATTCACAGGTCACGAGGTTGTCATGGGACTGAACGCGAGCCCGACACCCAGTCAGGCGCCCAAGCCACTGACCGCCGCAAACGGGCTGGCGGTGGTACGCGTGACGATCGGCGCGATGTTCGTGTGGGTGTTTTTCGAGAATCTCGGGAAGGGCCTCTACACGCCGGCGAGTTACGCGGGCTTGATCAATTACTACATCAAGGCGAGCCACGCGCCGGGTGTGTGGAAGGCGGTCATGGGCCTGGCAGCGAGCCACGCCGCTATGGCGGCTCCTATGCAGGCCATGACTGAGATCTCTCTCGGCATCCTGCTCATCATCGGTTTACTTACCCGACCGGCGGCATTTGTCGCTTTTCTGTATCTCGGCAGCCTTTGGGTTTCGGAGTGGGGCACCGCGTGGATTTGGGAACTACTCGTTCCGGTGCTCGCATCCCTTGGACTCGCGATCGGAAGCGCTGGCCGGAGATGGGGCGTTGACGCGTGGCTGGCGCAACGGTGGCCATCTTCTCTTTTCTGGTGATTGGGGCGTTGAGTGGGCTGGCTCACCTGAATGAAGATCACTTGAATCACGCTCACGTGCGAGTCTCCGTCATCATCCCCACTCATAATGAAGCGCAGGCGATTGAGCGCGTTTTGGCGGATCTCCCCTCCGAACTCACGACGGAGGTCATTGTGGTCGACAGCAACTCGAACGACGGGACGCCCGAGATCGCCGCAAGAATGGGGGCCCGCGTCGTGCAGGAACCGCGGCGGGGTTACGGGCAAGCGTGCCTCACAGGCCTGGCCACGGCAAGTTCTCCTGACGTGGTTGTGTTCCTGGATGGCGATTATAGCGACCGGCCCTCCGAACTGCCGATTCTTTTAGCGCCGATCATTGAAGGGCGCGCCGACATCACGCTCGGTTCTCGCCTACAGACGCAGCGCTCCGCTGGGGCGTTGCCTTGGCATCAGGCGTTCGGGAATCGTGTCGCCGCCAGTCTCATCCGGCTTCTGTATGGATTGAACATCAGCGATCTCGGCCCGTTTCGCGCTGGCCGCGCAGATGTACTACGCGCGCTCGCACTCGAAGAGACTACCTACGGCTGGGCAGTTGAAATGATCCTCAAGGGCGCACTCGCTGGATACCGTGTGGTGGAAGTTCCAGTGAGCTACTATCCGCGAATCGGAAAATCGAAGATCAGCGGTACGCTGAAGGGCACGGTCGGCGCTGGTTGGTTCATCCTCAGCTTGATCGTGCGCTATTATTTCCGGCATCGAAGAGCCGGAAGACAACGCACAGCGTAGGTTCGCGGCCATCTTTTATGAAATCTGCAAGCAAGCCGGTGGCACATTCGTCAGGCAGCGACCGTGTGCTGGTCATCATGGCTAAGGCACCGAGGCCGGGCACGGTCAAGACCCGCCTGACTCCCAGCCTTTCTCCTGAGGCTGTCACTGCTTTCTATTGCTGTCTGTTGGACGACACACTGGCCCTGGCGCGGTCATTGAGTGATGTGGAGGTTGCCATCATGTCCCCGGAATCGGACGTGAACGAACTAGCGCGGTTGGCAGGCAGCGAGGTGAGCGCAGTTGCCCAGAAAGGCGAAGGACTTGCGGCAGGCCTCACTTCAGTGTTTGCGCACTTCGTAGAAGGTCATCAACGGGGCGCACGTCCGCGACGAACGATTGCCTTCAACAGCGACAGCCCACATCTGCCGCGTTCGGTTCTCGAAGATGCGTTCGAAATGCTTATGGTTTATGACGTGGTCGTGGGACCAACGCACGACGGAGGTTACTATCTCGTAGGCGCAAAGGCATCTCATCCTACGCTTTTCGCAGATGACGGAATGGGCACGAACAGTGCGCTCGAAAGACTCTTGTCGCACGCACAAGCTCTCGAGCTGTCCGTCGGTTTCGCAGACCCTTTTTACGATATCGATGTCGCCGACGACCTGACTCGGTTGGCAGAGGAATTGCGTGTGGCTCCGGCAAGGGCGCCACGCACGGCGGCGTGGCTTAGAGAGCTGGCGGTTGCGCCGGTCCGATCTCGGATGGGCCATCGAACAGGCACGGGAGACCGGTGAAGGTCTCCGTCGAGTGGAGAGTGTATATACTCGGCGCCATCTTGTGTGTGGCGCTAACGATTTGCGCACGCAACTTCGGCGATCGGGGTGGGCCATACTTCATGGCCGCATTGATGCTGGCGGGAATCGCTTATCTCTTGGCGGTGCGCGAGTTTTTCGCTACGCCAATATTTTCTCGACGAGTTGTCGTCATCGGACTCGTCCTCTCTGCTGTGTGGCAGATTGAATTTCTTCGGACGGCTCCGGGGGCCGATGATGATATCCATCGATATGTTTGGGATGGCCGGCTGCAGAGGCTCGGCTACAACCCCTATCTTGTCGTCCCCAGCGATCCTGCCGTGAAGGGGCTGCATACTTCGGAAACCCGCAACTTGAACAATCCGGATTTTGCGAGTCCGTACCCGCCAGGAGCGCAGATTTTCTTCCGCGCAGTAACCGCCATTCGGGAGTCCACCTTTGCACTGAAGGTGTCGTTTGTAGTTTGCGATTTCGCCATTGTTTTCGTATTACTCGATATCCTGCGCCGGACCCGGCAGGGAACGCACCTGGTTCTGGCGTTCGCCTGGAGCCCTTTGTTGGCCATCGAGGTGGCTGGAAGCGGTCACATTGACATCGTTGGCGCGCTGATGTTGGTGGTGTCTGCTGCCGCGCTGGTTCGCCGGTGGAGGGCGACTGCGGCCGTCGCGCTTGGGCTAGCGATCGCAGTGAAATTTCTGCCGATCGTACTCTTGCCCCTTTACTGGAGACGGATTCGCATTCGCGACGCTGCTCTGGCGGTCGCGGTGGTTGGAATGCTATACGTGCCATTTCTCAATCACGGCCACATTCAAATTGGCTCGCTGGGTACGTATGTGCAGACTTTCCGCTTCAATGGTCCCGTGTTCGCGGCACTCGCTTATGTGGCTCCTCCGCAGTTGCTGGCTGGACTGGCATTGCTCGTCGGATTAGTGACTGCAACCTGGCTCAGAAGGGCGGCGCCTGATTGGTCTACGTACCTGCTTGCCTGGCCAATGGCGGCATGCCTGTTGTTCGCCCCGGCCGTGTTCCCGTGGTATCTACTCTGGCTGCTGCCATTTCTGACGTCGGCTTCGACGGTGCTGCTGATCGTATGGACTGTGAGCATTTTCCCGACTTACGTCCAGTGGCATTTGCGCACACTTGGGCATCCCTGGGGGGCGCTTCCGGGCTGGGTCATGCTGCTGGAATACGGATGCGTGGCCTTTGCTGCCGCGATTATCAGTTGGCGCCGGACCAGCCGAGGCCCCCCGCAGTGACCAGCGGATCGGTAGAGTAAGACCAGCCGTGCTATTCACGTTTTATGAATCCGGGAATGTTTGTTCATCATCAACCTGATTCATACCAAGGTATCGATCGATACCTTCGTCCAATACACGCGCTTCTTCGGCCATGGCTTAATCGCAACTGTAAGGAGAACCGTCCATGACAAAGTTCTGCCGTACAAGCATGATTCGTTTCCTGATTTTCGGGGTGCTGGTCCTTGCTGCAACCTCATGGGCGCAGACGCGCCCACCAATTTTCGAGAAAGTTGCTAAGACGTATGGGCTTGGCTCGTGGGACAAGATCGAGGCAATCCGCTATACCTGGAACTTTCAATGGGGAAAGTTGAGTGCCTCCCGTTCGTGGGAATGGGAGCCCAAGACCACTCAGGTGACCTACGAAGGGAAGGATAAGGACGGCAAGCCAGTCAAGGTTACCTACAAGCGATCCGAGTTGGGCAGCCAGCCCGACTCCGTGAAAAACGATGTCGATCCTGGTTTCATCAACGATAACTACACTCTTCTCTTCCCCCTGAAGGCTTACTGGGACAGTAGCCCCGCGGTGATCGATGCCGGTATGTATAACATGCCGGTGGGTAGTGGCTCAGCCGAGCTGATCGCAGTGAAATATCCTGCGGAAAGCGGCGGTTACACGCCGGGCGACACCTGGGAACTCTACGTCGGCAAGGACGGCCGCATCGACTATTGGGTGTACCACCGCGGCGGCGCCAAAAAGCCAAGCCTGGTGTTCGCAACCTGGGGAGCCCAAAAAAAAGCTGGTCCACTGCTCCTCTCAACGGATCGCCGCGGCTACGCCGATGGCACGCCGATCCGGATCTGGTTTTCGGATGTGGCGGTCAAGGTGTCGGGATCCGACAAGTGGATGACGGCGCAGTAAGACGCGGGTTGTCTCCAAGTGCTCTCGGAACTGTAGAATGCAGGCATTCCGATGAGGGCTGACGTCGATCTGGATATTGGGCGAAAGACCTTTGCATCTGGCCTGCTGCCGGAGTTGATCGCCGTGCTGCGCCGCAGCCGGCCAGGCGATCTGGTCGCGGTCGTGGGTGACGACGAAAGCGTCGGATCTGAGTTGGAAACGTGGTGCCGGTTCACCGGGAATCCACTGCTAGAGGCTACGGCCGAAGAGCGCCGCTCCCGGTGGGTCTTCCGCTGCGGGGATGTTCCGGCGCCTGCCGGAGTATCGGCAGAAGACAATCGACCGGTGGGCTCGCGGCTTTGGCTCTACACCAATTTTGACTGTAACCTGCATTGCGACTACTGCTGCGTACGTTCCTCGCCCAATGCTCCGCGACGGGAACTAGGACTCTCACGCGTGCAGCGAATCGCTCGTGAAGCCGCCGAGTTAGGCGTCAAAGAAATCTTCGTGACCGGAGGCGAGCCGTTTCTGCTGGAAGAGATCGGCGACATTCTGCTTGCTTGCGCGGCAGCCGCTCCGACCACGGTGCTGACCAACGGAATGCTCTTTACCGGACGGCGCGCGGAAAGCTTGCGAGCGTTGCCTCGCGATCGAATTGTCCTGCAAATCAGCTTGGACAGCCCGACGCCAGCACTGCACGACCGCCATCGCGGCGCCGGAACATGGGCCCGCACTCGCGAGGGGATTCAGCGCGCTCGTGCGCACGGCTTCCGAGTGCGATGGGCGGCCACGGTTTCGACCGACGCGGAGGCTGAGGCATTCCGACAATTCCTCGATCAGGAGAAGATCGCGGCAGAGGACCGAGTCATCCGCCGGATCGCTTTGCGTGGCTCTGCCAGCGAGGGCGTCGCAATGAGTCGAGCCGATTTAGTGCCGGAAGTCACCGTCACAGCCGATGGTGTGTACTGGCATCCAGTCGGCGCAGAAGATGCCGATCTGCTGGTCACGCGCGATATTTTCCCTCTGTCCGAGTCGTTTGCGGCCGTCCGCCGCGCCTTCGAGCGCGAAGGGGAGCACGCGAATAAGCTGGCGAGAATCTTTAACTGCGCATGAACATTTGAGCACTGGAGCACAGCCGGAACATCGCCTCGGTGGCGGTGGTGGTGGATGCCATCGACGAAAATGCGCGCGCCTTCTACAGACGCGATGGCTTCATCGATATTCCGAATCACCCGAATCGGCTTTTTCTACCGATGAAGACGGTGGCGCAGCTTTTTCCGGATAGCGACCTCGCGTAACTTTCACGTTCGTTTGACGATAAATACGGTTTTGTCATCGATCAAGGCTTCATCGCCACTTCGGCGAAGATAGTCATCCTGCTTGGTCGCGTAATCCAGCAAGGCGTTGCAGATTTCTTTGGCGGGTTGCCGGTAATGTTCGCGCATGACCGCCTGAAGTTGCTCGCGGCCCTGCTGGTCGCTGCCGTCATAAACTCCATCGGTATAGAGGACGAGAATATCCCCCGGACTCATGAGCGTGATCTCGGCGAGATCGGCAGTACTGAAGTCTTTTTGGCGTACATTCAGCGAGAAGTATTTCTTAAGATCGGGATGGTCTGCCGGGAGCTGTAAGCCAAGAGCAAGGAATTGCAACATGCGGTCGTCGTCGATTTTCATGAACTTGTGATATTCCGCCGAGAATACCAGGGGTGGGGGATGGCCAAAATTTGCAAAACGAAAATGGCCAAGAGGATTTACTTCGCCATAAAGCATGGTCGCGATTTCGCGCGCACCTTCTTTCTCGGTTATCCCCAGCGCGTTCCGAGCTGTCACCGACTGTGCCAGACGCAGGTTGAGGTTCTCCAACAGCATCGGCGTAGTCTTGCCGTAGCGATCGAGTTCGGTGAGCATCAACGCGTGGAATGTGTCATGAACCGTAGATGCGATTTTTGCCGAGATCAATCCGTGGCCCTGCGCGTCCACCAGCAGAACCCCGGCAGTTGAATAAAGGTCCCGCAAATCTTCCGCGACCCGCACCTGCTCAGAACTGCGCGCGAATCGGTATTCCGCCTCCTTCTCCGGTGTGTAGCCCAGGGTTCCTCTCATCCACTGCACGTGATCGTCAACCGAATTGCGGACGGCTGCCCCTGGAGGCAACGGTTGGAGAAACTCCATGGATAGACGCTGAGCTTGCTGAATGCGGGCATCGATGTCATAGCGCTGCTGAAAATTGATGTATTCAAACAGGTCACCGCCGACCGTGCCAGCTGGAATCGAGTTTCCGAACATTTCGATGCCAGGAATGTGCGGAATGGCACCCTCCACCGGCATCAAACGTTCGCGCAAGTATTCATCGATACTAGGAGCCGGGTTGATATTCTTCATATAGAAGTTTCTAAGCCGACTTGGCGAGTTCCTGGAAGAATCCCTGCTGCAAGGCGGCCTGACGCAACTCGGCGTAGCCATCCACGTGAGGCGGCAGCCAACGCTGGAGCCCTTCGGCGTCGAGAATCGGCCGATGAACCGGATTGTCGTAGCTCATTGCTGTCAGCGCGTCGGCGAAGCGGCGCTCCCGCTCCGGATCGAGATCAGGCCGCGCCGTGAACATGCAATGGTTGTAGGCCGGAGAGGACCATATCTCGCGAACTCCGCCTTCGGGCACTAGGCGCTCGCTGCGCACTGTATTCCAGAAGGGACTGCCGATTGCGCCCGCGTCGGCGCGCCCGTCGAGGACGGCGCGCACCACTTCCACTTCACTGGCCCCGGTATCACCATGCTTGCCCACATCGCTGTCGAAGCGCAGCGCGCGGTAATCCCTGCCCTCGCGCATGTCGTGTTGCTCCAAGAAGTGAACGGGAAGAATCGCTGCATGTCCGCTGTCTCGGCTGCCAAGTGCAAGCGTTCGATTTTTCAAATCAGCGAGCTGGGAAATGGGGCCTCCGCTCACCGCGACGATCTTGGTCATCCAGCCGAGATCGGTGTCGCGCATGGCAATCGCGCGACAGGCGTGTCCGCTCCACTCATCCGCTTGCAGATAGGCAAGGTTTGTGTTCCATGCAATGTCGATATGAGGCACGGCCTCGCCAGGCTGGGCGAGGAGCGCGAGGACCTGCGCTTCGTAGCTCTGAAATAGTACGACCTCAACGGGCAGATGCGCCTCCTCGTGAAAATAGCGGCGCATTCCCTCCCAGATGATAACCACTTTCGGATTGTAGGCAACTGCTCCCAACCAGATTGTTTTGCTCATAAGACCTCACCGTTTATCCAATGCCGTTTTCAAACATTCTCAAAATCCCGCCCCTATGAAAACCACGTAGGGGGGGTGGGCCACCCATCGATCTCAAAAGAGCGGCATTCCCAACAGCGCCTTTCCGATGAACTCGCGCAGAACGTCGCCGGTTGGTGCCATCACGGCGCCCGCGTGGGCGTCGCGGAACAGGCGCTCGATGCCCAAATGCTTTGAGAACGCCGCACCGCCGCAAGCACGCATTGCCGCTGAGGTGACGCTGATAGCCACGTCGCCTGCGGCGGCTTTAGTCTCCAGCACGCGCAGCATGGTCGTCTCGCGCGGCTTCTCAAGATGATCGATCAAATCGTCGATGCGTGCCGACAGTCCGTCGGTATCAATCTGCATCGTTGCTAGTTGCGCGCGCAGGGTGGGCAGGCTTTCGCCAAGGCTCTGGCCGAGATGTTCGAATTTCGCACTTTTGAGGTGCGCCGTAGTTCCGGCAACCGCCGCTCGGCACAACCCCAGGGCCACACTTGCCGTCCCCAAATTGAATAGCGGCAGCACCACGTTCAGCATGGCCGGAAAACCGCCGCCATCCTCAGTGAGTTGAAGGTCGAACGGGACTTCGCAGTCGTCCAGGGTAATGGGCGAAGAAGCGTTGGCCCGAAGGCCCAAGCCGTCCCAAGGCCCTGCCACGGAAAGGCCGCGTGTCTGCGCTGGAAGAAGGTATAGGGTCGAATCGGTGGGCCCAGTTCCCTCAGGGGCGAGCGAAGATACGACATAGCTTTGCGCATGACCCGCGCTAGTCACCCACGATTTCTTGGCGCTGATTCGAACGCCGTTGCCATTTCGATGCGCGCGTGATGTCGGAGCCCAGAAGTGACTGCGCGAGCCAGCTTCACTGAAAGCGAGCGTAGACAAATGGCGGCCCGTACCGATCTCCTGCAGTATTGGCGCGACTGCCTGAGCCGCGCCTGGGCGCGCCGCCGAAATCACCGCAGCGCCGAGGATGTGCATGAGATAGACCATCGCGACCGACGCATCCACCTCGGCGAGCGTGGCGATAACAGCCGCAAATGTGCGTGGACCTAACCCTAAACCGCCAACATCCATGGATAACATCAGCCCAAGCAGTCCGGACTCTCCCAGTGCCACAACAGCCTCGGTGGAGAATCGTCCTGCCTTATCGTTTTGCCCTGCGGATGGAGCCAGCACCCGACTGGCGATCTCCTGGGCCTTTGCAACAGCCGCGTCATGAGTCATGGATCGCTCCTGTCATCGACAAATCTGGATTGAGACAGGATTGTCGCCGAGGATGCGCGGAGTGGTCAAACCGTCCCTGGCCGTCCCCTGCCCGAAAGATTCAGTCACGTTTCATGCGCTGACCAATCGGCATGTGTACACGAGGCGTCGTCGATAGATGGGCACTGCTTTGGCCAGAGCTAGTGGCGATTACCAACCGATTTGGCGCATCCGCTCAAGGATCAATGCGCTGTACTTATTCATGCGCTCGGGCCGTCGCTTCAGAGGAGCGGGCAGAATCGCGGCCAGCCGCGCTGCCTGTTCGCGGCCGACATACCGGGCCGCCGTTCCGTCGTAGTAACGACACGCCGACTCTGCACCGTAAATACCAGGACCCCATTCGACCACGTTGAGGTAGATCTCTAGAATGCGCCGCTTGCCGAGGACTAATTCGGCTACCGGTACTAGCGTGAACTCCGCACCCTTGCGCAGGATAGAGCGACCTGTTCCGAAGAACAGGTTCTTTACAAGTTGCTGCGTGATCGTGGAAGCGCCGCGAGTGCGACCACCCTCCAGATCGTCTTCGGCAGCAATTTGGATCTCGTGCCAGTCGAACCCGTGGTGCTGGTAGAAGCGCGCGTCCTCCGCAGCGATTACGGCATGCTGGAGATCGGGCGAGATTTGGCTAAGCGGAATGAATGTGTAATGTTTGTGATACGAAGTGCGGTGAATCCAAGCCTGCAAGCGGCGCTGAATGTGCACCGCGGTTGACGGTGGATCGATCCACCGGGCGACCAGCAGGATCAGCGCCGCAAGTGACCAAGCAAGCACGACTCCGATTGCTATCCATCGAACAAAAAATCGGAGAAGGCCCTTGCGAAGCGGCGTCTTGGCGTGTGTGTCTGGCCGTTCAGTCACTTTCCAGAATAATAGCCCAGGCTGGATTGCGGCACTTTCCGCTCCGCTGCTTTCCGTAGCTCGCGCTGAGAGCGATCTACCGGTGCTCGTCAAGGCCCGAGCTCCAAATTGTCCTGGAATCTTCGCGAGTTTTCACATGAATGGAGCGCGGTTACCGTTTTTCCGCAACTAGTTGCAGCCCGGCGCTGTTTTTACAATGTCTTCAATCGATTGGTCTTGAACACCTCTCCGAAGCATGATGTACTGCCCGATGGCGTGAAGGAACAGAGTATGACGAAATTTGCAACCTCTTGGTTATCGCGCTCGGTGCTGCTGCTGGTCGGCATTCTCGCCATGAGCGGGCTAGCCATGGCCGGAACGCAATACGTCGTAACCAATGATGACGCGGCGTTCCCTTACCCAACTGGGGTCAGCTTTTATACCGTCGGTACCAATGGAGGCTTGGTGTTTAAACAACAGGTGCAGACCGGCCTGTTCGGCATTGGCGGTGGATACTTTGGCATGAACCGGGTCACCGTGGTCAGCGACGCTGACCAGCAATGCGTCTATGCGTCGGAAGCGGGCAATGGAGATGTAGTGGGCATCTCTATCGCAACCTTGACCGTGGGCGGCAGCGCGAGTGGCTCGGGCACCGACGCTGGAACATCGAACGGCATTGGCTTGGCGGCGAACACCAATTACTTGTACGCCAGCTTCAGCGACTCCAACACGATCGCGACTTTCGCGGTGCAGTCGGGCTGCGGCGTGGGATTTCTGAACGATACTCCGGTCAAAGGTTTGCACGGGGGAGTCATCAATGGCATGGCGGTGCACGGTACGATGCTGGTGGCCACCTACACCGATGGCTCGATCGAGTCTTTCGACATTTCTGGTGGCACTCCGGTCTCCCATGGCGACAAGCAGTATTCCACGGCTACGGTTGCGTCGCAGGATGCCACGTATCCCAACGTTGTCGACATCACAAGCGACGGGCACTACGCGATTTTCGGCGATACGTCCACGGCTCTCAGCGTGGAAATATCCGATATTTCGTCCGGCAAGTTGACAAAGACGCGAGTGTACAGCTCAGCGGCGGCCATTAGCTCCAGCAACATCATGCTGAGCCCTGACGAAACCATGCTCTACGTGATCAACACGCAGGGAGCAACAGTCAGTGCGTTGTTTTTTGATAAGACCAGGGGAAGATTTACCCCGGGTTGCACGTCAGGACCGCTGCGCGGGCTGTCGACAAACTGGTCGTATCTGGCGGGAATCGGTCTGATCAACCAGACCGGCAACGGCAGTGGGGTCTATGTTGCGGAGTTCGGTAGCGCGCCAGGAATCGCGACTGTGGCGCTCACTTCGTCGGGGCAGAAATGTTCGTTAAAGGAAGTGGCGGGCTCGCCGGCTTCTGATCCGAACAATGCGGGACTCCTCTCCATTGGCACTTACCCTCCTCGATCTTTCTAAGTTAAAACTGAGAGCAGTGTGGCCGCTGAGGGTGGGGAACCTACAAACAAAGGAGTTGGATATGCGAGGGATGTCGAGGTGGATGCTTGCGATCGTCTTGTGCGGGTTCTCCTTTGTTAGATCCATGGCGCAAGACTGCCCGGCTCGCCCAGACTCAGGGACGGTGGTGGCCGATCCCTTCAACGTGGTTTCGCAAAATGGCGCCCTCAACGCCAAATTCACGCTCCAGCACTCCGTGGATGTCGCCGGCTATACGCACTTTTGCTACAACTACCAGGCGCCCGGTCAGGTCGTCGAGGCGCCGACGTTGCGCCTCAATCCGGGAGACGTTCTGAATCTCAACGTCGTCGATGGGATCAAGGGCAACGAATCGATGAAGATGAACATGGCGGCCCCGAGTGGGCCGACCTGCGGCGATGGCGGCGCAGCGACGATCAATTCGACGAATGTGCACTTCCACGGCATGAACGTGCCTCCGGTGTGCCATCAAGACGACGTGATCAATACTCTGATTCAACCCGGGACGCCGGGCTTCCAGTTCAATGTGCAGGTTCCGGCGACTCAGCCTCCGGGGCTCTACTGGTACCATCCGCACGTCCACGGCTTTACTGAATTCCAGGTGAACGGCGGCGCTGCCGGGGCTTTGATTGTGGAAGGGATGGAAAAGGTTCGCCCCGAGGTGGCGGGACTCACCGAGCGCGTGTTCGTGATTCGCCAGCAGTACCTAGTGCCTTGGATCCCCGGACCGTATCTGCTGACCCTCAACTATCAGGTTGCGCCGTTCCTGGGGACGTCACCAATTATCCAGATGAAGCCTGGAGAAAAACAATTCTGGCGCGTTGCCAACGCCACTCTTCAGGATTTCTTGCAGCTACAGATCCAGATCAACGGCGTACTGCAACCGATGGAGTTGATCGCGCTCGACGGTTATCCTCTCGCGCATACCAGAAACCAGACGACAATCCTGGTTCCCCCGGCGGGGCGAGCCGAATTTATCGTGCAGGCTCCCACGACCGGAACCGCAGTTTTCTTCTCGGATACCTATAACACCGGTCCCACAGGAAACCTGGACTTATCGCAAAAACTGGCCAGCATCGAAACCAGTAGCGATGCCGCGTCTTCACACATGCCCAAGGCAACGCCTCCTTCAGCCGCCGGAGTCAAGTTCTTCGAGTTGGCTCAGCAGCCTGCGACTACGCAGCGCAAGCTCTTTTTCTCGGAGGAATTCGGCGGCACCAACGGCCCCATTCAGTTCTATATCACGGTGGATGGACAAAAGCAGAAGGTCTTCGAGCCCAACGAGCAGCCCGTGATCACCACCAAAGTTGGAGCGATCGAGGCTTGGACAATCGAGAACCGGGCGCTGGAGACCCACGCATTCCACATCCATCAGATCCACTTCCGAGTCATGGAAATCGATGGGAGGCCGGCTCCCAACAATGACCTGCGGGACACCATCGAAATACCGTACTGGAGCGGCACGGGACCTTATCACAGCGTGAAGTTGCGCATGGATTTTAGCGACCCGGCGACTGCCGGTACTTTCTTGTTTCACTGTCACATCCTGCTGCACGAGGATCTCGGCATGATGCACAAGATCCTGGTCACGCCATAGTCAAGTGCTGCTCGAAACCAAGCGGAGGATCAGACGTATGCGCAAACGGATTCTGTTTGTGGTGGGAAGCGTATCGCTGCTGTTGAGTGGATATCTGGCAGGAACACATACCTCAACTCTGGCCTACGACGGCCCTACCCGCGGCACCGTGCCGAAATCCTATGGCAGGCTCGCGGCGGCGATCCCGGATAGCATTGGCACCGGGCTAGTGTTTGAAGATGGCGACGGCGTGATCCGATTTGTCAGCGTGAGCGGAATGAAAGAGGGCGAGTTGGCGCGCTACGATCAGACTCCCGTCAAGGGGGGCATACCCAGATCGTACGGCCATCTCGTGGCCGCGGTCGTGAACCACGGGCAAACCGGACTGGTCTTCGAGGACGCCCACGGCTTGATTCGCTTCGTCACTCTCACCGGTGTGACGGAAGCGGAATTGACGCGCGAGTAATTCTCCGCCCGAGGATGGATGTGTGGAATCGGCAGATCCCAATTACCGAGCCAGCGTCACAGGATCGCGCGCCTTGGTATAATCAAAGTCAGGCCACCCGCGGGGTGGCCAGTCCATTTTCGGGAGTCTTTTGCCTTTGCCGTCCAAGATTGTCTGCCGTTTCCTTCTGTTGGTTCTGATCTGTGTGGGGCAGTTCTCCCGTGCCGTAATCAAGCCAAAACTCCAACGCGCTTCCGACGTTCCCTATCAGCTGCATTTTTTTCATACGCACACTGGAGAGCGCCTGAATATCGTCTACCGCAATGGCGAAGGATATGATCCGGAGTCACTGGCGCGCCTAAACAGTTATCTGCGCGACCACCGCACGGGCGACGTTCATGAATACGATCCCCGGGTGTTCGACCTGCTTCATGACCTGCTGACTGCGCTGGGGAATCCCGATCTTGAAATCGATGTCGTATGCGGCTACCGCACGCCGTGGAGCAACGAATTTCTGCGCACCCATGGACACGGCGTAGCCCGCCACAGCCTTCACATGCAAGCGATGGCCATCGACATTCGCGTGCCAGGAGTTCCCACCGCACAGTTGAGGGATGCCGCGCTGGCCCTGCATCGTGGCGGCGTCGGCTACTATGCGGCTTCTGATTTCGTGCATGTCGACGTGGGACGCGTGCGACGCTGGTAGCTAGCCATTGATTACTGGTAGGGATAACCTTTCGCCAACGCCGCCGCCAACCTGGCGTCGTGTCCGTAGATATCATCGCTGAAATGAACATCTCCGTTTTGGTACGCGAGCGCAGTCCCATAGACGATGAAGACCGGGACTCGCTTCAGCAAGTTCACGGTGACGTTGTCTTTTCCACTCTGCATTGCCTGCTGCACTTTTTCCAACGTCCATCCCGGATTATTTCGCAGCACCCACGTGGCCAGTTCGGCGGGCTTTTCGACGCGAATGCAGCCGTGGCTGAAATCACGGCGCGAACGTGAAAACAGTTCCGGAGACGGCGTGCTGTGCAAATACACGTTAAATTCGTTGGGGAAAATCAGTTTGACCAGTCCCAGCGCATTGGTGGGTCCGGGCTTTTGTCGCACGGCCAACTTTCCCGCCCGCAGTTGAGCCAATACATCATCGGAAATCTCTCCGGAAGTGACCACCTTCCCGTCAGGCGTGGTGACCTCGTAGTTCTTGCGGGCGATATAGCTCCGGTCGCGCTGGATGGCGGGGACAATCTCGCTGCGCAGAATGCTGGGGGGAACGTTCCAGTAGGGCCGCATGACAACATAAGTCATCTCGCGGGTGAAGACCGGAGTTTGCGTGCGCATCGCTTTCCCTACTACCACACGCATATCCATCACGACATTGTTATTTTCATCCAGGGCACGCAACCGGAAATCGGGAATGTTCACGATGATCGGCGGCGCGGAAAACTCGGCTGGCAACCAACGCCAGCGCTCCAAGGTGAGTTGCAGTTGAAGAACGCGATCCTGAAGCGGCACGTTCAGTTGTTTGATGGTGGCGAGACCGAGGCGACCGTCGTCATCGAGACCGTGGCGGCGCTGGAAATGCTTGACCGCGTCCACCAGGGGCGCAGCATAGAGTTGAGAATCTGCGGGAAGCACGGCTTCAGGGGGAAGGTCGCCCACGAGGCGCAAGAACCGAGCTAGTCGAGGCACGCCTGCATAAGTCTGGCCCGGATCGATGGGCTTGGCGACGGCAGGAAGCTTTTCTCCGTCGTCGGCGCGCGCCAGTTCAACGTATCGTGCCAGCGCCAACTCGGTTCGGCGATAGCCGGCAAACGGGGGTTCCACGTCGTCCAGGACCTTTTGCGGGTCTGTGGCCGTCAGGATTCGATCGCGCAGGAACTGGGCAAGGTCGTACTTTTTCTGTTGCACGTTCAGGCCGAAATCGAAATGCTGCGGATTGACCCGTCCGATGCGCAAGTCGGACACATAACGCATGGTGCAAACGCTGAAAGCCACATCAAAACGGGCCACTGCGGGACCGCCCGTTGGCAGCGCGCGGATTCTCTCCTCCCATCGCGACGCGTCGTAGTCTTCCGGGTTGAGCCCTTTCTTCCATGCATCGTTAAAACGTTCGATCATGGACAGGGCTTGTGGCACCGGTTGCGCCCCCTGGACCCAGGCAGGAGCGTATCCTGTGGGCTCGTAAAATTTCTGCAGTGCGGCTCGATAGTCGCTGAAGTTCGGCCAGCGCATTCCCTCCAGATTCCCGCTCGCGACCAGCGCCTGAATGTCCTGTTGTTGCGCGGCGCTGAGATACGTCAAACACACGACAAGAAGAGCAGTTGTCCACACGAAGCGTGTCAGGTTGGACGTACGCGGTCTCACATTAGTTCCTTTCATCTCATTGCACATCGTTTGACTGCCCATCCGGCGCCATATTCGACGGGCTTGAATCTCAGGACATTCTTGGGATAGCTGCTCAATCTATACGGAGCTGCTCCTGCCGGTAACTGGCAAAACTGGCAGTCCAACTCCGGATCATGGCGGGTGAAATCCGAGGAGGCGTCAGATGTGATTCAGGCCGCTATCCACGGCCAGCATGCGCGTCGCTTTCCACGTGGAAGACTTCTCCGGTGACATGGCCGGCCTCTGCCAGGTAGAGGGCAACATCGACAATGTCCTTTACATTCCCGACTTTCCCTATTCCCGTGACGATTGCTGTTTTCCTGTCTGGCGTGCAGCCCGCTCCTAATCCTGTTCGCCCAGAGTTTGGACATATGTTTTTCCGTACGGATAAAAGAGTTCTTTGCGGCCTTGCTGCCACGCCGCTCTGAGCTCGGGTGTAGTGATGTCCCAGTCCGGACGACATTTCTTGAGCACAACCCGCAAGTCCTGGCGGAGATCTTCCAGAGTGGGCCGGCCGAAGAACCAGTAGCCGTTGTAGATCTTATAAACGACGAGGCCGGGCTCAAGCACGAGCACGTGTGGGATCATTGGGTTGTGGAGAGGATCCGTGTATTCGGCAATGTCGAGATCTTTTTGGACAATCCGCCCGGCGTCGGAGAGGAAAGGCCAGTGCGCTCCCACTCCGCTGCGATATTCATTGGTCTCGGTGATATTGTCGGTGCTGATTGTGACAAGCCTGCAATAGGCAACCTCGAGTTCACGGTGTAGTTGAACAAGTCCTTCGGCCTGCCGACGGTCCTTGGGGCAGAAACCGCCGCGGCTTAGAACGAGAACCATGGGATGTGGCCCTTGCAGTGCTGAGAGCTTTCGGCGTGTTGCCGTGTGGTCGGAAAGCTCATAGTCGGGAAAGATCGCTCCTGGAACAATGCCGGCTCGCATGTGACGTCCTCGTTTCGGTATCCATGACAAGTCGTGGAATTTCTTCACACTACTTCTAGCCAACGAGCCGCGACAGCTGGTCTTGATGCGAACTGACAAATCCTCGAACCATCGAAGCGATCTCATCGGCAGCCGTGTCCAATGCGAAGTGACCAGCGTCGAGAACGTGTACCTGCACGCTGGGCACGTCGGCGCGGTAGCGCTCCGGCTCGCCGAGATCGAAGGATAGGTCGTACTTGCCCCAGATCACCAGCAGGCGAGGCTGCGTCTGGCGCATCCAGGCCTGCCATCCCGGGTAGGCGTCCACGTTGGTTCGATAGTCGTAGAACAGGTCGCTTTGAATCTCAGCCTGGCCAGGTTGGCTGAGAAAGTAAAACTCATCGGTCCAGAGATCGGGGTCGTAACGCTCCACATTCGGATCGTTGCCCACGTGGCGGGTGCGCGTGGTCGCGAGCGACAGCAGATTCGTGCGCAGCGCGCTTTCGTTGGCTACGCGATCCGCCCAAAATGCCCTCCGCGTCTTCCAATTTGCTCCGAGGCCTTCGTTGTGCGCAACTGCATCTTGAACGATTAGGCTTTCTATGCGATCCGGGTGCGCGAGCGCCATGCGGAAACCCACAGGGCCGCCATAGTCCTGCATGTAAAGGGTGTAGCTTGAGAGCGCGAGCGCTTCGGTGAAGTGATTCATGATCTCGGCGTAGCGATCGAACGTATAGGCAAATTCGTTCGGGGCCGGCCAGTCGCTGTGTCCGAAGCCCGGGTAGTCGGGCGCGACCAGGTGATAGCGATCAGAGAGGCGCGCGAATAGCGGCTCGAACATTCGCGATGAAGACGGCAATCCGTGCAGCAGGAGGAGCGTTGGCGCATCTTTCGGGCCGGCCTCTCTATAGAAAATGGAGAGTCCGTCGATCTGTGCCGTGCGATAAAAAGTCGGGTACTTCACGATTGCTGTAGTCGCCATAACCCCTCCCGAACATTTCGGCTGTGAGTCTTGACTGCTCTTTACGCGGATCAACTTGAATCCGTTTAGGCCGTTACCTCGAAAATGACTTCTAGCTCGACTGCTGTACCGAGCGGGAGGCTGGCAACCCCGTACACCAAGCGGCAAGGATTCTTGTCTCTTCCGAACACCTCTTGCAACAACTCAGAAGCGGCGTCGGCCACTTTCGGCTGGTCCCGAACATCTCCCGACGTGGCGACCGACACGCCGAGCCGGACAACTCGAGTCACTCGGTCGAGTGATCCCAAATGCTGCCTCGCAACAGCAAGAACGTTGAGCGCCGCGAGGTGAGCTGCCTGACGACCCGCTTCAACATCGAGCTCCGCGCCGAGGCGTCCTACGAATTTCGCCTCGCGGCCTTCTGTAGGAAGCATTCCTGTCAGGAAAAGCAGGTTGCCTGTCTGCACTGCCTCTGCGTAGGTGCCGAAGGGCTCGGGCGGTGCCGGGAGTTTGATGCCCAGTTCTTTCAATCGTGCGTCGGCACTGGCGAGTTGCGAGCGGGTTCCTGTTTGCTCTTGCGGAATTGCACCCATTCGTCTGCCCGGTATGTGCGATTTCGATTCCATCGGATGCCGATGGGCCTTATCACACCACAAGAATGGACGCGTAACAATTAGACGATGGTATTGGCGATAACACATTACTGGCCTTTTTCCTCCCGCCGACAGCACCTCCGATATCTGCCGCTCGGACTGCGCGTCGACTTATGCTCTGGTCCATCCCTTTCGATGGAGTAAACCGATGGACTCCCCCCAACGCCAGGAACGACGAGATGTCCGCTACCCTCTACATTTGCCAGTGCTGATCAGGATCGCGCAACGGAAAGAAATGCGCGCTCGATCGGAAAACATCAGCCTTGGCGGCATTCTGCTTTCCAGTTCCTTCCTGATCCCTGAAGGCTCTGCGGTGGAGGTATCGATTGGAGTGGAGCATCTGGCTGATCCGGGCATTCTGTTGAGGGCTCGCGGCAAGGTTCTTCGCGTCAAAGCTCAGGACACAGGCAACTTCGCGGTCGCGATCCAATTGGATGGTTCGTTCAGGCTTCCGCTCTCTGAAACCGGATTAGGTTCGAGTTCGGAGGAAGCGAAACAGCCCTCCCCGAAAGCAAGAAGTGCAGCCGTCTCCTGGACTGGCGCCAGTCTTGTGCCTGCATGGCACACCGAGACGTAGACAGGTTTGTCGCGCGACTCGACCAGCGGCCGTAGAAAAAGGGTACGCGCTTTTCCACGTACCCTACCCTCTCCAGAACGGATGTCCTCGCCGGATGAAATATGGGGGAAGGCCCGCCCGGCAGGACCGGAGTGCGGGCGCCCGGATCATACAGGAAAGTCGGTCGCGGCCGGTCACCTATCAGTGCAAACCGATAGCACTCTAGTGCCATTCTCGGCTCGTCCGGAAGCGTCTATGCTTGTTTTTGAGCAGCACTTGGGGGAGGGCTGATCAACATACGTCCCAAGACTCAAATTGAGTCTGGGGCGTTTTGTTTTGCGCGCGAAAGTCCACTATCTCGCGTTTCACCACAAATTCGCCTGGGTTTCAGGGTTTGGCACCTCCAGGACACATTCCGGCGAGTCGTTTTCGGGCTTATTGACCAGCGAACCGACTGGGTATCGGCTCATGAGCCGTGCGTCGAAAGGCACCAGCAATTCCGCCAGTCGCTCGGCCTCGGCCGCAGCCGCGGTCAACCAGGTCTCATAGTGCCGCTGGGGAAGGATCACGGGCATGCGGTCATGCACTCCCTCGATCAATTCGTTGGCAGCCGTCGTCAGGATCGAGCACGACTGCAGCACGGGGCCACCCGCCGACTTCCACCGATCCCAGACTCCGGCAAAAGCGAACAGCGAATTGTCTTTCATGCTGAAATGAAAGGGATGGCGCTGCTTGCCCGATTTCTTGCCGAGTAGGGGACCAACGTTGCTGTTGGTCCCCCCTCTAAGAACCGTGCGTGAGAGTTTCCAGCTCACACGGCTCAAGTTTCCGGGAACGCTCAAGTCATGAACGCGCACGATGCGGAGCGACGGCGTAGCGTCTGGACAGGTATGGGGTCCAACTCGGGTCGTAAGGATTCAGGCCGGACCGAACCTTCACATGCCTTACGATTCGCACAGAAGCCGCATGAAACAAGCGAACACGAAGAGGCGAACCCCGCGCGTCCACAGTGTCACCGAAGAACCACCAATCGCGTGTTTTCACACGGTCGAAGTATTTCTGCTTGATCCAGCCAGCTCCCTTTCGGCGGTGACGGGCATGCGCCCATCCCCAGAGCATCCTGAATATCGCAGCATCGAGTCGTGCGAAAACGCGTTTGGAGACGACATGGCGGTGGTAGTTGGCCCATCCCCTTACAATCGGATTTAATCGGTTAATAAGAAGATGAGCGGTGCTACCCAAGTACTCTCGGACAATCTGCTTCACTTTGGCGAGAACAGACACGACACTCTTCCGAGGGGGCTTGATAAACAACTTGCCGTGCGGATAGCGCCGAATGTTCTGCCCAAGGAAGTCGAAACCTTTTTCTATGTGCGTGATCAAGGTCTTTTCCGAAGAAAGGACCAGACCACGTTCAGCCAGGAAGGATTCGACCAACGGCTTCACCGTCATTCTCAGCAACTCCTCGGAGTGTCCGGTGATGATGAAGTCGTCCGCATAACGGATCAAATGTACTTGCGCTGCTCGACCACGCTCGGAGCCTTTTCCGCGCACCGGGAAAACTTCCCGTAGCCGACGTTCGAGGCCGTCGAGAGTGATGTTTGACAGCGCAGGCGAGATGATTCCGCCCTGCGGTGTGCCGGAGATCGTATCGTAGAATACTTGTTTTTCTAGGTAGCCCGACTTTAGCCACTTGTGGAGGATCGCTTTGTTCAGGGGAACATTGTCGAGCAGCCACTGATGACTAATGTTGTCGAAGCAGCCTTTGATGTCGCCTTCGAGCACCCAGCTAGGATTTTTGTGACAGAGCGCCGTGAAGCACTGTTCAATCGCATCTGCACAACTTCTCCCCTGCCGGAAGCCGTAGGAGTTCTGATCCGCAGTCGTCTCCGCGACCGGGTCGAGCGCCAGCAGATACAAGGCTTGCATGGCACGATCCCGCATCGTTGGGACAGTCAGCGCGAACTGCACACGACCCCAGTGAGCCTTTGGGCTGGGCCGAGATCCGGCATCCTTTCCACCCACTTCGTGGGCAAAGCTTTCCAGTACTTAAGACACGGCGCGTGGCCGGCATCGACACGCTGATTCTGCGTGGATTAGAGCACGGCACTTTCGGAGTCGCGCGTGAGTGGACCGATTGGGGGGAGCCCTCTCCTTCACTCGGCTTGCCCCCGCGGCGGTGGGATGCGGATTTACTTCTGGATTTAGTGAACTTGCTGGAGCAACTCAGCTCCCAGTCATCAAGAGAGTTACCCAAAGGAGATTGACAAGTGAATCGAACTGCTTTACAAGCAGACCAGTTATATACGTGGCCTGACACTCATGCGCTCCCAACCGCGCAAACAAACCTCTGCCGCCTTGCGTCGACGACGCCGACAGCTTTTGCGCCACCTGCCACCCCTCGATCGTCTTTTGCGGGGTTCCCTCATCGAGCGCTACAAGCCCTGCGGCAAGCCAGGATGCAAGTGCGCCCGCGGCCCCGGTCATGGCCCCAAGTACTACCTCTCGGTCAGTCACTATGGCCAGCAACCGCAAATGGATTACATTCCCCAGGACTATCAAAGCCAGGCCAGCGAGTGTCTCGCCAACTACCATCGGCTCCGCGAGATCTTGGACGAGGTCTGCGCCATCAATCACGAACTGCTATGCCGCCGCGAGGTGCTCTGAGCCATTCCCATGAGCCACGCTTCGGCCTCGCCCTTCGCGCCCTTCGATCCCCAACAAGGCGGCCTGCTCCTGGCCAATATGCTCTCCGCCTGGCTCGACGGCGAACCCAGCGGAGAAGCCACCGCGGAGGCTGGCTATGAACCCAAAGATCGCGGAACACCACCGCAGCCGATCCGCCTATGTTTACCTGCGCCAGTCGACGCCCGGCCAAGTGCTCCATCATCAGGAGAGCACGGAACGCCAGTATGCGTTGCGCGAGAAGGCGCAGGAACTGGGCTGGAGCCAAGCTTCGATCCGCACCCTCGATCGCGACCTCGGCAAGTCCGGAACGCAGACGGCGGGGCGGGAGGATTTCAAGACGTTGGTGGCCGATGTCTCGATGGGACAAGTGGGTGCCGTGCTTGCCTTGGAGGCCTCCCGACTTTCGCGCTCGGACTTGGACTGGCATCGGCTGTTGGAGTTGTGTGCCCTCACCCAAACGCTGGTGATCGACGAGGATGGCTGCTACGATCCGGCCGATTTCAACGACGGACTCTTGTTGGGGTTGAAGGGGACCATGGCTCAGGCCGAGCTGCATTTTTTGCGCACGCGCCTCCAGGGCGGTAAGCTCAACAAAGCCAAGAAGGGAGAGTTGCGCTTCCCTCTGCCGGTGGGGTTTCGCCACAACGAGCAAAGCCGCATCATCCTGGATCCCGATGAAGAAGTGCGGGGTGCGGTGGCATTCGTGTTTCGTCTATTTCGCGAAACCGGCAGTGCCTTTGCGGTGGTGCAACGCTTCGCCGAGCGCAGATTACGATTTCCGAAACGGGCCTATGGTGGAGCCTGGGCGGGCCAGCTAATATGGGGTCGGCTTACCCACAGCCGTGTGTTGGCGATCCTCAAGAACCCCTCCTATGCGGGGATGTATGTTTTCGGTCGTTACCAGTATCGGGTGCAGATCAGCGCCCAGGGCGAAGTTCGGAAACGGATGCAAGCGGTGGCGATGCCCGACTGGCGAATCCGTTTGCCAGAGCACCACGAAGGATACATCACGGTGGAAGAGTTCTTGAAGAACAGGGAACGCTTGGAAAAGAACCGCACCAAGGGCGAAGGGACGATACTAAGCGGGCCCGCACGTGAAGGCCTGGCATTGCTGCAAGGGCTGTTGTTGTGCGGTCACTGTGGCCGGGCACTGACCGTGAGCTACCGCGGCAACGGTGGCATTTATCCCACGTATCTGTGCAACTGGTTGCATCACCAAGCGCTCGCCACCAAGGACTGCCTGAGCTTTCGTTGTGATGTGCTGGATCCCGTCATTGCCGAGGAACTGTTAAAGGCCTTGCAGCCCGCGGAACTGGAGCTCGCCCTGGCAGCTTTGCAAGAGCTGGAGACGCGCGATCAGGCGATCATGCGCCAGTGGCAGATGCGACTGGAACGTGCTGAGTACGAAGCCGCGCTCGCCGAGCGCAGATATCAAGAAGTCGATCCTTCGCAGCGTCTGGTGGCCAGCACACTGGAGCGTCGCTGGAACGATGCGCTCCTTCAGTTGCAGGACCTCAAGAAGCAAGCCGCGGAAGTGCAGCGGCAAGAAGCTCGCGTGGCCACGCCCGAGCAGAAGGAGAAAGTACTGGCTCTCGCCCGAGACTTGCCGCGGGTATGGCATGCTCCCACCACCCAGGCCAAAGACCGCAAGCGGATGTTGCGGCTGCTCATTAAGGACATCACCGTTGAAAAGCCCCAGCCCAAGCAACTCTTGGTTCACATCCGCTGGCAGGGCGGTGCCTCGACCAGCTACTCCGTCCCGCTTCCGCCCAGCATCGCCGACCGCATGCGGTATCCTGCAGCCTTGGTCGACCGAGTGCGGGATTTGGCTCAGCGCTTGACGGATACACAAATCGTCGATCGACTCAATCAAGAAGGGCTGGTCAGTGCCTTAGGCAAACCTTTCACCGTTTCTATGGTCAGGTGGATCCGCCATCGCTACAAGATCCCCGCCGCCAAGCTGAAGCACCCTGAGGAATTGACCGTCCAACAAGTGGCGGAACAGTTTGGAGTCAATCCTAATGTTGTCTACTACTGGATCGAGCACCGTGTAATCCGGGCTCGTCGGCTTAACTCCGGAACGCCGTATTGGATCACAGTCAGTGATACAGATCAGCAAAAGTTACGAGATTGGGTACGCAACTCAGCCAAAATTCAGAAGGCATCCTAAAACGCGATTGAGGAGGTGCATTACGAAACCACCGTCGGGATTCCTAACGGTCGGAGCTTCCCATTGGCCTTCGGGATGTAAATCCGCCGCAGAGGCATGGGGCGGTAACCCCGTGCCGTCAGCGAGATCACACCTTGAAGCTTCTTGTGTGGTGTATCCCAGAGTTCGCCATCCACTCCAGGCGTTTTTCTACCGTCGTTCACTGTTACCCGGCGCACGGCAAATAACTTGCCGCTGGCCGAGTGCGTAAGAAGATGTTGCAAGGCTTTCACCTTGTTCCATTTCTTTTGCTGCACTGCCTTCACGATACGCGCCTGGAGTCGGCGAACATTGTCCTCGACGGTTCGCCAATCAACAGCGTCCCATGTCGAACTCATATTTAGGATTGCACCAGCTTGCGACGTCATCTGCCGATCCTATTAGGCCGATTTGCCAAGTTCTCTCGTGATCGGAAGCCAAGAGGAAGTCTGCCCGCTTTCGCGTCGGATAATGTCGCAATCCGTATTCCGACCATTACAGCCGGACGTTCGCTTTCTCCTCTATCCTCTACCCGCATCGCCATTGCACGACCTTGCGGTCTCGCTACCCCGAAGGGAGCAATGCGGGCTTACCACGTTCCACATGCGTGACAGAATGGGTTAGGTCCCTCCTACTATACCGACGGCCTTTTCGCCCACGACGGGTGAGAATGGAACACCCGTTCCGGCCGCAACCTCGGAGCCTAACAGCATCTTTGACCCCTTCATTCTTGACGATACTTAAAGAGGTTCGCATCTGCTGACCCTACCACTCACCCTAGCCCCGATCCGCCTCGATGCTCGCAGAAATATCGTCCCCTCGCGGTTTCGATGCCCGTCTTGCGACGGTGGGATACATTGTCCGAGGGCTTCTAGACGAGTCGTTACCGAATCGCCACACCTCGTAGGGTACTGCCAATGGGATGGCAGGTCCGGTCGGGTGATACTCGCCGGACAATCACACATGCAGCTTCGTGTCGCGACCACTCATAAAAGCCGTCGGCCGGGATCAGGCAACGGCGAGTGCGGAAGGCGTCGCGAAAGGCCGGTTTCTCCACTACAGATTCGCTGCGGCCGTTAATGAGTTGGTTGCCAATCTTGATATCGGTGGCCCACGAAGGCACCAGACCCCACCGCATCATCGAAAGAATTCGGCTGGATCCGGACTCTCGAATCGTTGCTACCGCCTGGGTGGGAGCGATGTTGTAACAGGGACTCCAGTCTTCTTCTTCCGAGACTTCTGACGCACTCTCGAAGTACTCTTCCACGACCTGTTTTCGCCGCGAGAGACGATAGCGTCCGCACATAAGAAGATTATGGCAGCGCCAAACTGGAGTCGCAAATCGGTTAAAATATTTTCTTGATCGGATTTCTGTCGCACCTGCGCCGCCAGACCGCCCTTCTCTTCGGCTCCTTCGTGATCGCGCTGACGTTTGTCGGCGTGGCTCTCGGGGACAATGCCGCCTTCGATCTCATCGGACCGAAGGTTGATGTGCGGGTGCAGCGCGCGGGAATGACTCTGCCCATCGCACAAGTGCCTAATCTGCAAGCCGGGGACCGCCTCCGGGTGCATCCCGACCTGCCCGATAGTCAATCGGTGCACTACCTGATGATCGTGGTTTTTCTTCGGGGAGCCACCAACCCGCCTCCAGACTCATGGTTCACCCGCGTCGAAACATGGAGCAGACCCGTCCATGACGAGGGCGTTTTCGTCACTGTACCCGACGAGGCCGAGGAGGCTCTCGTTTTCCTGGCGCCGGAGACGGGCGGGGCCTTCAGCACTTTGCGCACCGCGGTCCGCGGCAAACCAGGCTCGTTCGTGCGAGCATCGCAGGACTTGGTGCAGGCCAGCCTCGACCGTGCTCGCCTGGAGAAGTATCTCGATGCCGTTCGCGAGATTGCGGTCAGCGACCCCGAACAATTAAAGGCTCGTACGACCTTACTGGCGCGTAGTCTGAACATCCGTCTTGATCAGCAATGCTTCGATAAGCCCAGTTCGCAGCAGGTACCGTGCCTCACTCAGAACACTGACCAGTTGGTGCTCGACGACCAGCACAGTCAGTCGATGGTTGCGACTCTGACATCTGGCCCATCCAGCGACTTGCTGGCGCAGATCAGTTCTACGCCCAACGCCCGCAGTGGCTATTACAGTCCTTACATCGGAGCAGTGGTCGATGTCATGCGCATCCTGAGTACCGCGCACACCGCGCAGTATCAGTACATACCCGCGCTGGCTCTGCCCAAGGAGGACGAACTGAATTTGCGGCTGAATAATCCACCGTCTTTTCGCAATCCGAAGTCGGTGATTGTGATTGGGCTTCCTCCGGTTAGGCCGTCTCCAGTTCCACCCTTGCGCGCGGTGGATCCGGCGCAAGTCTTTTGCGCCGGCCGGCCTTCGCTGCTGCTTCCGGCTGAGGGTGCTCCGCTGGTGTTTGCGACGGAGCTGGCGCACAATTTTATTTTGCATGTAGACGCCAAGTCGGGCCCGGGAATCGATGTGCCCGCGAAGCCAGATCCGGTGCGCGGAGGGTTCACGGTCGAGACGCAGGCGCTGCAATCAGCGTATCTGGACGGAGAGGTTATAGGAGTTCTGCGCGGAGCATGGGGCTTCCACCCGTTCGATGGACCACGCTACCGGCTGCGCGCCTCGCGGCCTGCGCAATGGATAGTAGCTTCGAAAGACGCGAGTGCGCTGATCGTCGGCCGCGAAGACACACTCCACCTGCAATCCCCAGATGCTTGTTGCGTAAGTGAAGTGAAGGTCAACGATGAACAGGGGAAGTCGCTGGAAACCGAGTGGAAGAACTCGAAGCCGGACGAACTCGAGGTGAAGGTCCCGCTGCAGAAAGCGAACGCAGGATCGGTCACGATGGTGATCAGGAAGTTCGGACTGCGGGAAGCGGACGAGATTCCGCTTCACACTTATGCGGAGGCCGGCCGGCTAGACAGTTTCAGCATCCACGCTGGCGATGCTGAAGGCGTACTCAAAGGCACGCGTCTGGATCAGGTGGACAGGCTTGAGTTGAACGGCCTCCGCTTCGTCCCGCAGTCGCTCGCGCGCTCCCATCAGCAGGACGAACTCAAGCTGCTCACTCACGACAATGCCGTCTTCACGAAACTGCATGCTGGAGACGAGATCGTCGTTCACGCGGCGCTTAAAGATGGCCGTATCCTCGATCTGAAGGCGGAGGTCGAGTCACAACGACCCGTCGTAAGCGTGCTGAGCAAGAGCGTGCAAGTGGACCAGACGACACCGCCGCCGACCGTCCGCCTGGGAAGCCAGGATGAATTACCGCAGGATGGGCAGCTCAATTTCTTTCTCAAGGCACAAGTGCCGGAGACCTTCCCTCCCACCGAGAAGATCGAAGTGGCGACTGCCGACGAATCCTTTCGTGTGCTCTTAAGTTTCAAAGACGGCAATCTTACGCTGCAGGACTCGAAGACAGTTTTCGCGGTTCTCGACCCGATGAAACTGCTTGGCCCGTCAGCCTTCGGACCGTTGAAGTTTCGTCCCGTCACCGCCGACGGCATTGATGGCGACTGGCAATTGCTGGTGAATCTGGTGCGGGTCCCGACGTTCAAGGGAATCCGGTGTGTGCCAGCGCCTGAGAAGCAGTGCACGCTGAGCGGCGACAAACTTTTCTTGCTGGATTCGGTGAGCACCGACTCAGATTTCGTCAATTCGGTCAGCGTCCCGGAAGGTTTTGTTGAGGACGCGCTGTCCATCCCGCCGACGAAAGCGAAGACCCTGTATATCAAGCTCCGCGACGATCCTGACACCGTGGATACAGTGACACTGCCTATTCTGACCACGCAGCAATAGGCTGGCCCGTCGCGGTATACTCGGCCTTCAAAATTGAATGGCCAACATTCTTTATGGCGTGAACGGCGAAGGCGCGGGACACTCCACCCGAGCCAAAGAAGTGCTGTCCCATCTGGTCGCTCAGGGGCACATCGTCCACGTAGCCTCGTTTGACCGCGGCCTGCAAAATCTAGAAGGCCAATTCGACGTTACCGAGATCTACGGTTTCCGCTTCGCCTATCTTAATAACCGCGTGCGCTACAAACGCACCATCGCCAAGAATTTGGTCGCGGTACCGCAAGCCGCTAGGAGCCTGTCGCGACTCAAAGAACTGGTCGACGAATGGAAGACTGACCTGATCATCACCGACTTCGAGCCGCTTACCTGTCATATCGGTCACAGGAAAGGGCTCCCGGTCATCTCCATCGATAATCAGCACTGCCTCACGAATGCTGTGGTTTCCTATCCAAAGCAATACCGGCGCGACGCGGCAGCCGCCAAGCTTGTGACCCGCTTCATGACACCGCGCGCGAACGCATACTTGGTCATTTCGTTCTTCGCTGCGCCTATTCGTAAGCGCAACACCTTCCTGTTTCCTCCCCTGCTGCGGCAGGAGATCCTCGACGCGACTCCTACGCAAAGCGACCACGTGCTGGTCTATGTAACCTCACCGGCGCCGGCTCTCGCCAAGTTGTTGAGCTCGGTTCGGTGCCGCTTCATTGCGTACGGCTTCGGACGAGCGGGACAAGACGGAAACATCCTCTATAAGGAGCCGTCTCTGGAAGGCTTCTTCGCCGACCTGACCAGCGCCCGTGCCATTGTGGCCAACTCTGGATTTTCTCTGGTAACCGAGGCCTTGCACCTGGGCAAGCCCTATCTCGCGGTGCCGGTGAGCCACCAGTTCGAGCAGGTCTTTAACGCCTACTGGCTGGAAAAGTCTGGATACGGCGCTTACTGGGAAGAATTGAACAAAGAGCGGGTCGAGGCATTTCTGTACAATCTGCCGCATTACCGCGAAGCGCTGGAACAATATCCGCGGCAGGGGAACGGGGCCCTGCTCGCAAAGCTGGATGCACTGATCGCCCGTTACACGCCTGCTGGAACTCGCTGAACACTGTACGAACGTAACCTCTGCCGGCGCTCCCCCCAGCGATACCATTGCCGGAGCCAACGTCCCTTCAAAGATTGCTACAGGAGGTTTCTCCATGCCGACACGACGCGTTTTCACTCAGCTGGCAGCCAGTGCGCTGCTGTGCGCTTTTACGGCTCACGGTCAGGATTCGCAATCTCTGGGAGATGCGGCTCGCCAAACCCGTCAGCAAAAGCAGCAGAAGGACGCGCAAGCGAAAGACGCGCCAACCAAGTCGCCTCACGTCATTACCAACGACGAGATTCCGTCGCATCTAACCACGACCAAGCCAGCCGCAGGCGGTCCTCAAACCGCGGACGAGCCTGATGCCGCACTAAGTTCGAGCGACCAAGATGCTCTAGCGGAACAATTGAGATCGCGAATTCAGGCCCAGAAGAGCGCCATAGCTAGTCTGCAGAGCCAGATCGCCGACCTCAGCGAATCCGTCCACTATGCCGGCGGAAACTGTGTTGCCAATTGCGTGCATTGGAACGAGCGCCAGAAGGAAAAGCAGGATCGGGTGGAATCCATGAAAACGCAACTGGAGGAGCAGAAAAAACAATTAGAAAGCATACAGGAATCTGCACGCAAACAAGGCTTCGGCAGTTCCGTCTACGAGTAGAGCGGGAGGCTGCCGGAAAGGATGCGATCGGCCAGAGGAAGCCCCTGCAGAAAAAAATCCCCTAACGTAAGATTTTCACATTCCCCAAAACTGCCCGGTCATGCGAAATTAGTTCATGTCATTAGTCGTCCGCCCTTCGCCCATTCATTCCGTCGGTGTCTATACCTCGAAACCCATTCGTAAGGGAACCCGCGTGGTCGAGTACGCCGGTGAACGCATCACCGCCGAAGAAGCAGACCGCCGTTATGACGGCGTCTCTCGCACATATCTCTACGGACTCGACGACGGCAAGACAGTAATCGACGGCCACGGTCTGGGCGCTTATCTGAACCACTCCTGCGACCCCAACTGCGAAGTTGACGAGATCAAGGGGCGGGTCTGGCTCTTTGCGATCCGCGACATCGCAGCCGGCGAAGAACTGGTGTGGGACTACAACCTTTACGACGATGACGATCCCGCCCCGTGCTACTGCGGTTCCAGGAAGTGTCGCGGAACCATGTATTCGCGCGAGTGGATGGCCAAAATGCGCCGCAAGGAAGCCCGCAAGCAGAAACGGAAATCCGCAGCGATGCAGAATAACAAGACCGCTCGAAAAACGAAACCCAGCCCAGAAGCTGCTGCCTAGACGGCGCCGGCTTGTTTTGTCAGGAAGTACGCGGGACCCCCTCCGCCTCAGAGCTCCGGCATAAGCTTAAGATCCTGATTTCACCGTAACCTTATCGCTATCCAGCGGATTTAATGATTACATGGGGCTTCGTGTGACATTTGTCATCCCACCTTGATGACGATCTCCACTGGCGGGTGCGGCTGCGGTGCGAAAGTATCGAACAGGAAGAGGGTGGTCCTTGGAATTGGGCATCTCGATGACGGGAAAAATCGAACTCGGCACGGTTGTCTACGGCGAGGTTGATCGTCTATTCTTGGTGGGCTGGGACGTGCCTACCTCCTGCGTCCAGCTCCCTGTTCCCTCTGGAGTGCGCCGATGACATTGACCCGGTTTGTCACGAAGAACGCGTTCCGCAACAAGCGCCGCAGCATTCTGACAGTTTTGAGCATCGCGTTCTCGCTGCTCCTGCTCACGCTGATGATGACGATCTGGCGGGCGTTCTATCTCGACCAGGGCAGCGCGGAATCGGCGGAAAGGCTGGTGGTGCGGCATCGCGTGTCCCTGACTTTCTCTCTGCCCGGCTACTACCGGGAGAAGATTCGCGCGATTCCTGGGGTGGTGGCGGTCGTGCCGGTCTCCTGGTTTGGCGGAATTTACAAGGACCAGAAGCCGGAAAACTTCTTCGCGCAATTCGGTACCGACCCGGATGAATTCTTCAAGGTGTATCGGGACGTCACCATTCCCGCGGAACAGGTCACGGCATGGCAGCGCGACCGCCAAGGCGTGATTGTGAATGACTCCCTCGCCAAGAAGTACGGCTGGAAGTTGGGCGACCGCATTGTGCTGCAGGGAACCATCTATCCCGTCAATCTCGAACTGATCGTGCGTGGCATTTTCCACACGAATCCTGACAACAAGTCGGTATATTTCAATGCGAAATACGTGGAAGAAGCGGTGGCGTTCTTCAAAGGACAGGCTGGCACTTTCAGTATTCTGGCGGACTCTCCGGGGGACGTGAGTAAAATCGCGAGCGCCGTAGACGCGGCGTTCCGCGACTCGCCTCAACCCACAAAGACGGAAAGCGAGAAAGCTTTCGGGCTGGAGTTCGTGGCCATGATGGGCAATGTAAAGGCGTTCATCCTGAGCATTTGCTCGGCGGTGGTGTTCGCAACTTTGCTGGTATCGGCCAACACCATGGCGATGTCGATCCGCGAACGGACGCGCGAAGTTGCGGTCCTGAAAACACTGGGATTCACCAAGCGCGGCGTCCTAGGCCTGTTCGTCAGCGAAGCGGTGGCTTTGTCGCTGGCGGGCGGCCTGATCGGTGCGGCCCTCGGATGGCTGATGGTTTACGGCCTGACCCACTCTCCGCAGTTTTTCAGCTTCTTCCCTATGAAAGTAACGTTCGGGATATGGATTGCCGCCATCCTGACCTCCGGTCTGGTAGGGTTGCTAAGTTCGGCCGTGCCTTCCTACACGGCTTCTCGTATCAACATCGTCGACGGATTACGGCACATCGGGTGAAGTCATGACGTTGGGCAGTTTTGTCGTGCGCAATACGTTCCGGAACAAGCGCCGCAGCTTGCTGACCATGATCAGCATCAGCTTCTCGCTGCTGTTACTCACGCTGATGATCTGCATCTGGCGCTCGTTCTATGTGGACCAGGTCGCGCCCGAAGCGTCGCGCCGATTGATCGTTCGTGACCGCGTGTCGCTGGCGTTTTTTCTGCCGGCGTTCTACCGCGACAAGATCCGTAGTGTTCAGGGCGTAAGTGCAGTCGCGCCGCTTACGTGGTTCGGGGGACGCTATATCGATGACCGGCCGGAGCATTTCTTTGCCCAGCTCGCCACCGATCCAGATGAGTATCTGAAAGTTGCTTCCGACAAGATCATTCCTCCGGATCAGGTGAAGGCTTGGCAGCAGGATCGAGCCGGCGCCATTGTGGATGTGACACTCGCCAACAAGTATGGTTGGAAGATCGGTGACCGCGTTACGCTGCAGGCGAATATTTTCCCCACGAACCTCGACATGACGATCCGCGGCATTTATCACCGCGATCCTCCGCAGAATGCGCTGTACTTCAACGCCAAGTATCTGGAGGAAGCAGTTCCCTGGTTCAAGGGCCAAGCCGGCTGGTACGCCGCACAGATCGACTCGGCCGACAACGTTTCGCGGGCGTCGCAAGAAATTGACGGCATGTTCCGCAACTCTCCGCTGCAGACCAAGACCGAGAGTGAGAGAGCATTTCAGTTAGGCTTTGTCGCTTCACTGGGGAACATCAAGGCGTTCATCCTGGGGATCTGCGGGGCGGTGGTGTTCACCATCATGCTGGTTTCGGCCAACACCATGGCGATGTCGGTGCGCAGCCGAACGCGCGAAGTGGCCGTGCTGAAAACGCTGGGCTTCACGCGCCAGCGGGTGTTGTCGATCTTCGTCGGCGAATCCGTCGCTCTCGCTGTGGCCGGAGGTGTGGTTGGAGTGCTGGTGGCGATTCCCGTGATCTCGGGCTTGACACACAGATTTATCGGGCTGGGAATACCGCTCAACATGAAGGTCAAATGGGCCACGGCGGGACTGTCGCTGTTGGTATCCCTGATATTGGGACTGGTGAGCGGCTACTTGCCGGCCTACAACGCGTCGCGCATGAAAATTGTCGATGGGCTGCGTCACATCGGCTGAGTTGAGAATTAATTATGGCGATACCGATCAGCTATAACGTTCGCAATTTAAGGCTCCGCAAGGGGCTCACCGTCATGACGGCTCTGGGCATCGCGCTCACGGTCACAACCGCGATCTTTCTGATGGCGCTCATCGCGGGATTGAATCGCGCCTTTGTCAGCAGCGGCAGCGCGAAGAATGTGCTCGTACTGCGCAAAGGATCGGAAGCCGAGCTTTCGGGCGGATTCGATGCGGCGCTGTTCCCCACGCTGAAGACGCTTCCCGGCATTGCGAAAGACAGTCATGGCGAGCCGATGGCGTCGGGCGAGTGGGTGGTAGTCATCATCCTGCCGCGCAAAGACGGCACCGGCGAAGTCAACGTGACCGTGCGGGGCATGATGCCCGATGGTCTTGAGATGCGGCAGACGCCCGACGAACCAGGAAAGCCACCGAGCGTTAAGTTGGTGGAAGGACGCTGGTTTGAGACGGGGCAGCGGGAAGTTGTGGTCAGCAAATCGATTCAGGCGCGCTTTTCGCACGCCAACATCGGCGACACCATGGAGTTTGGCAAAGGATCGTGGAAGGTCGTCGGAGTTTTTGACGCGGGCGGGTCGGCGTACGAATCTGAAGTGTGGGGTGACGTGAATCAAATGGCATCGGATTTCGATCGTCAGGGCGGCTACTCGTCAGCGTACCTTCGCGCGACGGATGCCATCTCGGCGGAAGCGCTCAAGAACCGGGTCAGCGACGATCAGCGATTGAAACTGGAAGGCGTGCTCGAAAGGGATTATTACGCCAAGCAGACCAGTTCCGGCGCACCCATCAAAGTGATCGGCATCGTGGTGGGTTTCATCATGGCGATCGGCTCGATTTTCGCGGCTATGAATACGATGTATGCAGCCGTGGCGTACCGCGGACGCGAGATCGCTACACTTCGTGTGATCGGCTTCTCCCGGCCTGCAATCCTGACGTCATTCGTGTTGGAGTCTTTGCTCCTGGCTTTGCTCGGCGCCGCGGCAGGAATTTTATTGATGCTTCCGTTTAACGGGATGCAAACCGGCACGTCGAACGCCGTCACGTTCAGCGAGGTGGTGTTCGCGCTGCGCATCACGCCGCAAGTGGCGGGATATGCAATTGCCTTCGCGTTGATCATGGGATTCGTAGGCGGGCTTGCTCCCGCATGGCATGCAGCGCGGCAGAATATTCTCAACGCACTGCGCAGCTAACTGGCTCGGGAAACTATTTGAGGAGTTAGATCGTACTCATTCTTATGGCGATAGACACAAAGCACGAAGACCTGCAGAGCCTGCGCATTGACCGCACGCAGCGTGGCGACTCCGGCGGAGAGCCGCCGGCCTGGGCACGCCGCTACATCCTCGGTGGAGTTGCGGTGGTGGTACTGCTTGGCGTGATCACGATCGCCTATCGCGCGTTCTCGTCCGATACGCCGGAAGTCGAGGTCGTCCGCGCTACGGCAGAGACCAGCGGGAACGACGCCGGCGGCACCGTGCTCTCGGCTACGGGCTACATCGTGGCGCATCACACCATTAATGTGAACTCCAAGGTTACGGGGCGCCTGGCATGGATCGGCGTGGAAAAAGGCGACAAGGTGAAGGAGGGCCAGGTGCTGGTACGCCTGGAAGATCAGGAATTCCGCGCTGCCTATGAGCAGTCCAAGGGCGCGGTCGCCAATGCTCGCGCCTACCTTGACGAACTGCAGCACGGATCACGTCCCGAGGAAGTGCAGCAGGCACAGCACAATCTCGACGAAGCGCGTGCCACGCTGGCGAATGACAAGATCACGCTCGACCGCACAAAAGAACTCGCGGGTAGCGGCGTGGTGTCACGCCAGCAACTGGATGACGCCACCGCAAAATTCGAAGCTGATCAGCAGCGCGCGAATTCCCTGGAGAAGGCATTTCAGCTTTCCAAGATAGGCCCGCGGGCCGAAGAGATTGCTCGCGCGCAGGGCGCGCTGATGCAGGCGCAGGGGCAATTGGATTATGCGCAATCGCAACTCGACGCCACAGTAATCCGCGCACCTGTAACGGGAACGATCCTCGACCGCACGGCGGAAAAGGGAGAACTCATTACGGCGCAATTTGCCAGTGCTGCGGCGGGTGGGCCACAGGGTTCAGTTGTCTCTCTCGCAGACCTGAACGACCTGCAGGTGGAACTCGATATCGCGCAGGCGGACTTCGCGCGTCTTGGTCCGACGCAGAAGGCGGTGGTGACCACCGACGCGTATCCCGACAAGCAATATGACGGAGTCATCGCTCAGATCTCGCCGGAAGCCAACCGGCAGAAAGCGACCGTGCAGGTAAAGGTACAGGTGCTCAATCCGGGCAAGTACCCTGACATTCAGCTGCGGCCGGAAATGAACGCGACGGTGAAGTTCCTGGCCAACGAGGCGCCGAAGACTTCCAAAGGACCGGCAGGGGTCTACGTGCCCTCGACCGCAATTCGGGATCGTGATGGCAAGAAGATCGTACTGATCGCCTATGACGGGAAAGTGGTCGTTCGCGAAGTCCACATCGTAGGACAGCGCAGCGACGGAGCGCTCGTCGACGGGACTAGTCGGAGGCGAAAACGTGGTGACGACCGCTCCCGCGACTTTGAAAGATGGAGACAAAATTAAAATTAAGGGGCAATCATGAGCACAGCAACACAACCCAACGTTGCCACGGGAACGAAAGTCGTACAGGTTCGCGGCGTCAGCAAGATCTTCAAGCGCGACGCCTTCGAGGTAACCGCTCTCGATGACGTCTCGATCGACATCGCCAAGGGAGAATTCCTCGCTCTGATGGGTCCGTCAGGATCGGGCAAGACCACGCTGCTGAATATGATCGCGGCCATCGACCGGCCGACCAGTGGCGAGCTGCTGGTGCAGGGGCAGGACATTTTCCGTTTCAGCGATTCGCAGATTGCCCGCTGGCGCAATGAGCACATCGGCTACGTGTTTCAGACATTCAACCTGATCCCGGTACTTACGGCGTTTGAGAACGTGGAACTGCCGCTGCTGCTCACGAAACTGACTTCGCAGCAACGCCGTGACCACGTATTGACCGCGCTGAAGCTGGTTGGACTGGAGGATCGAGTCGGCCACCTACCTAAGCAACTCTCCGGCGGCCAGGAGCAGCGCGTGGCCATTGCCCGGGCGATCGTCAGCGATCCGACTCTGTTGCTCGCCGACGAGCCTACGGGCGATCTGGATAGCCATTCCGCGACGGAAGTGTTGGAGATTCTGAAGAGGTTGAACGAGGATTTCCAGAAGACAATTGTGATGGTGACGCATGATCCACATGCCGCCTCGTACGCGCACGTGACGCGGCATCTGGAAAAAGGAATGCTGCTGCCGCCAAATTGAGAGAGCTTAGGCGTTCATCAGGTTTGAAGAACGCCGTTCGCTTGCTCGACTACTCTTAGGCGACCAGACCCGCTTCGCTGCCCAACGCCGGAGCTTCGCCCGGCAGATCCGCCACCCAGCGCCACGCGCGTCTACCATTGGACACTACCGCTTGGGCCTCGCCATATTCCACCAACCGGTTCAGCACCGTGGTGACCGACGCCATGGGATCCTTATGGCGCGCCAGCAACGTCGGCATCTTCTGCTGGAAATACTCGCAGATGTCGTGCGCATTCATGGCGTGTCCGGCCTGCATCAGAATCATTCGACAGGCTTTGGTGAAGCCCGGCTGGCGGCCGCTGCTCTTGCGGTCGACCAACTCCATCAGTTCCTCGGTCAAGACCGCATCGCCAAACAGATTCGCCAATCCGGAGATGGTCTGCTTGACAGTACCGATGCGTTTCATGATTTCCGCGCGCTGTTGCAATAGCTGGCGCAGTTCTCCGTGCGCCTGCCGAATCACTTCCTGCACGTGGCCCACATCATACCTCTCGACAGGTCGCAGCGAGCCATTCCCCTTCTGCCCGTTTTCCATAAGTTTCCCCCATTCGAACGAGTGATTCACGGCTTCACTTTCGATTTTCGCCAGACCGACTGGCGCAAGTTCTCGTAGCCGTGGGCACAGGGGCCCGCGGTCCATCGTCAACCCTTATCCAGACCACCCAACCGAGGGGCAGAACCTCGCTTAGGAAGCTATACGCAAGAACTCGTTCCTACGTTCCTCGATTTTTAACACTTCTCGAAGGAAGCCGGATCTTGTGGTGTTAGACGCGGCAATCGCAGATTGGTTAACAACCGCCTGCGGAGGTAATTTTTAACTAAACAACTTCGAGCTAGGTGATGTTTCGCATGTGGCGAGAGCGGAGACGTAGCAAGCCCGTTTCTCCACAATTTGGAAGCTGGAATCCTATTGCAGGAAGATGACCAGCAACCTGCCGTCGGAATGATATCCGTCCCCGGTAGCGTTCTTGGCGTCCTGCACCGGGTTCGGCGGTAAATAGTAGGCTAGTGTCTTGGCCTTATTCGTCTTTTGGAGGCTGCTGCCAATGTTTTCACGCTCGCCGTCCACGGCCGGGTCAATCTTGTGGGTGACGCTGCCGTTGCGCTTGTCTTTCGCAAACCCGATGTCGTGCGTACCGGCCCCGCACCATACCTCGCTTCCCTTCCAGGTAAATGGAGCTTTCCAGATGCGGAAGTGATGGCGGCTCGCCACCATAGCAATCGGTTCGGCCATTTCATAGCCGAAGTCCTGCTTGCGGCCGAATAGAAATAATGTACTCATCGGCATGGCCAGATAGTCCTTGTTGTCATAGGTCTGCTCGATCGCGTTGAGAACTGCGTTTTGATTGCTCGTATCGGCAACGTGCCAACTGGCAGCATCGAGGGCAGCCTGCACATCTTTTTGAGACCCGATGATCACGAAATTCACCATGTCGCCCTGATTTTGGAACTGGTCGTTGACTCTTCGTGGCAGGCTGTCGATGCTCTTGCGAAGTTGCGGGTCGAGAGCAGCATCCGAAACCTTCAGCGGAGCCACTGAACTGCTGGCCCCCTCCGAAGAAGTCGCGCTGGATGCGCCGGAGTCCGACTTGCTGATGCCGAATTGTCCCGACATAAAAACCTCTGCCGCGGTCGCAAGTTGTGATTTGAGGACCTGACTGCGGGGCGTCTGCTGCGCATCGGTTGTGTTTGCCGCACTTGAGCCCGCTGGAATGACGTGTACTTTGACAGCAAGTGCTCCGTGGCAGGGCGGGGCGCCGGAGATGTTCATTCCCAAAATCAGATGAGAAGGCTCTGCGATGTGGAACTGATTGCTCGCGCCCACGAGAAGCGGAACCGCTCCCTGTGAGTGCAAACGGGCGATCAGCGCACCCACCGGCGCAGTGGGCAGGGGCAGGTTTGCCGTCGTAGAGGCTGCGGAAGTCACGCCCTTGGGATCGCAACTTGGCGCGCCCGAGGCAGCCTGGTCGGATGAAACCGCGGCAGAGATTTCGACCACATCTCCTGCCTTCAGGTCGATGCCACTGTCAGTCCATAGCTGAGTAGCCGTTACCTGAACGACGATGGCCTGCGCGGTTGTGGTTACCTGGGCCGCAAGCTGAGAAGCACAGCACAGGAGAATGAGGACCAGCGGAACCTGTGGCCTGAGCATATCGCACCCCCGGGATGCTCCTTATTATCTTCTAATTCCGCCCCTTATTGGCAAGCCCGGGAAGCGATTGCCCTGCCGCTTTTCGTTGCGACTCAAAAACAGCTGTGATTTGGAATACCACCTCACTAAACTCCTGCGGCCGGATTCCGATGGTAACTAGTGATGGAGTAACCGCAATGCTGACGGCTGCGAAAACTGCGCGAGAGCCCGCGCCCCTGCGGGTTCTGCTGGTGGGCAATCAAGAGGAAGATTTTTTCCTGATTCGAGAGATTCTAGAACGTAGCCGTAACATCCTCGCGGCCGATCTCGATCACGCCCACTCGCTGGACGAAGCGAAAGCCATGCTCCGGCAAAAAAGCTACAACCTCGTGTTGTTTGAGCATGAGACCGGCGACGCGGAGGCAGTCCATTTTGTAGCGGAGTTTCTTCATGCCGGAGTCTCGATCCCTTTTATCCTGCTCACCGAGGACGCTGACGAAAAGACGGTAGCAGACATCATTGAGGGCGGGACCTGGAACTGCGTGGCGAAGTCGCAACTGGATGGCGCAACCCTGGTCCGCACCATGCGGAACACGCTAGCCATGCATTCCATTCAGAAGGAGCAGCAAACCGCGGAAGAGTCTCTGCGTAAGCTGTCGCGGGCAGTCGAGCAATCGGCCGATACGGTCGTCATCACAGATCGATATGGGATCATTGAATACGTCAACCCGGCATTTGAGGTTCTGACGGGATACCCCCACGACGAGGTTCGCGGCAGAACTCCACGAATCTTGAAATCGGGCGAGCAGGGGCCTGAATCCTATCAGGAAATGTGGAAAACGATTCTCGCCGGCAATGTGTACCGCGGCATATTGGTGAACCGAAAGAAGAATGGCGAGTTGTATTACGTGGAGGAAAGCATCTGCCCGGTGCGAGATGCCGCAGGACAGATCACACACTTCATCGCCAACGGCCGCGATTTGACCGAACGGTTGCGCATGGAAGCGCAGCTTCTGCAGTCGCAAAAGATGGATGCCATCGGCAACCTGGCCGGGGGCGTCGCGCACGACTTCAACAATCTGCTGACCATTATTACCAGCTATGCGGAACTGGCGTTGGATTCCGTTCCGAAGGACAGTTCCCTGGAGTCTAAGATTCAGGAGATCCTGCTGGCAGCGCGCCGGGCGGCTGAGTTGACCAGGCAACTGCTCGCCTTCAGCCGCAAGCAACCACAAGCTCTGCGTGTGGCGGACCTGAACCAGGTCGTCGCACGCATTGCAAAAACGCTGCCGCGCTTAATCGGCGAAGACATTGATTTCGGCTTCATCCGCGGCGAGGGATTGGGCCGGGTCCGCGTTGATCCCCTGCAGGTTGAGCAGGTTCTGATGAACCTCGCAGGCAATGCACGAGACGCGATGCCGCAAGGCGGGCACCTGCGGATCGAGACCTCTGACGTACGCCTCGATGACAACTACATCGATCGCAAAAAGGCAGTCATTCCTCCGGGACGTTACGCTGTGATCACCGTAAGCGACGACGGAACTGGAATTCCTCCCGAGCACCTGCCACACATTTTTGAGCCTTTTTACACTACGAAGCCGTCCGGCAAGGGCACGGGCCTTGGTCTGGCAACCGTCTACGGAATTGTGAAGCAGAATAAAGGCTTCATCTGGCCGTATAGCGAACCCGGGATGGGCACGGTATTCAAGATCTACTTGCCTTGCGTCGAGGAACGAAACGCTCCCGGCGAACTCGACGACATCAGAACCGAGAGCGCCGCGCGCGGATCAGAAACTGTTCTGCTCGTGGAAGACGAACTGGCAGTGCGCCGAGCCACTGCGGAATTTCTGGGCATGCAGGGCTATAGCGTGCTCCAGGCCAAAGATGGTGTCGATGCTCTTGCCGTGGCGAAGGCCCATCGCTCGCCGATCCACTTGGTAGTCACCGACGTGGTGATGCCGAATATGAGTGGTGGGCAACTCGCAAAGGAACTGGCGCAACTGCGTCCGGATGCGAAGCTGCTCTTCGTTTCTGGTTATGCTGGCAAGACCGTGCTCGACCACAAAGTCGTCGACCTGGAAACGAACTTCTTGCAGAAACCCTATACGCTGAAACAACTCTCGCTCAAGATTCGAGCTGCGCTCGAGCCAAACCTCGGCGCCGATCAGTTCCCCGCGACTGATGTGCAGGTTTGATCGAGTGTCTCGCCAGACCCTATAATCACCCATCGCGGACCTCGCATGAATACTCCAGGAACCGGTGGGGTTCGGGACACCAGAACTCAAGCCGGTACGACAAACCCACACCAACCCGCTCCTCGATCCACTCCCGCGCCGCTGCTCATCCTGATCAGCCTGTGGCTTGCGATTTACGTGGCTGGCATGTTTACTCCGCCTTTGCTTGACGACGTAGACACGATCCATGCCGAGGCAGCGCGTGAAATGTTGCTGCGCCATGATTGGGTCACGCTGTACACGAATGGCCTCCGCTACCTGGAAAAGGCGCCGCTGATGTACTGGAGCCTGGCCGCAAGCTATGAGGTCTTCGGCATCAGCGACTGGAGCACCAGGCTTCCTCTCATGCTGGGCTTCCTTGTATTAGTTTTGGCAACGTACAGACTCGGCAGTTATGCCTTCGGCGAACGTGGTGGATTCTATTCTGGGCTCGCGTTGGTCACATCGATTGGACCCTACATCTTCACGCGATTTCTAATTCCCGATGTTCTAGTCGGGCTGTGGCTTGCGCTCTCGTACTACTTCTTCCTGCGCTCTCTGGAGGAAGATCCGCCCACGCGCCTAACCTGCTGGGGATTTGCCGCGGTCTGCGCTCTGAATGTGCTTACGAAGGGGCTCATCGGTCTGGTGTTTCCAATCGCCACTATCAGCCTCTACTTGCTGCTCACTCGAAACCTGCGTCATCTGGCCAAGCTGCGAATCCTCTCCAGCACGGTGGTTTTCTTTGTGCTGGCGGCGCCGTGGCATATTCTCGCTGCCATCCGGAATCCGGCGCAGGGGCAGGCGCGGGGATTCTTATGGTTCTACTTCGTCAACGAACACATCATGAGGTTCCTAAACAAGCGGGTGCCTCCGGGATACGACACAGTTCCGCTGGTATTGTTCTGGGCCCTGCTTGTACTTTGGTTGGTGCCGTGGGCCGTGTTTTTGCCACAAGCGTTGCGGGAAGTTCTTCTGCAACGGAAACAGTTGAGCACACCGATGGATCGTCGGCAACGAGCGAATCTGCTCTTCCTCCTGTGGGCGCTGGTGATTCTGCTTTTCTTCAGCTTCTCGACCCGGCAGGAGTACTACACGATTCCGGCGCTGCCCGGAATTGCACTGTTGGCTGGAGGATGGCTTGCACGTGAGTCTTCAGCAGATGCGAGTGAGGCGGAGCGTCGCGCCGGACGCCGATCGTCTCTGGTTCTGATGATCGTGGGAGTGCTGTCTGCCATCGTGGGCTTGAGTCTTCTATCGATGACGCACCGTCCGCCCGCGGGTGTGGACCTGGCGGAACTGTTGAAGAAGAATCCGCAGGACTACGATTTTTCTTTAGGTCACGTGCTGGACTTCACACCTCAAGCTCTGGGAATGTTTCGGGGGCCACTTCTCGGTGCTTCCCTCTCTTTGCTGTTTGGAACGGCCCTGAACTGGTGGATGCGTCGCCGTGGCAAACCAGCTCTAGGCAACGCAGCATTGGCGTTCATGATGCTCTGCCTGCTGACTTGCGTGCACGTTTCCTTCGCGCTGTTCTCGCCAATCCTCTCATCGCACGATCTCGCGGTCGCAATTCAGAAGGAATATCGGCCCGGCGACCTCATCGTAGTGGACGGCGAGTATCACCAGGCTTCGACTCTTAATTTCTACACGCATATTCCCCTGCGAGTACTGCATGCGCCGAGCGGCAATCTATGGTTCGGTGAGAAGTTTCCGGACGCTCCGCATGTATTCGAAACGCAGCAATCCTTTGATGTTCTCTGGTCCGGCCCAGCTCGCATTTTCCTGTGGACCGACCAGGACGATCCGAAGGAATTGATGGGGATGCCGCACTTCCTTCTGGCTCGCAGCGGTGGAAAGGCGATCTTCACCAATCGGGCGCCATGAGCTTCTGTTTGGCACCCTGCGTCCACGCCCCTCCGATCCAGACAAGGCCCCGGTTATAATCGTGCTTCTTCGATGATTCTTGGGACTCTCAATATTCCCGCAGTTGATGTGGTGTGGCGTGCGCTCTTGTTTCTGGCGCTGGCGGGGTCCTTCACTTCAACGGTTTATCTCGCCATGACTCTAGTGGCGACTGCCCGACATTTGCGCCGTGCCCGGTCGGCGCAGGCAGCCGCGGATGCGACGCCATCCGCTTCTCTTCCTCCAGTTACGATCTTCAAGCCGGTTCACGGCATGGAAGAGGAACTGGCAGCGAATCTGGAGAGTTTCTTCCAGCAAGATTATCCGGAGTTTGAAGTGATCTTCGGAGCTCGCGACGCGGAGAACCCCGCGGTCAAAATCGCAGAGGAGGTGCGGGCGCGTTACCCGCATGTTCCGAGCCGCGTGATTCTTTCCGGCCCGCCACCCTGGCCTAGCGCCAAGGTATTTTCTCTCGACAAGATGATTGCGGCTTCGTCCCGCTCGTATTTCATCATCAGCGACAGCGACGTTCGGGTTGCTCCTGATTTCTTGCGGAACACCATCCCGCCTCTTCTCGACCCCAAGGTAGGCCTGGTCACTTGTATGTATCGCGGCATACCTGCGTCGGACTTCTGGTCCTGGCTTGAGGCTCTCGGACTCTCGGTGGAAATGTCTTCCGGAGTGATGGTCGCGGACATGATGGAAGGAATGCGTTTCGCCCTCGGACCTGCGATGGCCGTGCGGCGCGATGCGATCGACGCAATCGGTGGGATTGCCGCCGTGGCCGACTACTACTCCGACGATTTCGAATTGGGCAACCGCATCTGGGCCAAGGGCTACAAAGTAATTCTTTCGCACCACATTGTCCGCAATGTACTCACTTCCCGCTCCGTGATTCGCACCCTCGGCGATCAGCTGCGCTGGATGAAAAGCACTCGCTATTCGCGCCCTGCAGGACATGCAGGCACCGGCCTTACGTATGCGATGCCATTCGGGATTCTGGGATTGCTCGCCGCGGGAGCGCTCGGACATTGGGCGCTCGGTGTCGGCTTGTTCGCGTTGGCCTGTGTGAATCGAATGCTCCAGTCGATTGTTGTGGGATGGAGCGTGGCCCGCGATCCGCAGGCCGTCCGTTATTGCTGGCTTTATCCAGTGCGCGATCTTTTGGGCTTCGCCGCGTGGGCGGTCAGCTACACAAGCCGAGACTTCTACTGGCGTGGAGAAAAGTATCGCTTCGGCAAGGGAGGAAAAATCGCGCCGCTGGAAAGACCGGACTCTGCGTAGCCCCAAGACTACAAGCGAATCAGCCTGCCCTTTCTCAGCTCGAATCGATCGCCGCGCCAAGTCACGGTGTGGCCCGCGAAGCTCAGAATCCAGACGGCGACCGCCACGAAATCACGAACCGGCAAGAGCCACAAACTCCCAATTAGCCGTCGGTCTTCGAGCACACCGTTGCCCACCACAAGGGCCACGGCTAAACGCAACAAAGCGGTCACGCCCAGCACGGCCCACGACCACAGCGCCGCGCGTCCAGTGATCAGGGCGAACAGTCCCCACATAAGTCCATAGGTGGAAACCAGGCCGATGTACCCTCCCGCGCGCGAGTCCCGCACGCCACGGGCCCAACGCAATTGGTGCTCCAAGAATCCGCGCAGGTCGTAGGCCGGAAGATGCGTCTCGACAACCACGTCAGCGAGCACCACCTGCAGACCGAGACCGGCAATCCTTCGACCGAGCTCGTAGTCGTCCGCAAGAAAGTCGACAATGGATTGGAACCCGCCGATGCGCTCCAAATCAGCCCGCCGAAAGGCCAGCGTCGAGCCGAGCCCGAAGCGGATACCACCTTCCAACTGTCGCGCCACCAGAACGCCGGCGCAAAAATCGGTGCTGATGCCCAGAGATTCCAGGCGCGAGCCGAGTGTGGGCGCGGCTACTCCGCGGTAGAGGCATGTCACCATCCCTACGCGTTCGCCAGTGAGGGGCGCGATGACGCGCTGAAGATAATCACACTCAACGCGAATGTCGCTGTCGTTTACGAGCAGGTGCTGGTGCCGCGCCGAGGGAAGCATCTGTTCCAGATTGCTGACTTTCACGTTGGCCCCGAGCTTATTGGGACACACGACCAGGCGAATCGAGCGTTCCGGAAATTCCCGCTGCAACTGCTGTACGCTGGCGACGGCCGGATCGTCGGGATCGCTAACCCCAAAAATGATTTCGTACTCGGGATAGTCCTGCAGGCAGTGACTGCGGAAGCTCTCGCAAATGTCGGGGTCTGTCCCCTTCAATGGTTTAAGAATCGAGACTGGGGGCAACATTTGTGGGCGCTCTCCATCATCCGACTTCTTCTCCCGCAGAAAAACTCGCACGCCCCACAAGCAAAGAATGTAGTAGGCACAACTGGAGAAGCACCCAACAATCGCGGCAACCTGGAAAATTCTGAGGATCAAGTGAATCATGCGTGGGCGCAGGCCAGTTTATTCGTACCGCAATGACTCGATCGGATCGAGGTTCGCCGCTTTCCACGCGGGATAGATTCCGAAGACGAGCCCCACTCCGGCGGCGGCACTGAAGCCGAAGGTAGTCCAGAACACGGACATACGGGCCGGCAACGACGGCCACAAAAACGGGATCCCCCATACCACGAGAGCACCGGCACTGACCCCGATGATCCCGCCGACCGCGGTCAACATGATGGCTTCGAGAGTGAACTGCAAAAGAATGTCGCGCTTGCGGGCGCCGATTGCCTTACGAACTCCAATCTCGCGCGTGCGTTCGGTGACGCTGACCAGCATGATGTTCATCACGCCGACGCCGCCAACGATCAGCGCCACACTCGAAATCGCGAACATGCCCACGAACAGCGCGCCCGTAATCTGATTCCAGGCATCAGAAATGGAATCCGAGGTAAACACCGCGAAGTTGTCGGGCTTGTCGACCGGGACTTTGCGCCGCCGGCGCAGCAGTTCGCGTATCTCGTCGATCGCCTTGGGAACATCGTCGTGCGACGTGGCCTTGACGCTGATCCAGTGCTGCTTCAATTCGGGATGCAGCTTGCGCAGAGTGCTCAGCGGAAAAATGACTTTATTGTCTTCAGGATTCTTGCCACCGCCAAACACTGACTTCACCGGCTGCACGGTTCCAATTACGGTAAAAAGCTGGCCTTCGATGTTGACTTCTTTGCCCAGCGGGCTCTCGGTACCAAACAGTTCTTCCGTAGTATCGGCACAGAGTAGAACCACGTTCGAGCGGTGCTCTTCATCTACCTCGCTGAACCAACGGCCCGACGCAATCAGAAGGTCAAACACTTCCTTCGCCGACGCTTGGTCGCCTTCGAGAATTGTGTTCTTCGCTTTCCGGTCCCCGTACTTCACGGCAAAAGTTCCCACACCCAACTCCGGCCGGAAATAACGGATGCCCGCAGTCACCGCTTTTACATGTGGCAGGTCGCGCATCGCCACTGCGTCATCGTAGGTGAGTTCTTTCCGAGTGCGCATTTCCTCCGTGGGCCGGCCGAAAGTGAAGGGTTCGATGTGGAAGGCAAAGATTACGTCGGAACCAATACTGCTGACGATCTCGCGGACGTTCTCGTCCAGGCCCCGCCCGATCGAGGACACGCCGATCACAACGGCGACCCCAATCACGATGCCCAGCACGGTCAGCACCGAGCGCAGTTTGTTACTGCGGATCGTGTCCGTCGCCATGCGAACGATCTCTCCGAATTCGTCTTTGCGTATCATAAGGTCAGAACGCCTTCTACATTTCAAACCGCAAAGCCACAATCGGATCCAGTCGGGCCGCCTTGCGCGCCGGATAAACGCCGAAGAACACTCCCACACTGGCAGAAACCAGTAATCCCGCCGCCACGGCCCACAGCTTGATCGACGACGGCATTCCAATCAACAGCGTAACCATTTCAGCGACTCCTGCTCCACTGAGCACGCCCAGCACGCCACCGATCAACGCCAGGATCACAGCCTCAATCAGAAACTGCAGGAGCACGTCGTCACGCTTAGCCCCTAGCGCCTTGCGAATGCCGATTTCGCGCGTCCGCTCGGTCACCGAAACCAGCATGATGTTCATGATGACGATCCCGCCCACGACCAGCGAGACCGCGGCAATGCCAATCGTCGCCATGAAGAATGTGCTGCTCAGTCCCGACCAGATGCTCAGCAGGCTGGCATTGGTTTCGACTTCGAAGCTGTCTTCCTCGCCCACACGGTCATGGCGTTGCGCGCGCAGCGCAACCCGGGCCTCGTCGATCGCCTGGCTCAGCGGAACTCCTGTCGACGTGGCCTTTCCCCAAATGCGAAGACTGTCGTTGTGCGATCCGTATTGCTTGAGATAAACGGTCACCGGGATCAGCACATAGTTGTCGGCGCTCTGCCCCAGCGTCTTGCCCTTCTTTTTTCCTACACCGATCACCTGGTAGGTCCAGCCGTCAACGCGTATCTCCTGGCCCAACGGGTCCGCCCCGCCCAGCAGATGCTCCACAATATCGGTACCGACGACGGCCACCTGCGAATGGTTATTCAAATCGGTGTCGTTCAACATGCGTCCGTAAGTCAAATCGGTGTCGAGGATCGATGCCACCGAAGGCGTAATCCCCTGAATGGTTGTATCGCTGATGGATTGTTCGTTGTGCTTCACTTTACCGCTGCCGCGCGCCATGGCGCCCACATATTCGCAGTGGCGACAGGCTTCGAGCACCGCCTGGTAATCTTCCAGCTTCAGGTTCTTGCGTTTCTCCGCCACCAGAAAGTGCTCGACATTGGTTTCAACAGGCGACGTTTTGCTGATGATGAAGACGTCAGCGCCCAAGTTGAAAATCTTCGTCGCGACGTAGTCTTGAATCCCCGAGACAAACGTGACCACCGCGATGACCGCCGCAATGCCAATCACGACGCCCAGCAGCGTGAGCACAGAGCGCAGCTTGTTGGCCCACAACGACCGCAGCGCGATTCGGATGGCTTCAGCAATGTTCATGAGGTCGGCTGCCGGCTTTTGGCGCCCGGCTTCCGGGGGATTATGGTACTGACTGCAGACTCAAGTTTATCAGGAGGCAGGCCAGTTACTCGTAACGCAACGACTCAATCGGGTCCAGGTTCGCCGCTTTCCATGCGGGATAGATCCCGAATACGAGCCCTACACCAGTAGCGGCGCAGAAGGCCAAAACCACCCAAAAGGCCGACAGGCGCGCCGGCAACGTAGACCATATCAGCGGCAGGAGCCAGACAATAAAGGCGCCTAGCAATACGCCGATGATGCCGCCGATGGCAGTCAGGATCACCGCCTCGATTGTAAATTGCAGAAGGACGTCGGCCTTGCGCGCGCCAATGGCTTTCCGCACCCCAATCTCCCGTGTCCGCTCGGTCACCGAAACGAGCATGATGTTCATCACCCCCACGCCACCCACCATCAACGCCACGCTCGAGACGGCAAACATGAACACAAAAAGCATGCCAGTCAGCTGGTTCCAGAGATCCGACATCGCGTCCTGGGTGAAGATGGCGAAATTGTCCGCATCCTGGGGTGGCACTTTGCGGCGGCGCCGCATGACTTGGCGGATTTCATCCTCCGCTTTGGCCATGTCTTCGTGCGAAGTCGCCTTCAAGGTGATCCAATACCCGGTGCGCTCGACTTCCGGATGCAGTTTAATGAAGGTGCTTAACGGGAAAAAGACCAGGTTGTCTTCCGCATTCTTCCCACCGCCAAACGCACTCTTACGCTTTTCGGCGATCCCCACCACCGTAAACAACTGCCCATCAATGTTGATTTCCTTGCCCAGTCCATTCCCGTTGGGGAACAATTCTTCGTCCACATCGGACCCTAAAATAATCACAGGCGCGCGATGTTCTTCATCAATTTGGGTAAACCATCGCCCTTGCTTGGGCTGGAGATCGAAGACGTCTTTCCAGGTGTACACGTCGCCTTCCAAAATTGTGTTCTTGGTCTTGCGGCCCTCGTATTTCACTGAGTAAGTTCCTGTGCCGAACTCCGGCCGCTGGTAGCGTAACCCACAGGTCGCGGCCTTCACGTGGGGCAAATCGCTGATCGCCTCGTAATCCTCGAGGGTCAGCACCTTGCGAGTACGCATTTCCTCCGTGGGGCGGCTGAAACTGAAAGGCTGAATATGAAACACGAAGATCAGGTTTGACCCCATGCTTCCAATGGATTCCATCACACTGGTGTTCAGGCCGCTAACGAACGAGGAAATCCCGATGACGACGACCACGCCAATGACAATTCCCAGCACCGTAAGCGCGGACCGCAGTTTGTTGCTGCGCAGGGTGTCGATTGCCATACCAACAATTTCGCCGTAGTCATGCCGTTGCATATAGGTCTTCGTTCAATTCGTACTTACAGTTCGAACCTCAAGGCCACGATCGGATCAAGACGGGCCGCTCGCTTTGCCGGATACACTCCGAAAAACAGGCCCACGCTGCTCGATACGAGCAACGCTGCGACAACCGCCCACAGCGGGACAGCCGAGGGCATCCCGATCAGCAGGGTGACGCTCTTGGCCAGGACGATTCCGCCGACCACGCCTAGAAAGCCTCCGACCAGCGCCACCGTGCTTGATTCAATCAGAAACTGGAGCAGAACATCCTGACGGCGCGCCCCCATCGCCTTGCGGATACCGATCTCGCGCGTTCGCTCCGTCACGGAGACCAGCATGATGTTCATGATGACGATGCCCCCGACCACTAACGCCGTGGCCGCGATGGCAATCATGGCGATGAAGAAGGTCTGGGTCAGGCTCGCCCAGAGAGACAGAAAATTCTCGTTGGTCTCTACGGCAAAACTGTCGGGTGCGCCTGGAGCATCGTGGCGCCGGGCGCGCAGTATCACCCGAGCCTCGTCCATCGCCGCATCCAGTTGGCTGCCAACCCCGGCTGCTTTACCGCACATGACGATGCTATTGTGGCGCCCGTACTGCTTAAGGTAGGCGGTGATCGGGACCATGACATAATTGTCACGACTCATTCCCAACGTCGTTCCCTGCTTCTTTCCGATGCCGATAACCCGGTAATCCTGGCCACCGACACGGACTTCTTTATTTAGCGGATCTTCTCCCGGAAAAAGATTGTCCACCAAATCGGTACCAATCACCGCCACCAAGGCGTGATTGCTGACGTCGATCTCATTGATCGAACGCCCGCTACTCAGATCAATATTCAGGATCGCCGGCATCGAGGGTGTGAGCCCCCGTATGAAGGTATTGTTGATAGATTGCTGGCCGTATTTCACCTTTCCGGCGAGGTTCGTAACCACAGCCCCCAGGTCGGAGCATCGGTTGCACCCCTCGGCAACGGCGTAATAGTCCTCCAAGGTGATGTCTTTGCGCTTTTCAGCTTCCAGCAGCTGGTCGATATTGGTGATGACTGATGGCTGTTTATTGATGATGAAAACATCGGCCCCGAGGTTGAACACCTTTTCCGCGATGTAGCGGTTGATGCCGCTGACGAAGGTGAGAACCGCAATCACCGCGCCCACGCCGATGACGACACCGAGCAGAGTCAGCACCGAGCGCAGCTTATTCGCCCAGAGAGACTGCAGTGCCACGCGAACGGCTTCGGCGATGTGCATGAAATTGGCGTCCGTTCGGCTCCCGCAGAAGTGCGGTCGCTCCCGTTAGAGTCAAGTCTACGCCTGTCCCATAAAGATACGGCAAAAGGGGCGGCAGAGTTCCCGATGCCGGAAGCCCAAAGCCGAGAGCCGGAAGGCGGGTATAATCACTGCGTAGGCAGCCGGACCGGACGGTCGCTCTCAGCGTCTTCGGATGCAGGGAGAGGAAAGTCCGAACTCCGCAGAGCAGTGTGCCGGATAACGTCCGGGAGGCCGGGTTCAAGCCCGGTCGACGGAAAGTGCCACAGAAAACATACCGCCTTGGCGTCGTTGTAACGGCTTTGTAAAGATGCGTGCCGGTCGCGCAAGTGATTCGTCCGCAAAAGGCGCGGACGAGCGCGGCACGCCCAGATCCTGTGCTTCGCTCAGGATGACAAAGCCCCTACAACGACGCCAGGGTAAGGGTGAAAAGGTGCGGTAAGAGCGCACCGCCGCGGCAGTAATGCCACGGGCAGGGCAAACCCCACACGGAGCAAGACCAAATAGGGAGGAAGTTTGGGACCTCGGTTCCAGCCACGTGCCGGCTCGGTGCGTCAAACCTTCGGGTAGGTCGCTAGAGCCGCGCAGCAATGCGCGGCCCAGAGGAATGGCCGTCCAGTGGGAGCAATCCCGCAGACAGAATTCGGCTTACAGGTCCGGCTGCCAACATGTTCTGATCGAAAAGTTCATGAGCGTTGCGATCGAAAAGGCCCTAAATCGTGTAGGAGACGCGGGACACAGCGGTCCTAACGTTCGCTCGGATGTTCACGTTCGGATTGAAGTGTGCGAACGTGGCGGGATCGACATTGAACTTGAGTCGCGCGTGGAGCCGTATTACGGCGATTCCATCCGGCGCCAGTCCGAGCAAGTGCTCGAAGCACTGGGCGTGAGATCCGCTCGAGTGGCAATCCAGGACGAGGGAGCGCTGCCCTTCGTGATCGCGGCGCGTCTTGAAACCGCGGCGCGGCGTGCTGGACTGGGCGATGGCACTCGCGTGTTGCCGGAGAAGCGCGCCCTTCCCGCGCCTTCTCCCCGCCATCGCATGCGGCGATCGCGGCTCTACCTGCCCGGCAGCGAACCCAAGTATTTCACCAACGCCGCTCTGCACGGAGCGGACGCCATCATTCTCGATCTCGAGGATTCCGTCCATCCCAACGAGAAGGATGCGGCGCGAACCCTGGTGCGCAACGCACTGCGCGCCGTCGACTTCCTGCAGTGCGAGCGCATGGTCCGCATCAACCAACTTCCCCTGGGACTGGAAGATCTCGAGGAGGTCGTCCCTGAATCGCCTGATGTGATTCTGATCCCCAAAGTCGAGACTCCACAACAGGTGCTCGCCGTCAGTCTGAAGATCGCGGAGATTAAGGCCAATTTTGGAGTCACTCGCCCCATCTGGCTGATGCCAATCGTGGAGTCTGCCTTGGGAGTCGAAAACGGTTACGAGATTGCGACCGCGAACGAAGAGATTTCGTCATTGACCATTGGATTGGAAGACTACACGGCGGACCTCGGCGTGGAAAAGACCTCGACCGGCGCCGAATCCCTGTTCGCCCGGCAACGCATCGTCAACGCTGCCCACGCCGCGGGAGTCCAGGCCATCGATTCGGTCTTTGGAGATGTTGGCGACCTGGACGCTTTGCGAATTTGGGCTCGCAATTCTCACGCCATGGGCTTCGAGGGCATGGGATGCGTGCATCCGTCTCAGATCGCGGTGATTCATGAAGCCTTTGCGCCAACAGCAACCGAAATCGAGAAGGCGCGAAAAATCGTTGACGCTTATAACGAGGCTCAGATGAAAGGCCTGGGCGTGGTGAGTCTCGGGTCGAAGATGATCGATGCCCCCGTCGTGCAGCGATCTCTGAAACTGATCGCACAGGCGGAAGCCATGGGTCTGCTGCGATGATAGCTGAGCCAGCTAGGTTCGATTTCTGATGGCCATTCTCGAAGAAGCAAAACTCGCCCTTAACGCCGCTGGTCGGCTGATTCCAGAGATCGCGAACGGTCGTACACAAGTGCCGTATTTGGGAGTCGGCAAGTACCGACCGGCCGGAAACAAAGCGGGACCGCCGATCCGGAGTGCCAGCGATTATCCCGCGAACGGGGACAAACGCGTCGCTGACCTTGAAACCGCTCTTCGCCAATGCGGATTGCGCGATGGCATGGTCATTTCCTCTCACCATCATCTTCGCGATGGCGATCGCGTCGCCCTGATGGCGCTGGAAGCCGCCGCAAGAATTGGCGTCAGGAATCTCACCTGGTTCCCCAGTGCGTCCTTTCCTTCTCAGAAGAGTGCGATCGATCTCATGGACTCCGGCGTGATCCACCATATCGAAGGCAGCATGAATGGACCGCTGGGCGACTACTGCACGCAGGGGAAAATGCTGGGCACGGGCGTACTTCGCTCACACGGCGGCCGATGGCAGGCGATTCAGGACGGCGAAGTCCATATCGATATCGCCGTCATTGCCGCGCCCACTGCGGATCCGTTCGGCAACTGCGACGGCTCGCACGGCAAGTCCGCCTGTGGCTCTCTCGGCTTCGCGTTGGCTGACTCAATGTTCGCCGACCATGTGATCGCCGTGACCGACAACCTGGTGCCTTTTCCGTGCATTCCCTGGCAGATTCAAGGCAACAATGTCGATTACGTCGTCGAGGTCGATTCCATCGGGGATCCTTCCAAGATTGTCTCCGGCACCACGCAAATCACGCGATCGCCCGACCGGCTCCGCATCGCTGAGCTTGTGGCGCTATTTCTGAGGGACGCTGGCATCATGCGCAACGGATTTTCTTTCCAGGCCGGCGCCGGAGGAATTGCCCTCGCTTTCGTCAGCTACCTCAAGCGCATGATGAAAGAGAGCGGCGTGAAGGCGCGGTTCGTTCGGGGTGGCTCCACCAAATATCTTGTCGAGCTTCTCGAAGAGGGCCTCACCGACTACATTCTCGACGGTCAGACGTTCGACCTCGACGGCGTACGCTCCATCGCCAGCGACCCCCGTCACGTCGCGAGTTCTCCGTTCACTTCATACAACTACCACGGAAAAGGGAACTTCGCTTCCATGGTGGACGCGGTTGTGTTGGGTGCGACCGAGGTCGATGCAAATTTCAACGCCAACGTCACTACCCACTCTGACGGGCGGCTCCTGCACGGGATCGGAGGCTGGCAGAATTGTCTGGCCGCAGGATGCACCATTCTGGCTGTGCCCTCATTCCGCGACCGCATTCCTGTCATCATCGACGAGGTGACCACGCTCTGCGGGCCGGGAGAATTAATCGATGTGATCGTGACCGAGCGCGGCATCGCCATCAACCCGCTCCGCCAGGAGTTAATCGATGCAGTCAAAGCATCGAAGCTTCCGATTCGCCCGCTACAAGAAATCAAGACAGAGGTCGAGCGCATCTGTGGCGGGAAGCCGCAACGACCCAAGCGCAGCGACCGACCCGTCGCTATCGTGAAGTGGGTGGACGGCACCGTCCTCGACACCGTCTGGCAGGTCGGGTAGGAAGAACTTCTCTCGTCGAACCTATTTCGATTGGAGTGCGGCAAAGAACTGCCACGCCATATCCGTAAAATCCAGTGATACTTGTTGATGCTGCTTGTTGCCAGCGGAATCCAGGCTGCCGGCCCACTCGTGACCGAAGTTCGCAACCAAGTCGGCGATCACCGGCACATTTTTCTTGCACTGCTGCCACGACAACTGCACGCCCCAGCTCGTCTTTTCAGCCGTCTGGATCCGGCAGCCGTTGAGGTATCCCCAAGTCACCCAGTTGCCATGGGGCGTCGTGGCAAAATGCGGACTATTCACTTCAAAACCGGAGAACTGTTCGTCACTATCGCCGTGGATGTACAAGATGGGAACCTGGCGCGCGAGATTCGGCGGCGGATCCATGAGCGGCGTCGCCACGGCGACAATTCCGTCGATCTCCCTGGAATGGCGGGATGCAAGCAACTGCACTGCTCCCGATCCGCTCGAAAAACCTGCGAAAAACACGCGCTTGGGATCCGCGTGTTCGCGGCGAAGAACGTCGTGAAGGACCGCCATCAAGTATCCCTCGTCGTCCACGGGAAGAGCACTGGGCGCTAGAACATGCGTGCGGGAACCCTTCATCTCCCAGAAGGTGATGTTATTGTGCCTGTCCATCGGCTGATCGGTCTGCGTAGGCACGGGTTCCGGAAACACAACCAGAAATCCGTTGCGATCCGACTCGCTGATCCAGTTGAACTCTTCCGAAGCAGATTTTGCCGTGCTTCGGATGCCGCCCAGCATGAACACGACCGCAGGATGAACGGAGACGTGAACGGGCCGATGAATAATATAGGGACGGCTGTAACCGTTGTGCACGAATGGCCGGGTCGCGGTTTGCCCAGCCACCTTCTGTGAGGCAACAATCACCAACGTAGCCATTAACAGAAGCGATGAGTTTCGGCATGTCATTGATTCAGGGCCCAATCTTACGGATTTGCACGCTATTTTGAAAGGATTCATTCTTCGGGTAGCCGCGATATCACGGGTCGTTAATGGCTACTGGACTTTCCCTTTGAAACGTTTTAATCTGACGACGATTTTGGGACTACCGCCGAGGATCGAGGGTCTGTGATACGAGAAAGCAGTTGTCGACGCGTTGTAGGTTCGAGCCTCCTGGCTCTTGTAATCCTTGCCGTGTGGGCTCCGGCACAGACAACTCATTACCCTCCCGACGGTGATCAGATTCCCGGGCCGGACTGTCTCGCTCCGATCAAGCCCTCCGCCGGCCAGCAAAAAATATGCTCGACCGAAGACTACACAGCGTGGCTCGAGGACATCACTCACTGGCGGATGGAGGCACGGATTCGAGCCGGTTATTCGGGGCAGGAATACGAGCGGCCGGAACTGAAGTGGACCCAATCCAGTTTCATTCAGCCGCAGATGATGGTCGAAGACCGCTATTTCTACGATCCGGAAACGGCGCGCTACACCGTCGACCGATATCTGAACGATCTCGAAAAACGTTACGGTGGCATCGACTCCGTGCTGATCTGGCAGGTATACCCGAACATTGGTATTGACAACCGCAACCAGTACGACTTGCTCCGTGCCATGCCGGGCGGTGTCGCCGGGGTCAAGCAGATGGTCGCGGACTTTCACCGCCGCGGCGTCAAGGTTTTCTTCCCTTTCATGGCCTGGGATCAAGGCACGCGCGACGTAGGCACTCCCGATTGGGACGCTACCGCCAAACTGATGGCGGAAGTGGGAGCGGACGGCATCAACGGGGACACACTTCGCGGAATCCCGCGGGCTTTTCGCACTGCTTCGGACGCGATCGGACATCCGCTCGCCCTGGAACCTGAGCACTCTTTTCCGTCCCCATTTGAAGCCTTGGCTTGGAACAACATGGAATGGGGATATTGGCAGTATCCTAATGCGCCCATGGTGAGTGCATTTAAGTGGCTTGAACCCAGGCATATGGTGAATGTCTGTGACCGGTGGAACCACAGCAAAGTCGACAATCTCCAGTTCGCATTTTTCAACGGCGTCGGCTACGAGAGTTGGGAAAATATTTGGGGCATCTGGAACCAGATCACGCCTCGCGATGCCGAAGCCCTGCGACGCGTGGCCACTGTCGAACGCGCGACGGCAAACTTCCTAGTGAGTCCCGACTGGCAACCCTACGCGGAAACGGAACAGGCCGGCATCTTCGCCAGCCGCTGGCCTGCCGCGAAAAGTACACTGTGGACTCTGGTGAACCGCACGCAGTACGACATAGAAGGCCGGCAATTACGCCTGTCCGTTCAGGCCGGTATGCACTACTTCGACCTCTGGCACGGAGAGGAACTGACTCCTGAAACCGATGGCGGTAGTGCGTTTTTGAGCTTTTCCATCGAAGCCCACGGCTTTGGCGCGATCGTGGCGACTCCTGACGCGCCTGACGTCGCCCTGCAAAAGCTGCTCGCCGAGATGAAGCAACTGTCGGCTCATCCTTTAAGCAGCTATTCGGCCCAGTGGACCTTCGCGCCGCAGAAGATGGTTCCCTCGGCGAAGACAAGCGCAGCGTCAACTGCGCCGGATGGCATGGTTCGAATTCCTGGCGGCAACTTTACCTTCAAAGTCGACGGCATCGAACTCGAGGGGTTTAACGACGTGGGCGTCGATGTTCAATATCCGTGGGAAGACTCCCCACGTCGCCATCATCTTCACCGGCTCCACGTCGACTCTTTTTGGATCGATCGCTACCCGGTTACCAACGCAGAGTTCAAGAAGTTCATGGACGCCACGCACTACTATCCAAAAGATGATTTGAACTTTCTGCGCGACTGGCAGAACGGTACGTATCCCGCAGGATGGGAACGCAAGCCGGTGACCTGGATTTCGTTGGAAGATGCACGCGCCTACGCAGCCTGGGCGGGCAAGCGGCTTCCTCACGAATGGGAGTGGCAATATGCCGGTCAAGGCGGCGACGGCAGGCTTTATCCCTGGGGAGATCGTTGGGACGCGGCAGCTGTGCCTGTACCCGATAAAGGGCGCGATTTGAGAGGGCCCGATCCGGTGGACACTCATCCCAAGGGATCGAGCCCCTTCGGTGTCGAAGACCTGGTCGGTAACGTCTGGCAATGGACCGACGAATTTGTGGACGAGCACACTCGGGGAGGCATCTTGCGAGGTGGCAGTTACTATCAACCGCAAGGATCGGTATGGTATTTCCCGCCAGCCTACCGCTTGGACCAGCACGGCAAGCTGCTGCTGATGGCCCCCAGCAAAGATCGTGCCGGCACGCTGGGATTCCGCTGCGTGAAAGACGCCGAACCGACGGTAAGCCGTCACAACTGAAAAAGCGGAATATAGCCAGCAATCCGCGGATACACGGATCACGAACAACGCGAAACCTTAATGCCTCTCGATCTTCCTTCTCACGAGTCCGAGACTCCAGGATGGCAGTATGCCGTCGTCGCTGGAATCATGGGATGGGTCCTGGATGCGTTTGATTTCTTCGTCGTAATTTTCCTGGTCGACACGCTTGCCGCTAACTTCCATGTCGAGAAGAAAGCGATCGTCTGGAGCATCTCGATTGCTTTGGCCATGCGGCCGGTGGGCGCTCTGCTGTTCGGATCGCTGGCCGACCGCTTCGGCCGCCGCCTGCCGCTCATCGCGTGCGTTTTGTATTTCTCCGCTGCCACACTGCTGAGTGCGTTTGCTCCCAACTACGCGACATTTGTGGTTCTGAGGGCGTTGTACGGCATAGGTATGGGCGGCTACTGGGGCGTGGGCGCTTCTCTGGCGGTGGAAAGTGCCCCGCTGCGACGCCGCGGACTCGTTTCGGGCTTAATGCAGAGTGGCTATCCCATCGGATATCTGTTGGCGGCTGTTGCAATGGAAAGTGTGCTGCCGCACTTTGGCTGGCGAGCCATGTTCTCTATCGGTTTCGCGATTGCGATTCTGATTTCCCTCCTCGCTCTCCGCGCCCCGGAATCCAGCACGTGGCAGCAACACCATCAGCGTTCGATCAGCCGGATGTTTCGCGTTCTCTGGGAAAACCGGACCGGCTTCGCGTATCTTCTGCTCGTCATGACTGTTATGTCCTGCCTGTCCCATGGCACCCAGGATCTGTATCCGGATTTCTTGAAGTCTGCGCATGGATTTACCAGGTCCACCGTCTCCAGGATCGCGATCCTCTACAACCTTTGCGCGATTGCCTCCTCCACATTCTTTGGCCAGCTCTCCGAGTCGCTGGGACGGAGGCGCACCATTATCCTCGCTCTCGCAGTCGCTGGCACCGCTCTCTACCCATGGGCGTTCGGCATCGCGCCGATGACTCTTCTGCTTGGCGCGTGTTTGATGCAGACGGGAGTGCAGGGCACGTTTGGAATCATTCCGGCTCACCTGAACGAACTCGCCCCGAACGCTGTGCGCAGCCTGTTTCCCGGGTTCGTATATCAACTCGGTGTTTTGCTGGCGTCTCCCGCGGTGTCCATACAATACGCACTGCAAAAGCGTCTGGGATACCCCTGGGCTCTTACGCTCTTCGAAGGCGTTGTAATCGGCTCGCTGATGATCATCTTTAGTCTTGGGCCGGAGCGCAAAGGACGAGACTTTCACGCCGCAGACCAGTCCGCATAAGAGCGGTAGCGAAGCGTTTTTCAGCTTTCAGCCTTTCTGGGGAACCATGCTCAACGCGAAAATACGAGCACTGGCACTGGGCCAAGCTGCCTGGAGTTTGATTGTAACGCGATCCAGCGATCCAATAAGGTTCGCAGGGATACGATAAGGTTTAACATAGAGAACTGGGAGTTCGAAGTTCTTGAGATTCTCTTCGGTGATGACGCGCTGTCCATTGATGAGAATCGTGAACTGATTCGGCTCGAATTCCGCACCGTGGTATTCAATCCACAGTTCATGATCCGTGGCTGGCTGAACGGCCAATTGGTAGCTTACCCATCCGCCAGCGGTAGCACGCCTCCATGCTTGCTCCTCTTCAACGCCAATCTTCGTGCTTACCTCTTCGAACTTGTGCGAATTTTCGGATGTCGTATCGCCGGCAATCACGGTATCGATAGCATAAGTGCGAACTTCTGTTCTCTTGGCCTCCAAACTAGTCAATGCATCCCGTAGCTGCTGCCGGGAGGCATCATCGGGAAGCATTCGCCAGTAGATGATATAGCGCTGGAAGTGAACCAGAAACAAAGGCGAGAGTGAGATGGTCGTATTCTTATCGGGACAGTTCAACGAAAAAGCCAAGCGGCTTTTGTCCCTCCGTTGTATGCTCTCGAGAATCTGCGCGCTAGTTCCCGACAACAGTGGGGTTTCTGAGAATGATATGGAACGGTGAGGTACTTGATCCATTTTCTTGTAAAACTCTTCCGTCTCCAGATTCTTCGTCCCTAGCTCGCCGGCAAGAATCATGGGACCGTATAAGATTCCTGAATACTCGCTTGAACTACGCAGCGGCTCTAAGCGCAGATCCATCGGCAATTCCACATCGACCCAATCGCCATTCTTCCAGATTCGATTCAACTCGACATAGGAGCTTGGGCTTGAAGCAATGCTCTGGGCCTGCCCGTTGATGCGCACCGTCAGAGTGTGAGCCTTCAACCAGCCTGGGTGTCGCAGAAATAAGGAAAATCGGCGACTCTTGGGGGTGGAGATGTGGAGCGTCGAGTGGCCATCGTCAGGGAAAGAAGTCTCCTGCCGGACAGTGACGCCGGCCTCCTGCCACCGCACTTCGGACGAGATGAAAAGATTCACGTAGAGGGCGCTCTCGGCCTTCGCGTAGATGAACTTTCCGTAGCGGCTGGCTGACTGAATACCTGTTCCGACACAGCACCAGAAAGAGTCAAGCTCACTGCTGTAGACGCGGTAGTGACCGGGTCTCATCGACATGAAATAGGCGCACATACCGCGGTGTGGTTCGTGAACGGGCAACACATGATTGTAGAGAGCGCGTTCATAGTAGTCGGCAAGTTCGGCGCTCGCCGACTCTTCGAACAGCGTCTCGGTTAACCGCAGCATGTTCACAGTGTTGCAGCTCTCTGGTCCCACCGTGGCGAGCATTCGCTCAGTCGTCTGTTCGGCGGGGAAGAAGCGTTCGCCGCTGCTGTTGCCTCCGTTCACCCAGGATCGATTTCGGGTCACGATGGTCCAGAAGTTGACAGCAGCATCTTTGAACCGTGCTTCCCCCGTCTGCCGATAGACCGCGTGAAACCCCGTGAATTTCGGGATTTGTGTGTTGGCGTGCCATCCGTCAAGAATGTCCTTCCCAGCTGAAAGAGGATCGAGCATTTCATGGTCGTTTAGACGCTTCGCCCATGCGAGATACTTCTTGTCCCTTGTAGCCAGAAAGCACTCCACAAACGATTCATTAAGGGAGCCGTGTTCGCATACGAGCAGGTGCTGAACCTGTTCATCGTTGAGGCGGTCGAGCACCTTCGTTCCAAGCCAATCGGCAACCAGCAACAGAACTGTCCGTGCTTGCTCGATGTCCAGACTCATCCAGACGTCGTAGAGCCCGAGCATGATCTTATTCAGAACATACGTGGGCTCCCATACTCCGTTAATCAGCGGATTTGAGGTGGTGATCTCCCCATCGGCGACGCGTTCAAAGAGCTGGTGGCCGTTTTTCGTGGGTAAGAGATATCCGTCACCAAAAGCCTGCTGGCATTCCGCGAGCCCTGCGACCATATAGATGACGCGTTCTCGAATTCTGGGATCGTGGGTATTGGCGTAGCAGTTCGCCATCGACGAAAGGTAGAAGCCGGCCATCGCGCCGGGCAGGCTTTGGTTGGGTCCCGCGACCGCTTCAGACTCCCAGCCGCCGTATACGGGAGCCTTCGGCGTGAGTCCAGCCTCTCGCCGAAACCATGCGACCAAGCGATCTGGATCGAGAGAAAGAAGATATTCCTGATTCCGATCCTGCGACTGCCGGAAGGTACCCTCTAGAAGCGTGACCTCTGAGAGTCTAAAGAGGTGGGTGGTGATCTGCACGGCAGTATCTTGGTGGGTTGATTGATCAAGCCCCACGGCTGACTCTCCAAACCCGCCGCAAAGGGGTCTAGAAGCCGTTGCCAATCCGATAAGCCTAAGCGCCTCCCGTCGGCTTAGCAGCATGTCATCTCCTGAAAAGTAAGTGCCTTGTCAGAGATTTTACTTCCGGTCAAACGCGCGTGGACTTGGAGCAGTGGTCTTCGAGGAAACGCGCGACCTCGGAGGCGGACGGCATCGATGCCTGGGCACCTGCCCTTGTGACGGAAATCGCAGCAACGGCTGACGCCCATGAGGCACTCTCAAGAGGCTCTAGCCCGTTCATGAGCGCAACCGCGAACGCGCCGTTGAAGGCATCGCCCGCCGCGGTAGTATCGACAGCCTTCACCGCATAGGCCGGCACGAGTTGTCGGGTTCCATCCGAGAGCGCAACGTAGCAGCCCCGGCCGCCCAACTTCAAAATGACATTCCGGCTTCCGCAATCGAGCAACTCGTCCGCCGCTTCCTCGATCCAGCTTTCGGACAGTTGTTGCGGTCCACGCCCAAACAGAGTGCAGGTTTCTGTCTCGTTCGGGGTCAGCCAGTCCACTGACTTCAGAAGCGACGGCGACAAAGAGCGCGCAGGAGCAGGATCCAGCATCAACGGGATTCGTTCCTGAGCGGCTATCGTGGCCAGATACTCCATGGTTTCGAGAGGAGTTTCGAGTTGCGTGAGCAAAATGCCAGCACTGCGGATTAGGCTTATGTTCGCATCGAGATCCGTCGGAGAGAGCTGAGCATTTGCGCCGGCGACCACCGTAATTGCGTTTTCTCCCTTGGGATCGGTCGTAATCAGGGCGACCCCCGAGGAGGCCCCCGGAACAACGTCGACCGCTTCCGTGTTCACGCCTGACTCTTCAAGGCTCTCTCGGAGTTGAACCCCGAAAGCGTCCTCTCCGAGCTTTCCGATCATACTCACCGCACCACCAAGGCGGGCAGCCGCGACCGCCTGGTTCGCACCCTTCCCGCCGGGGAATGTCCGAAAGGAACGCCCGGCTACGGTTTCGCCCGCAATTGGGATTCGTTCGGTTGCCGCGACGAGATCAAGATTAATGCTGCCAACGACTACGATCCGCTTTGCCATATAGATTCCCAGCTTTGGTTCCAGCCACAGAGGCCGATGGCCGGAATCCGCCCTCGGTTGCGGCGCAGGTCATCGCGGAAATACCGGGGCCACCGCAACCGCACCCAATCCGAAAAGGAAGAAAACGAACATTAATGGTATAAGCCTGCGCGCTTCCGCGGGCGCGCTGGCGAATTCTCTCCAGACAAAAACTCCCCATATCGCGGAAATCATGGTCGCACCCTGACCGATCGCGTACGAGACCGCAGGTCCGATGATGTGCGCGTGAGAAGCCACGAAGTTCAGCACTGCTCCGGTGCACCAAATCATTCCCCCGAGAATTCCCCACCCATGCCACGCCCCCCGCCCTTTCCAGTAGTCGGACATGCTCACCGGCGCTCCTCCGGTGAGGGGCCGTCGCATGAGGAAGTAATTCACCGGGATCGCGCACGCGGCCGTTCCCAATGCAAAGAAAAACGCGACCGTGTAGGGGCCAAGGGCGTGGTCCCCCGTAATTGCCTTGGCCACCAGTGGGTAAAAGACACCCATGAGAACGCCGCACGCGAGACTGATCTGAATCCCACGCGCGCTCAGAGTCTTTTGTGTAGTTTCCCGCCTGCGATAAGCCAGCGCATCGACCACAATGGCCAGGACCACCAGCAGTACCCCGCCGAACAGCAACAGTGGGCTTCCCTGCGGCGAAATGAAGTAGTTGAGCAGCACTCCTACCACGAGGGCGAGTCCAATTCCGATGGGGAATGCGACCGCCAGTCCCGCAATGTCAATGGCGGCAACCAGCAGAAGGTTGGCCACGTTGAACACGGCTCCGCCCAGCAGCGCAAAGACGATGTGAGTTGCATCTGTGCTGGCGATATTTCTAAGGAACGACAGTTCGCCGCTGCCGGCGCTGCCGAGAGTGAATCCCCACACCAGGCTCGCCACAATAATGCCGACCACATAATCCCAGTAGAAGAGCTGAAATGCCCAGCCCGGAGTGAGTTTCATGGTGTTCGCCCATGATCCCCAGCACAGCATGCTGCCGACCATGAACAATAACGCGATACCATACCCTTCGGGTTGGAACATAGTTCTCCCTTAGAACGAATTCCGTCGCCTCCACGTTGCGCCGCATGGCGGCGCGAGCAAACGGGGGACGTTGCTCGCGCCCACCCCCTCAAACTTAGAACACAAACCTCATGTTCAATTGCATGCGGCGACCCGGGCGACCACCCGTAATCGATCCAAACTCGCTTCCGGAGTTGGTCTGACGGTCGTCAAAGGTGTCGATGTATTGCCACTGAGTGTGGTTGAACACGTTGAACGAGTCCGCACGGAACTGCAACTCCCGCCCTTCGCCGAACAGATGGAACGACTTTTGCAGTCCCATATCCCAGTTGTTGATTCCAGGCTGGCGAAGGTTGTTCCGGCGTTCGTTCCCGCGAGTTACCGCGTAGTTGAAGATGTTTTGGCTCGTGTAGTAGGGGTCTGTGCTTGCGGCCGGCTCCACGTAGCAGTTGGTGTTGAAATAGTTGGTAAACGTTCGGCTGCCGCGGGCAAGATTGCCGTTGCAGGTCTGCAGAGGAACATCTCCCATGCCGTCGTAAGACTGGGTATAGCCGTTGTATATGGTTGTGGGCGCTCCCGATTCGAAGGTGGTGATGGAGTTAATCTGCCACCCTCCGATCGCCTCGCGCACCCAGCGATTCCCCAAGTTCTTTCCTGGCAACTCGTAGGTGAATGCAGCCACGAAACGGTTGGTATGGTTCGCATCCGACGGACCATAACTCCAGTTGGGATGCCACTGTCCGCCGATCGCGTGTTGCCCGCCTTCGCCACTTTCACCGAAGAACGTATCCATCTGCTTCGACCAGGTGTAGGCAACCTGGCTCGTCAAGCCATGCCAGCCGCGCGTCTTTAATTCGGCGTTCATGGCGTTGTAGTTGTTGCTCTGATTCGGGCGGACCGAATTAATCGCGCTCCAACGACCCGGTGCCACCGTTGTCAGCGGGCGTACGGCATCGCAAGTCAGACACTGTGACGTGTAAATGTCCGGGTAGAAACCTTGTGGATAAAGGTTCAAGTCATACTGAATCGGCAGATGCGTCCCTTCCGAACCTACATAGCCGAGGGTCGCCACCACGGTTTTCCCGAGTTCGCGTTGGACGTCGAGGCTCCAGCGCTGGCTGTAAGGGGTTACCCAGGTCCTCGGATCGACAGTCGATGTCGGGTACGCTCCCCCGATCGGCCACATCAAACCTCCGTCGGTGCCCAACGGCGTCGGGTATGTGCCCCTCGTCACCGTGACGGGAGCTTGGAATGTGTTGGCGAACGTATAGTAGGGCTGGCCGGGATCGGTCACACCCGGTGCACTCGTGGAGTAGTAAGACGTTCCTCCATACCCCGGCCCGTTCCAGGTGACTTGGTCGAGGAATTTGAATCGGCCAGTCTCGTAGAAGATGCCATAACCACTCCGGATTACGGTCTTCTCTCCCAGTCGATAAGCGAGACCAAGACGGGGCGCGACGTTATTCTTGTCCGCCTTAAAGGGGTGAGCTTGGGTGTTTGGCGTCAGTCCCGGCATGACAAATCTCCACCCCGGATACGTCTGGTCGATCACCGACCAGTAGTTGTCAACGGAATAGGCTGGGATGGGAAGGTCGTAGCGTAATCCCAGGGTCACGGTAAGGTTTCGGGTGGCATTCCAGTTGTCCCCAATAAAGGCGCTGTACTCCGGCATGCCGTAATAAAGGCTGGCATCTCCACTCTGCACCGGCGTGCGCTGACCCATCGCGCTCACGTCGCCCAGTTCGAAGTCGGCGATCCCGTTCCCGGATCCATCGTTGATATACGATCCTTTGCTGGTGTAGTTCCCATTGAAATTGACGGAGCGAATGATGTCATTGTCGCGCTCATATCGGCGGGCCATGTAAAAGCCCATCTTCAGAGTGTGCCGCCCAATGGTTTTCGCAACGTTGTCCGACAACTGGAACACCGGCACCCACTGATACCAATATTCCGTGGCTCCGAGATTCAAACTGCTTCCCATGGCATTGCCGGGACTGGAAGTCAGGTTCCCGCCGAGGCCCACGGAGAATGTGGCGTCATTGCTGATGTTGAACAGGTTCTTGTCATACGACGTAAACCCCGCCATATTCGAGGACGAGTTCTGGAAGAGAGACGGAACCCACGAGTTGGCGAACGCACTGGCTTGCGAAGGATCGTCGCTGAAGTTGTAGCCGTTATACCAACTCACATTGAATTCGTTGTTGAAAGTGGCGCTGAAGGAATGTACGTAGTGAGCCTGATAGGTGTTGGAGCGGTGATAGGGGCCGCTGTTCATGGACAATTCCGGAAGCAGGCAACACTGATTGATCACGCTTCCCGAGTCGTGCAGGTATCTGAAGTAAACGGAATCGCGGCTGCTGATGTTGTAGTCGCCGCGCGCGCTGTAATTGTTGTTGTCGATGCCGGCGCTATAAGACCCCGCATAGTTATTGAAGTTGTCGGACGCAGGCGACGAGTAGCCGTTCGGCTGCGGGAAATGCGACAAGTACGTCGCAGCCTGGGTCGCCACTTGGTTGGGGTTGATGACGTTGTATACGCCGTTGTACTGCATGGGCTGGCGTAGACTTGTACTCAGGTTCAGCGTGGTTGGGTCGTAGATCACATAACGGCAGTTGGAGGGTTCATTTGCCGACCCATCGCACTGCGTCGGATTCACCGGAAAACGAGTCAGCCACGCACTGAAGTCTCCGTTCCGCTCGGCCGCGGTCGGCACGTAGGTCGTAAATTGGGTCTCGCCGCGGTTACGCAGGCGCTCGAATGACCCGAAGAAGAATAGCTTGTTCCTCCCATTAAATATTTTCGGAATGACCACCGGGCCGCCAACGGTGAACCCGTACTGGTTCTGGTGATACGCGTTGCGCGGGATTCCCTGGTAATTGCTGTACGGATTGTTGGCATTCATGCCCGAGTTCTGCAGGGTGTCGTACACCGACCCATGCAAGGAATTGGTTCCCGACTTCGACGTCACACTGATCTGGCCCACATCGCGCCCGTACTCTGCCGAGTAGTTAGACACCTCCGCTTTGACTTCCTGAATCGTGTCCTGGTTCACGTTCACCAGCGGACCTTCCACCCAATTGTCGTTATTGTTCAGGCCATCGACGTAGTAGCCGACGCCGTATTCCGTTCCACCCACGTTCAACTGCATGGCTCCGGGCATCGTCGCCGAGGCCAGTCCCCATGCCATGCGGGAAGTATCTCCGGTGCCGCTGTTGAAGTTGGGCAGGATTTGAGCAAAATTCAGATAGTTGCGGCCCTCCATAGGCAGGTCGCGGACAAATTTGTTCTCGATGACCTCCGAAACGTTCGCGTCATCGGTCGTAACCAGGGCCGCTGCGCTGGAGACTTCCACGGTCTCGTTGGCTTTTCCCAGCCTGAGGGCAACATTAATGCGCAGAGTCGTGCCGTTCTCGACCGGCACAACAGTCGAAACGGTGTGCGCGAAGCCGACTTTAACAACCTCAACCTTGTAATGGCCCGCGATGAGATTGGCGAACTGATAGTCCCCGTTCGTATTCGTAGCCGCATGCCATTGGACGCCCGTGTCGACGTTGGTAAGCGTTATTTTCGAGTCGGGCAATACCGCGCCTTGCGGATCGGTTACCGTTCCCACAATGGTGCTGGTGATGACGACTTGCGCGACGAGCACAGTAGCGAGAAGCGAGAAGGCGAACACAAGCAGACCATGGGTACGGCGCATAAGATTTTCTCCCCACGCCCAATGCCGCAGGCTTAAGACGACAATCAGAGCGTTTTTGAAACGTTTCAAGCTTCGACGGTGGGCAGTCTATTCCCGCTGTAAAACCGTTGTCAAGCAGAAATAAAACGAATGGGAGGCAGAACCTGGATTAGAACCGGAAACGGGAAAACTCAGCGAACCTCGACCGCCGCTGCTCTCCGCTTCGATCTGGACAGAGGAACTTCGGGGGAAAGCGATGCTACCGACTGGCGGATCTTCAGTTCGCTGGGCAGCGCTATCTTCTGCACAGCCTCTTCCGAGCCGTCGATCCTGCCTACCAAAAGGCGTGCCGCGGTCGTCCCCAGTTGGTACCCGGGCTGGTGAACTGAAGTAAGCGCCGGAGCCGTGAACTCAGCAAAATCGAGGTCGTCGAATCCGACGATGGAGATATCTTCCGGACAGTGAAGACCCAATTCGCGAGCCGCATGCAGCACGCCCATCGCCATCAGATCATTACAGGCAAAAATCGCCGTCGGCCGCGGCAACATTCGCAACAACCGCGTCGCGGCCTGGTATCCGCTTTGCCGGTTAAATCGCGCCTCTTGAATGTATTCCGGTTCGATCTGCACCTTCGCTTCGGCGAGTGCGCGCTTGAATCCGTTTAGTCTCTCCACGGCATTGGTCAGGTGCAGCGGCCCGGTGATCACTGCGAGCTGACGATGCCCCATGCGCAGAAGATGTTGCGTGGCGCAGTGCGCGCCGTCCTCATTCGCCACCAGAACCACATCGCCCTTCCATCCCGGAGGCTGGCGATCGATGCAGACGACGGGTGTTCCCGAAGCAGCCGCGGATCGCAGCTGTGCCGTCATCTCGCTGTCCGCCGCAGGAATTACAAGCCATCCCGCGGGCCGGTAGGAGCGCAACTCGTTCAGGTAGTACGTCTCTTTCCCAGGATCGTTATCCGTGTTGCAGAGGACAAGGCGGAATGAGTGTTTGTACGCCACATCCTCCACGCCCCGCACCACTGCCGGGAAAAAAGGATTAGTGATATCGGGGATGATCATCACCACAATGTTGGTCTGATTGCGGCGAAGACCTCGTGCCAGTTGGCTGGGTTGATAACCGAGGCTGCGGATCGCATCCAACACACGCTGCCGGAGCCGTTCCCGAACCTTGGCCGTATCATTGACGACATGCGACACGGTGCCGATCGACACTTCGGCCCGTTCCGCGATTTGTCGCATTGTCACCGGCGGGTTCATCGGCTTGCTTGCTCCGAATGTCAGGTTAGCAGATCGAGCCTTTCTTAGTCGGCAATCTCAGCTTTCAACTCAAACCATAGCTTCCGATCTACTCCCCATCCTGAGCGCACCGGAAGCCGAGTCCGCCCGACCGGTCCATGCTGGGAGACGTCATCAAGAGCTTCCCATGTTCCCCGAGTTTGTACGCCTGTGGGAAATACCAGATCGAACCTTGAGGCTGGTAGTAGCTTCCGCCTCGCAGAATTCCGCCGCGGGTATGCTCGTCCTGAAATTCCTCCGTCCACTGCCACACGTTTCCAACCAGATCCATCACACCAAACGGGCTTGCGCCATGGGGGTGCGAATCGACCGCATCGGGACCACGCATGGTGCGCCCCTTGTCCGGCACTGGAACAGCTTCAGCACTCCAGGTATTTCCCCACGGGTAAGTGCGACCATCCGTGCCCTGCGCCGCATACTGCCACTCCCATTCATGCGGCAGGCGCTTTCCCGCCCACGATGCATACGCCCGCGCATCTTCGATCGACACCCATGTCACGGGCTTGTTATCCCAACCCTCTGGATATATTCCGTTCTTCCAGTCCCGCAGGAAATTCAGATCATCCTGAGGATGGTAATGAGCCGCGTCGAGAAACTTCTTGAACTGCGCATTGGTCACCGGATATTTGTCGATCCAGAATGACTTCACGTGCATGGGATGATCGTGAAAGCGGCGCGGCGTATCTTCCCACGGATACTGCACGTCAACACCGATGTCGTTGAACCCCTCGATCTCAATCCCGGACACACGAAAATTGAAATCCCCATCGGGAATCTTGACCATATCCGTCGGCGACCCGGAAGGCGGCTTAACGGCGGCTATCGGCACGATCTGTTGCGGCACAACCTTCCATTCATGGGAATAACTCGACAACGGGGTCGCGCTCAGTTGCTTCATCGTTGCCATCAGCTTCTGAATGCCGGCATCGGGAGCGGCCCGGGAGGCCAGCAGCGCTCCGTAACCATGAGCTTCGATGGGAAAGCTCAGCATGTTCCGGCCTGCCTGATTTTTTGCAGGCGTGAGTTCGACGCCGTGATACAGATCGTAATAGTGGACGCCCTCCTCGGCCGCCAGTTCGATCTGCGGGCCATCGACATCGTATTCGTTGCGGTTCACGATGGTCCAGACCGTCTGCTGGCCCGATGGCCATCGGCTCGCGTAGACGCCGTAACGCAACATCGGCACCAGCGGCTCCCAGTCCTTACTTACAAGGAATGGGGCGAAGGCGCGCTCCATCGTAGCCACACGGCGCGTGGCTTCGGCATCGCGCGGCGTGATCCCATTCCAGATCCCCCAGATGTTCTCCCAGCTTTCCCAGCCTACGCCGTTGAAGAAAGCGAACTGCAGGTTGTCGGTCTTATCGCGCTTCCAACGATCGGAAATGTTCACCATGTGGCGAGTTTCCAGCCATTTGTACTTATCCACCATGGGCACGAACGGATACTGATACTGCCCCCACGTCATGATGTTCCAGGCCAAAGCTTCGTCCGACGGGCCGCCCTCCGGCTCAAACACCAGGGGATGACCGATCTTGTCGGCGGCCAGTGAGTAGGCGAGCGGCACGCCGTCCTGCGTGTCGCCGTTGATACCATCCGCTCCAATTTCCGCCATGGTAGCGGCAATTGCGTCCGGCCACGACATGCCCGGATTCCTTGTGCCTTGATCCCACATCATCATCGGGAAGAGAACGCGCACTCCGCGACGATGGAAATCCGCAACCATCTGGCGCACGCCCGGAATGCCTCCCGGCATCGAGCGAATCATGTCATGCTGGTTTCGGTTGTCGATTCCCATGTTTGGATACGTAGGCCAGATCAGCACCGCGTCGATTCCACCGTATCGCTTTTCCAGATCGTCGAGATAACGATCCACCGTGTAGCGGTGCGCAACCGGATCGTAGAAATAACGGTCCTCCACCATCATTTGCGGCTGAAAAAAGCTGGACTGCGTCCACTTGAATGCAGGCAGGTCGTAGCGGGAGCCGTCGTAGCCGATGCGAATCCGGCGCTCATCGCGCCAATGTCGAATGTCAGCCAGCCAGGAGTCATGTTCATTTTGGGTGCAAGGCGAGGAGCCGCCTTCCCACGCGCCCTTCATATTCAGGCAGCCGGGAGTGGGGAACTGTTGACGTTCGGGATGGAAGTGGGAGTCCTGTGCTGAAACGGTGCAAGCGGCTGCCATCCAGATAACCACGAAGGACACGATCAGGCGGTTCATAAGTGCGCTCCAGTTCTGCAAGAAACAACGTACGGCTGGCAAATATAAAACGTTTCAAAATTTATGTCCATTCCCCGTTTTTCTTCGTTACCATGCGCACTACACGAAACCCGGGCGTTGCACCTTTCCGTGCGCACCTGCGAGAGAGGAATCGAGGCATGAAAAACCTGACGAATCTGTTCCTCAACATCTTTGGCTTCGCAATCCTATCGCTGTCAGTCCTGGAGGCTCAGGCGCTGAAACAACATCAGACAACTCCGACCGTCGGAACACTGACGATGTCGCACGCGGAATACCTCGATCGTGTGCAGGCGGTCTGGACCGCGCAAATGATTGCTCAACGCACCGGTGGCCGCTTCGAACACAAGCCCGCCTCGACTCTTCCGATCACGCCGCTGTCCCACTTGCCGGGCTATGCTCCCGTGGACGACGATTACTACTACGAGATGGTTGCGATCCGCGCCTTTGAAAAATATGGCATTGGGTTGACGGTGCAACAGCTCGGGCAGCAGTGGCTTGAGAACAATGCCGGCTCCTGGGGATCGAGCGAGCAGGCGCTGCTGCTGTTAAAGCGGGGCGTCAAGGCTCCGGACACCGGGCATCCCCGCTACAACAAGCTCTGGTGGACGATCGGGTCGCAATTCAGCAGCGACGTTTATGGCGTCCTGAATCCCGGAATGCCCAATGCGGCAGCGGAAATGGCACGACGCTTGGGCCACGTCAACGGCTATGCCGAAGGAGCAGACGGCGCGGTCTTTGTTGCCGGAATGATCAGCATCGCTTTCGCGGAGAGTGATACGCACGCGATTGTTCGCAAGGCCGCATCTCTCATCCATCCCGACTCGCCCTACCGCAAATGCCTCGATATGGTCGTAGCGATGGCAGATGCAGGCAAAAACCCTGATCAGATCTTCCAGGCGATTGATGAGCGCTGGGGAATCGAATATCCCGCCACCAACAACGCAGTGGTCAACGGAGGATTCGTCGCAGTCAGCGTATGGTTCGGCGGCGGCGACTTTCAAAAGACGATTCAGCTTGCGGTCCATGCCGCGGACTTCGCTGACACCGATTGCAATGCCGCGAACTCCGAATCCGTAGTTGCCGCCATGCATGGGATGAAGGCTTTGCCCCCGGAGCCAGTATCTGAACTCAAAGACCGAGTCTTCGGCCGAGAAATGGGCCCCCTCCAACTGACGCCCCCAGTTGACGAGAGCATTACGGAATTGGCGCGGCGCACGGAGAAGCTCGCCCTCGCGCTGGCCGTCGCCCATGGAGCGAGCGACGACGGAGCCACGCTTCGAATTCCAATCCAGACACCTGAGACGCAACCCGCAGAACTGTTCGGCCTCGCCGACCTAATGCAGTACTGGAACCCCGACTGGAAGCTGGAACGTGCGGGATTTGGTGGCGCCGGAGGCGGCATGCCTGGCATCCGCGGCATCACCTATTTGGATGGCGATATCTTGTCTACCTACCCGCGTGATGAAGTGCGCGGAACGGTGTTAACTCGCAGCGCGCGGCTGGGCAAGGACCCAGCATTAAAGTTCGAGGCGGGCGTGGATCCGGGACGCTCCTGGCAGCTACAGGTATACGTGAACGACGACAAGGTGCTCGACCAACTCATCGACGGCCGTTCGCAAACTCGCGGATGGGAGCACATTGACATCAATCTAGCCAAGTATGCGAACCAGGAAGTCGTGTTCCGCCTCTACCAGCGTGTCCTGATTCCCCAGCACGAAGCGGGGAACGCCTACTGGCGCAAGCTGGTCGTGCAATAGGATCGACTTTGAAAACCGCGCACGGCTGGGCAGGCGAATGGAAGATTAACTCGGCGGCTCGTGAATCGTCGTGACCCGGTCAACGTCGGCGTCGTGCAGCACCTGCTTGATGCCGCTCGGCCAGCGGATCTCGATTTCTTTGATGTGACGGTTCGCCCCCAGCCCGAAATGCACCCGGCTGTCGCTGGAGGAAGCGTAGCCCACAGCAGTTGTCACCTCGTTCCACTGGGATCGCCCGTCCTCCGTGGTGATATGGATCTGGGCTCCAATTCCCATCCGGTTGCTTTTTGTTCCGACCAGCCGAAACAAAATCCAGTGGTTCTCACCGCCGGAAACGTTGTGGAATAACTTGACCTCTCCGTTCAGCACGGTGACTACTGCATCCATCCGCCCGTCGTTGTCGATGTCTCCGAACGCCACTCCGCGGTGCGGTGCCTCCTTCGCAAAATCCGGGCCAGCTGCCGAACTCACATCTTCAAATTTTCCATTGCCGTCGTTTCGAAAAACAGAATTCCGTTCTGGATACTGACGTTCAGCCACCAGGCCGCTAATGTTGTCGAGCACGTTGGAACGAGCCACAAACAGGTCTTTCCACCCATCATTGTCGAAGTCAACGATTCCGTTTCCCCAACCTGACATCTGGGAAGTCAGCCGCGCCAACCCGCTATTCACCGTCCAGTCGACGAAATCTCCATGCCCTCGGTTCCCGTACAGGGGAAAGGTTTCGAATTCCACGGCGGTGTGCCAGATGTCAGGCAGACCGTCATTGTTCACATCGCGGAAGTCGGATCCCATGCCCGAAAGTGCCGCGCCATTCGACCCATAAGCCACGCCCGCCATGTCTCCGACTTCCTCAAATTTTTTTCCGCCCACGTTATGAAACAAAAAATTCCGCGTGGTGTCGTTGGCCACGAATGCGTCGAGAAATCCATCGCCATCGTAATCGGCAAACGACACGCTCATGCCTTTGCCAAATTGCGATGCGATCCCCGTTTCCTCGGAAACATCCGTGAACGTCCCGTCCCCATTATTGCGGTAAAGAGAATTGTGCGTCGCGGCGTAGTACTTGGGATGACAGTACCCGCGGGCGCCGCCGCCGATCGTACAGTAGGGATCCTTGTTGACCTCCCACTTGCAGTAGTTGACGACGAACAAATCCAGCAATCCGTCGTTGTTGTAGTCGAACCAGCCCGCACCCGCCGACCACATTTTCTTTCCGTCGAGCATCGCACCCTGCAGGCCCGCCTTCACAGTTACGTCTGTGAAAGTTCCATCTCCATTGTTGTGAAACAATTGATTTCCCGTAACGTTCGCGACGAACAAGTCCGGCCATCCGTCATTGTCGTAGTCCCCAACGGCCACGCCCATGCCGTATCCGGCCCCGGCCACACCCGCTTTCTCGGTAACATCGGTAAAGGTGCCGTCATGGTTGTTATGAAACAACCGGTTCCAATACGCCGGCGACTCTTTCTTCAGCGATGATATTGCCGCGCCGTTGACAAGATATATGTCGAGGTAGCCATCCCCGTCGTAGTCCAACAAAGCTACTCCCGCAACCATGGTTTCAACTTGATTTTTGTTCGCCGTCGGAGAAGACGCAGTCGTGAAATTCAAGTGGGAGCGCGCAGCGATCTCTTCAAATCGAATCCCCGGCGCGGGGCTTGGACCAGGACCTAACACAAGCGCCACCGTCGCGATCAGGATGAGCATCAGTGGACGCATGGCTTATCATCGGTCAAAGGAGCAGACTCACGCAACGCCGCCTATGAAATGAGATTCCCGTTTACATTTTTGTTGATCTCGACGCTGATGGCGGGCCAAGCCCAGCCCGATGTGGCGTCGGTCCTGCAGCAGGGAGCAAAGCTCGTGAGTGCGGACCGGTTGGCCGAAGCCGAGGATCTTTACGAAAAGGCGCTTCGCAGCTCTCCCGAGGATCCCGATCTGCACTTCGAGTTGGGCATGGTGTTCTTTCGACAACATAACTGGCCGAAGGCAGTCGAGAATTATAAAAGCAGTCTCCGCCGCACGCCGGGAAAGATCAAGCCTCTGTTCTATCTCGCCGAGGCTTATTTCATGGAGTCCGATCTGGACCGCGCCCGCGACGCGATTGCTCTGGCCGCCGCCATCGCTCCTAACGATCCGCAGGTCTGCCAGAAATATGGAGAGTATCTGGGAGCAAGGCTGGAGACCCGAAAAGAGGGCCTCTCGTGGCTGGAGAAGGCGCGACGTCTCAATCCCGATCTGCCGCGCATTGACTTCGACATCGGCAAGGCCAACTTCGAATTGACCGATTTTGAGTCAGCCGCATCGAGCTTTGAACTCGCCCTAAAAAAAGATGCCGACAACGGTGAGGCCGCATTCTTCCTCGCGGAGTCTCTGGCAAAGCTGGGCGACTGGGAAAAAGCCCGGGATTCGTATTCCTTCGCCATCGCACATGGGTACGCAAATGGACCTGCGTTCTATGGACTGGGCACCGCCCAGGTGGAATTGGGACAGTTTGAAAGTGCAGTCGGCTCCCTACAGCGTGCCCTCGTCGTTCAACCTTCCTTGGTCAAGGCACACTTCCAACTCGGAAAAGCATACCGTCATCTCGGGAGAACCAACGAAGCGCAAGAGGAAAACAGACTCTTCGACGCCATGACCGACCGCATCGACACCGCCAGCGAACTGAAAGGCTCTGAAGAAGCTCAGGCTTGGAAGGAAGCGAAGCCCCTGCTGGAATCAAACCAAGAGGCGGAGGCGCTGGAACTCCTCGCGAAGTTGCCGGCTGCAGAAGCTTCCGGCCTCGGAGAGCCCCACTATTTGCTCGGGACCGTCTACTACGGCATGGGAAGAAACGAAGACGCGACGCGTGTGCTGACCATCGCCCGAAGCAGAGAGCCGCAGTCCGCGCGCATTGCGGCTTATCTCGGAATGGTGCAGCTTTCTGCTCAGGACGCGGCTGCCGCGGAGCGCTCCTTCCAGGCCGCTCTCGCGCTCGATTCCTCCGAAACCCTGGCCCTGATCGGCATGGGGGGAATCCGATATCAGCAACAGCGCTGGTCCGACGCCATCACGTACCTCGCCAAATCACGCACGGCCGATCCAGACACGTTGTACTTGCTGTGCGATGCCTACTATCGAGTCGGACAACCCGAACAAGCCCAGCTCGTCGCTGAAATCATCAAAGCACTGGGCGCGCAACGCAAGCCCTTGCTCGAGAAACTGGATCGACTCGTCGCCCTTCATCAGAGCGATCAGCCACAGTCGGCTCCATAGATTCCCGCCTTTCTGAACACCTCATCCAAGGTAGGCGAGGCAAGGAATCCGGCGCTGCTTGCACCGAATTGTCTGCCCGGTAGCATTGACAGTTCCCCGCGCTCTCCGTTCCAATAGATTGCATTGGCGGGTAAGGCAGGTTGCGTTCCGTGAACCGGCTTAAGACCCGCAAACTTGGAATATTCGTTCAGGAGGCTTCATGTCCGCACCCAGTCGCCGGCCCGAGATTCGCCGGCGTCGTACCCGCAAAGAAAAGATCGTCCAACTGCGCAAGCGCCTGGCCACCGCCAAAACCGATGCCGATAAGACCCGCATCAACGCCAAGCTGCACAAGCTCGCCATTCTGTCGCCCGGCAACCCACTGGTGAAATAGCCCGCGCCCTTCAGTCCGCGGCGGGCAGTTGACCGGCGTTCGGCCGGCCGCCGTGGGCGATCTGGCCGTAGGCCTCCAAAATCCTCCTCACCGACGTTTCCCAGGAGAACTTCGCAGCCTGCTGATAGCCGCGCTCCTTCATGCGGTCGCGCAGAGGCTTGTCCATAAGAACGCGGTGCAGAGCGCGCATGATCTCGAATACGTTCTCGGGATTCACCAGTACCGCCGCGTTCCCCACCACCTCTGGCAATGACGACACGTTCGAAGTCACTACCGGGGTCCCGTGCACCATGGCCTCCAGCGGAGGCAAGCCGAAGCCTTCATACAGCGATGGGAAGACGAAGATCTTCGCCTCATCGTAGAAAATTCGCAGCACTTCGATCGGCACGAATCCCAGAAAGCGCACATCGTGCTGCACGCCGCTGCGCACCACGGTTCGCCGCAGATCGGGATTGCCGGAAAGATCGTCCCCAATAATGATCAGTTTGAGATCGGGATACGCCTGATCCCGTTCCAGCTCCGTCTTCAACGCAGAGAATGCCTCGATCATGCGCACGACATTCTTATGCGGACTGATCCTCCCCGCGTACAGCAGAAACGGATACGTGACCTGATAGCGTCGCGCAATCAGGTCGCGCTCGGGAGCGGTAGCGTGCCCGTGCAAGAAGCGTTCATCAATGGCGTTGTAAACCACCTCGACCCGGTCCGACGGAATCTCAAACAGCTTCTCGATTTCATTGCACGTGAAATTCGACACGGCAAAAATCCGTGCCGCTCCCGCGAGCACCCGCTTGGTCATCTGAAAGTGAAACGAGCGCCAGAACCCGCTCTGCTCGCGGGCTCGCGACATGTGTTCCAGCATGTCGTGCACGGTCATCACATACGGACACGGCAGCATCCGCGGCACGGAAAACAAATTGGGAATATGCACCAGGTCGCAATTCAGCCGCTGCAAAGCCGAGCGGAACTCGCGGTATCCCTGGAAAGAGCGGTCCGATGCGAGGAGCGGAATGGTGTGAAAGTTAGGCGGCAGCGCACCGATCTCCTCGACCTTCGCCGGAGATCCGATCAGCAGATACTTATTCTGGCGGTCGAGCCGCCCCAGCGTCCGCACCACATTGCGGATATAGGTGCCTACGCCAAACTCGGTCATCCGCCGAATATCGATGGCGATCTTCACCGATGGCATTTAATCACAGAGAGCACAAGAGAACACAGAAAATCCTGGCGATAACGAACTAAATCTAACATCGCAGCTTAGGCCTTGGGATCCGAATAGGTCGCAGCCACGCGTTCAGATGTCTCAAGGTATGCCCACCAGAAAAGCGCGAATACAACATTTCTCAGTTCTGCAGTGACAGAGTCATCCATTCTTGTGTTACCCCGTTGTTCGGCAATCAAAGTGAAAACGAAGACTCCAACGTTGAACACGAAAACCGCAATGAGAAATGTCTTCGCCGTGCGCACTGCCCCATGCCGGATTTTCAATAGTTTCAAGCCAGCATAGATCCCATAGCACATCAACGCAATAACCGACGCCGTCTCAATCAACACCCAGTAAACGATTGGTCCCACGACCTCGATCGAACCAAGAGGATCCGTGAACCAAGTTGTATGACCCGAAATCGTTGCGGCAACACCAAGAGTGGTTTCCAACGGAGAAAGGACTACCAGACTTACAATGAGGAGAATCAACCATCCGCTAAAGCCACTGAGCGAGTCCTTGTTTTTCGCTGTCGGGCCCGGTTTCCGAGCAGGCGGCGCGGATGTCGGAACGCTTTCGGAAGGAAGCGGGTCTGTCGTCTGGGCCACGACTCATGTTCCTTTTTTTCGCAGGCGCGCAGAGTATACCAGACTGCAAGTGTCAAGGCCTCGGAGAGGCACGTCAACCTACGCCCGCACTTCTGTCTGCTCTTTTGCTCTTCTCTCCGCATACAGCGGGAACGCCTCGCACAAATCAAGCACCTGCTTCCGAACCTTGCTCAGCACGCCCGCGTCCGTTCGCTGGAGGAGCGCCTCGGCGAGCCACTGTCCGATCTGCTTCATCTCAGCTTCCTTCATGCCGCGCGTGGTCATGGCTGGCGAACCGATACGGATGCCGCTCGGCTTCATCGGCGGATTGGTATCGAATGGAATGGCGTTCTTGTTGACCGTTATCCCTGCCTCGCCCAGCGCCTTCTCGGCTTCGCTGCCCAGCATGCCCTTCGAGAACACATCGACCAGCATGAGGTGGGTGTCGGTGCCGCCAGAAATGATGCGGAAGCCCTCGTCAGCCAGCGATTGCGCCAGCACCTTGGCATTGGCGACAACCTGCCGCGCGTACTCGCGAAACTCCGGCTGCATCGCCTCCTGAAAGCAGACAGCCTTCGCCGCCATGATGTGAACCAGCGGCCCGCCCTGCATTCCTGGGAACACAACTTTGTCGATGGCCTGTGCGAACTCGGCCTTGGAAAGAATCATCCCCGAACGCGGCCCGCGCAGCGTCTTGTGCGTGGTCGAGGTCACGATATGCGCGTGCGGCACCGGCGACGGATGCGCACCACCAGCCACCAGCCCGGCAAAGTGCGCCATGTCGACAAGAAACAGCGCACCCACTTTGTCGGCAATCTCGCGCATGCGGGCGAAATCAATGATGCGCGGATAAGCGCTGCCTCCGCCAATGATCAGCTTCGGACGTTCCTGCACCGCGAGCTTTTCCAGTTCGTCGTAGTCGATGGTCTCGGTTTCTTTAGTGACGCCGTAAGGAACAATCTTGTAGGTCTTGCCGGAAAAATTCAGATGGTGCCCGTGCGTAAGATGCCCGCCATGCGCGAGATTCAGCCCCAGAATCGTATCCCCCGGCTGCAGTATCGCGGCGTAAGCCTCCATGTTGGCCTGCGATCCGGCATGAGGCTGCACGTTCGCGTGCTCCGCACCGAACACTTGCTTCGCCCGGTCTCGAGCCAGGTTCTCGACGACATCCGCATACTCGCAGCCGCCGTAATAACGCTTGCCAGGATATCCCTCGGCATACTTGTTCGTGAACACCGAGCCCGCAGCCTCCAGCACAGCTTCGCTGACGAAATTCTCCGAAGCAATCAGTTCGAGGCCTTCGTGTTGGCGGCGAGTTTCGTTGTCAATAGCGGCGGCAATCTGCGGATCGTTTTCGAAAAGCGGACGGTACATTTTTGAGGAAGAAGTAGTTGTCATGTCGTTTTCCTGATTTCGTAAACGCTGGGATCGTGCCGTTCCATGTAGCGATCCGGCGCCTTCACGGGCGTGAAGCCAAATTTCTTGTAGAGCCCATGCGCGTCGCGAGTCAACAGGATCCAGCGTCGCAAACCCTGCAGCGCAGGATGCTGCGTAATGCTCTCCATCAGCGATTTGCTCAGCCCGCGTCCGCGATGCGATTCCAGAATGAACACGTCGCCAAGATACGCGATTGTGGCGAAATCGCTGATGACCCGGGCAAAGCCCACCTGCACGCCGCTACCATCATAAACTCCGAAGCACAGGGAATGCTCGATCGATCGCGCCACGACTTCCCGAGAAATCCCCTTCGACCAGTAGCAATTGGTCAGAAATCCGTAAATCAAGTCGAGGTCTAGACGGGCGGGATCCGTGCTGATCAGAAATTCTCCCCGCCGGGATTCGATGATGGTGTCGGGAGTAGCGGCTCGAGGAGAAACCATCCCCATATTCTAAAGGGTTTCCTTCGTGAACCGGAGCCTGTCCTGAGCGAAGTCGAAGGATGTCGTTTGTGGTTGACGCCTTACTAAAATGCCGTCCGCAAAAACGACGCCAGATGCCACCCATCCATGTACTTATAAGGCGTCTCGCCGGTCGTGTAATGCCCGCAAGGCAGCACCGCAACTTTGTGATCAAGCCCATGCCGCTCAAATTCGGCGACGGTTTGCTCCGACAACTCCGGCAGAAACGTCAGATCATACTTCGCATAAACAATCAGCGACTTCCGCGGCCAGCGCGCGAACTGCTTGAAATAAGACATCGGACTCACCGCCAGCCAGGCCTGCCGCAACCGATCGAGATCAATCGACGGCTCAATCCCCTGCCGGATATGCCGGGTCGACTGGCCATGCCACACCACATCGGCAACATAAGTTGAGGCGTGATTGAACGCCGCGACGCGAATCCGCGGATCGTGCGCGGTCGCAATAAACGCATAACAAGATCCGAGGCTCGTGCCGACGATTCCAAGATCGCTATAGCCCTGCTGCTCGAGCCAGTCAAGGCAACTCCGAATATCGACCACTCCCTGTCTCACGGCGTCGAGCGTGAGCCCGATATTCGCCGAAACAGCATAGTCTGCGCGGCTGATCTCCGCCGGCATGCGAATGTCATGATACGGCATGGTCAGCCGCAACACCGCAATCCCCAACATGTTGAGCAACTTGCACAGGGCAACATAAGAGACCGCATCGGCATTCCAGTGCGGCAACAGGATAACCGCACGACGCCCCTTCGCCGGAAACCACCGGGCATTCACCAGATCGTTTTCGGGATAAGGCGTTTTCACGGCCGAAGTGAAACGAAGAAATTCCCCGAAGGTCCCTTTTACCTTGGCGTCAAGCTTCGGGTCCGGCACTTCACGGGTGGAGAAAACCTGAATCTTACGCGTCTCCATGCGAAAGTCTGTGGGCTTGGTGTAGGAATAAAACTCGTCGCTAGCAGCGACGATGCGCCGGTTGTAATCCAGGATGAATTTCTCGGGATCATCCTGCGCGACGCTCGGCAACTGCCCCGGGCGAAAACCGTTGCGGCAAGGCCAGTCCCGCGTGAATTCCACGCCCCAATCCAGCGGGCGAATCACGCGGTTATTGTCCACCGAAGTCAGCCGGTGTTCCCAGTCATACATCCATTGTGCGTAGCGCGATGGCATCTTGAACCTCTTAGTGTAACAAGCACGACACCCCTGATCCGAGATCAAGCAGTCAATGGTCGCTATCGGCGGTTGGCGCTCGGGATTTAATCGCTGAACGGTGCGTTCCGGAGCCCGTGCAGGAAGGGGTGCTCTTGGCGATCTCGGCGGATTTTCTTAGCGTTGTTCGCGGTTAAAAGCTGTCGCAGCCGCCCGTACTAGCTGCCGTACCGTCGAGGAACCCGCTTGGAAATATTGCAGAGAATTTCGTACGGAGTGCTGTTGGCCAACTCGGCGTGCTCCAAAGCATCTACACTCAGGCCATCGCCAACACCTAGCAGGATGACTTCATCCCCCACGGCCACGCCCGGAATCCCCGTGACATCCACCAGCGTGAGATCCATCGAGATGCGCCCGACGATTGGCGCGTAATGCTCGCGAACAATCACTCGCCCTCGATTCGAAAGTTGGCGATTGTATCCATCGGCATATCCGACCGGTAGCACCGCAACGTGTGCGGGAGCCTTGGTCACGTAGGTCGCGCCATAGCCCAACGCCTGGTTCGGACCGAAATCGCGCAGCGAGAGAATCCGCGTCTTCCAAGTCAGAACCGGCTTAACGGGTAGACGCAGCGTTCCCCCGCTCACTTCTCGCCCCGCCCGCTGAAAGGGCAGGTAATAGCCGTAAAGTGCAACTCCCGGACGCACCATGCTATTCCAAGTCTCGCGCCTCGAAATGACGGCTGCAGTATTCGCCATGTGCACGAATGTCGGCTCCATCCCCGCCTCGCGGACCATGCGGCGCGCGGAGTCAAAGCTCCGTTCCTGCTCGGCCACTGAGGGCGCGTCCATAATTTCGGAAGATGCGAGATGCGTCGAGAGTCCTTCCAGCACGAGATGCTTCGCCGCTTGCACTGCAGCCAGCACGCCGGGCAGTTGATCGACTCCAACGCCCAGTCGGCCCATACCAGTATCGACTTTCAGGTGAACCGGATGCTGCGGCACTCCTAAGCCCGCCGCTGCAACTTCCAGCGTCTCGATATGCCAGGGTTCCCAGATCGTTGGAGTAAGGTGCAGGCGAATGATCTCGCTCTCCTCGCCGCGCCAGAAGCCGGTCATCAAAAGAATATTCGCGCGAATGCCCGCCTCGCGCAGCGGAATCGCTTCATCGAGCGAGGTCACGCCCAGCCACTTCGCGCCCTCGGCCTCGAGAGCGCGCGAGCACTCAACCGCGCCATGACCATAGGCATCCGCCTTTACCACCGCGCAAACGGTGACATTCGGCCCCACGTGCTTCTGCACCGTGCGGAAGTTTTGCCGCAGTGCGGTCAAGGAGACTTCCGCCCAGGTCGGACGCGTCGCCACGCGGCTAAGTATTTCTGCAGTCGTTGCCACTTTCGCGATTATAGCGGGAGCAACCGCCGCGCCCAGGTTACGCTGGGGCTACTCCCGCCTGAACCCACACTCTCTCCTAGTTCGCCGCCAGATAAAAGTTCACCGTAATCTGTGTCTCCACCTCGATCGGCTCGCTGTTCAAGAGGTAAGGGCGGTACCTCCACTGGCTCACCGCGTCGATCGCGGCCGGCACCAGCATGGGATGTCCGGAAATGGCGTGCACGTTCTCCATCGTCCCCGCTTTGCTGATCAGCGCATACACCACCACCGAACCCTGCACATGGGTGGTTCTCGCCAGCGGAGGATACACCGGCTGCACTTTGTGAATCAGCATGCCCTCCAGCATGCTCGACGTGCGAAACGCGCGGGAGACAGTCGGAGGAGGCGCCGGCAACACTGGTCTGCTTCCGCCGGGCAAAATCCCGAGTGGAGGTTCGCCCCCGGACCCTGCAAAGAGTCCCGGGTCTGTAAGACCCGGCCCCGGTCCGCTACTGGGTTGCGGTGAGGGATCGTCGCCTCCCATCCGGATGACAGTTGGGATATGTCCTGGCTGTACGAACCGGACAGGAAGAACATTGGACTGTGGTGCCGAAGGGCCACCGCCCCGTGGAGCTGGCGCGGTCTCCACCGCAACTCGCCCTAAACTGATCGGAGTTGAAACTGTGCGCGCTGCGGGGAGTCCAATGGTCTTCCACAGCGGCAACAACAGCAGACAACCGATAATCGCCGCCTGCAGTCCGAATGACGTTAAGGTCGTCCAGCTGCGGCGAGCGCGTTGGGCCCAGGATGTTTCCAGCATGCTCTCGGCAAACATAGTGTCCTCCAGCGTGAGATCTGTTTGCTGCTATGGACACCACTCGCTCTCACGCCGGCGACGCTCTCGCAAAGAAAAAAGGCCGCGTTTTCACGCGGCCTGCTGGAACTTTCCCGACACCAGAGGTGTCCGGCGAATCGTTATTTTGGTGTCTCGGTCGGCTTGGGTGCCGCGGGCTTCGCGGTACCGGCAGGCTTAGGAGCGGCTGGCCTGGGCGCCGCCGACGCAGGCGCGGCTACGCCAGACTGCACGTTGTACGCGTCCACCACAGCCTTGGTGATGTCGATCGCTTCTCCCCACCACAGAACATTGCTCTGCGGCCAGGGCTTTGAGGTATCCACGATCATGCCGAACCCATTGTCCTGCGAATATTTCACGATCATGGGAGCCATCTTCTGCAGGATGCGCGTCGCAATCTCCTGGTTCTGGTTCCCGAAATCTTCCTGCGCGTCCTGCACGGAGCGATCAAAAACTTTTTGTTTGCTTTCGATCTGCTTCTTCAGGGTCGCGAGCGCCTCTTCATTCAGCTTGTCCTGTTGCGCGGTCAGCTGCTTCTTCAGGCCTTCCAGTTCGTCGTTCTGGCCCTTCAGTTCGTTCTGTTTGGGTTCGAACTTCTTTTGCAGAGCCTGCAGGTCGCGCTGGCCTTCGTTGCTGCCGAAAATCGCTTCCTGAATGTTGATGGCTCCCACCTTGGTGCCGGTGCCAGTAGTTACCGGAGAAGCGGGTGAGGCGGGCGTCGCAGCGGGACTCGAGGGTGTGGCGGCGCTGCCGGTTTGGGCCAATGCGGAAATCGCGAACGTAACCGCTAGGGCCAGAAGAACTCGCAGAAACTTGCTTTTCATTGGATCGGTTGAACTCCTTGGAACATGGTTCCGGGAATGATTTTCGAAATTGTTCTCAGATCGCTTCTTCAGTCGACGCTGGGCCGCACTGAATGAGGTCTCCGCTGCGCTAGCGGCCGCCGTCGGAAATGGCGCACTCGATTGCCAGCAACACACGCCGTTCATGGGGCGCGGTGTCCACTCCTCACAGCTGAATTGATGGCGTGGATATCTAACATTATAGTGATCTCCCTCTCACGCCGTCAAACAAACTTGGGGCCTCCAGCCTAGAACGTCGTCGCCACGGTGAACCGGAACGTCTTCCGCGGCTCCCTTAACAAGAAACTGGGAGCGTACGTATTCACCGCCAGGTGATACGTATAGTCTCCCGCCGCGCCGGCCGGGAACATCGCGCGCGTAATCGGAATCGGCGGATTGGCTTGTTGGTCCAGTCGCAACGGATTGTACGCCCAGTAAATGCGGAAGGGCGCGTTCACCACGGGCAGGAACATTTGCAACTCGAGCCCCGTGGACATTCGCACCTGCCAGTTCGCCGACTGCAAAACGCTCAGATTCTGCGAGGGGGTCGGATGCAAAACGTGTCCGCCCTGGCAGTTGTAGCCCGCATCCAGCGCCGGACATCCAAAGAGCGTTCCGATCACCTGGTCGTATTGCACGGTGGCAATTTCCAACTGTGAAGGCCGGATGATCGGGTCGATGCCGGCATCCACAAACGGCACAATCGCCACTGGCCCCGCAATGGTGATGCGATATTCCAGGTTCCCGAAGACGCTCAGGTCGCCGCCCGGAAACACGATCTGGTCGACCGGAATTGGTACGGTCCAGTTGCCTAGCCGCGGATTCGCCGGATTCTTGGGCACCGGAGTTCCGTCCGGATTGGTCAGCGTGATCACGTTTGAACTCGGCAGGAATGCCACCGGCGAAATTGACCGGATATCGAAACCGCGAATATCGTTTTCGCCCCCCATAAAGAAGCGCTGGAAGGGCGGGGCTACCAAGCCTCCGTATCCGCTGATGAACGAACCCTGCACGTTGAAGCCGATCGCGTTGCGGCGGTTCTGTACGGGGATGAACTGCTTGTATTGAATCAGCGGGCGCACCGACCGGACCGTGCCACCCAATCCTGCGAGCTGCATCCCCATCGTCATCTGGTGCCCCCTATGCGGGGAGATTCCGCTATCCAGCGTGTTGAACGAGAAGTTGGGGAAAATTGAACTGGTGATGATTCCATTTACAGCGTTCGGCCCGGAAATCCCGCGGAACGCAATGTAATCGAACAAGCTCTTCGAAGCTGTGCTAAGAGCGACCAGGCTTGAACGGTCCAGCGAATAGGTCACGCCCACCCGCTTGAACGAGCGCCGCAGCGGATAACTCAAAGACGTGGTGAAGCCTACGCTCGACTGTGAATAGTTCTGCAGATTCTGCAGCTGCGCCGCCGGCAAGTTCAGATTCTGCCCGCTGAAGATGGAAAGCTGCCGCGCCTGGTTGTAGCTGATCTTGTTGCCGAAGACAGTAAACCCAAACTGCAGTGGACGATCGAACATGTAGGGCTGTGTAAATCCGAACATCACGCTCCGCGCCAGGTTCCCAAGACTGATCTGGACTTGCAGAGTTTCGCCCTTCCCCAGGAAGTTATTGGTCGAGTAATTCAGCCCGATGAACGCTCCCTCCAGCCCGCTCACGCCGCCATTCAGACCAATGCTGTTCTTGCCTTTCTCCTTGACCTTCAGCGTCAAGTCAACCTGTCCGTTTTTCTCGTCTAGCTTTTTCTCTGTCACGTTCGGATCGTCCGGTTTGAGCTGGTCAAAATAAGAAAGCTGGTTCAGGCGCATCAGGCTCAGCTCCCAGAGCCGGGAGTTATAGATGCCACCTTCCTCCAGAGCCAGTTCGCGGCGGATTACCTTGTCGCGCGTCGTGGTGTTGCCGACGAACTCGATGCGCCGCACATAAAACTGCTTGCCCTCATCGATGTCGATCTCCAGATTAGCAATCTTCTTTTCGTCGTCAAATGTGGTGGACGGCACGCCCGTGTAATTGATGTACCCGTACTCACCGTAAGCTTTCCGTAAAGCCTCGATGCCTTTGGCGATCTTTTCGCGGGAGAAGATGTCTCCATCTTTCAGCGGGAACAGTGACCGCAGGGCCGCCGTGTTGGAGATCGCTTTGTTGTTCTTGAAGGTGATCTTGCCCAGTCGGTACTTGTCGCCTTCGTCGATCGGCATCGTAATGTCGACTGCCTTGCCCGGACCAGCCTGCAGAAGCCAGATGTGGAAGCCTTTATGCCCGGTGTCGTGAATCTCCGTCTTCGGATCGGCCACGCCCACCTTGAAGTAGCCGCGGTTCTGGTATTCGGCTCGTACCCGCTCGGTGTCTTCTTCGAGCTTGGTGGCGTCGTAGGTCTTCGCGAAAAGATTCTCCAGGAAAATCGAATGCGGAATGCCGATCGGCTTCAGGTTCTTCATCGCCGCTCGCAGCGTTCGCGAATTGATGTTCTTGTTGCCTTCGAACTTGATCTTCCCGACTTTGACCTTGGGCCCTTCCTTGATCACAAACGTAATGCCGACCGCCGCCGGAGGAATCTGCCGAACCTCGGTACGAATTGTGGCGAACTGCCGCCCGTGCTCCGACAGCAAGCCCCGGATCGAAACTTCCGCCTTCTTAATGCGCGTGGGATCGTACTGACTCTCGACCACCAGGCCGACTTTGTCCTGCTTGAAGCGGTCCAGCACGTCGCTGTTCGATACCGAACTGAGCCCGACATAGCTGATTTCGCGGATTGTCGGCTTTTCTTTTACCTGGAAGATCAGGCGCCAGCCCTTGGGCGTTTGTTCCCGCAGGATCTTAATGTCCTCGAAATAGCCCGTGTTCCACAAAGAATTGAAGTCCCGCTCCAGCGCGGCCGGGTCGTAAACATCTCCGGCCTTGGTGAAAATGCGCGCCCGGATGGTTTCGGCGGGGATGCGGCGGTTACCGCTGATGTTGATCTCCGAAATGATATCGTTCTGCGCCCAGGTCAGGCTGGCTCCCATCAGCCAAAGCGCGGCCAGCGCCAGGCAAATCCCGCGCGCACTCCACCCCACTCCTGGCCAAGGCCGTTGAAATGAAGAAGATGGCACCGACACGGCCCTCCGACTGCGGGGGCCCCTGGGCACAACAAGGTTCTCCGAATGAAAGCGAAAAGGAATCGCTACGACCTCAGCCTCTGGGATGTGAGAAAACTGTCATTATACGGTAGAGCAAGGGAATGCGTCCAAACCGCAACTCTTTCTGGGTCAAAAACATGTCCAACCCAGCAGGTTTGACCCGATCGGCAAAACCTGTGGCTGCTTCATGAGGATGGCTTGGATAACTCTACCTCAACCAAGACGGAATAAAACGTTGCCGAGTTGCCCATGTCCGTAAGTTTTTCTGAGGTCAGGGCGTTAATGCTTTGGAAACCCGCGGTCGTCTTCACCCAATTGAGCGTTGCCGAAACCACTCCGGGCTGAACTTTGCCGTCCACTCGCGCCGTAAGCACCATATCACCACGGAGGTTGAAGACGCGAACTTTGTCGCCATTCCGAATCCCGCGCATTTGCGCGTCGGCCGCAGAAATCTCCAGCAGTCCCGGTTCTTCCATCTCTTGCACCGAAGGCACATTGGAAAATGTAGAATTCAGGAAGTTGTCCGCCTTCCGCGCCAGCAACTCCAGTGGAAGTGACTGGTCTTTCTTCCCGTTCCGCGATTCACTCGGAGCGATGAATTCCGCCACCGGATCGAGTCCCAGCGCCTTCACCGCTTCGCTGTAAAGCTCCGCCTTACCAGAAGCAGTTCGAAATCCGCCGTGCGCGAACGGAAGAAACGGTTCGGTTTGGGTGGAAACAGTTTGTGTGGGACTTGCTTGTGTGGGACCGGGTCTTTGACCCGGTCGAGCGGAGCGAAGCTCCGCTGCCTCCGCCCCCGACACCGGAAGCCCAGAGCCGGAAGCCCCAAAATTCACGCGCACCTGTCCCCGCTCCAACCGCTCGCGGCTGATCCCTTCCAACCACGGATCCTTCGAATCCAAAGCGGTATCAATCATCTCGTCCACTGTCTCGCGAAAGCACTCTTCTTCGAATCCCATCCGTTCCGCCAGAGCACGGAAGACTTCGACATTCGAACGGCACTCCCCCAGCGGCGCAATCGCCTGATTCGAAACCTGCAGATAATAATGCCCGTACGCCTTCTGCAGATCCTTATGTTCGAAGAACGTGGTCGCCGGCAGCGCGATGTCGGCATAGTCGGTCGTGTCCGTGAAAAACTGCTCGTGGACCACGGTGAAAAGATCCGGCCGCTTCAGTCCGCGCACCACCTCGTTATGCTCCGGACAAACCGCTGCCGGATTCGAGTTGTACACAAACAGCGCCTTCACCGGCGGATCGTTCAGCCTATTCAACACACGCCCCAACTCCACCATGTTGATCGTGCGGGCCTCGCGTCCCAACGCGGTCTGCATCAGATCGGGGCGCTTCAGCGCCTCCGTGTTGAGGTCCACCGCCCCGCTCACCGACATCTGCAGCCCACCACCGATTTCCTTCCACGATCCGGTAATGCACGGCAGCATGACGATCGTGCGGGTGGCCATCCCTCCGCCCTCAGAGCGCTGCACGCCATAATTCAGTCGGATCACCGACGGCCTCACCGTGGCGTATTCGCGCGCCAGCTTGCGAATATCGCCCGCTGAAATTCCCGTCCACTGCGCCACCCGCTCCGGCGGATACTCCTTCACCTTCTCGCGCAGCTGCTCGAAGCCCAGCGTGTATTTCGCAACATAGTCGGCATCGTGCAGATTTTCGCCGATGATCACATGCATCATGCCCAACGCCAGGGCCGCGTCCGTTCCTGGATTGATTGGCAGATACCAGTCCGCGCACTCCGCCGTCCGGGTGCGGTACGGATCAATTACGACCAGCTTAGCCCCGTTGCGCCGCGCCTCCGCAATAAATGGCCACAGGTGCACGTTGTTGCCGTGGATATTTGAAGCCCACGCAATGATGTACTTGGAGTGCCGGAACTGTTCAGGCTCGGTGCCCATCTTCACGCCCAGCACTGACTTTAGCCCCGCTTCTCCGGCAGCCGAACAGATGGTGCGATCGAGTTGCGAAGCCCCGAGCCGGTGGAAGAATCGCCGGTCCATCGAAGCGCCATTCAGCGCGCCCAGCGTACCGCCGTACGAATAAGGCAGGATCGCCTCGCTCCCAAACTCCCTCGCAACCGCGCGCAACCGCGAAGCAATCTCATCCAGAGCCTCGTCCCAGGAAATGCGCTGCCAGGTTTGTGTAGAAAGAGTTGGTGTGGGGACAGCCGCCCCCGGCTGTCCAGGCGGAGCGAAGCTCCGCTGCCCCGCCCCAGGCCCCTTAGCCACAACCCGCCGCATCGGATACAACACCCGGTCCGGCGAATACACCCGATCCAGATACTTCGCTACCTTGGCGCACAAAAATCCGCGCGTCACCGGATGCTCCGGATCCCCCTGAATCTTCGTCGCCCGCCCGTCCTGCACGGTAATCAGCACCCCACAAGCATCAGGGCAATCGTGCGGACACGCGGCATGGACCACCTGCTTCATCGAGCCTCAATTATATGGGAGCGCGCACAATGTGGGGACAGCCGCCCCGGCTGTCCGCTGGGTCGAAGACCCAGCAGGGTTTCCATCGAGGTCGAGCAGGAGAGTCGAGCTTCGCTCGACCGGACAGCCGAGGGCGGCCGTCCCCACATGACCAAATCTCAACAAAAAGCGGACGGCCCCTAGGCCGTCCGCCATGTAACCTCTCGACCCGTTAGTTGCTCGGCGATGGCTCCGACACCATTCCCGCATACACTTCCGGATTTCCGCTAACCGGGTCTTGGAGCAACAGCCCCCGCGCCACCACTGGAATCGCGGTGGTCGTGCTCTGCAGTTGTCCGAGCCCAGTCAAGTTGTGGAAGTAGGTAACGTTGTAGGTGTTCACCGTGACCGGCCCACCCACGGAATAGCCCACCAGCCCGTTGTTCGATAACTGGAAGGTGCCCGCATTGCCATTCGTAGCTACAACGCTCGCTGGCACAAACGTGCCGTAAACACCCTGCAACCGCAACGAGATCATCGCCGGCGTAAAGACATTGCCGGCAAAACTGCCGCCGATGAATACCCGCTGGCCAACTACAACTGTGGTGTCGTTGAACACCGCGTTAGTCAGCGGGCCGTTCAGGAAGCACACGTCATAGGTGGTCACCGAGCCCACATCAATCGTCTGGATGGTGTCGACGTCCGCCACCATATCGGCGCCGGTTTCGCCCACCCACATCGTGATCTGCTGCACTTGTCCCGAGGAGTTGGTCGTCTCCGCGAGCACTCGGCCCGAGAGGAACGACTGCGCCGTCGTGATCACTTCCACGCCCGACGCCATCAAGCTCCCATCCGCCTGGAATGCGCCTTGCACGGCCACGAACTCCGGCGTCGCCACGTTATTGATGCTCCAGCCGCTGTTGAATAGCGTGGAGTTGTTCACGTAAACCGTCAACTGCCGCCCGTAGGGCCCCTGCAACAGGAACGAATTCCCAGCGGCATTCACCGAAACCAGGCCGCCCATCAGATCCGTAACCTGTCCATCAGGATCGCTGGCCTTGGTCGCTTTGATATAGATAACCGGGTTCACCGTGCCGGTGACTTGTCCGCTACCGTCGACCGCGACGGACTGCCGGATATCCATTTCCATCCTCAGCCCTGCAAGCCCGCTGCTACTCACCACCATCGGCGTAGGAAAATTCACCGTCATCGTGTAAGCCGGAGACGTAGGCAGCGTGCCGTTGATCGTGTTCAGCGCCGGCGGTGTCTGCGTCATATCGACATACGAAATTACCGGGCTCGCCAGCACAAATGTCGCGCTCGTATAGGTATCCGCGGGCACGGAATTGAAGGCCAGCGGCGACCGCAGTCCGACCAGCTGCGCGAAGTCCACCGTTTCCGGCTGCGCGAGTAGTTGCGGAGAATTGCTGGCGCCATTCAAGGTGATCGAGTTCAGCGTCACCTGGAAGCCGACGACCGAAGACAGCGGAGCATCTTCGCCAGTGACGAAGACCGCAGCGGCGGCATTGCCTTGCTGCAAGTTCTGCGTCGAGCTGACACCACCGCAGCCGACCGTCGCGGTAATCGCCAAAATCAAAAATCCAAGGGTTAGGGCGCGCTTCATAACGACTTCCTCCAAGCGGATTCCCAAGGTGGATTCCAGTTTCAGAAAAAGCAAACCCACCCAAGCTGACAGAGTTGCATGAAATCCCCTGCCCAGAGCCGATTTTCGGGCAATCCGGAAGAATCGAAAGTAACCTGCGGGTAACTTTACACGAGGACAACTGAGGACAAACCGAGCAGAACTGAGGACGCCTGACGAATGCGGCTCAACTTTAGAGGGGATGTCATCCTGAGCGCAGCCGCTTTTCAGGCGGAGCGAAGGATCTCCCGTGCACCAAAACTTTCAGGCGAATAGCAGGGTATAGTAATTTCGATTCAAATCTACTTCAGCTCCAGCACTTCCTTCTCTTTCCCCTTGCTCATCTCTTCCATCTTCTTGATCTCGCCATCGGTCAGCTTCTGAATCTCGTCGAGCGAGCGCTTCTCTTCATCTTCGGTAATCTTCTTATCCTTCAACGCCTTCTTGATCGCGTCGTTGCCGTCGCGGCGGATGTTGCGAACGGCCGTGCGATGCTCTTCCAGCACGCGGTGCAGGTGCTTCACCATGTCCTGCCGGCGCTCTTGCGTAAGCGCGGGAACCGGCACGCGGATCAGCTTGCCGTCGTTCATCGGATTCAACCCCATATCCCCAGCGCGGATCGCCTTTTCAATCGCTCCCAATTGCGACGGATCGAACGGCTGCACCGTGATCAATTGCGCCTCGGGTGCGTGCACCTGCGCCACCTGGTTCAGCGGCATCTGCGAGCCGTAGTAATCGACGTTCACGTTATCAAGCATGTGCACGTTCGCGCGCCCAGTCCGCACTCCAGCCATCGCCTTGCGGAAATCGTCGACTGCCTTGTCCATTCGGGTTTTGAGTTGAACTCGAATCTCTTTCAGAGGCGCGCTATCAGCCATGGGTCCGCTCCGTGCAATTCAGGAATCAAAACGTTGAATTATAAACCGAACCAGAAAAATGGCCACGGATGACACGGATCATCACGGATCAAAACGTTTCGTCAATCCGTGCGCATCCGTGAAAATCAGTGGCCCATCCTACAATTACACTTCAGTCGCCCTTCGCGCTGACCCTCGATCCAATCTTCTCCCCCAGGACCACGCGCCGGATGTTCCCGTGGTGGTTCAGATTAAAGACGATGATTGGCAGGTTATTGTCCTTGCACAGGCTGATGGCGGTGGAGTCCATCACTTTCAGCCCGAGTTTCAATACGTCCATATAGGAAATATGGTTGAACTTCTTGGCACCGTCGACCTTCAGCGGATCCGCATCGTAAATTCCGTCGACGCGTGTCGCCTTCAGGATCGCCTCAGCCTTGATCTCCATGGCGCGCAGCGACGCCGCAGTATCGGTTGAGAAATAGGGATTGCCGGTACCACCCGCAAAGATGACCACGCGCCCCTTCTCCAGATGGCGAATCGCCCGGCGGCGAATGAACGGCTCGGCCACCTGCTTCATCTCAATCGCCGACTGCACCCGCGTGTAAACACCCTGCTTCTCCAGCGCATCCTGCAGCGCCAGCCCATTGATGACGGTCGCAAGCATGCCCATGTGATCGGCCGAAACCCGGTCCATGTCTTTCGCCTGCTGAGCCACTCCGCGGAAGAAGTTCCCGCCGCCCACGACGATGGCCAACTGCACGCCCAGCTTATGAACGTCGGCCAACTCCGCCGCCACCTCGTGGATGCGCGCGGTGTCGACGCCAAAGCCCTGGTTTGCCGCCAGAGCCTCGCCGGATATCTTGAGCAGAATGCGTTTGAAGGCAGGGGTTGGAGTCGTCATGGGATGAGTGCTCTATCTTCCCGCTCTTAATCTTAAACTCTTGTCATCCTGAGCGAAGCGAAGGACCTATGCACTCTTGCCGGCGCCAGCGGTGCACGGATCCTTCGCTTTTGCTCAAGGATGACACGAATGGGAATCTCTATCACAAAAAAGGCGCCCCGTAGGGCGCCCTGAAATTATTCGCCTTTCGGCTCTGACGGCTTGGTGACAGCAACGGTCTCGCCCACGTCACCCACCTTGAAGCGCGCAAAGCGCCGCACGGCGATGTTCTCGCCCAGTTTGCCGATCTTCGCCGCAATCAGTTGCGAGATTGAGATCGTCTGGTCCTTGATGAAGGGCTGCTCGAGCAAGCAGACTTCTTCATAGAACTTTTCCATCTTGCCGTTCACCATCTTCTCGGCGATGTTCGCCGGCTTGCCGCTGGCAATCGCCTGCGCGAGAAAAATCTCTTTCTCGCGGGCGAAGTCCGCCGCCGTCACGTCTTCCTTGCGCACGTACTTCGGATCGCTGGCCGCAATGTGCATGGCGATGTCGTGCACCAGTTCCTTGAAGTCGTCGGTGCGCGCCACGAAGTCGCTCTCGCAGTTCACTTCGACGAGCACACCAATCTTGCCGCCGGCGTGAATGTAACTCGCCACCGATCCTTCACTGGTCACGCGCGTCGCCTTCTTGGCCGCCACGGAGACGCCTTTTTTACGCAGAATCACGACCGCCTGCTCCATGTCGCCTTTCGCTTCGGTCAAGGCCTGCTTGCAATCCATCATCGGAGCCCCGGTCTTCTCCCGGAGGTCCTTCACTTGTGCCGCTGAAATATTCACTGTAGTCGTACCCATATGACCTCAAGTTTCAATGTTTCAAAGTTGCAATGTTTCAAGGTCACTCGAGCGCTTCCGGTCTTTGCAACCTTGAAACTCTGAAACCTATAAAATTAAACCCGCGCCGGACGACCCGCGCGGGTCTGCTTTCCTCAAAGGATAAATGCCCGGTTTCGTATTCGCCAACGACCAACGACCAACGACTAGCGACCAACGACCGCCTTAAACCGTCTGACTCTCGACCTTCGGCAACTCGGCTTCTTCGGTCGCTACCGGCTTCTTGTGCGTTCCCGGACCCAGCACTTCTTCCATGCTGATGTCTTCCGTCGCATCCACCGCAACTTCTTCCACCGGGGCCTCCGACGCAGCCTGCGCCGCATCCGCAGCCGCCTGCATGTCGGCAACCTGCTTGTCGGTCATCAACTGCGCACCCTCGGCAATCGATTCGGAAATCTTCGACGTGAACAGCCGGATCGCCCGCAACGCATCATCGTTGCCCGGGATCACATAATCCACTTCGCTCGGATCGCAGTTCGTATCCACCACCGCCACCACTGGAATGCCCAGCTTGCGCGCCTCGCGCACCGCAATCTGCTCCTTGTTGGAGTCAATCACAAAGATTGCGTCGGGCAGGCGGCTCATATTCTTAATGCCGGCCAGGTTGGCCTGCAAATGCTTGCGCTCGCGCTCGAGCTTGATAACTTCTTTCTTGGGGAGAAGCTCGTAGCGGCCATCCGTGGCCATCTCGTCGAGCTCCTTCAGCCGCTTCACCGACTTCTGCACCGTAACCCAGTTGGTGAGCAGTCCACCCAACCAGCGCTGGTTGATGTAGAACATCCCGCAACGCTGCGCCTCTTCGGCAATCGCATCCTGCGCCTGGCGCTTCGTGCCCACGAACAGCACAATGCGGCCGTCGTTCGCCAGATCCTGCACGAACTTCGACGCCTCTTTGAACATCTTCAGCGTCTTCTGCAGATCGATGATGTAAATCCCGTTGCGCTCTCCGAAGATGTATTCCTTCATCTTAGGATTCCAGCGCTTGGTCTGATGCCCGAAGTGAACTCCAGCTTCGAGCAACTCCTTCATGGTGATGGTAGCCAATGAACCTCCTCTTTAGTCTGCATCAGGAGATCAAGGTTTCAAAGTTTCAAGGTTGCAAGTTCAAGGAGGTTGAAACCTTGAAACTCTGAAACGTTGAAACCTGCCTGCCCGATTGCCATTCCCGTCCCCGCGCCGCGAGGCACGAGAAGAATTGAACACCTAAGAAAACCAATGTTTCAAGATTGCAAAGTTTCAAGGTTTCAATGTGGTTCGTCCTTGAAACTTTGAAACCTCTGAAACTTTGAAACCTATCTCTTCGAGAACTGGAACCGCTTGCGAGCGCCCTTCTGTCCATACTTCTTGCGCTCTTTGCCGCGCGAATCCCGGCTTACCATGCCCTCGGCCTTCAGCTTCTTGCGAAGCTCCGCATTGAATTGCATCAACGCGCGGGCAATACCCAACTTCACCGCGTCGGCCTGGCCGCGCACGCCGCCACCCAAAACGCTGGCGATGACATTGAACGTCGCTGCTGTATCCGACGACGCCAGAGGAGACTTCGCCGCCGAACGCTGCGCCGGGGTCACGAAATACTCTTCGAACGCGCGCCCGTTCACTTTGAAATCGCCGCTGCCGGGACGCAAATACACGCGGGCAATCGCCGTCTTGCGGCGTCCCGTTCCGTAGTATTGAACTAGTTCTGCCATGTAGCTTTTAGCTCCTAGCTCCTAGCTTCTAGCTCAAACCAGAAGCGGAGTTCCATAAATTGTCGCGAAACTTCGTCATCCTGAGCGCAGCCGTTTTTCAGGCGTAGCGAAGGATCTCAGGAATTACGAAACTGCTACTTTGCGCGGCTTGTACTCGCGCACTTCCAACTTCAAACCCTGCGGCTTCTGCGCCTGGTGCGGATGCTTGTCGCCCTTGTACACGTTCAGCTTCGAAAGCATGTGCGCCGCCAGTTTGTTCTTCGGCAGCATGCGCTTCACCGCGGCTTCAATCACCGCCTCGGGCTTGCGCGTCATGCGATTCTTGAAATCTTCTGTCCGCAGACCACCCGGATATCCCGTGTAGTGGTGATATTGCTTCTGCTCCGCCTTCACGCCCGTCGTCTTGATCTTCTCGGCGTTGATCACGATCACGTGATCGCCGGTATCGAGAAACGGCGTGTATTGCGGATTTTCTTTGCCCATGAGGATGCGCGCCACTTGCGAAGCCAGGCGTCCGAGCGTCTGCCCGTCCGCATCTACGACGTACCACTTGCGCACAATTTCCCCCTCTTTGGGGAAATAGGTTGACATCAGAGTTCTCCCAGATTGAAAAAGCTGCGAAAGAAGACCGCTCGTTGATTCCCCAGCGAGGACGCCAGGACCATCAGGCGGGCAACCACACGACTACCAAGTCTTTAAGATAGCGTAATGTGCAAAGAATTGTCAACGCTGTGTTACTTCAAACCCGCCAATGCTAAGGTAACCGTCGGAGGATGCTTATGAGACTTTTCCCAACACTGTTAGCAGTGACTATGATCGCTTCTCTCCCCGCCTTGGCGCAGCATAATAACCACCAAAGCCCCGTCGGTGGCGGCTACGTTCCCCACCACGGTCCCCCGCCCTCTCACGGCGCGCCCCACGAGGCCCCTCCGCCGAATGCTACCTATCGCGACCATGAAGGTCATCCCGAAGCTCCCCACGTCCACCACAACGGAGAATGGGTGGGACACGACTACGGACGCGACGATGCCCGCTTCCACCTCGATCATCCCTGGGAGCACGGTCACTTCACCGGCGGCATTGGCCGCGGTCACATTTGGCGCCTCGGTGGAGGCGGACCCAACCGCTTCTGGTTTGGCGGCTTTTACTTCAGCGTTGGCGCCTTTGACCTTGCCTACTGCAATGACTGGCTCTGGAACAGCGACGACATCGTCATCTACGACGATCCTGACCACGACGGCTGGTACCTCGCCTACAACGTTAGGCTCGGTACCTACGTCCACGTTCAGTATCTGGGTGGGGCGTAAGTGATCTTGTCTTCCTGAGCAAAGCGAAGGATCCATGCATTTAGCTTTCCGCGTGCAATAAGAAATTGCATGGGTCCTTCGGCCCCAAAGAGTGGTGCCTCAGGGCGCCAGGCGAAATTGGCGGGAAGAACCGCCAGGCCTCATTCGTACGCCAGCGCGTCAATCGGATCTCTCTGCGCCGCCTTCATCGCCGGATACAAAGCTCCCGCCAGCGCTCCCACTACCGCAATCAGCGACGCTTTCACTACCCATGCATTGCTCCAGAATAAGCGCAGCACCGGTTTTTCAAACATGATCGCGCGGCGCGTCACCGCGCTCAGGATGATCCCCGCAATAATCCCAAAAATCGCCAGCAGCACCGTTTCCCGCAGCACCACGTTCACGATGTACCACTTCGACGCGCCCAGCGATTTCAGAATTCCGATCTCGCGCGTCCGCTCCATCACCGCCGTGTACATCGACTGGAAGATCACCAGGAATCCCACCACCACGGCAACCCCAATCACGATCTTGATGGCAAGATCGAATCCCGGAAGATTATCCGGCGTCATCATCGACAGATACTCCTCCATCGAGCGCACCGAGTATTTTTCCATGCCCGGCGTACTCTGAATTGCTTTCTCTACCGCATTCGCATTCGCCGAATCGTCCAGCTTTACGTAAAAAACAGACGCCTTGCCCTCGGCTCCTTCCAAGTCCTGCAAGGTGGCTAGTGGCAGAAACTTTCGGCCGCCCTTCCCGTGCGGAACGATGCCGCAGATGCGGAAATCGTGATTCAGGATCTCAATCGTATCTCCTACTTTCTTGTTGTTCATGCTGGCGAAGTAGTCGTCCACGATTACATCGTAAGGTCCCCGAAAGGGCCCTCCAGAAAGGTAGCGGAACTTGGGGGGAAGGCTGTCATAGCTCGCCAAGTCGATGCCATAAATGATTTCCACCGGCTTTTGCGTGAACCACCAAATCACCGGTACCGCCGATTCAACGTGCGGCACTCGCCGCAGAACATCTCCCACTTTGGTCGAGATTGGCGCACCCGACATCCCAATCAATCCCGCCGACCCCGGGGGCATCACCATCAGATCTGCTCCGACTCCCAGCTGACTTTCCTTTGACCCGTTCAGCAATCCGTAGAACAGCGCCACCACCAGCAATATCATGGTGACTTCCAGCGCAATCGCGCTCATCGCGATAAACGATCGCGTCGGCCGGTGCACCAGATTGGCAACAACCATCTTGTTCATCATATTTTGCGTGGGTGCCCCACCCTTCCCGCGTTCTTTGGGTGAGGGTGGGATCTTGACTTCTCAGGCGCAACCGAAACGCTGAGCCGGAGTACTGGCTTACTTCTTCACCAGCGGCATCGCCAAGCTCGACTGCGGACGGTCCAGATGAATCACCATGGCACCGGGCGGTTGCTCCAGCACGAACTGATCATCCGTCAGTGGCCTGTTGATGTCCAGCTTCAGCATGTTCAGCGTGATGTCGTACTCCTCTTGCGGCCGGAAGATCTCGATCCGCGACGGAAAGCTGAACCCGTCGTAGTCCTTGTATGCAGCATATTTGGCATCGGTTGCCACCCGGCCGTCCTCGTCGTAGATGACCTGCCGGTGCGGTTTCAGGTCCGTACGCCCGAAGATAATCTTGCGCTCCAGCCAGGGGTGCTCGACACAATCCTGCCTGCAACCCTTCTCGTACCTTTGAATCACCGTGAGTTCGTAGTCGTCCTGCAGGACGCGATGCCCCTTACTGTCATGCAGCGTCTCATAGCCATTCTCGAGCACCGCAATCTCCGACTTCGGATCGATCTGCCGGATCAGCAACGCCTCGTAGATATTCTGCGGGCGGATGTTCTCCATCGGCTGGTCGGTATTCGGCGTCGCTACGTCGTTCTTGCCGACCACGAACTTGTTCTTCGTCGGGATCCACACCTTAAAATCCTGGCCATCGCTGACCATATCGAACGCCGTGGTGCGCACGATCGGCATCAGCCCGATCATGTGCAGCGCATCGGGCGTTCGCGCCAGCACGATGCCTCGGATCTCTTTGTAATCGGTGACGTGCCCCTTCTTCATGCCGCCGACCGAGCTGTCGATATCTACCGTTGCCTTCAGCGAATGGATCGCCTCGGCCTGATGATTAATGCTGTCGATCAACCCCTGCTGCGTCGACTCCTTCAACGGGGCTTTCGAATACTGCTCTTCGACCGGGCGCGTGCGGAACATGCACCCCGAGGTGGACAGCACGGCAAGAAATAGGGTTACGGTTAATAAGGGCGAACTACGTCTCATCAAGATATATAGGTTCCTCTAGGACATTTGAGTATATCGCGTCGGAAAGGTCGCAAAAGCTGGATAGGACGCTTTTCTAAGTGTACTGGTTGCAGCGTATTAACGAACGAGATACGCGAAGAAATGACGAAATATCCCTTAGGCGCCCGCGGCCCGCTCTGCAACTCCGAACCCGGCGAAGGTACGTATAGCCACGTTGCCCCCAAGAAATAAGGCTTGGCGTGGTACCGAAATATCTCGGCCGCACCTACGGACGTACTTACCAAAGGCGGTCGCACCATCGTCAGGTCACGTTCTCCCCAACCGTCATCTAAACTGTGGCTGTCGTATTCTGAAGAACGCTTTGTGATTCACAACGCGGTGATTTAACAAATGCGTAAGATCCTCTGGCTCATTCTCGTCGCGGTACTCGCAACCGGCGGATGGTTCGCATGGGCCGTCTCGGAGCCCACCGAGCCATCGGGGCAGGTCTTCGTCATGCTCCACCCGGGATACTCTACCCACCGCATTGCCACCGAACTCAAGAAAGCCGGCATCATCCGCAGCGAACAAGCCTTCGTCCTCTGGCACTACTACCATCACGGCCGCTCCCTCAAGGCCGGGGAATACCTGTTCGATAAGCCGTCGAACATTATTGACATTCAAAAGCGCCTTCGCCGCGGCGACGTGTACTTTCACACCGTGGTCGTGCCCGAAGGCTACACCATGTTCGATATCGCCCGCGCCGTCGAAGCCGCTGGGCTCGGCCACGCCGATGACTTCCTGAAAGTCGCGCAGAACGATACCTCCTTGATTGCCGACATCGCCCCCAGCGCACGATCGCTCGAGGGATATCTCTTCCCCGAGACCTACGAATTTTCCCGCATGATGACCATGCACGAGATGGCCGCCGCCATGGTCAAACAGTTCCGCCAAGTCGCTCACCAGATGAATTTGATCTCGGCCGAATCCGCACAGGCAAGGTTGAGAGTAATCGCAGACCGCGCGCCTCAAACTGAAGCACCGCCCGAAGCTCCGAATGACGTTGAGCGCACGGTGATCATGGCCTCGATCGTCGAAAAAGAAACGGCGGTCGCCGAAGAACGTCCGCTCGTCGCCAGCGTTTACTACAACCGCTTGAACAAAGGGATCGCGCTCGACGCCGATCCCAGCATCATCTACGCCGAACTTCTGGCCGGAACCTACCAGGGTGCGCTGCACCACGCGGACATGCAATTCCACTCCCCCTACAACACCTATCGAAACGCCGGCCTGCCTCCCGGCCCAATCGGCAATCCCGGACGTAGCGCCTTAGAAGCGGCTATGCACCCCGCGCAAAGCGACTACTACTATTTCGTCGCCGACGCCCAAGGCCACCACCGCTTCGCCCGCACGATGGAAGAACACAATAAGAATGTAGTGGCCTACCGCAAAGCCATGCGCGGCCGCTAAGTAATGTGGGAAGTGTTCATGTGGGGACGGCCGCCTCGGCCGTCCGCGGAGCGCAGCTCCGCGAGGGCTGCAGGAATTGTCTAAAACGGATAATTCAAGTTCGAGGACCGGAAGCACGGTTCTCCATCCAGCCTTGCAGGATCAGGATCGCCGCCATCCGATCCACAGCCTTGCCCCTCTTCTCGATCGACAACTCCGCCTCGCGCAATAATCGATTCGCTTCCACGGAGGTGAGCCGCTCGTCCCACAAATGCACCGGCAGCCGAAACCTCTTCCGCAATTCCTCCGCGAACACCTGCATCTTGTCCGACTGAATCCCCTCCGCCCCACTCATCCGAAGAGGAAGACCCACAACAATTTCCCGCACGTCATACTCCTGAATCACCCGCTGCAGATGCTCAAAGTCCCGGCGCTTCGTCGTTCTCTGGAGAGTATCGAGCCCTTGAGCGGTAATACCCAGCGGATCCGACACGGCGACCCCAATCCTGCGCGAGCCTACATCGAGCCCCATTGCCCGGCCGACCGGAAGCGCTCGCCCGTCGCCACCTCGGGGAGCGACGGCGTCTGCCTTATCTGGAATCGCGTCTCTCTCGTCAGGATCCACGTCCCGATTATATTCGTGTGAACGATCCGCTCGTAACACATTGTTTTTGAATGACCTACAGAACACCCCGGTCGCCTCGCGGGCGTCACCGCGACTGGAGCCGCTGTTCACGCTCAGCGAGGGATTTCGCGCCCCTCCGACCACCTTGCTTTGGGCAACTCCGCGGAGTACCATACTCTTAGGATTGTTTAAGGCTTTTCCCCCTCGAACCGACCGCCTTTCCGGGTGCCTAGACATGAGTGGTACGGACTTGAACTTCCACATCGGCGATAAGGTCGTCTATCCTAATCATGGGGTTGGGGTTATTGAACAGATCAGCAGCCGCTCGATCGGTACGACGGTCGAGAGGTTCTACCTGCTCAACATCAAAGCCAGCAGCCTCAAAGTCATGGTCCCCTGCCAGAACGCCGGCAGCGTCGGACTGCGCCGCGTCGTCCGCAATGGCGAAATCCAGAAAGTCCTCGACGCCCTCTCGGTCAGCGAAAACGGCAGCAACGGCGATTGGAAAGACCGCTTCAAAGAAAACTCCGAGCGCATGCGCACCGGATCGCTCCTCGAAGTCGCCAGCGTCCTGAAAAGCCTGATCGCCCTCCACCAGGCCAAACCGCTTTCTTTCCGTGAGAAGAAAATGCTGGAGCGCGCCCGATATCTCTTGGTTAGCGAACTCGCCATGGCCCGCAACTGCGAAGAATCCAAGGTGGAAGAGATCCTTACTATCGCCCTCGCCAAATGCAAGCTGCGGTTTCCCGAAGCCTCGGAATTCCAAGCGTAGTCCACCCGTCCGCCCTATTCCCCTGTCATGCTGAGCGAAGAACGAGCGGTGCAAAGCGACGGGCGTTCGCAGTCGAAGCATCCCTACCCTGGCAACCGCTGAATACCCTCCTACTTTTGTCATCCCGAGCGGAGCAGAATTGCCGTTTTTCGGCAATTCCGCGCAGTCGAGGGATCTTGTGTTTTCCTTTGCGAGACTTTGAGCAGAGATTCTCCCGTTTTTGTCCGCACCGCGGCCCTCGTATAATCGCGCTCGATGGCATCTTCCGAATTACCCTTCGGCATTGATCGCTCCCGTCTCCGTCTCGACGATGAAGATCCTTATCTGTGCCTGCACTTCGTCATCATCTTCGTGCGCGATCAGGAACGAAGCCTGCGTTTCTTCGCCGACAAGCTGGGTTTCCGCGTCGTGGTGGACCATACCTTTGCGGACGGCAACCGCTGGATCGAGGTCGCCCCTCCCGACGGCACCGCTCAAATAGGCATTGCCTTGGCCCCGCCCGGAAGCGAGATGGAAAGACTCATCGGCAGTCTAACGACTGTCTACTTCATCACTGAAGACCTCCCCGGTAAGTACTAAAGAGTGGGGCGAACGGGGCGTCCACTTCAAATTTCCACCCGAGGCTCCTGCCTGGGGCCGGAATTCATACCCGCTTTGAAGATCCCGATGGAAACTCCTTCGGACTGGTCGGCTTCGACGAACTCACGCGCGGCATCGAAACTCATCGCCGCGCTCTCGCCCAGAAACTCGAAACTGAACGCCGCGCTGCCCAGGAACTCGAAATCGCCAAGCAGTTCCAGTCGCGCCTGTTCCCCCAAATCCATCCCGAGACCAAGACTCTCGAATACGCCGGCCTCTGCGTTCCTGCCCGCCACGTCGGCGGCGATTACTACGACTTTCTCGATCTCGGCCAGCATCAGCTCGGCCTTGTCATCGGCGACGTCTCCGGCAAAGGCATCGCCGCCGCTCTCCTCATGGCCAACCTGCAGGCAAATTTGCGCAGCCAGAGTTCCCTCGCCCTGGATCACCCGGAACGCTTGCTCCAATCCGTGAACCACCTGTTCTACGAGAACACAACCGACAGCGCCTACGCCTCGCTCTTCTTCGCCATCTATGACGACCAAGCGCAGCGCCTGCGCTACGCCAACTGCGGACACCTCTCCGGCCTCATCCTGCGAGCCGGCAACTCCTTTCAGAAGCTCGAATCTACCGGAACTCTCCTCGGACTCTTTAAGGAATGGGATTGCCCCATCGCAGAATGCACGCTTCAGCCGGGAGACTTGCTAGCCCTCTACACCGATGGCATCACCGAAGCCTCAGACACGGATGGAAATGAATTTGGAGAAGACTGCTTACTCGAGCGGCTGCGACAGCATCGTGATCAAACGTGCGAGTTCGCGCTCGAAGCCATCACCGAGGAAGTCCGCCGCCTGAATCCCACCGATCAGCACGACGACATTACCCTGATCCTCGCCAAATGCAAGACGAAGTGAGCCCGAATTCCTCTGTGTCCTCCGTATCCTCGGTGGTTGGAATTGTCTTAAGATTCAAGAGGTGCGCTCACCAACTCCGTGCCCTCCCATTTTGCCGTGGTCCCGCCCGGAGCAGGGATCCGTCCGGACCAGCCAATCCGGAAGCCGGAAGCCCAGCGTATAATGTCCAAAGCCCGGCCGTAACCTCATGACAGACGCCATCAAACGAAAACTGCAGGAAGAAATCAACGCGCTCGAACACGAGCTGATTCACGAGCTTCCTAAGGAGATTAAGAAGGCCGCCGCCCTCGGCGACCTCAGCGAGAACGCCGAGTATCACATGGCCAAGCAGCGCCAGGAGTTCGTCAAGGCGCGCGTCCGCCAGCTGGGCAAGCGCCTGGCCGATCTCTCCATGGTCAATATGAACAACATCCCGCACGACAAAGTGGGATTGGGCTCAACTGTCAAAGTTTTCGACAGCACGAAGAACGAAGAAATGCAGTACAAACTGGTCACGAGCGAAGAATCTGACGTAGCCACAGGAAAAATCTCCACTACCTCGCCCATCGGCCGCTGTTTGCTCAATAAGAAGGTCGGCGACACCGTGATCGTCATCAGCCCCAACGGCAAGCGCGAACTGGAAATCCTCAGCCTGAGCACCATCCACGACGAAATCGCCGACGAGCCGAAAGAGGCAGGCGCGTAATGCTGAACGGAAGGCGTCATTCTGAGCGGAGCCGCCTTTCAGGCGGAGCGAAGGATCCCGCGCGGTTCTCCGAGGAACTAACCATCGCGGGGCTCTGCCTGTGAGCGTGTCCTGGACCAGCGCCTTCGGTCGCGCCTGCGGAGTCCTGCTCGACACCATCGTCCGCTGGCTGGCGCTCTCCCGCATCAATCCCAACGTCCTCACCTTCATGGGACTGGTCGTCAACACCTGGGCCGCCATCCTCTTCGGCTCCGCCAACGCCAACAACCAGAAGCGCATGTTCTTCTACGCCGGGCTGGTCATCATCTTTTCCGGCTTCTTCGATCTGGTTGACGGACAAGTCGCGCGCGCCACCAACCGCGTCACCCGCTTCGGAGCCTTCTTCGACTCGGTCGTCGACCGCTACAGTGACGCCAGCCAGTTCTTAGGATTGCTCGTCTTCTACGCCCGTGGTGGACGCTTTTTCTGGGTAGTCCTGGCCGCGTTCGTCATGATCAGCGCCATCATGGTCAGCTACACCAGAGCGCGCGCCGAAAGCCTGATCGGCTCCTGCCGCGTCGGATTCATGGAGCGCCCTGAACGCCTGGTCCTGGTAATCCTCGGAGCCCTCTTCAACCGCATGGCCCCAGTCCTCTGGGTGATCGCAGTGCTCAGCACAATCACCGTAATCCACCGCATGCGCTACACCTGGACCCGAACGCAAGACCCACCCGTAGCCGTCACCCCTCACCAAGCCGCCTAGGTTTCTCGCGCGCAATTATCCTGGTCGCACGCGGCAATCACGAACGCGCGAATTTAAGGAGAAGCCCGATTCCCCCATCATCTGCCGCCTTGAGCGCCTCCAGATACTTTGCTCGCGCTTCGCCTTCTCTCACGAGATTGGCCGAGCCCCACGTCAACGCCGGACGGCCTAACTTCATTACGAGGACATCCGCAACCAGACGAGCATGCCTGCCGTTTCCATTGGGAAACGGATGAATCCAGACAAGACGGTGATGGAACCGAACTGCGATTTCGTCGGGCGAGTACGTGCTGTTCTGAATCCAGTAGCGAACGTCGCCAAATAGTGACATCAGCCGGTCTCGAATCTCATGAACCGGAACTCCGATATTTTTCTCCGTCCGCCTGTACTCTCCCGACCACTTCCAGGTTGCGTCGAACATCTTCCGATGCAGTTCTCTGACGTATTCATCGGACACCATATCCACCGGGCCGGTGCGATCTGAAATCGCCCACCCTCGCGCCAGCAGGATGTTCTCCCGCTCCCACTCGTTCAACTCCTCCTCGGTTGCAAGATTGGGAACAAGATCTTCCAGTTCATCCGGCGAGAGAGACGTGTTGCCGTCGCCCGCGGTTTCCAGTGTCGTCACTTCTTTCGACTCCGCTTCAGTAGGCGGTCCGTTTCCTGCTTGATCTTCTCCTGCACTCCTCCAACCGCTTGGTCTTCTAACACCATGCTATGCTCCACGGCGCGCACGTTTTCCGCAGCTTTCGATCTCGCATCCTCTTCCGAAAGGTCTAAAACGCTTCCGCTCTTCGGTACCAGAGCGTAGACCAACTGACACCCAAGAGCATCCGCCGCGGCGCGCAGCTTGCCGAGAGTGATTCGATATTCAGCTTCAGACTTCTCCAGATGCACAGCCACGGAGGGCGCTTTCCCCAGCCGCTTCGCCATCTCTCGAACCGTCACTCCACTCGCTTCGCGAATGGCGCGAATCCACCCTTTCGCCGGACGTGGAGAATCCTTGACCGCCAGCAAAGGCTGGAGGGCGCGCTCAAGCTGTCCAATCCGTAGTGCCCTGAATTCGGGTCTCATGTTGTTCTCGCGTTCAACGTTCTATTATAAACGAACACCAATTGATATACGAACTATTATAATCGATCATTATTATCATTATGTACCATTATATTAGATCATTCTTGAATATCTCCCTATTCCCAGCAGACCCGACCGCAAGACAGCTCTTTCCCACGGTCCGCAACCACCTGCTATCCTATGCCGTCGCATCCTGATTTCTGGGGACAGCTCTAAGGACATTTCTTGCCAACCGATCCCGTTCTAGTCGTTCATGGTGGTGCGTGGGCTATGCCGGATGACATGGTCGACGCCCACATCCACGGTGTGACCAACGCCCTGGCTGCAGGATGGCACGTGCTCGATCGCGGCGGCTCGGCGCTCGACGCCGTCGAGGAAGCCGTCGTCATCATGGAAGACGACGAGACGTTCGACGCCGGTCGCGGCAGCTTCCTCAACCGCGACGGCAAGGTCCAGCTCGACGCCCTCATCATGGACGGAGCCACGCTCCGCACCGGAGGCGTCGGATGCGTCGAGCGCCTGCGCAATCCCGTGCGCGCCGCCCGTAAGATTCTCAGCGAGAGTCCACACGTCTATTTTGTGGCGGAAGGCGCGGAGCGATTCGCCGCCGAGCACGGCATCGCGCTCTGCAAGAATGAAGACCTGATCATCCCGCGCGAAGTTGAGCGCCTCCGACAATATCAGGCCGACGCCGGACAGCACGGCAACGATCTGTTCGCGCCCAGCGCTGACGATATGACGATCTCGCACGACACCGTCGGCGCCGTGGCCCTCGACTGCAACGCCAACATCGCCGCCGCCACGTCAACCGGGGGCACGCTCAACAAGGCTCCCGGACGCCTCGGCGATTCCTCACTGATCGGCTGCGGTTGCTACGCGAACAACGAAAGCGCCGCCGTCTCCACCACCGGGTGGGGCGAGCCCATCATGAAGTTAGTCCTCGCGAAGTGGACCGCCGACCGCATTCAGGCTGGCAATCTCCCCGAGTGGTCAGCGCAGGAAGCTATGAACTACCTGAAACAGCGCCTCGACGGCCACGGCGGCATCATCGTCCTCAACCCCGAAGGCCACTTCGGCATCGCCCACAACACCCCACGCATGGCCTGGGCTTACAGGACCATGAAGAAGCAAGACGCCGGCGTGGTACGCGAAGGCTAGCGCGACTCGTTACTTCGGTAAATTGTTCCAGCCCTGCGACGGTGTTCTAATCGCCGCGAATGGCGCCGATTCGCAAATGCCCGATGTGCGGCCTGGACTTTACCGACACTTCGGCCGCAGTATGTCCAGCATGCCGCGCCAAGATTGTGCCCCCCTCTCCTTGGGGCGCAAAGACGTTCGTCGGGGCGCTCATTCCGTTCGCGTTCTCTACGATCTTCATGCTGGCCTTTGGATTTCCGAAGTTCATGATTGCGTTTTTCGGCGCAGTGATCTTCGCTGGGGCCGTGCTTTCCGCTTGGGCAAAGTCCAAAGCGTTTGAGGCTCGGCGCACTCCGCCGCGAACCGTCGCGCATCCGCTCCCGTTCAAGTTTCTGACTCTCGCCATCGCATTGTGTTCGTTGGCCCTCTTCGCCACCTTGCTATTCAGCTTCGCTAGCTTCCTGAACTCGTGGTCGCGGTGGCACACGTATGAGGGCCAGCCCTATCACCGAGCCGAATTCCAGGTGAAGCGCGCGTACTTTCAGCGCGGATCCAAAGGCGGTATTAGCATTTACGCCAGCGGAACGGTTGAGGATAAACCCCAGTGGATGGACCTGGAATCGTTTGTGCCGACTTTGCCGCGCAGTCAAGCGGAACTTGACGATGCTGTTCCTGCCGGTACATCGATTCCCATCTATTTGTTTCCGAATCTGAAGGGCCGCACTCGCGTGCGCGTCTACCGCGAGACTCCTCCGGCAGAGGCTTATCGCAGCAGTGCGATGAACGCGGCCCACTACGGCCTTGGAGGTCTGGCTCTCGGCGCCGGACTGATTTTTGTGCTCTCCCTCTTGCGGCGGATGTGTTTCGCAGCAGCCGAGTTCCCGCAAGCCAGCCTGGCACAAAGCTAGTCCACTGCGTCGGACTTCAGATCAAACCGCGATCGGCGATCTTCATTTGTGACTGGCACCCGCCGTATTGAACGCGAAGGTCAGAATGGATTCCACCTGTACCGGAACTCCCTGCGTCACGGCAGCCTTGAACTCCCACTTCATCACCTGATCCCGCGCCGCATCGCTCAATCCCGGATTGCTGGAATTGAGTTCGTAGATTTCCCGAGGATGCCCAGTCCGGTCGACGCAAACATAAAGACTAAGAGTGCCCTTGTCCTGACCGCTATGACCGGCGGGCCAGACAATATTGGCAGTATTCAGCGCAAGGCTGCGCAGCGTGGACTCGTCGGCCCGGATGGTTTGCAACGGAGCGCTCGCGCCTTGAATCACGAATATGGAATCATCGGGTGCCTTGAGTTCCTCGAGTTCTTCAATGCTCGCTTCCACTACGGTCTCTGACTCGATCGCTTCGCTGATCTTCCGCGCCACGTGTTTGCCCGCGAACGTTTTGTAGTCCTTATAGACGGCTTCGTAGCCCGGTTTCGCCACAAAATCCAGCAGCCCATCGTCGAAACAGAAGCTTGAAAACACTTTGTTACTGACCGGCGGAATCCCGGCCAGGAACATAAAGCGCCGGCACACTTTGGATCCGCCAATCATCGGGTTGTCCGACGAATGGGACAGATCGACTCCCTTCAACGCCGCCCCCGGATCGAACATCGCGGCCACGAGCGTGCGCAGCCAGTTGGGGTAGTAATCGCCTGTGATCTGCTCACTGGTCTTATCGCCGTTCACAATGAGCGTCTCTGAAAACGTCGACGTCTTCACCACGCGCCGCCACTTGTTGGGCGCCACCCAGGACTCTTCGATCTCGGCCTGATAACTGGCGTTCGAGGGATTGGTGGTCTCCACTACCTTCGCTTTGAGCGCGAAACGGCGGGAACCCGGCGAGGTAAGTTGTGACCGCTCGACCGCTTTCTGCGGCAACTCCTTTAGCGAATCGGCGGCGAGGGAAAAGGAACAGCACGCGATCAGGACAATCAGGATGGATGAGGTGGCGCGATAGTTGGACACGCGCCATTCTACTCTTGGAATGACGAGGGAAAGAGAAGATTCCCGTGGCTTAACAATTTAGCCCAGCATCATCGTGCTCAATCCCGAAGCCACTTCGGCATCGCCCAATGATCCCAGTTGTTCTCGGTTCGCTAAAAAGGACCATGTGGGCACAACCGCCTCGGCTGTGCGGAACGCCAGTCTTCGTATTGTGGCTCTTCGTTGTTCAAGGCCGAGATCAGTCTGGCTTGTGGACCGATGCTAGCAATGGAATCCCGAGCGCACCTCGATGTGTTTCCACAATCGCCGCGTCTCCGGGCTTGGCCTGCAGGTACCACCGCTCGGGAACCATCACTTTTTCGTGAGTCCTGTTTGCTCGCCACGATGTAAGTTCGAAATAGTAGGAAGTGCCCCCCTAGGGCGTGTGAGGATCTTGCGTGTAACGGCCTGGCGATGCGACTCGACCGGCAAACGATCGAGGGCGCCGTTACCTAGAAGAACCGTCGGGACAAATAGACAGCCGACTGCAAGCCACACTGAGCGTGGAAAAAACGACCGCACATCCTCTCCGCTCTGCTCCCTTCTCCATGCGACATTAACGAGCAGAGCCACGATCACACAGGGAGCCGCGCCGATCCAATAGACGAGCGTCTCCTCAAGGGGTCGGTAGGTAATCATGACAGCGAGCAGCGCGATAACGCCCGCAAGGGGCCACAGCAGGAGAAGCCGATTTACCCTCCGCGGGATCTCGCCAGAATCTGTTGACTCAGGGCCGAGCCGGCCGATTTGAGACTGCTGAATCTCATCCATGCCGTGATTTATATCACGCGTGCATCCCAACCCCGCTGAGAACGACGATTGCTGTCGAGCGTTGCTCGACCGGACAGCCGAGGGCGGCCGTCCCCACATAATTCTCTACAGCCAGCCCTTTGTTCTCGCGATCCTTGCCGCCTCGACCCGATTGCTCGCACCCAACTTGCTGATGGCCTCCGAAAGATAATTCCGCACGGTGCCGTCGGAGAGGCCCAACTCTCCGGCGATGTCGCCGCTCGCCATGCCTTCTCCCGCCAACCGCAGCACTTGCCGTTCCCGGTCGGTGAGTGGATCCATTTCTCCCCAGGCTTCGGTCGCGAGTTCCGGATGAATCACGCGCAGTCCCTGATGCACGCGGCGCACAGCGTCCGCGAGTTCTTCGGCGCGCATGTCCTTCAGCAGATAGCCTGAGGCTCCTGATTCCAGCGCGCGGCGCAAGTATCCGGAGCGCGCAAAAGTGGTGACAATCACAACCCGCGTCCCAGTTCGTCGGCGCTTCAACTCCGCGGCCACGTCGAGGCCGCTCATGTGCGGCATTTCAATGTCGGTGATGAACACATCGGGCTTGTGCGCAAGCACAGCTTCGAGAGCCTCTCTTCCGTTGGCTGCCTTCGCAACGACGGAAATGTCACCCTCAATTTCGAGCAGCGCTGCGAGCGCCCCGAGCACCATCCCCTGGTCTTCGGCCAGAACCACGCGGATGGTCTTGCGGTTTTCCTTGGCGTTTTCTCTGCCGCTTCCCTTGCTGCCTTCCTTGTATGACGGATTCAATTTCGGCTGCCTTCGCTCTGCGGCGCCACTTCTTTCAGCGGCAGCGTGATGGTCAACGTGGTGCCGGATTCGGTGCTGCGCTGCAACGTCCCACCCAGCATTTCCACGCGTTCGCGCATGCCACGCAATCCGTTGCCTTCGCCATTCGAAGCCCCGCAGCCGTCATCATGAATCTCCAGGCGGCAGCTTCCATTTTCCTGTTCGAGGCGCATGCGGCAACTGCGCGCCTGGGCATGGCGCACAACATTGGTCACGGCCTCACGCACCGCGAGGGAAAGAACGCTCTCCTGCATCGCCGGCAACTTCACCGTGGTGGCCGCGTCACATTGCACCGCGAGGCCCGCGGTCTCCAGCGTGGACTTGGCCTGCGCCAGTTCTGCCGCCAAACCTTTCGTGCGGTATCCGCGAATCGCGTCGCGCACATCCGTTAAGGCCTGTCGCGAAATCTGTTCGACTTCGCGAATCTCTTTTCCTGCCCGCTCCGGATCACGGTCGATCAACTTGCCCGCAAGTTCCGACTTCAATGTAATGACCGAGAGCGTGTGGCCCAAAACATCATGCAGGTCACGCGCGATGCGTTCCCGCTCCGCGACTTTCGCCAGGTTCTCAATCTCTTCATTCGCCCTGCGCAGTTGGCAGTTCATGCGATTGCGCTCGGCGAAAAAAATGTTCCCCGCGCCAATGAACATGGGAAAACCTGCCGCCCAGAACAAGCCCCATCCGCCCACGTGCAACCAAAGTGCTTCGATGGCCGCAACCGTCCCGATCAACCCAAGTCCCGCTATGGCGCGAACCTGAGTACTCACCATGAACGGAACCATGGCGGCGGCGAAGATAAAGAACGTGCATCCACCCGCATTGAACGGAAAGTACAAGACTCCCAGCAGCAACATGCCGCCCACGTGGATCAACGGCCGAGGCTTTTCCACCAGGAAAATTCCCCAGTAGAGGACGAGAAAGATTGCGGCTCCAAGAATGTCAAAGAGCCACTTGGTACGGCTGACATGTTCTGCGACCGGCTGTACAAAGAAGAAGCCGAGATAAAGCCACCACAGCAGAGGTCCCCATCCGTGATCTCGGTCGTGGATCACGGACCGAAGCGGCCGCAGTTTCAGCGACCAACTCCCCGACTTTGAACCCTCGTCGATCTCGCGCGAACCCAGGAACGGCATCTTTATATTTTCAACCCTTCGGTCAATTCCGGCCAGTTCTAAGTGTGGGCTTGGCCGCGTACCACACCAGCAACGCGGCAGGGATGAGCAGCGTCAGCCATCTCGATCCCCCATAGAGCGCCGCCATTCCCATGACGATCAGGATCGCCGACCAGCCTATCGATTTTTTCGCATCCATACTCATGATCAACTCCAACTGTTCCTCAATGGCTGAAGGCGTAATCCTGCCTGCACCTTCTAGCCGTACATTTTGTCTTGATCGCGCTGGAAGCCGATGCGCGCTACGCCCAGGCAGATCATGGTGAACGCCGCCAGCACTTCCCAGTGTGTAGCGCTCGATTCACTGTGCCCTCCACCTACGATCCCCAGCGCGAGTTGCGACAAGTGATACGGAGGCAGCGCCAGCGCAATCTGGCGCACCACTTTCGGCAGGAACATGAACGGCACCCACAATCCGCTGCAGAACGACATGGGCAAATAAATCAGATTGATCGTCGACGGCGCCGAGTTCGGCCCCGTGAAATAGCCGAGAGCCAACCCCATCGCAGAGAACGGAAGCGAACCCAGCGCCAACGTTCCCAGCAGCTTGCCAAAGTCGGCGACCGGCATGCGCACTCCGGCCATCGTGATTCCCAGTGCGAACAGCGCCAGCACGATGATCGTGCTGAAGATCATGCTGGTGATGACTTTGGCGGTGAAGTAAGCAAACGGCGGCATGGGGCTAGCGCGCTTTACCTGCAGCCACCCCAAACCTCGGTCGGATGCCAGGCCCGCTGCCGTTCCAAACAGCGACGCGCCCATCACTCCGAACGTGCCGTACGTAGCGATCAGGTACGCGGGTGCGCTTGTGCTGCCAATGCTCTGCTTCGCATACAACACCAGCCCGAACAGTACATAAAACATGATCGGAAAGCTCAACACCGACGCCGTGTACATACGCAAGCGCAGGTTCTTCAGGAACTCGTACTTCGCTTCCTTCGCATAGATCGTCGCCGTATGTCGCGGTGAACGCTCAACTCGTGTGCTGCTCAATGTCATGGTTGCGGTGCTCATAAGTTCCTCCCTCGCAGTGAATCCCGTTGGTCAGTTCGAATGATTTCTTTCGCGGTCCGAATCGTGCGTCAGCGCCAGGAACGCTTCTTCCAGTCCCGCGCTGGTGACTTCAAGGCCCGTGAGGTTCGTGTCTCGGGCCAGCAGTTCGCGGACGATCGGCTCGGCGGCCACCGCGTGAAGTTCAACGGCCTCGCGATCCTCTTTCACGTCAGTGACGCCCGGAATCTGGCGCAGCAGGTTCACGCTCAGGCTCGTGATGCAGCGAATCCTTTTGCCCGCGGTGTTCGCCTTGATTTCCGACGGAGTCCCCTGCGCAATGATTTCGCCCTGATTAATGACGGCGACGCGATCCGCGAGTTCATCGGCTTCCTGCAAATAGTGAGTGGTCAACAGCACGGTCTTGCCGCGCGACACCATGCGCCGAATTTCATCCCACAACATGCGCCGCGCCTCCACATCGAGTCCAACCGTAGGCTCGTCGAGAAACAGCAGATCCGGATCGCCGCAAATCGCGAGCGCGAACAGCACACGCTGCCGCTGCCCTCCCGAAAGATCGCCGAACTTGCGATCCCCCAATTTCTCCAGACCTACCGCAGCCAGCACGTCCGCCGGGGCCATCGGTTTCTGGTAATAGCTGGAAAACAGATCAATGTGTTCGCGGACGCGCAGCGTTTCGGGAACCCGGCCCACTTGCAACATCGCGCCCGTTCTCATCCGGTTTTCGGGATTCGTGGGGTCGCCGCCGAAAACGCGCGCTCGTCCCGCGTTGGGCTGGATCAATCCCAGCAGCAACTTCACCGCAGTCGTCTTGCCCGCGCCGTTCGGCCCGAGCAGCGCGACGACTTCTCCGGCGCGCACCTGAAAATTAACGCCGCGCAGCGCCCGGATGCTTCCATAGTTCTTGTTGACGCCTTCGAGGCTGGCGACGGTTGTGACCGGGCTGGCAAGGTCGGCGCGCTCCGGTTGCTCCACGGTTGCGATCATTTCAGTCCTCCCGGCGCATTTGGCGCCGTCTGGAAGGAATCGATTTCGTATGCTCCCATCCAGTGATTGCATGATCGCGGAAGACGAATGCGCGCACCAGTGCCATCCATCACGCGGCGGGCGTGACAAATGTCATCCTCATTCCTTGTTGATATTTCTTGGAGGGAGGGATCGCTGGCAAGAACCATACGACCACCCGTGCCAGCATGCTCCGGGACAACCTTATTTCGATGGCGGGGCTGTTACGAATTCCGAACACGAACAGAAAATCCACAACGCGGAAGCAGCGCTCACTTCAAATCGCCAAATGTGTCGAACCCGCGATTTTGCACGCCGGATAAGGCTGCGCGCCTGTTCGGATTTCGTAACAAACCCGCGGTGCCCAATTTTTTGCACAAATCGCTGGTCACAACCGCTCCCGCCTTTGGTATGATTCCCCCACTTTCCTTGGAGGCGCGACCCATGTTACCGGCGGGAAAAAGCCTTCGCACGTTGCGCGAGAAACTCGGCCTCACTATGCGTGATGTCGAGAACTCCAGCGCGCGCGTCGCCGACAAATATCGTAACGAGGAATTTTCGATCCCTCCCAGCCGGCTCTCGGACATCGAGACCAAGGGCATTTTACCCAGTATTTTCCGCCTATATACGTTGTCCGTCATCTACCGCCGCGACATTCGCGAACTCATGTCGTGGTATGGCGTCGATCTAATTAACATGGCTGCCGACCTCGGCCTCGTCGCTCCGCCAAAATCGCACGTCTCCGATGCTCTCGCCGGACTCTCCTCGGTGAACGTTCCCGTGCGCATGGATCCCGGCTTTGACGAGCGCCGCACTACCAACCTCGGCCGCATGGTAGAGCAGTGGGGATGGGTCCCCATCGCCTACCTCTCGCAGTTTTCCAACGACGGCTTTACCTACGGGTACGTTGGCACCGAGGATTTCACCATGTACCCGATTCTGCCGCCCGGCAGTTTTATCCAGGTCGACGAGGCCAAAAACAAAGTTGTGGAAGGCTCGTGGCGCTCGGAATATGAACGTCCCATCTATTTTGTGGAGACTCGCGACGGACATACCTGCTGCTGGTGCAGCATGCGCCGCGAAGAGATTATTCTGCAACCGCATCCCTTGTCCCCCGCGCCGGTTCGCATCCTGCGCCACCCGCAGGAAGCAGAGGTGCTCGGTCAGGTCGTGGGAGTCGCTATGAAATTGACCGAGTGGCACGCCCTCGATTCTTCTGCAAACTCGAAAGGGCCTGCAGCACTGAACTAAGGTGGCTGGCAGCCGGAGAGTCCGGCCGTTCCCCTGGCAGCAGATCCTCGAAGTGATTCCGCAACCCATCGACATAAGCCTGAGCAGTTACCCCTCTGCCTCGGCTGGATTCGTCCAGATCCTCCACCAGCGACGCTAGCGGTGTCCGTAAAACCCCAGCCATAATTTCGGCATGGGCGGTCTTCAAGGCGCGTTCCGCTCCCTCCGGCCCGTGGATCAGCTCCATCCCCCAGTGTTCGTAACGGCCGCGAGCGTGGCGCAACGACGCCAGATATCCCAGCTTCCCGAGCAGACCCGAAACGGCCGCCAGAGTTGTTTCTTTCACGTCCTGAAGAGCAGATTTCAGCGTCATTTTGTTACGAATTCCGAACGCTCAAAGGTTTGCGGCCCCTCTTGCGCCTGCCCGTGCGCCATGAAATTATCACGGTCCAATTCGCAGTCACAAGGAGAATACAACTATGAAACGCATGCTACTCGTCCTCGGGGCAGCTCTACTGTTTCTCAACACTTTGGTGGTCCCAACCGTAGTCCGGGCCGACGGACCCACCAACACTAACTGTGGTAACACATTGTGCAAGCCGTAGGCTGAGACTTCTCTTTTCTTACGAAAACGGAACAAAGGCGATGCCAACGTTGCCGCGCGCAGCGGGTCGCGGTATAGTGCCTTGCTACCGCCATGCTGCAGGCGCACTCATTTCTCTGGCATTACCTTTGGCTCACGCCAAACGTCCTGCTATTGGCGCTCGCCTTCTTGATTTGGAAGAACGGCTTGAGCAGGACCGTCCCTGCATTCTTTGCCTTCGCGTTATTCAATCCGCTCTGCCAGTTCGCGCTTTACATCGCCGATGTGGCGCCGTCCATCACAGCAGAGAATTTTTGGCGCATCGATTGGGCGACTCTACTAATCGAAGGACCGCTGAAATTTGCCGTGGTCGCGGAGATATTCGCGCGCGTTTTCGGCTCCTATGATTCCTTGGCTCGGCTCGGCAGGCTCTTAATCCGCGGCGTTGGCATCGCCTTAGCCCTGGCGGCGGCATTGGCCGCCGCCTACGCTCCAAAAGACAGTCTCTTTGGAATTGTTTCTGGGGCGCATCTGTTGGGACAGTCCATTGCTTTGATTACAACTGGTCTTCTGCTCTTCATTTTCATCTTTGCGGCATACTTCCGGCTTCGACCGTCGAGGCCTATTCTCGGAATCGCGCTTGGCCTGGCAATCGCCTCGTGCATTCATCTTGCAATTCGAGCCATGGCGGCAAATGCGGGACTTCCAGCCGAAACGCGAGTTATTCTTGACTTCGCCGATATGTCGGGCTCTCACATCGCCGTGCTGATTTGGTTCTATTACCTCCTCATCCCCCGCGAATTTACAACTACCCCTGTGGTTCCCTTGCCTGAGAGCAATCTCGACGTATGGAACCGGGAACTGGAGCGCCTGGTACACCAATGACTCTCGCCATCACTCTCGTCCTCGTTGCGGCACTCGCGCTGATCTTCATTCTCGGCGTCACCGTCTCGCGCGGCCTGCAGGCTTCCCAGGGCACGAACCTCGCCGGCAAACTTCAGCCCATTGACGTTGCCGCCTTCCGCAACCTCATCGATCCCGCGGACGATGAATACCTCCGCCGTCGCTTGCCCGCATCCGAGTTTCGCGTCGTGCGCCGACAGCGACTGCGCGCCATGGCTGCTTACGTTCAGACAGCGGGACGAAACGCCGCAATCCTCGTCCGCATGGGACAAGTCGCCTTGCTCTCAGCCGATCCTCAGACCTCCGAAGCCGCACGCCAGCTCGTCGACAACGCGCTCCTTTTGCGGCGCAACGCCGCCTTCGCACTCTTGCGAATTTATGTTGCCCTCGCTTGGCCAAACTCCGGCCTCGCCGCTGCTCCCGTCCTCCGCGGCTACGAGCGACTGAATGGTTCCGCCATGCTGCTCGGCAGGCTGCAAAACCCGGCGGTCCCCGTTCGCATTTCAGCTGCTTTGTGATTCTGATCTGACCCATCCCGCACAGCTGACACCCGCTCGCTGTTTCGCTGTGAGCACCTTTAGGCCAGAAGTGTTGAAAAATCTTACAGCGGTTGATTAGGAAACCAACGTGCCCGATTCCTTACTTGTTTTCGCGTGCCATTCTGTTATAAAAACCAGCGGGCGTTAGCGTTTCAACCCATTTCGTGAATACATCGGCAATCTGCCGTGGGAACCGTTCCCGCCGTCTGCTCGCTTTCGCGAGTTCAAGGGAGAACCTCATGATCCGCACCGTCAAAGCCGTCTCCGTGTCGTGCCTTGTCCTCCTGCTCTCGGCCCTTTGCTTTGGGCAAGGAGGCGCATCTACCGGGGATCTGCATGTCACCGTGAAAGATGCAAAGGGCAATCTGGTCGCCAATGCGACGGTCACTGTGCGGGACCCTGCAAAGGGCGTGGAGCGCATTGCGACTAGCGACGGACAGGGCGGCTACAGCGCACAACTGCTACCGCCGGGGACATACTCCGTAACGATTGATGCGCCGGGTTTCGGCGGGATCCTCAACACCGGGGTCGTGATCACAGTCGGTGGGTTGGTTGAGCTTCCGGTCACGCTTGCTGTCGCGACTGGCAAGGAAGTCGTCGAAGTCACATCGCAGGCGGAACTGGTGGAGACCTCACGCAGTTCGACTACCGACACCATCGGCCAGCGGCGCATTGACAATCTTCCCATCAACGGCCGCAACTACATCAACTTCACGCTGACCGATTCGCAGGTCGTGCGCGACAACGCGCCCAACACCGGTGCCGCGCCTACCTCGGGCCTCAACATGAGCGGCCAGCGCGCTCGCTCCAACCTCGTCAACGTCGACGGCGCCGACGCCACCGACAACTCCGTCAACGGCGTGCGCTCCACGGTTTCGCAGGAGGCCGTCCAGGAATTTCAGATCATCACCAACAGCTACGCCGCTGAGTACGGACGCGCTTCCGGCGGCGTGGTCAACATCATCACCCGCTCGGGAACGAACGCTTTCCACGGCGACGTCTTCGGTTTCCTGCGCGATCGCAACCTGCAGGCGGTGAATCCCTTCAGCACCGTTCCCAACCCTGCTTATACGCGGGTGCAGGCAGGCGTGGCGTTCGGCGGGCCGATCAAGAGGGACAAGACATTTTTCTACTTCGCTTATGAGATCACGCGCCGTCACGAGACTGGATTCTCCGCCATCGGCCAGGATTGCACGACGACCGGAGGCCAAACCTGTTTCGGACTCAGTCCTTTCGACGCTTCGACCTATTTCGGTGCGCCTGCCGGTAGCGTCGTCCTGCCACTCACGCCAGACCAGGCATCGTTCCTGAGCAACCCTGCGGTTGCGGGCACCGCGGCAATAAGCCCGGCTTACGCGGCAGAGGTCGGACAGTACGCCGCGCTCGTCGGCGCGTCGTCCGGCATGGCAGTCAACGGCGCGTGGCCAGTTGGTCTGACCGGAGGTTTCCCCGGAATCGGCGGTTTCCCCACCAGTTGCACCACTCCGGGAAGCTGCTTCGTTCCGGGCTCCTACCAGACGCTGAATTCGCAGATCGGCAACTTCCCCGTGTTTGAAGGCACCAGCCTCTACTCTCTGCGCATCGACCACAACTTCAACACCAACAACCGCCTCACTCTGCGCGGCAACGTTAGTCCCAGCACCGTCACCGGCATCGAGGTCAGCGGCCAGGACCAACCCGCCGGACAGAATGCCTACTCGCGCACTTCCCAGCAAACTTACCGGGACGTAACGGTGGCTTTGCAGGACACCTGGACGATCGGCGCCAACCGGGTCAATGAATTCCGCTTCCAGTACGCTCGCCGCGGACTCTCCTACTTCTACAACACGGCGATTCCAGGAGGCGCCGACCCGGCCGTGAATATTCCCGGCTTCGCCTATTTTGGCCGCGAGCCCTACTCGTACATTCAGCGCGTGGAGCAGCGCTACCAGTTCACCGACAACTTCACTTGGACCGTCGGCCGCCACAGCATGAAGTTCGGCGCGGACGTCAACTATCTCCCCCTCACCGCAACCTTCACCGTCAACTACGGTGGCGTGTACGACTTCGGCGCTTTCAGTGCACCCGCACTGGGCTTTATCAACCCGGCCCCCGGTGCGCTCCCCGATTTTCCATCCCTGTCTCCCGTGCAGTCCTATGGCGCGGGTCTTCCGGGCGACTTCATTCAGGGCATTGGCAGCCCCACCGACTCGTTCAAGAACATTCCCATTGGCGCGTTCTGGCAGGATTCCTGGCGCGTGACTCCCACCGTCACGTTGAATTACGGCCTGCGCTATGACGTCGAGATCCCTCCGAAATTCACGCCGCCTCAAGGACTGGCTCTTCCCGCCTACAACCTGCTCGGTTTGCAAAAAGGAATTCAAACTGACTGGAACAATATCCAGCCCCGCATCGGCATGGCCTGGGATCCAAGCGGGGTTGGCAAGACGGTCGTGCGCGCATCCTACGGTATGTTCTACGACCACCCGCTTCTCGGCTTGTACTTTCTCGGTGACGCCTCCGACGGTTCGTCCAGCGGACAGTTGGCCTTCGCCGGTACCGGGCTCTGCACGGGCGCGGGCAATCCCGGCAATCTGAATGCGATTCCAATCTTCCAAGGATTGCAAAGCCAACCGGCTTGCGCGCCATCGGTATTTCCGCAGGCGAACGCCAACCTCGGCTATCTCCCCAACCAGCAGCAGTTTCAGTCTTTGAACTTTCCCCAGTCCGTTTTCCTGAATCAGAACTATTTGAACGTGACCTCCAGCAATCCGACCTTCCTGCCACTGGGATTTCAACCCTTCGGCTACCCGCAGTCTAAAAACTTCGTCTACGCGTATTCGCAGCAGGCGAACCTCACTCTGGAACAGGACCTCGGCCACGGTTACGCTCTAAGCGTCGCTTATAACCTCAACATGGGACGGCATCTGAACCGCCCCATCAATGCGAATACGATTCGCGGCGACTTGATGGTTTCCAATTTCCAAGCTGCTTATTACGATGCACTCGCCGCAGGTCAACCTACTCCCTCAAGCCCATTCACTGTCAGCGGCTGCAACCCGGGCGGGACTTTAACCTCCCCGTTCCCTTATGTCGACGCCGCGATGATGAACTTCTTCCGGCCGGGTGGGTTGAATCCATCGATCGCCGTCGCGGAACCGGGCTGCGTTGGCCAAGCTGTAACACTCATTCAAACTCTGAAGGGGTTCAACGCCAACTGTAATCCGACGCCCCCAACCTACACCGGCTGCGTCCCCTTCGGCGACATGGACGCCAACTACTCCAGCGGCAGCTCGAACTACAACGGCCTCACCGCCAACCTGCGCAAGCGCTTCGGCAACCACTACGAATTCCTGGCGTCCTACACATGGTCGCATGCCATCGACGACTCCACCGACTTGCAATCGACGCTGACGCCACAAGACAGCTATTACCCTGGTAATGATCGCTCGACTTCACTCTTCGACCAGCGTCAGCGCTTCGTGTTCAGCGGCGTGTACCAGAGTGGAACGGTCAGCGGTCACGGCTTTGTCGGCAAATTCTTCAGCGACTGGACCGTCGCCCCGCTGATCGATGTCTCTTCGGGACGTCCCTTCAACATCATCACCGGCAACGGGGACAACCTTCAGCTCTCGTCTCTGACCGGCCGCCCCAACACCTTCACGAATCCCGCTTGCGGCCCGGTCTACCAAACGAAGTATTCGCCGACCGGACAATTGCAGGAGCCTTGTATCCTCCCGTTCGTGTTGACCGGGACCAACCCGACTCTGCTGCAACTCGATGGCACGCTCGGGCGCAATGCCGGCACCACTCCCTGGACCGTGTTCAACGACCTGCGCGTCGCCAAGCGCATCAACTTCACCGAACGCTTCAGCATGGACCTGATCACCGACATGTTCAACCTCGCCAACAAGGTCAACGTCTCCGCCGTCAGCCCCCTCTGCAGCAGTTCCTCCTGCAATGCGGGACAGCCCACGGCCGACTACGACATGCGCCAATTCCAGTTCGCCATCAAGCTGAACTGGTAGAAACATTTCGTCCCTGTCATTCTGAGGCGGGCGCCTTTTGCCCGCCGAAGAACCTATGCAACTCTGCCGCCATCACCTCCGCCCCAGCGCTTTGACGAACCTGTCCATAATTTTGTGGGGACAGCCGCCATCGGCTGTCCGCCGAGCGAAGCTCGGCGAAGGCACTCCCCAATGGAGAATTCCGTAGCTTAAGCCAGTAAAATAAGTTCGCATCCCGAAAGACCGAGCCATGAACGATCCCAACCTGTTGCCCCCGTTACCAACCGCCCCGGAGCCAACATCGCCCCCACCTCCGCACACGCTCTTCCGCGGACCCAATGGCATCCGCGCCGGCTGGCGCGTGCTGATTTTCCTGGCACTCATCGTTGCGATCGGAATCCTCTTTGCGATTCCCTTCGCACTGATGCGGGTACTGAACAAAGGCGGCAATCAATCGCAAGTAGCGATTGCCGTCTCCGGCCTCACCCCTCTGGGACTTAGCATCTCCGAAGGAGTTCTCTTCGTCATCCCGTCGATCGCCGCGCTCATCATGGCGCGCATCGAACGCCGCAAGTACGGCCAATACGGCTTGCCCGCCCGCTTCGCCTTCCGCAAGGATTTCTGGATCGGCCTCCTGATCGGATTCCTCTCGATCAGCGGCAGCCTGCTGGCGATCTTCTCCTTTCACGGCTTCCATCTGACCGGCTTGGCAATCCACGGCACTACCCTCGTGTCCGCAACGGCCGCATGGGGCGCGACCTTCGTGATCGTCGGCCTGGCCGAGGAATTTTCTTTCCGCGGATACTTGCAATACACGCTGACCACCGGCATGGGATTCTGGCCGGCAGCCATCGTGCTTTCCTGCCTGTTCGGGCTGGCTCACAAAAGCAATCCGGGAGAGACACCCTTCGGCCTCGTGTCCGTCGTGCTCTTCGGTTTGCTGTTCTGCCTGATCCTGCGCCGCACCGGCAATCTGTGGTGGGCCGTCGGATTTCACGCCGGATGGGATTGGGGCCAGACTTTCTTCTATGGCGTAGCCGACAGCGGCATCCCGCCCTATCACAATCTGTTCGGCTCAGTTTTCCACGGACCGGACTGGCTCACCGGCGGCAGCGTCGGCCCCGAAGCCAGTGTGTTTACTCCGATCGTGCTGGGGATTGTTGCGATCCTATTCACGCGCGTCTACCGCGAGAACCGCTATCAGACAGCGGACCTCAGACCTCAGACCTCGGCATAAGACAAAGCCCCGAGAGAGGTTATGAAGCCGGAAGCCGGAAGCCGGAAGCCGGAAGCCGGAAGCCGGAAGCCGGAAGCCGGAAGTCCGGTGTTAGACTCTTCTTTTCCCATCCTTGGCGCTTGCCCGGAGCCATTCCCCAATGTCCGAAACTCAAAATCCCACTGCGCGGACGCGTGTCGTCCGCGAAGCCGATCGCGCGGTCTACGATCGCGAAACTGTGTACCGCGTTCTCGATGAAGGATTTCTCTGCCACGCCGGTTTCGTGGTCGACGGCCAGCCGTTCGTCATTCCGACCTCTTACGGCCGCAAGGACGCGAGCCTCTACATTCACGGATCCGCCGCTAGCCGCATGCTGCGCCATCTCAAAGACGGCGTGCCCGTCTGCATCACCGTGACTCTGCTCGAAGGATTAGTGCTCGCCCGCTCGATTTTCAATCATTCCATGAATTACCGCTCCGTGGTGGTGCTTGGGAAAGCGACGCTGGTGGACGATCCCGAAGAAAAGCTGGAAGCTCTGCGAATTCTTTCCGAACACATTCTGCCCGGTCGCTGGGCCGACTCGCGCCAGCCCAACGAACGCGAACTCAAAGCCACGTCGGTGCTGCGCGTCCCGATCGAGGAATTCTCGGCAAAAGTGCGCCAAGGGCCGGCCATGGACGACGAGCCAGACTATTCGTTCCCCACATGGGCCGGAGTTGTGCCGCTGGAAATGGTGGCTGGCACGCCGATTGACGACACCAGATTGCTGCCGGGCCAAGGAGCGCCGGTGTACGCGAAGCACTACACCCGCAAGCGCTGAACGATTATGTGGGGACAGCCGCCATCGACTGTCCATTCGCTAACTTCGCCTTGTCATCCTGAGGCTCGCGTTCTTTGCGGGCCGAAGAGCCTGCCCTGAGCGGAGTCGAAGGGATCTATGGACTCCTCGGCACCCACTCATAGCGTCGGCGAGTACATAGATCCTTCGCTTCGCTCAGGATGACAAATCAGACTGAATCTCGAATTTACGGGATCAGCAGCAGCTTCCCCGCCACCTTCCGCGCTTCCATGTCCTGATGCGCCTGCGGAGCCTCCGCCAGCGGGTACGTCTTCGCGATCCGCACTTTGAGTTTGCCGTCCGCGATCATCGCGAACAGCGCACCCGTGCGCGCCAGCAATTCCTCGCGTGTCGCGGTGAAGTGCGCCAGCGTGGTACGCGCCATGTACAGCGATCCCTTCTCCGACAGTTTCGCCGGATCCACCGGAGGCACCGGGCCGCTCGACATTCCGTACAGCACAAGCATTCCGCGCAATCGCATCACATTCAGATTTTTCTCGAAGGTCGCCTTACCCACGCCGTCATACACCACGTCGACGCCCTTGCCGCCAGTCAGGCGCTTCACTTCCGGTTCGAAATCCTGCTTCGTGAAAATGATGACTTCATCCGCGCCCGCCTCGCGCGCCAGCTTGGCTTTCTCCTCGCTCGAAGCCGTGCCGATCACCCGCGCCCCGATGGCGCGCGCCATCTGCACCAGCAGCAATCCCACGCCGCCCGCCGCAGCATGTACGAGCGCAGTTTCACCTGCTTTCAGCTTGTGCGCGTCGTTCGCCAGATAGTGTGCAGTCAGTCCGTGCATCATGGCCGCGGCAGCTTGCTCATCAGTGATGGTCGCAGGCACGGGCACCAGGCTATCCGCCGTGGCCGCGACATATTCCGCGTACGACCCCAACGATCCGCTCCACGCCACGCGATCGCCAACCTTCACCGTCTTCGCCTGCGCCCCCACCGCCGATACAACCCCAGCGCCTTCCTGCCCCGGAATGAACGGCAGCGGCGTCCGCAAGCTTCCATCGCGGAAGTGCCCGTCAATCGAGTTCACTCCGGCAACGGACACCTTCACCACTGCCTCGTTCGGCTTCGGCTGCGGGACGGGCATTTCGGCAAGTTCCATCACCTCCGGCCCGCCCGTACGCTGCACACGAATTGCTTTCATGAATGATCCCTGAAACCGCTCTATCGCTAAGTTCGCCTTGTCATCCTGAGGCCCGCGTCCTTTGCGGGCCGAAGGACCTATGGACTTGTTGGCAGCACCGGCGGCGCCGGGAGATTGCACAGATCCTTCGCGGCAAAGAACGCCGCTCAGGATGACAAATCAGATTGAGAATCGAATCTACGGAATCAGCAGCAACTTCCCCGTCGTCTTCCTGCCCTCCAGATCGCGATGTGCCCGCTGCACTTCGCCCAACGGATAAGTATGTTCAATCCGCAGCTTCAGTTTCCCCGCGGCCATCATGCCAAACACCGCGCCGGCACGGGCCACCAACTCGTCCCGCGTGACGATGTAGTTCACCAGCGTCGGCCGCGTCACATAAAGCGATCCCTTCTGCGACAGCTGGATCAGATCAAACGGCGGCACCGCGCCGCTCGATCCCCCAAATAGCACCATCATCCCGCGCGGCCGCAGAACGTTCAGCCCCTTCTCAAAGGTCGTCTTCCCCACCGAATCGTAAACGACATCGACGCCTTTGCCGGCGGTCAGCCGTTTGGTCTCGACTTCAAAGTCGGATTGCGTGTAAAGAATCACGTCGTCCGCTCCCGCTTCGCGCGCCAGCTTCGCCTTCTCGTCGGTCGACACCGTCGCAATCACGCGCGCGCCGATGTTGTGCGCCATCTGCACTAGCAGCAGCCCCACGCCGCCTGCCGCCGCGTGCACCAGTGCCGTCTCGCCACGCTTCAGCGGATACGTGTCGTGCGACAAATAGTGCGCCGTCATCCCCTGCAACATCGCCGCAGCGGCCTGCTGGTCCGTCACTCCCGACGGAACCGGCACCAAGCGGTCCGCGGACAGCGCCGCGTATTCGGCATACGATCCCATCAGCCCGCTCCACGCCACGCGGTCGCCGGGCTTCACCGACTTCACATCGGCGCCCACAGCCGTCACCACTCCCGCGCCTTCCTGCCCCAGCACAATCGGCAGGGCAGCCTTGTAGCGCCCTTCGCGGAAGTACACGTCAATAAAGTTCACACCCGAAGCGGCCAGCTTCACCACCGCTTCATTCGCCTTCGGCTGTGGAACTGGCAAGTCCACCAGTTGCATCGCCTCCGGCCCGCCCGGTTGCTTGACCTCGATCGCTTTCATGATGAATTGGATTCTACTAGGAATTGTTGGGGACTTTGGGCGGCGTCTTTGGATCATCGAGCCCAGCCGCAGCCATCAGCGCCTTCCCAAATTCTTCAGCGGAAATCGGGAACGCCTGCGCCCCGTCCGAACTCGCTACGTTCCCTTCTTCCTCGACGCGAATCTCCGGCACGAACCGGTAGCCGCGGCCCACCACGGTTTGCAGATACCGTGGCTGCGCCGAATCGTCCTCCAGCGCGATGCGAACTTTTCGGACTGCGGTATTGATTCCCTGCTCGATGTCGACGAAGACGTCCTTGCCCCACAATTCGCTGGCGATCTGCTCTCGCGTCACCAACTGGCGATGGTGTTCGACGAGGTACATCAGGAGTTGCAGGGGCAGGCCTTCCACCCGCACGGGACTCCCGCCGCGGCAGAGTTGAAAGCGGCCAAAGTCCAATTCGAATTCAGCGAACCAAACTTTCTTCTCGGGCATGCCTGAAACCGTCCCCGGAAATTGCAGTCAATTCTTGTCCTCCTCTTCCGCCCTGTCAACTCTCCCCCCCACTTCTTCAGATCAATTGAGATCGCTTCAGACAGTCTCCATGGACCTTTTTGCTGGCGGGGAGCAAGATCGCTTCACTTCCGCAGTGGCGGAACAAAATTTTGGGAGGTGAGTGATGAAATACGCGACCCGGTTTCTCATGCTGACGTTGACCTTGCTGCCGATGCTGGCCGCCGCTCAGATTCAACCCGACACCAAGATCCAGGCTCAGGTCCCGTTCGATTTCGTCATCGGATCCAAGCTTGTCCCGGCCGGCCAGTTCAGTGTGCAGTCGGCAGCCCCCGGCGCCATCACTCTGGCCATGCGCAACCCCGACGCCAAGATCAACATGGTGGCCAATCCCACTCGAGTCGAGAGCAAGAAACCCGCGCTTACCAACGCGCTGATTTTTCACAAGTACGGACACCGCTACTTCCTCTGGGAAGTCAAGGTCGAAGGCTCTCGGACCATGTACCAACTGCCGGAAGGCAAGGCCGAAGCCGAGCTACGAGCTCAGAATGTGCAAGCACCGCAACAGGTTTTACTCGCCCTGAAGTAGTTTCTGGCCACAGTCGAAATGGGTACGGGACGCTGACCCGTACCCATTTTGCCTCTCCCCAACCTCTGCTTCCTGCCTAATCTCCCCGATGCCCATTGGCCGGATCGTCTGCCCCCCGCCCTGACCGACTCTGCTACACTTGCACGTCTTCCCGCAAGGAGCTCCATCATGGCAGAAACCAAGCCACAGAATCTGGCGAATCATGCGCGCTTCGACCCGCCCTTCCACTTCTTCATTCTTCCTATCTTCGTACTGGGATTGATTCTGACCCTCGTGCACTTTTTCGCTCATATCACGCACGGCGAACTCCGCGATCACATTCACGCAGTCCTGCTGATTCTTCTGGCGGTTGCGTTCCTGCTCCTGGCGTTCAAAGTGCGCCTCTACTCACTCAAAGTGCAGGATCGCGTCATCCGCCTCGAAGAACGCCTGAGGCTGACCCAGCTTTTATCGGAACCCCTGCGCTCCCGTATCCCCGAACTGACGGTAGACCAGTTCTGCGGACTGCGTTTCGCCTCCGATGCCGAGATTCCGAACCTGGTCGAGCGCACCTTGAAGGAGAACCTGAAGCGCGCCGACATCAAAAAAGCCATTCAGAACTGGCGCCCGGATTACTGGCGGGTGTAGAAATAAGGGCCTGGGATTTCCGACCTCAGGCGTCGGACCTCGGACTCCCCACACGGTCCGGATCCGACTACACGCGACCGACTGAGGCAACAAGGAGTTGATCTTATGGCTTCGCTTACCGATGCTCTGGTCAAGCAGTTGTTAGCCGGGAGATACATTGCCTCGCTCGCAACCGAGAGTCCGAACGGTTCCATTCACATGGTTGCCGTGTGGTTCTGGTTCGACGGCTCCCATATTTTTGTGGGAACGTCGTCGCGCAGCCGCAAAGCGCGAAATGTGCAGGCCAAGCCGACAGCTTCCTTAATGATCGACGCTCGCGACCCTGCCGCAAGCTGCGGAGTCACCATCGCTGGGACCGCGCACATCCTGGTCGGGGACGCGTCGCGGCAGAAGAATGCGGAAATTCACCGCAAATACTTGAGCACTGCCGCCCTGGCCGATCCGAAGGTCGGGCCGGTATTTGCTGCATTCGATGACGTCACCATCCAGATCGCACCGGACTCGGTGATTGCCTGGGACATGCGCGATCTCGACCGCCAGTTTTTCGGCGGCACGCTCGGCAGCCACCCGGCGTACCTGTTGCCGCTGGAGCCGTAAAAAGGGTTGAATAGACTGCGCCGGAGCTGTGAAAGCGACGCATCGTCTGAATTAACACCAACGAGGTGCGACAACCGAAGAAGATCAACCGTCATCCAAACACGGAAGCCGGAAGCCGGGTAACCGCCCGGCCCTGATGCCGAAAGTAACCACCGTGGTGCCTTTTCGGCGATTGACCCCAGAGCGGCCACCCGCGTACGATTTGGTAGGATTTAGCCAACGTCACCCAAGGAGAGCACGCAACTCATAGAGAAATATGCGATTTGTGAACCTCTATGTCCGGACGGCGGTAATCGGCTCTCTGATGCTGCTGGCCTCTGCCTGTCAGACAGCCCAGAAGCCGGCTTCTCTTCTGCCGCCCGGAAGCGCACCCGCTCTTAAACCCACTGCTCCGTCCGCTGCGGCACCGGGTCCGCAGGCTGACGTCGCGCAGCCGCAAGAAGCTCCCGCTCAGAAACCGGATTCCACCGAAGTCGCCGCTCCCGCCCAGGCTTCTGTTCCCGATCCCGTCGGCGATCTGATCGCCCGGGCCGAAAAGGAATACCAGGCCGGACTGGCCAACCATCAGGCTGGCAAGATCGAAGACGCCAAGCAGAATTTCGACAACGCGCTGAACGCCCTGCTGAGCAGCAATCTCGACGTCCGCTCCGACGAGCGCCTGGAGAAGGAATTCGACCGCATCGTCGCCGGAGTCAACGAACTCTATCCCGGCGGCACCTCGGCAGATGCCGGGTCGTCGCAAGAGCAGAAATCGGAACCGGCGCCCATCGACACCACCAACGAACTCACCCCAGCGGCCGACGCCGGCGTCAAGGCCAAGGCACAAGCCGAAATCAAGAACACGCATTCCGACCTGCCCCTGATGATGACCGACCAGGTCGCCGGCTACATCACTTACTTCTCGGGTCACGGGCGCGGCGTCTTCGAGCGCGCCTTTGCCCGCTCCGGCCGCTACCACGACATGATCGTGTCCACCTTCAAGCAGGAAGGCATCCCGCAGGACCTGATCTATCTCGCGCAGGCCGAATCAGGATTCCATCCGCTCGCGGTTTCACGCGTGGGAGCCCGCGGCATCTGGCAGTTCATGGCGAGCCGGGGACGCGGTTACGGCCTATACCACAATATGTGGGTCGACGATCGCCAGGATCCCGAAAAATCCACGCACGCCGCCGCCCGCCACCTCAAGGATCTCTATAACCAGTTCGGTGACTGGTACCTGGCGATGGCCGCCTACAACTCCGGCCCCGGCACCGTGCAAGCCGCCGTGAAGCGCACTGGATACGCCGACTTCTGGGAACTTTACAACCGCAACGTCCTTCCCAAGGAAACCAAGAACTACGTCCCCATTATTCTGGCCGTGACCATCATGGCCAAGAATCCGTCGCAGTACGGATTGGACGAAGTGGTGATGGACCAGCCGGCGGAATACGACACCGTCACCATTACCTATCCCGTGGACCTGCGCCTGGTCGCCGAGTGCGTCAATTCCACACCTACCGAATTGCAGGACCTGAACCCCAGCTTGTTGCGCCTGACCACTCCGCGCGATGGCAAGTTTGAACTGCACATCCCTGCCGGGACCAAAGATCAGTACGAAACCGCGATCAACACGATTCCCCGGGACATGCGGCTATGGTGGCGCTATCACACGGTTCATCCGGGCGACACGCTGGCCTCGCTGGCACGCAACTATCACACCACGGCCAAGTCGATCTCGGAAGCGAACCATCTCGAGGCCACAGATCTCGAAGCGGACGCCAAGCTCGTGATTCCGGTTGCGCCCGGCAAGCATCCGATGAGCGACACGGCAACCTACGCCCGCCGTATCACGCGCTACAAGGTTCACTCTGGAGATACGGTCGACAGCGTCGCCGAGAACTTCGGCGTCTCGGCGCAAATGCTGCGCCGCTGGAATGGGATTCACGGCGACAGCCTCCATGGACGCAAAGTGCTGGCCCTGCACTTGCCGATTTCACCCAGCGCGCACGAAAGCGAAGTAGCCTCGACGCATACCAAGTCGAAACATCCGGGCAGCACGGCAAAGCCCACCGAAACAGCCGTGACGAAGCCGCCCGCCACCAAGTCGGCGCAGATTGAAAAAGAAGAGGTCGCGCAAGTCCCAGTCGTGCACCACAAGGTAAAGTCCGGCGAAACCCTCTATTCGATCGCCAACGCCTACCGCACCACGGTCGCCGCCCTCAAGCGCGACAACCGCAACATCGCAACCATCCGCCCCGGCATGATCCTCATCGTGCAAATCCCACGCTAAGCCTCATCCTAAGGAAAAATTTCATAAGAGGGTGCCCCACCCTCGGAATGAGAATTGATAAGCTTACGCGGAATGCTTGATCGACTCCCGCCCGCCGCAGGACTACAATTTGTCTCGACTTTCGGGCCCTCTCCACAATTCACCTTCCGAAGGAGAACTCATGCGACTCACCAAAATGCTGATCGTTCTGCTCATCCTCACCTTGTCGGTATCTTTGGCTCTGCCTGCCTTTGCACAGGACGGCGCCGCCACTTATAAAGCCAAGTGCGCCGGTTGCCATGGTCCGGAGGGCCAAGGCAAAGTCGGGCCTGCGCTGAAAGGCACCAGCCTGACCGATGCTCAGATCACGGACCTGCTCACCAAAGGCGACGACGGTAAGAAAGCGCCGCACAAGAAAGCTCTCTCCGGACTCTCGGCCGACGATGCCAAGGCGGTGGCTGCGTTTGTAAAGACCCTGAAGTAGCTGGCAGGGCCGACAATCCGTCTCGCGCGGACACAGAAAAACCGCGCTCCGGGCGGGAGTCCTCACCGGCTCCCGCCGTTTCCAGCGCACCGGATTTTCTCCCTCTTTTCTTTTCGCATCGCGTCGTTTCCTCTTCCCTTTTCCCAGCCTGCTGTGATAACAGGTTAGCGAGCAGCTTGTATCTGCAGTCCTTGCAGGCAGCACCGAATGTCGTGCTACAATTGCGCGCCGTTCCAGCAGAAGGTTCCGGTGGTCTTTTAAATTCTTCGTGCCCGCAGCCAGGACGCACAGCCGCACCCGGCCGCCACTGAATCACAGGAGGAGCAATGACGTTCGACGATCCAACCCTTTACGCACGCGATGAGGAAGAAGAATTCGGCGACACAGGCGCTTACAGCGAGTCGCTGGAAGAAGATTTCGAAGAGGAAGAAGAGGAAGAAGAATCTGGCATGCCGGCACCCGAATCGATCGAGCCGGAGCCCGTGTCGATTCCCGCGCCTCCTCCGCCCAAGCCCAGACCCGCTCCCTCCGCTCCCAGCGGCGGTGGTGGCAAGCCCAAAGCCAAGAAGAAAGCTGCGGTAAAGAAACCGGCCAAAAAGAAACCCGCGAAGAAGGCTCCCAAGAAGCCCGCGAAGAAAAAAGCTGCCAAGAAGCCGGCCAAGAAAAAAGCCACTAAGAAACCCGCGAAAAAGGCCAAGAAGGGCAAGAAGCGCCACTAAGCCGGCAGCTGGCCGCGAGCGCCTCCCGTACACTAAAGCTTCAGAACCGCGCCCCACAGGGCGCGGTTTTTTCTGCCCCAGCCCAGAGCTGGGGAGGAGTTATGTGGGGACAGCCGCCATCGGCTGTCCGCGGAGCGAAGCTGCGCGGTTTTGATTTTAGGACTACGGGCTCGGGGAGACATTGGGGCGACGGAGAAGGTGAAAAAGTTGTTTCAGCTCGCGAATCCCTCGCTGACGAGAAAGGCGAGCTTCGCTCGCCGGACAGCCGATGGCGGCTGTCCCCACATAACCTTTATTGGCTCTCGTTGTATAATTCCCGCCACCCCTGCCGGAAAGGCAAACCATGCCCGCGAAACGTCTCCTGCAGATTTTCTCCGCCTCCCTGTTCATCCTGGCGTCCTTCGCCCTGTCGGCCCTCGCACAAGGCCCGGCGCTCCCAAAGTCGCCCGATACGCCCCAGCGCCCGGTCACGGACGAATACTACGGCGTGAAAGTCACCGATGACTATCGCTGGCTTGAGAACTGGGACGATCCTGCGGTCAAGCAGTGGAGCGCCGCCGAGAATGCGCGAACCCGTGACTATCTCGATCATCTGCCCGCGCGCCCGGCCATCAAGAGCCGTCTGCGCCAGCTGGTCACCGCCCACTCCGTGACCTATTCCGGCCTGCAGTTTCGCGCCGGAATGCTGTTTGCCCTGAAGCACCAGCCGCCATTGCAGCAGCCCCTGCTGGTCGTGATGCGCTCGGCCGATGACCCGGCCAGCACCCGTGTGATCTTCGATCCCAACGCCGCTAGCGCCAAGGGATCACTTGCCGTCGATTTCTACGTACCCTCGTTCGGCGGAAAGTATGTCGCCGCCGCGCTCTCGCAAAACGGCTCGGAAGATGCCGAGGCGCACGTGTTCGACGTTGCCACCGGTAAGCAACTCCGCGACGTCGTTCCCCGCGTCAACTTCGCCACCGCCGGCGGCAGCATCGCCTGGAAGCCCGACAGCTCCGGCTTCTACTACACCCGCTATCCGCAGGGCAATGAGCGTCCGCCCGGAGATGCCAACTTTTTCCAGCAGGTGTACTTTCACAAGCTGGGCACGAATCCCGCGCAAGACACCTACGTCCTTGGCAAAGACTTCCCGCGCATCGCAGAGATTCAGCTGCATGCCAGCGACGATGGCCGCTGGCTGCTGGCGTCTGTCGGCAACGGCGATGGCGGCCAGTTCGCGCACTACCTCATGGACGCCGACGGCCACTGGACTCAGCTCACGCGTTTCGAAGACGACATCGTAAGGGTCAAGTTTGGCGCCGATCCCGCACTCTACCTGCTCTCGCGCAAGGACGCGCCCCGCGGCCAGATCCTGCGGCTACCTCTTTCCCATCTCGATCTCAGCCAGGCGAAAGTTGTGGTTCCGCAATCGGCGGGTGGCGCTGACGAATCCGATCGCGCTTCCATCGAAGACTTCGTCCCCGCATGGGGCCATCTTTATGTAATCGACATCATGGGCGGCCCATCGCGCGTGCGCGTCTTTGGGCAGGCGGTGTATGACCGCATCCCCGGCGGATCGATTCCTGGGTTCAGCTCCAAGGGAGAAATCCCGTTGCCACCGATCTCCGCCGTCGGGCAACTGATCTCCATCGGCGGCGGCGATGTGCTCTTTTACGTTTCCACGTTTCTTGAGCCGCCCGTCCTGTATCGCTTCGACGCTGCCCTCGGAAGCACCACTCGAATCCCAGGAGTGCAATCGTCCGCCATCAAGTTCGACGACGCCGAAGTCGTCCGCGAATTCGCCACCTCCAAAGACGGCACTCGCGTTCCTCTGAATATCATTCGCCTGAAAGGGACGAAGCTCGACGGCACGCATCCCACGCTGCTCACCGGATACGGCGGCTACGGCATCAGCACGAAGCCTTTTTTCCAGGGACGGCGCGCCCGCCTCTGGCTCGACCAGGGAGGCATTTTCGTGGAAGCCAATCTGCGCGGCGGAGCGGAATATGGCGAAGAGTGGCACGTGGCCGGAAACCTCACGCGCAAGCAAAATGTCTTCGACGATTTCCTGGCCTGCGCGCAATATCTCATCGACCAGAACTATACGTCCCCGGCCCACCTCGCGATCATGGGCGGCAGTAACGGAGGCCTGTTAATGGGCGCGGCCTTCACCCAGCGTCCCGATCTATTTCGTGCGGTCGTTTCCTACGTCGGCATCTACGACATGCTGCGCGTCGAACTCGATCCCAACGGCGCCTTCAACGTCACCGAATTCGGTACGGTGAAAGATCCCGAACAGTTCAAGGCGCTCTACGCCTACTCGCCCTACCATCACGTGAAAGCAGGAACAGCGTACCCCGCGATCCTGATGCCCACCGGAGAGAACGATCACCGCGTCAATCCCATGCAGTCGCGGAAGATGATCGCGCTGCTGCAAGCGTCCAGCAGTTCGGACCGCCCCATCCTGCTGCGCACCAGTTCGAGCGCCGGGCATGGAATGATCGGCGCCTCGCTCGACGAGCAGATCGAGCAGGACACGGATGTGTTCAGCTTCTTGTTTGATCAGCTGGGGATTCATTACGCCGCATCAGGAAAATGAGACTGGTATAGTCCACGTTGGAGACACGAGACTATTTCAGAAAACGGAACGAATCGCGCGCCCGTTCGAGTTGGCCGTTCACCTCGTGCCAGTCCCCTTTGGTAAACTCTCGGGCGGGCGGGTCGAAAACCTGGGCGTCGGCCTTCGCGATACTGATACCCAGTTGGTAGCACTTCCCTCCGTGAAAGGTGCGGTACACCTCACCGCTTATACTTTGATTCATTCCCGCTTCGCCGAACTCGAAAACCGAAAATAGGACTCCATTCAATTTCGCGGGTGGGCGCGGCGAGAATATCTGATCGGCTGGCCCACTCAGGCACGCCTTCGCCGTAACGATGTGATTCATCGTCTCGACTGAAAATGTTGCCGCCTCAAAAGCTCTGGTGTCTGTGAACCGGTCTCTGGGATAGGCGAAGCAAGCGATTGCCGTACTCTCCTCGGCGACTACGCCGTCACACACTGGGGAATATGCAGCACAACTCTCGGCCGGAACCCAATAGTAACCGTCGCCCGTACTTTGCTCCTTTTGTTGGCACGGAATGAACCGGCTAGAGTAGCGAAGAGAAAAGGCGCTATCTGGGGCAGTGAAGGTGTTCCCCATATCTTGGCGATCCTGTGCCCAAGATGCCGTCGTGCAGCCCATGAGAAGAAGCGTGCTCACGAAGCAGAGAACCCAGTTCGAGCGTCCGCCGCGGAGAAACCCGGCGCCGCCCAGTAACAAATCGGGAGCACTGTAAACCATAGCCTGAACCTCTGTTCCGGAGAACAAGCACTTCAGAGTCCACGGCTAAAAGGAGTGCCTTATCAGAGGTTTGCGCATCGCCGCCGACGATCGAAGCGTGTCACAGAACACCCACGTGCTTCCGGGACCGCACTACTTCTTCGCCGCCACCGCACCTAAGCACTTGCCGTACAGCTCGAGCAGATGATCGGCATAGTCTTCCGGCTTGGCCGCCGAGCCTGTCCCTTGAAATCCCACGCCCGACGACGTGGTTCGCCCGTAGCCTGTAGTCATGGCGATGAACTTCATCAGATCGAGTGCGATATCTTCGTTGCGGCGCGAGGCGCCCGTACCCGTGTGCGAACCTTCTTCCATGATGCCTTCTCCTGTCCCTCGTGCGGAAACTGGGATCTCGTCGTCTTCAAAATCTTCGTCGTCGAGGTATTCCATGAGGTATTCCATGGTGCGAAAACGCTCCGCCAGCGATGATAGCAGAGCGCGGCTTTTGATTTCCGGCTGCCGGCTTTCGGCCTTCGGCATAGCCACGCCGTTGTCATCCTAAGCGCCATTGTCATCCTGAGCAACGCGAAGGACCTATGCAATTTCGCCGGCGGAGCGGAACACGCCGCGCAGTGCATAGTTCCTTCGGCCTGCAAAAACCGCAGGCCTCAGTACGACAAGCGACTTGCAGCCGCGGTTCTCCGCAGCCGCACCATCAGCCAGATCGAAGCGATGAAGAGAAGTGGCGACGAATAGAATCCCGGCGCGGGACGCGGAAACGTCACCGACGCTACCGTGTGCCCCAGAATCGTTCCGAGCGTATGTCCCATTGCATTGAGCAGATGGATGACGGCGTATAACCAGCCCAGCGGCCGCATCCAACTCACGCCGCTTGCCGCCAGCGGCGTCATTGCAAAGCAAATCACCACTCCCAAACTCAAGTCCACCAGCCACTCGCGGTACATAAACGTCGGCATGGGGAACCATCCCCAGCGCGCGCGCAGGATGGTCACGGTGGGATTGTAGACCGCAAGAAATCCGGTAGTGGCCTCGTCGAAAACGTGGAGCGCGAAAGCCACGGTCAGCGCAAACCAAGGCCAGCCAAAAGAGGACGACCGTTCCGGTTCCATGACACTCCTTCCCCGCTTCCGGAAGCCGAACGCCAGAAGCCGGAAACCTAGCTTCGCACCTCGCTCATCAGCCCCATCAGATTCCCTTCCGAGTCGCGGAAGAACACCATCCACAACTCGTGATCCGGCATTTTCGCGATCAGGTGAGGTTCGTCCTCGAAGTCGACGCCCTTGTCTTTCATGTTGGCGTACGCGGCCTGAATGTCGGGCACGGCAAAGTAAAGAATCGAGCTGGGATGGTCGAACTCCGGCTTCTCCGGGAGAGTCAACATGAGCCGCACGCCGCCGCAGTCCAAGAATGCAAGTCCAGGCCCCGCCTTAAACAGCAACTTCAGCCCCAGCGACTGCTGGTAGAAGGTGGCGGCGCGCTCGACATCGTGCGCGTTAATGGCGATCTGACCGATTCGCGAGATTCCGATCCCACTCGAAGCGATATTCATGTTCATGGCTGTGACCCCGGATCATAGCGCGTCCGGCAATAGCAAGTTGTGGAAAATCGTCCAACCGGGTGCTAAGCACGTCGATTGCCGATTTCCGTTTATTGGTAACCACCCTCGGGGTACTATGGTCAGGTGAAAAGACCCGCGCCATGCGGGATACTGATGGGTCTTGGGGTCTCAGTCGAAGTGTGCCGTTCAGAGGCTGGCAGAATAGCCGAGTCTGTACGCATTCCGGTTTGCTCCTCCCTGCGACACTGTCTTTAAAGAGAAAACCGTGAGCACTGCAATGGAACGCACGCGCACCGTCGTGGTCGTCACCGGCCTGCTGTGGCTGGCGCACGCGGGTGTGGTCGCACGCTTCGGACCCAAGCCGCCCGGAGGCATTCTTTCGGACGTGATGCAGTTCAGCCTGGGCGTCGTGATGATCTACGCGGCGATTCAGGCCAGCCACCGCTCCGAGGGCCTGGCTCGCTCGTTCTGGCGTCTGACCGCGGCAGCCTACTCCCTCTGGCTGATTGCGCAGGCTCTCAGCGTCTATAACGACTTCGCTGCGTCTCCGTTCGTTTCGTGGATGAACAACCTGCTGTTCTGCTTCTGGTTTGTGCCGCTGGCCATGGCCATGTTCCTCGACCCCGAGCACGAGGCTGGACACCTCGACGCGCTGGTGGCGCTCGACTTCGTGCAGGCTGTCCTGGTCTGCGTCGCGGCGTATTTGTATTTCTTCTATTTGCCCAAGGCGGATGCGACCGGCGAACTGGCACACTCGGTGTGGACGCCGTATTTCGCGGGCTACGCTTTCGTGGCTGGGGCGTTCGTGGTGCGCGCCGCCGTCACACGCTCGCGGGACTCGCGCTCGCTGTTCGGCCGCATGGGAATCTTTCTGGCTCTCTCCGGATGCGTCGATGCTCTGTACTTCTACGGCCCGGGACGCGGTCTGGGCACCGGCGCCTGGTTCGATCTGCTGTGGAGCGGATTGCTGGTCGTTCCCATTCTCATCGCCACCACTTGGAAGCAGGCGGAGGCTCCGGAACTCCCCTTCGATCCGCCTCGGCGCGAGAAGCGGATCTACACGGAAATCTTCTTCTTGCTCTACCCACTGCTGGTGCTGTTCATGTCTTTGCGCATCGCGCGCGAGCGCCTGGGATTGGCCGCCATCGTTGTGCTTCTTTCTTTTGTATGTTCCAGCGCGCGCTTGCTGGTCACCCAAAACCGGCTGCTTCTGGCGAAAGAAGCGCTGCGCCGCGAGGCCTCTCGCGACGGCCTGACCAGTCTGTGGAATCGCAAGGCAATTCTGGCGATTCTGGAGCGTGACCTGCTGCGCGCCGAACGCGAACAGCAATCTGTCGGCTTGATCATGATCGACGTGGATCATTTCAAAGCGGTCAACGACAGCCGCGGGCACGCCGCCGGCGACGCGGTCCTGCGCATCATTGCCAGCGGCATCGCGGCAGTGGTCCGCCCTTACGATTCGGTCGGACGCTGCGGCGGAGAAGAATTCCTCATCGTCGCGCCCGGCTGCGGCATGACTGAGACCTGGGAACTGGCCGAGCGCGTGCGCGCCCACGTGGCGGGATGCGCCATCATGGCGGGAGGAGCGAGCGTCCAAGTGAGCTTGAGCCTCGGCGTGGCCACCGGCAACACCGCCTGCGATATGGAAAAATGGCTGTACGCCGCCGACACTGCGATGTATCAGGCAAAGAACGCCGGGCGCAACCGCGTCGAACCTACCCTGGGACGCGCCGCCAGCGCGAGCAAGGGTCCGTCCGACACTCCCAACCGCGACTTCTGGCTGTAGTACCAGCCTAATCCCTGAACCGATGCGCTTACACAAGTCCGTTCCGCGATACCATATGACAGAGCCAAGGTGCTGACGGTTGTGTCCTGAGATTTGCCTGGCTCTTTTTGTGAGGAGGTATCTGTGCCCAGCGATCGGTATCTCGTTTCGATCCTATTTCTGGGGCTCACCGCATGGATGACTCTGGCCTGTGGGAGCGGCGCCCGTCAGATTCAGTCCATCAGCGTAACACCCGCGTCGGCGGACGCTCAAAGCTATCCCGATGGTAAAGTTCCATTCGTGGCGACGGGCAATTACAACGCGTCACTCATGACGGTCGCTCCCATGCAGGCGAATTGGGGCGCTGCTTCGCAGCAACTCATCAATGGGACGGAGATAATAAGGCGCCGGCCTCTCAAGGCGTTTGTCTGAGCTCAGCCGTGTTCGACGCGCGCCTTTATATCCGCGTATGCCGCCTCGATGAGCGCGCTTAGCTCTGCGGCGTTGGTGGCCGTTCCCGGTCTCAACTTCACATGGCGCATGAACTTGCCGCTGCCTTCGAGCAAGCGCGCCGGATCCCGCAACGCTGCTCCTTGAAAGAATCCCACATTGACGTGCGAAGTGAATACGTTGACATAGCCGAATGCCGCATCTCCCAAACATGCGGTCGGACAACCGTCATGCAAAATCTCCCGGACCTCGTCCCCGCACTTGCGCATCACCTCAAACCAGTGATGCGCGATGGCGCCCAATTCACCTGGGTGCGCTTTCATCCACGCATCGATGGCGGGATCCAGCTCGACAGTACCGTTCAATCGAAACAATTCCGTTCTCGTCGTCATGGTGTTTTGAGAGATACCTGCTGGTTCCAGGGCGCCACGCTTTCCTCATACTCCATGGGATCGCCGAAACCTTCGGTTTGGACGCCGAGTTGGCGTAGAGCGTCCAACGCCATCAATCGGCGATGCGCATTGAACGTCATGATATGGGCGAAGACGCCGCCGAAGGTGAAGGTCTCAGCCGGCTCGCACAAGGCGTCGACGAACGTATCGTCCCATCGGGAACGGTTTCGGATGTCGCTGAAAATACGGTGCAGTTCTGCATCGGTCTTGTCGAGCCTTTGCAGCATCGCCTGCGGGGAGCGCTGCGACTTTGGAGGGTTCATATCCGTATTGGTCCCGGAGAGGGCGGCGGTCCAGACTTCTTTCGTGAAGATAATGTTTTCCAAGAGCTGCCTTAGAGTTTTATTGGACTCCCGCCAGGGCAGCAGCTCTACCACCGTGGGCAGTGGCCGATCCAATTGTTCCTCGGTCAAAGCACCCGCGTACTCCAGCAAACGCCTCGTGTGCCAGGAGTCGTTGCCTGCAAAACGATCGAATAGATCCATATCTCTTCCTCCTTTTGGGGATGAACTTGTTGACGAACCCGGGGCAAGAAAGTGAATTCTGCTGGACGCCGGCAAGTGAAAGTGCGGATCACGCATGCGCCGGTAGAGGCTGGGAGAAATCCGAAAAGCCTTTCGGAACGCACGAGTGAACGCCTCCAACGAACCGTAGTTGGCGTCGAGGGCAACGTCCGTGACCGAGATTCCGGTATGCGCCAGTTGATAGGCTGCTCTTTCCAGCAATAGCCGCCGTCGCATGGCTGCCGGAGTTTCTTCGACCACGGTTCGGAATAGCCTGTGGAATTGCGTGCGGCTTTGATACGCCTGGCGCGCCAGATCTTGCGTTTTCGCCGGCGCGTCCAGGGACTTCGCAACAATTCCAGAGAGGCGGCTTGCCGTGTCCTGATCATCCGCTTTATTCATGCGCCCGGTTCCCCATTTCGAACGAAATCATAGACAAAAGATGACGCCTCTGCCTGATCGTACGTACCAATCTTCCACCTTCGGCCCTATAACTTGAAAGCCGGACGAGGTCCGCCCCCGCCTAAAGCGATCCAGCATGGCCCGCATCTTGGCAGTTCGGTTGTTCGGGTTTCGTAACAAATTTCAAGACACGCTTGATGAGGGCAGAGTTCGGGTCTAATACCCGCGTACTTCTTCCCCTCAGCAGTTGAGCAGATCCCGTTTGCGAAGCTGTCTGCGAGCGGGCGGCCCCCCTTTTGCAATCGAAATCAAATTCTGACTGAGCCAAAGGAGAACTCTCATGGCTGTAAGAAAACTGCAACCGGGAGCAGATGACTCGCGCGCGGGAGTCCGCATGAAATCGGATCCGTCGAAGATCGATCCCCGCAAACTCAAACTGGGAAAGGGCGTTGCCCGCCACGATCCGCGCACGCTGCTGCTGGCTTCGTACATCACGGCGTCGCTGCCCACGCCACCCGCGAGTTTCGATCTCACGACGAAGGTCAAGTCCTCGTGGGGGATGATGGAAAACGATCAGATCGGGGACTGCACCTGCGCGGCCGCCGGGCACTTGATCATGGAATGGACTGCGAATGCGGGAAAGAAAATGGTGGTGCCCACCAACAAGCAGATCGTTGCGGCGTACTCGGCCATCACGGGTTACAACCCCACAAGTGGAGCCAATGACAACGGGGCCGTCGAGCTCGATGTGCTGAACTACTGGCGGCAGAGCGGAATCGCCGGGCACAAGATCGGGGCATACGTCGCGCTGGAACCCTCGAACCACAATCACATCATGGATGCTGTTTATATGTTTGAAGGCTGCTACATCGGGGTGCAGTTGCCGATCAGCGCGCAGGCGCAGACGCAAAATCACCAGCCGTGGTCGGTGCCACCAGGAGGCACGACCGGCGACGGCAAGCCTGGATCGTGGGGCGGACACGCGATTCCGGTAGTCGCCTACGATTCGCGCGGCGTAACCGTTGTCACCTGGGGCGCACTGCAGACCATGACGTGGACTTTCTGGGAAGCGTATTGCGATGAAGCGTACGCGATCCTGAGCACCGATTACCTGGACGATAAACAACAGGCTCCGCAAGGATTCAGCATGGCGGAGTTGCAGTCGGACCTGGCGGACTTGAAGTGAAGCTTCGCTGAACAAAAGGACGAGCGATGAAAAGCGCAATGAGAACAAAGACTCCAAAAGCAAAGAGCCCGAAGAGTAAGAAGCGAGGTGCGGCGCCACTTCGCTTTGCCCATCCATTCTTTACCACGACACCGGTGGCGCAACGCACGCCAGTACCGGGAATCGGAACATCGCTCATCGACCACATTGAGGGAAACCTGGAGCCGGTTCCTGCCATCAAGGGGAACTCGGTCATGCAACTGGCCGACATCATCGGCGCGCAAGCCAGCCAGGAAATCGCCGCCTCGGGCTCCATTTCGTTTCATTCCGTGGGCGACACCGGGAAAAGCGCGAACTCCCCCCAGGGCGATGTGGCCGAGGCGATGGCGACGGACTTCGACGCCAGCAAGCCGCAGACTGCATCGCCCGCTTTTTTCTTTCACCTGGGCGACGTCATTTATGGCCCCGGGAAGGACAATGCATACCGTGGCGAGTTTTACGAGCCTTACGTGCATTATCCGGGGAAGATCATTGCCATTCCCGGGAACCACGACGGTGAAACGTTTCCGAAGACGGATCCCACGACTCTGAAGGCGTTCCAAGCGAACTTCTGCGCGGCATCGCAGACCGTGCCGCCGATTGCAGGAACCATCTTCCGGCAGACGATGAATCAGCCTGGCGTGTATTGGTATTTGAATGCTCCGTTCGTGGACATCGTGGGCTTGTATTCGAATGCCGCGGAGAATCCGGGATTCATTTCGGGGACGATTCCGGGACCGGCGCAGAAGAACTGGCTCATCCGGACTTTGAAGAATATTGCGGCACAGCGCCAGAAGGGGCCGAGGAAGGCGCTGGTGATGGCGACGCACCATCCGCCATTTACGGCCGGCGGCCACTCGCCGAGCACGCTGATGCTGGCCGACATCGATGGCGCATGCACACAGGCGAAGCTCATGCCCGACATGTATTTGTCAGGCCACGCGCACAGCTACCAGCGTTATACGCGCGAGCTGAATTTCAACGGCAAGGCCATGCAGATCCCCTACATTGTGGCAGGCACGGGCGGCATCAACGATCAGGCAATCGTGCCGGGAAACGGAGTGCAGACGGGCGATCACATTTTCGTGAAGTCGCTGAAGGGGTATGGGTATCTGCTGATCGATGCGCAGGCGGACGCTCACGGCAACACGACAACTTTAACGGCGACCATGTTCCAGGTGGACACAACCACGAAGAAGAAGTCTCAGTACGACCAGGTCGCGGTGAATCTGGCGAACAGCACTGTGCACTGAAGAGAGGCTGCTGGGAGAAGGCGCGCGGCTGACCTCGCCGTCCGAAGTGTGTGGCGGGAAACGGTCGGAGTGTGTCTTGTGCTCTGGCCCCAGCCGTTTCTGCGAACCTCAACCGAAGCGCGCCCTACCACTATCCGGCATCAACCTTCAAGAACAAAAAATGCTATTAAATCGATTCTTGCGTGCCTCTGGCGCAAGGACGGCAGTTTGTGTAGGATTTCCGCGAGCGACTCGCAGGGGCGGCGAGTTCCTACCGTTTCATCATCACCCCAGGAGGATTCGATGCGGACATCCAAGCCATTTTCCCGAAATTGCCAACGAGCATTCCTTCCCTTCATCGTCGCGCTGATGCTTCCTGCCCTGCTGCTTGCTCAGGCCTACTTCGGGACCGTCAGCGGCCTGTTGACAGACACTACGGGCGCTGTGGTCGAGGGGGCCAACGTCGTACTCGCCGATCAACAAAAGGGCTACACGTTTACGACAACCTCGGACAGCAGTGGGCGCTACCTGTTCCGCTCCGTTCCGCCGGGCGTGTATACGATATTGGCCGACGCCAAGGGCTTTGGAAAAGCCCTGAGTGCCCGATTCAAAGTGGACATCAATGAGAATGCCACCACGAATGTGACGCTGAAGGTTGCCGGTTCCAGCCAAACCGTGCAGGTAACCGCGGAGGCGCAGGCCATCCAAACCAGCGATGCGGAAACCGGACAGGTCGTCAATCGGAGGTTCATCAACGACCTGCCCTTGATCGATCGCAATGTGATTGAACTGGTGAATCTAGCGCCAGGCGTAACCGCGATGGATGACCAGTGCGACGTGACCTGCACCGGCACGAACTTTGTATCCAACGGAAGCCGCGGCGCCCAAGCCGACATTCTGACCGACGGCGCGTCGGTCACGAACGCCGAACCCAATGGCGGCATCACGGCAGCGACCTATCTTCCGTCTCCCGAGGCGGTGGAAGAATTCAAGGTGGAGCAGACCAACTTCAGCGCGGAGTATGGCTTCTCCGGGGCATCGGTGGTCAACATGATTACGCGCTCGGGCACGAACAAGTTTCACGGCAGCGGTTATGACTTCGTTCGGGACGCGGTGCTCGACGCGAACAACTGGTTCGCCAATCACTACGGACAGCCGATCCCACCATTGCGGCGCAACAACTATGGTTTCACCATTGGTGGACCCATCCGGAAGAACAAGACTTTCTTTTTCTTCGATTACGACGCCCTTCGCGCCACAACCCAAAGCACCAACCAGGCCGGGGTGCCCAGCGACCTGATGCGCGCCGGCAATTTCAGTGAGGTATGCGGGCAGCAGGGCGGAACCTTCGACGGTACCGGACGGTGCAGCGTGGACCAAGGGCAGCTCTGGGATCCGTACCTGCGCACCTACGACTCCAATGTCGGAGCGGCAATCTGGAACAACGCCAATTCGTTCATTCCCTACAACAACCTCGCTCTCTACACCAGCCCGGGCAGTCCGAATCTGCCGGCGAATCTTCAACCGCCAAATACTCCGGGGAATCTGATCGATCCGGTGGCGCAGAAGATGTTGAGTTACTTTCCGGAGCCTAACATCACCACGTCGGACGGCATTTACCGGAACTGGATCGGAACGGGACCAAACCACAGCTACAACTGGCAGTTCGACGTTAAGGTCGACCATCGCTTCAACGAAAAGAATTTGATGAGCGTCAAGTACTCGCAACAATACAGCCACGGGGACAGCTTCAACTGTTTCAAGAACTTCACCGATCCCTGTGAAGGCGGTCCGAACTGGACCAACGCCCATCTATTCTCGATCAACGACACGCACACTTTCACTCCGACCTTGCTGCTGAATACGACGCTTGGCTTTACCCGCGGGGTGTGGCATATCGATGCCTACAACCCGCAAGGCGTGAATGATCCTCTGAGCACATTGGGATTCCCGTCGTATTTACAGAGCAACGGATTTCCCGGCGTGCCCGCGATCTTTGTCGGCCAGTATGCTTCCGCGGGTTACACAAGTCAGGGCACAGATCCCTATGGCAATTACCGGCTAGGGCAGGACACCGGACAACTGACGGTCACGCTCGATAAAGTTCACGGAGCTCACGAATTGAAATTCGGTTTCGACGGGCGGATCCACCAGATGAACTATATCCAGACCAATGCTCCGGTCGGCATTTTCAGCTTCGACAACAGCGGTTCCGCGGCCTGTCCGGGGGTGAACGATCAAAATTACGGGCAGACGGGATACGAATTTTGCGGTGGAGACCCCATGTCCAGCTTCCTGATGGGGACGATGAACGCAAACTCGTACTACGAAATCCAATTCCGGCCCGCCACCACAAACTACCAGTACGGCATCTTTGGCCAGGACAATTGGAAGGTTGGTCCCAAGGTGACGTTGAACCTGGGGTTGCGCTATGACGTCACGCTGCCCCGCACGGATCGCTATAACCGGCAGAACTATTTCAATCCGAATGTGAAGAATCCGCTGAACGGCGGCAGCCTTGATTCCTCCGATCCCGTCACGGGCCAGCCGGTGACTCTCCAGTTAAATGGGGGCGAGGTTTTTGCCAGCCCGAGCCAGCGCACAACCTATGTGACCGACTGGCACAACATTCAGCCACGGTTCGGTATCGCCTACCAGTTTGCTCCGAAGATGGTGATACGGGGAGGCTACGGAATTTACTACGGCCAGTCCCGGTCGGGGGTAACCGGTGTTATGCCTTATGGCGGGCAGGGCTTCAACCAGTACACCAATGTGATCAATACTTATCAGAATAACGGTGCAACACCGTACCTGCACCTGAGTAATCCTTATCCCAACGGATTGAACCAGCCCGCGGGGAATTCGCTGGGCCTGTTGAATGACGTGGGCTACGGAGCGAACGGTCCGCTGCGCACTGCCGACGCAAACCTGACTCCGTATGAACAGAGCTGGAGCCTCGGAGTTGAGAGGGAACTGCCCGGCAACGTTGTGCTCAATGTGGAATACATCGGAAAGAAAGGGACTCACCTGCCGTTCAGCGGGGCGAACCAGTTAAATATTCTCGGGCCCTGGGTGGAGAATATTCCCACGACGGCTGCCGACCCGAACAATCCGTGCAAAACGTTGACTGTGCCTTGCCTGAATAACTACGTGGATAATCCGTTTGCCGCACAGAACGGGGGCCCCATCAGCGATCCCAATAGCACGCTCTCGTCGCCGCAGGTGCAGGCGTTCCAGTTGAAGCTTCCCTATTCTCAGTTCACTGGCGTTGCGACTGACGTTGAGATGATCGCGGCGTCGAGCTACAACGGGCTGCAGGTGAGCGCCGAGAAGCGGTATACCCACGGACTGCAGTTCCTGATCACGTATGTCTGGTCGAAGTCGATCGATGACTCCTCGCAGGCAGATGACAACGTGACCTGGCTGGGAAGCTTTACCAGCCTGCAGGATCCGAACAAGCCGTGGCTGGAGCGCAGCCTGTCGACGTTCGACATTCCACAGGTGCTGCAACTCAGCTACACCTACGATCTGCCTTTTGGGCGAGGGCGGGCTCTGCTGGGGAATATGCCGCGCGTGCTGGAAGCGGTTGTAGGAGGCTGGAAGACGAACGGGCTGTGGCGCTTTTCCGGCGGCCGGCCCATCACCCTGACCGTGTCCGATGGAAACCCGTTGCCTACGTACGGCGGGCAACGGCCGAACATTGTCGGCACTCCGAGGCGTAATCACGGCACGGACTGGATCGACAATTTCTTCGTGGACCCCAACGTTTTTCAGCGGCCTGACGATTTCACACTGGGGAACGCTCCCCGCGCCATTGGGGAGGTTCGGAGTCCGTGGGCGTTTGGCGTCGATCTGTCGCTCTCGAAGCAGTTTGTGGTACACGAGGAGATGAGTCTCGAGTTCCGTATCGAAGCGCGCAATGCATTCAACCATCCCGTGTTCGGCGCGCCGGACACATCGCTGGACGATGGCAGCTTCGGGACGATCAGCTATACGTCGAACACGCCGCGCGAGATACAGCTGGCGGTGAAGTTTAACTTCTAACGGCTGTTTCGACGCTTTCCGTCGGCCCGCATTCCTTGCGGGCCGATTTTTTTTTGCCAGACAGATGCCGTGGCGCGGGCAGAATTGCATAGGTCCTTCGCTTCGCTCAGGATGACAAGCTGTGCTCAGGATGACAGGGCTCGCTCACGATGACAGGCTGCGCTAAGGATGACGGAAGGTGGTTAGGCTTCAAGGGCAACGTGGCAGATGCGGCCGACGAGGTAGTCGGCGGCGGATTTGCCGTCTTCCATGCTGATGACTTCGATGGGAGAGGACTGGTTGTGGGGGCGCAAGATTAGATGATTTCCGGCCACTTCGACGTAACGGACCGTACAAGTATCGTTTTTCAGAACAGCGTACATATTGAATTCGCCTTTGCGATAAGGCTTGAGTGCGTTGTAATGGCGGTCGATCAAGAGTATTGCCCCGGGCGTGAGGCGGGGATACATACTGATGGCTTCCCGGGCATCGGCCTTGATGAGCACGAAGCGCTGCCAGCTGGAGCGATCGCCTTCGGTTTCGGCTTTCAGCTTGCGCAGGAAGGTCTTTTTGAACTTGAGGATGTCTTTGACATTCATGCTGGCGATGAGGGGCTGGGTGGCAGCGATGGAGGCATCGGTGAGCAGAACATTTTCAAATTCGTCGCCGCTGGGAGGCAGGATGGAAGCGCGCTTGTTGACTTCGGCGGGATCGAGCAGGTCGAGCACGGAAAGATGCTGCACGACGAGGACTTTGTCCATGCCTTCGAGGCTGAGACCGCGCTTGCGGTTGAGGAAGTTGGAGATGTGGGCCTGCTTGAATCCGGTCTGCTGGGCGAGGTGGAGGCCGGTGAGTTCGCCGGCTTCGATGCGCTCCCACAGAATCTTGCGAAGGTTGTCTTGCAAGACTTTGAACTTCATGGAGCGGAGTATAGCACCAGGATATGGCCATGGCGTGGGATGGGAAAGATTTCCACAGGGTAAGTTTGGCCATTCAACCTTGACTGAGAAAATTCACAGTTATAGGATCGCCGCATCCTAGAGGCCACTATGCTCGAGGGTAGAAAGCAATGACGAGTCACAGGGATAACTCGAACGAGGAGAAGAACTTCGGAGAATTTCGCAGGAAGGTGAAGTCGGCGGAGGTGCTGTCGGCCTCGATGGAACACTTACTGCTATCGCTGGGGTTCACGGGACGAGTGAGCGTGGTGATGCAAAACGGACGCGTACTCAAGTCGGGCTATGAAGAAGGCTATTTCCACCAGCGTCACGGTGGAGGAGCGGACGACGAGAGCGCGCAGAAACTTTAGAAGGGGAGGAAGTTGGCGGCGAACAGAAGTGGGGCGGCGGCGATGGGGCATGGCAACAGGACTCCATAAAAACTAAATAGCGCAAGCAGGTCATCGTAAGAAAAACGAGCCCTGCGTTCGGTTCCCGCGAGGTTGGGCGGGGATCGACGCAGGGCTTTTTTCGGCTTCCGGCTGCCGGCTGCCGGCTGCCGGTTTTCGGTTTTCGGTTGGATTTTAAGGTGGCGAATGGAATTTCTAATTCGAATATTTCCTGGAGGAGTGAATGAGACGCGATCATAACGGCGAAAAGAATAAGCAGGTAGGGGTGGAGTTGAAATATTGCGAGCACTGCGGAGGGTTGTGGGTACGGGAGCGCGGCGCAGGGATGGTGTATTGCGAGAGGTGCCAGCCCAAGGTGGCGGACTTGCCGGCGCCGAAGAGGAAGCCGGGAAGACTCGCTCTGCCGGTTCGTCCGCACACGGCAGTGGAGGACTATGAATTCGAAATCGACGTGGAGGACATCGGGGACCTGGAAGCGGCGGGAGGTGTGGCATGAGCGGCGTGATTGAGATTGCGGCGGAGGCAGAGCGGCCGGAGGGTGAGGCGAGCGCGGAGATGCTATTGCGGCAACTGGAGAAGGAGCGATCCGAGGAGGCGTCTGACGATCTTCTGAATGAACTTCCAGGGAATGAACTAGCGGAGAGTGAAGTTCCGGCACACCAGTTTCCGGCATCCGAGGCTGCGCCGGAGTTCGTGCCACAGACATGGCACGCACGGCAGGCAGCGGCGGAGGATCGGGAGCGGGAGCGGCGAACGTATCGGGGGCGGGTAGTGGCGATGCTGCGGCGCTATATGCGGTACTCGATTGAAACGGGGCGGTTGCCATCGTTACTGGGGCGCGAGTTCTTTCGGGCGAAGGTGACTTCGTACACGGTGGTGACGTTTGAGGATCGGGTGATCTTCGTGCACGATATGGAGAAGTGCCTGGACCGGCTGGATGAATTCTCGCGGCAGATCATCGCGCGACACATTCTACAGGAGCACGATCAGGAGGCGACGGGAAGATTACTGGGCTGCACGGAGCGAACGGTGCGGACTTACGTTCCGGTGGTGCTGGACCTCCTGATCGAGATTTTGCTTGAGGTTGGGTTAATGGAGCGGCTGAACTCGATTCGGGGAAATTCTTGTCAAGGGGGTAACGACGACTGAATTGCCGCAAGTAACTGTGAGGATGGGAAATATAAATTGTGAAAATTTTCCGGTTGACCCTTAGCAATTTGCTATTCTGGATATAGAGGGTGAGAAGAACAATCTCTTTGGGAGAGCGCGTCTCAGGACGCGCTTTTCTTTTTTGGAGTTGGAATGGGTGGAGTCGTGGGCCGGTGGCTCCCTCGCTTTTGTCGAACGAAAAACTTGTCAAGGGGGTAAAAGGGAGCCGAACCTCGTAAGTGATTGTGAGAATGGGAAATATAAAGTTTTACAATTTTCCGGTTTACCCTTAGCAATTTGCTATTCTGGATATAGAGGGTAAGAAAAAAGAAAACTCTCGCAGAGGGCGCGCCTTTCAGGCGCGCCTTCTGCATTTTAGGGGTAGGAATCATCCAAGGGAAGCTGAGTGCGGGCCATGATGAAGAAAAAGGCAAAGAGTAAGGCGACGACAAAGAAGACGGTGAAGTTGAAGAAGAAGAAGAGGAGCTGTCCGCGGAGCAAGAAGGAGCGGAATCCGGGAGCAGTGCATAACGACATCGCTAAGATAGTGGAATCTGGAGCCAAGAAAATCACGAAGGCGGTTATGGAGCAGGCGATGGCGGGACAACTGGCTCCGGCGAAGTATTTGCTGGAGATGGCACAAATTTTTCCGAAGGCGGCGGACGGGAGCGTTTCCACCGCCGATGAGGAATGCCTGGCGGCGACTCTGCTGCGGAGGCTGGACCTGCCCGACGAACCGGTCGGGAGGGATGAGGAGGATCCGCCGCAAACGGCGAGTTCGCCCCAGAAGCCGACGGAGAAACCCGCAGAGGAGGATGAAAAGAAGGAACCAGCGCGGGAAGAAGGGTGCGAGGAGAACAAGGATTCGGTGCTGGTGTGAGAGCGCGGGACAAATCCCCGCTTCTCGCAAAGGACGCGAGAAACGGGGCACCCGGGTTTCTTGATAGTGGAATTTGCAGGATGCGGCTATGCCGTAGAATGGGGCGGAGTTGGTGCGACGAGAACCTCCTGTAGCGGTTTGGGTGGGGATGAAGAGGAAAGTTGAAATCCCCACCCCAACTCGCAAGATCAACACCCCCAGCCTGCCGCATAAAGCGCGACAAGGGTGGGGCACCCGGACGAAAGCGGAACGCGCATATAGGACGATGGATATTACCTGGTTGGACGAAGAGGAGCGGATTGGGGTCGGGGGCGGGATTTGGAACGTGGCGAATATGGCGAAGGTCGCGAAGGAAGGGATTACACACATCGTCGACATGCAGATCGAATGCGATGACAGGGAGCTGGGACCGGAGGAATACGGCATCGAGGTGCTGTGGAACCCGACGGATGACGATTTTTTGCCGAAGGATCCGGAGCTGTTCCAGGCTGGAGTGGATTTTGTGCAGGCGGCATTCCAGGAAAGAGCGGATGCGAAGGTATTCATCCACTGCGCGGCTGGGGTGCATCGGGCGCCGATGATGGCGCTGGCGGTTTTGTGTACGATCCGTGAGATGGATCTGGACGCTGCGAAACATTTGATCGAGGACAAACGTCCGGTGGCAGATTTTGCCGAAGTGTATGTGCAGAGCGTGGCGAGATTCCTGAGGGACAGGAAGGGTGGAGAATCACCTTCGGGGGGACGGTGGATGTCTCCGTTTCGGTAGGGCTGACCGGAGAAACAGCAGGTCCCTCCACTACGCCGTCGCTAGCGCGCCGACTTCGGTCGGGATGACAGAGTAGCTTCTCTCGACTTCGG